>NZ_CP042906.1:2524000-3155000 GCF_008728855.1 Hypericibacter terrae | reverse complement strand
GCACTGGATGGGCTAGGGGGAGCGATCCTTACCAAACCTAACCAAACTCCGAATACCGGCGAGTATCGTCCGACAGACAGGCTGTGGGTGCTAAGGTCCATGGCCGAGAGGGAAACAGCCCAGACCACCAGCTAAGGTCCCCAAATCGTGGCTAAGTGGGAAAGGATGTGGGAAGGCCAAGACAACCAGGAGGTTGGCTTAGAAGCAGCCATCCTTTAAAGAAAGCGTAATAGCTCACTGGTCTAGACAAGCCGTCCTGCGCCGAAAATGTAACGGGGCTAAAGCCACGTACCGAAGCTGTGGATGTGCATGCAAATGCACGTGGTAGCGGAGCGTTCCGTAAGCCTGTGAAGGGGTCTCGCGAGGGGTCCTGGAGGCACCGGAAGTGAGAATGCTGACATGAGTAGCGACAAACAGTGTGAGAGACACTGTCGCCGAAAGTCCAAGGGTTCCTGCGCAAGGTTAATCCGCGCAGGGTGAGCCGGTCCCTAAGGCGAGGCCGAAAGGCGTAGTCGATGGGAATCAGGTTAATATTCCTGAGCCTGCTGGATGTGACGAACGTCGTAAGTTGTGAGGGCTTACTGGATTGCCCTTGCCGTGAAGACGTTCCAGGAAACAACGCCAGCGTGAGACCGTACCCGAAACCGACACAGGTGGACTGGTAGAGCATACCAAGGCGCTTGAGAGAATGATGTTGAAGGAACTCGGCAAATTGCCCTCGTAACTTCGGAAGAAGAGGGCCCTTGTCTTGGGCAACCAGGATGAGGGGGCACAGAGCAGGGGGTGGCGACTGTTTACCAAAAACACAGGGCTCTGCGAAGCCAACAGGCGACGTATAGGGTCTGACGCCTGCCCGGTGCCGGAAGGTTAAGAGGAGGGGTGCAAGCTCTGAATCGAAGCCCCGGTAAACGGCGGCCGTAACTATAACGGTCCTAAGGTAGCGAAATTCCTTGTCGGGTAAGTTCCGACCTGCACGAATGGCGTAACGACTTCCCCGCTGTCTCCAACATCAACTCAGCGAAATTGAATTCCCCGTGAAGATGCGGGGTACCCGCGGTTAGACGGAAAGACCCCATGCACCTTTACTACAGCTTTGCAGTGGTATTAGGGGATGGATGTGTAGGATAGGTGGGAGCCTATGAAGCGGTGGCGCTAGCCATCGTGGAGGCAACCTTGAAATACCGCCCTTCTGTTCTCTGATCTCTAACTGAGGCGTCTGAAGCGACGCCCAGGACCCTGCATGGCGGGTAGTTTGACTGGGGCGGTCGCCTCCCAAAGAGTAACGGAGGCGCGCGATGGTGGGCTCAGGCTGGTCGGAAATCAGCCGCTGAGTGCAATGGCACAAGCCCGCCTGACTGCGAGACAGACAAGTCGAGCAGAGACGAAAGTCGGCCATAGTGATCCGGTGGTTCCACGTGGACGGGCCATCGCTCAACGGATAAAAGGTACGCTGGGGATAACAGGCTGATGACTCCCAAGAGTCCATATCGACGGAGTCGTTTGGCACCTCGATGTCGGCTCATCACATCCTGGGGCTGGAGCAGGTCCCAAGGGTATGGCTGTTCGCCATTTAAAGTGGTACGTGAGCTGGGTTCAGAACGTCGTGAGACAGTTCGGTCCCTATCTGCCGTGGGTGTTGGAGATTTGCGAGGCGCTGTCCCTAGTACGAGAGGACCGGGATGGACGCACCTCTGGTGTACCGGTTGTCGCGCCAGCGGCACCGCCGGGTAGCTATGTGCGGACGAGATAACCGCTGAAGGCATCTAAGCGGGAAACTCACCTCAAAACCAGATCTCCCTGAAGAGCCGTGGAAGACCACCACGTCGATAGGCCAGGTGTGGAAGCGCAGCAATGCGTGGAGCTAACTGGTACTAATCGCTCGTTCGGCTTGATCGCTCAAAGCTTAAGACCTTGCAAGAACACGCAAGTCAAAGCTCGAGACCAACAGCTCTCCCGTCACATTCAAATATCCCAAACTTCGCTTCGATGACCTGGTGGTCATGGCGAGGGGCCCAACACCCGATCCCATCCCGAACTCGGCCGTGAAAACCCTCAGCGCCGATGGTACTACGTCTCAAGACGTGGAAGAGTAGGTCGCCGCCAGGTCTTCCAAGCGAAGACAGATACGCAGTCCGATCCCAATCACAAACACAACAACCTATCCGTTCGTGAGAACCCGATCGACGACATCCGGAAGCCTACCTCCGGACCCGATCGCTCATCTCCCGAACGACACGACACCAACGCGGAGTGGAGCAGCCCCCTCCGCCAGAGGCGGACAAACAGAATACCAACCGGGCTAAAACCCGGCCCAAAAGTTAGACGCGGGGTGGAGCAGCCCCCTCCGCCGGAGGCGGACAACCAGAATACCAACCGGGCTAAAACCCGGCCCAAAAGTTAGACGCGGGGTGGAGCAGCCCGGTAGCTCGTCAGGCTCATAACCTGAAGGTCATAGGTTCAAATCCTATCCCCGCAACCAACATCAAAGCCCCGACGCGAAAGCGCCGGGGCTTTTTGCATTCGAGGGCCGCATGGCCGACGACACATTCCGATTGGACCTTTCCGACCAGGACGCAGAGTTCATTCGCGAGACCCTCGAAGGGTTTATCGAATCTTCTGGCCACTATGCTCGAACGGTGATCGAGATCCGAATGGGCACAGCGATGCGCCGCAAACTGGGGATCGAGGGAGCGCGTTGTTCCTTCAGGGGCATTCCGATCGCCCTGGTCGATCTTGGCGCCGAAGGTACGATCGAGGTCGTACTGGGGCTCACGCATTGACTGCGACGGCGAAGGCCTGATGGGGGACCTTTATTGACGCTCTGCTCGTGTAATATTATCGAGAGCCGGAGGCTGCGGATGGGGCGATTCCGCGCTGACGGCGCTGGGGAAACAGGGGGAATCGATGTCGCTGCTGCTGGCTTTTGCGCCATTCATCGTGTTCGCGATCGTCGACCGGCTGGTCGGGTCGACGGAAGGCCTGTTTGCCGCCGCCGCCGTATCGGCGGGGATCCTGCTGCGGCACTGGCTAACGCCCAACCGCTCTCCGAAGGTGCTCGAGATCGGCACCTTCATCCTGTTCGGCGGCTTGGCGCTCTACAGCCTGCTGGCCCATCCCGCCTGGTCGGTCTTCGGTGTTCGTCTTTGCGTCGATGGCGGCCTCATGCTGATCGTGCTGATCACGATCGCCATCCGCCGGCCCTTCACGCTGCAATATGCACGCGAGACGGTCGCCAAGGAGTTCTGGGACAGCCCCGGCTTCCTCCGCACCAACTACGTCATCACCGGCGCCTGGGCGGTGGCCTTCCTGATCATGGTCGTCGCCGACGTGATCCTTGTGTATATGCCCGAATGGCCGCCTCGGATCGGCATCATCGCGACGATCGTGGCGCTCGTCGGTGCGGTGAAATTCACCGGCTGGTATCCGGAGCATCGCCGCGCCATGGCGAGCCGATCCGCCTGAACTTTCGGAAACTTTCCTCGCTGTGCTGCCCGGCCTAGACTTACGGACAAGGCCGGTTCTCCGGCCGATCGCAGGCAACCAGGAGAGGTCCCGATGGGAAGCCAGGTCGAACTCAAAGCCGCCGACGGTTTCAAGCTCGCGGGATATCGCGCCGAGCCGGCCGGTGCCTCCAAGGGCGGCCTTGTGGTCATCCAGGAGATCTTCGGGGTCAACCACCATATCCGCAGCGTGACCGACCGCTTCGCCGCCCAGGGCTATACCGCGCTCGCGCCGGCGCTGTTCGACCGCACGGAGCGCGGCATCGATATCGGCTATGACGAGGCCGCGATGAATCGCGGCGTCAAGCTGCGCGCGGCGATCAAGCTCGAGGACACGTTGCTCGACGTCGCCGCGGCGATCCAGGCGCTCAAGGGCGCGGGCAAGATCGCCGTCGTCGGCTATTGCTGGGGCGGCTCGCTGGCCTTCCTCTCAGCCACCCGTCTCTCGGGGCTGGCCTGCACGGTGGGCTATTATGGCGGCATGATCGCGGCCCATGCCAAGGAGAAGCCGAAGGTCCCGGTGATGTTGCATTTCGGCGAGCACGACCATGGCATTCCGATGAGCGACGTCGAGAAGATCAAGGCGGCGCGGCCGGAGGTGAAGATCTTCACCTATGACGCTGGCCATGGCTTCAGCTGCGACGAGCGCGCCAGCTTCGACAAGGCCAGCCACGAGAAGGCGCTGGGCCGTACCCTCGCTTTCTTCAAGGAACATCTCGGCGCTTAGGCTCCTCGGGCCGGGAAGCGCGCGCCATTTCGGTCGCGGTCGCCGTCGCGTAGGATGGCGCGATGCGCAAGCGTTTCGTCTTCAGGCGTGAGGATCGGCCGGGAGCGGCCTGGCTGGCCCGCTTCGCCGCCGGGCGCCATGAGGCCGAGCGCTGGTATCTCGGGGAGGGCCTGTCGGATCCGCCGAGCGCCGACGAATGCCGGGCGGCGCTCGGCACCCATATGCCCGAGCTGATCCCGCATTACGACCGGGTCTGCACTCTGGTCGGGGACGACGATCTGGCCCACCGCATGCTCAGCCAATATCGCCCGCCGCCGCTCTCCAGCGGCTGCAGCCAGGCGGTCTGGCTCGGGGACGACGGGCCCGCCCTGGTGCGCAATTACGATTTTCCGCTCGACATCGTTTCGGACGGGTTCGAAGCCACCGCATGGTCGGGACGCGAGGTCATCGCCAAGGCCCAGCGGCCCTGGGGCGGCTGCCTCGACGGCATGAATGAAGAGGGGCTGGTGGCGAGCCTGACCTTTGGCGGCCGTCCCGCCCAGGGCCGAGGATTTTCGATCATCCTGATGCTGCGCTATGTGCTCGAAACCTGCAGCAGGGTCGACGAGGCCGTCGCGGCGCTGAGCCGGATTCCGGTGGCGATGTCGCAGAACGTGATGCTGCTCGACCGGGCGGGGGCCCATGCGACCCTGTTCCTCGGTCCGGATCGTGAACCCGCGCTGTCGCGAGCCCGGGTCTGCACCAATCATCAAGAGGAGGCTGTCGCCGCCGGCATGGTCGCGGCCGGCCGCTCCGTCGAGCGAGCGGAGGTCCTGCGGGCGGTCCTGGATGATCCGTCCACGACTCTTGGGAGCCTGGCCGCGCGGTTCTTCGAGCCGCCGCTCTATTCGCGATTCGTCGGCTTCACCACCGCTTACACCGCAGTCTATCGGCCGGCCGAGGGCCGGGTCGATTATCTCTGGCCCGGAAAGCACTGGACCCAGCACATCGGCAGCTTCGAGGCCGGCGAATACACGCACGATTACGGCAATCTCATCCCCTAGTCGCCGGCTCGCCTCCGGCGAGCCGGCGCTCCCGGAGGCGAGGGGGATCGGATCAAGCCGCCGACTGCGAAGGAATCAGCGCGGCACGCAGCGGAAGGTGATGGTCTTGGTACCGTTGGTTTCGGTGTTGATCGTCGTCACCGCGCGCTGTCCGCCGCTGTTCGCGCAATAGAGATCGGCGCTCTGGGTCACGCCCAGCAGGTCCTGGTCGGTGTTGTAGTTGTAGGGATAATTCGGATTGTAGATCTGGCTCGATGCCATGTTGGTCGGCATCGCCACGCACTGGAACACCGCGGTCTTGCTGCCGTCGGACTCAGTATCGATCCGCGCCGTCTGCGCGGTGGAGTGATACTGGCTGCAATAGGCCATCGCCTTGTCGTTCGCCTGCACCAGTTCTTCATCCCCGCGATATTTGTAGGTGACGCTGGGGTTGGTTGCCTGAGTCTGCGTGGGCGCCGAATGCTGCGGCGCGCAGGCCGCCACCAACAATACGGCCAGGATGGGAGCCAGCCGCGCGGCTTTGGATCTGAGGGCTGAAAATGTGGTGATCATCTGGGTTTCCTCGGATTGATTGCGGGATCGTGGGGATCCCCGGCGTTACGAGTGACGGCAGCAAGCCGTCACCCATGAGGGGATCACGGCTCGCGCCTCAGGCCCGCGAACTGCGCCAAGGGACAATCGAACAACTAACGGCTGGGACCCCAACCGGTTCCCTGAGCGGCCGAGCAGGGGCGATCTGACTTCTTGATGCGGGGAAAAGAGGGCGTCAGAGTGATGATGGCCCGGCCCAGACGAGGGGAGGTCGCGTTGAAATCAGAGTTCGAGGTGTCGGCCTTGCGGATTCGGCGCGCGCAGCCGTCCGACGCGCGAAGCCTTGCGGCATTGATCGAGATCGCCGGTGACGGCATCCCGGGCTATCTCTGGGCGCAGATGGCCAGGCCTGGCGAGACGCCGCTCGATGTCGGCGAGCAGCGTGCCCGGCGCGAGGAAGGCGGCTTTTCCTATCGCCACGCGACGGTCGCCGAGATCGGGGATCACGTTGCCGGTATGATCCTGGCCTATCGTCTGCCGGACATCAGCGACGAGGATCGCAGCAGCCTGGCGGAGCTGCCGGAATTTTTGCGGCCCTTCGTCGAGCTCGAGTTCGAAGTTCCCGGCAGCTTCTACATCAATGCGCTGGCGGTTCACGAACCCTATCGGTCCCGGGGGATTGGTGCACGGCTCCTGCGCAAGGCCGAGGGCCAGGCGATCGAGGCAGGATGCCACCAGATGAGCGTGCAGCATTTCCTGCTGAATCCCCGCGCGGGGGCCTTTTATCGACGGTATGGCTTCCGCCCGTTCGGCGAGCGGACCCTGATGCCCCATCCGGCTCACCCGCAGGAGGATCGGTCGATCCTCCTCGTTCGCGACCTCTGAGGGCAGATCTGCCGCCATCCGTGCAACCCGCCGCGGTGCCTGCTCTTACGGCACGGCTTCTCGAAGGGGGCCTGCGGGCTACTTCGCCGGAGGCGGGGGCTTAAGGCGTGTGCTCGTCCGCGCTCTTGGTGATGGCATCCCCGGTCTTGGAGATATCCTCGCCCGCACCGGCGGTGGCGTGGCAGGCGCCGAGAAGCAGGGCGGCGCCAAAGAGGGCCATCAGCGCGAAGGCCAGGAATGTGGTTTTGGTGAACATGGCGATTTCCTATCGCTGGACGATTTCGAGACGAGCGGTGACGGCAGCTAGATCCTGCCCATGACCACGAGGACGACGACGATGACGAGCAGAATGCCCAGCCCGCCGCTCGGGTAGTAACCCCAGTTCGAGCTGTGAGACCATGTCGGCAAGGCGCCGATCAGGAAAAGCACCAGGACGATGAGGAGGATGGTGCCGAGACTCATGATTTAATTCCTATTGCGGGCGAGGTGAACGGCCCCGGCCACGCGGCCCGTATGCCAGTCTCACATTTCCCATGATGATCGGCTTTTGTCGTTGATGTCCGGAAAGCGTCGCGTACCGAGGGCGGTACCTGGCGCGTCTGGCTGAATGACCGACCGGCATCAGTTCAGACATCAGAAGAAGCAAGGATAGAGTAGCCGAAAGAGCGACGGCCCCGACAGAGTCGGAATCTACCCAGTGGCGGCAGGCTATCGGAGCATGATTCGGGGGAGCCGGGTGAGGTCGATCGCGACCGGGTTGCCCTCGCGCTCGCTGGAAAGGCAGTCCAGCGTCTGCGCGATTTCCCCAAAGGTCACATCGGAGGCGACGCTGAACGACACCACCGCGTCGTTATAGACAAATCTCAGGCGATGGTCGGGAGCACGATCGATGAAGCGGCGCGGCATGGGAGTCTCCATGGATTGGGCCAGGAGCCCGGGACAGCTCTGCCAAGGTTTGGATTGCAGGATGCTCGCCAATGACGACGTGCGACAGACTCGGGATTCACTTATCGGCGGAGCGCGGCGATATCGTCATTGCGGAGGCGCCTTGCTGATGCCGGTCCTCGGGATCGTTCTTGGCGGCGGCCAGCGCCAGACGGGCCAGCGCAGGGAGCGATTTTGAGCCGGTCTTCTTCATGATCGAAGCGCGATGGTTCTCGACCGTGCGCTGGCTGATGCCGAGATCCACGGCGATGTTCTTGCTGGACTCGCCGGCCAGAACGAGGTCCATGATCTCTCGTTGGCGCGGCGTCAACGTGGCGAGATGGTTGACCGCGGACTGCTTCCAGGCGAGCAGCTTGCTCGAATCGCGCGACTGCTCGAGGGCGCGTTCGACACTGGCCAGCAATTCGCTGCGGCCGACTGGTTTTTCGATGAAATCGGAGGCGCCAGCCTTCATGGCCTGAACCGCGATCGATACGTCGCTGTTGCCGGTGATCATGACCGCCGGCAAGCGATGACCCGACTCGGCCAGATGTCGCAGCAACTGCAATCCGTCCATTCCCGAGAGGTAGGCGTCGATCAGGAGGCAGGCCTCGCGACCGGGACGGTAGGCTTCGAGAAAGGCCTCGCAGCTCTCGTAATCCTCGACCTGGCGGCCATCCTGCTCGAGCACGCCGCGAATGCTCTCCCGCACATGGCGGTCGTCGTCGACCACATAGATGATGGGTGGTCCGCCCGCGCCGGCTGCTTCGCCGGATTGCAGGCTGCGGAACTGCGCCGCCGGCGGGTGGACCGGGAGCAGGCGCTGCATGAGCTGAGTCAGCTCCTTCGCCTTCACGGGCTTGTTGAGCTGGACGCAGTTCTGCTGGGCGATACTGCGCAAGGTCGCGGTCGATATGTCGCCGGTCAGGACGACCACAGGAATGGTGCGATGAAGCTTTTCCCGCAGTTTCGCGCTGACCTCGAGTCCGTTCATGCCGTGCGGGAGGTTGTAGTCGGCGAGGAGAAGATCGGGCCGCAGGGTCCCACGGGCGACCATATCCATGGCGGCGAAACCATCGGGTGCCGTCGCAGTACGATGCCCTTCCTCCGTCAAGAGATGTTCGAGAAGTCCGCGGACTTCGGGGTCGTCTTCGACAATGAGGATTGTGCCCGTGCGGCCCGCGGATTCCGCGGTTCCCTCGTTGGTCCGGTCTCGCCGTTGTTCTTGACGTTCGGCCGCGCCGTCTGGGATCAGCTTTACTTCGATGGAGAAGACGGAACCCTTGCCGAGAATCGAACGCACCTCCGTGCGATGGTCCAGCAAGCTGCCGAGACGGTTCACGATCGACAAGCCGAGGCCGAGGCCGCGGGTTGGCCCGTGCGCGTCATTGTCGAGTTGATGATACTCCTCGAAAATCGCCTGAAGCTCCTCTTCGGGGATGCCGACGCCGGTATCCCAGACTTCGATACGGAGGTTGCCGTTGTGACGACGGCAGCCCAGCAGCACCTTCCCGTGCTTGGTGTATTTCAAGGCATTGGAGAGAAGATTACGGAGCATCTGCTCGAGCAGACGCGGATCGCTTCGTACCAACTGACCACAGGAGACCACATGCAGGGAAAGGCCCTGCGCCTCGGCATGGTAGGCGAACTCGTCGCGCAAGCGGTTCAGAAGGTCGTCGATCGGGAAAGTAACCATGTCGGCGCGAACGGTGCCGGCCTCGATCTGGTTGATATCGAGCAATGTATTCAGCATCCCAGACATGGCAGCCAGGGTCTGGTCGAGCCGCGCGACCAGCTTCTGCGCGGCCTCTCCTTCGACCAGCTTCGCCATCAAGCCCTGGAGCAGAGCGAGCGTCTGTAGCGGCTGACGGAGATCGTGGCTCGCGGCGGCGAGGAAGCGGGACTTGGCGGCATTGGCCAGCTTGGCCTGCCGTTCGGCCTCCTCCAAGGCCTGGGCTGCATGTTTTCGCTCGGTGACATCGGCAAAGGTGATGACGACGCCTTCCACATCGTTGTTCTGGGTTCGATAAGGGAGGATCCGCCGCGCGTACCAGGAGCCGTTCTGCGCTTCGATCTCCCGGGCGATCGGTTCGAGGGTTCGGAGAACCTCTCTGGCATCGGCCAGCAGCGCGTCATTGGCGGCGAGCGAATTGAGGTCGGCCAGCGGCCGGCCGACGTCACCCGGGATGACATTGAACAAATGACGGGTGGCCGGCGTGAAGAAGCGGATGTTGAGCTGCTTATCCAGGAACAAGGTCGCGACGTCGGTGCTGTAGAGGACGTTCTGCAGATCGTTGGACGTGGTGCGTTGGCGCTCCAGTGTCTCCTGAAGCTGGCTGTTGAGCGCGGTCAATTCCTCGTTCAGCGACTGCAATTCCTCCTTGGAGGTCAGGAGCTCCTCGTTTGTCGATTGAAACTCCTCGTTGACGGAGAGTGCTTCTTCGTTAATCGCCTTCTGGTCTTCGTTCGAGAGCTCGAGATTGCGAATGGCGCCCTGGAGTTCCGTTCTGGTGGCCTCGAGTTCCCGCTCCAGCTCGGCGATCCGCGGCAAGTCGCGCGGCTTGGCAAACTCGCCGCGCTTCTCGACATGTGCCGGTTCGTCGACGAAGCAGATCAGCAACAGCTGTTCCCCTTCGCTCAGAATCGGCTGGACGTCGATATTGAACGCGATCTCGTGACCATCATGGGTCAACCGGCCGCCGGGAACGACAATACGGGTGCCTTCATGGCTGGTCCGCTGGATCGCCGACCGCAGCTTGGTGCGCATGTCGGGGCGCGCCATCGCCAGCAGATCCTGCGTGGGATGCCCGGGCGGCACGCGCAGATAACGGTCGGTCGGCCCGAGGGAGTAGAGACACTCCTGCTTCTGGTTGACCAGGACCGCAGCTGGCGCATAGGTCTCGATCACCAGGCGCCGGCACAGCTCGGCGAGAGCGGGCTGACGCGCGGGCAACGCGCTCTGTCCGGGGCGGTGAGGAATTCGCAGCGGATCGCCGGCAGTCATCGGGAAATCCAGGTCGCCGGGCCGGCGCCGGCCGACAAATCGGAAGATTCTCTCCGGCTTCGAGACGATCTCGAAGCGGCCCTCGACGTCTCCGAGCGTTTCCGAGCTGCCCAGGACGAGAATACCACCCTCGCGCAGGGCGAATTGAAACAGCGCGATGACCTTGGCCTGGGCCTCTGCGCCCAAGTAGATCAACAGATTTCGACAGGAGATCAGATCGAGCCGCGAGAACGGCGGATCGGCCAGGATGTCCTGGACCGCGAAGACCACCGCGGAGCGTAGATTGGGAACGACCCGGTAGCCACCTTCTTCCTTCGTGAAGAAACGGGCCAGCCTGGCCGGCGATATATCCGCTTGGATGGCTTCGGGGTAAAGACCCTCGCGACCCTTGGCAACGGCGTCCGGATCGACATCCGAAGCAAAGATCTGCAGCTTGACGTTCCGTTTCGACGCCGCGATCTGTTCGAGAAAGAGCATGCCGATGGAGTAGGTCTCTTCGCCCGTGCTGCAGCCCGCGATCCAGATGCGAAGGGGATGATCGAGTGAGCGATTGGCGACCAGGTCGGGAATGACCTTTGCCTCCAGGAACTCGAACACCTTCGGATCGCGGAAGAAGCTGGTGACGTTGATGAGCAGATCCTTGGCCAGGAGGTCCAGCTCGCGACCGTCGGTCTGCAGGACATCCAGATACCGATCCATTTCGACGGGCTCCATGGCGACCATCGCCATCCGCCGTTCGATCCGACGCTGCAGAGTGCCAGGCTTGTAGAGCCTGAAATCATGTGCGGTCCTGGTCCGCAGAAGATCGATGATCTCCGGCAACCGGTCGGCTTTGTCCTTCGAAGGTGAACCGTTCTGAGTGCGCTTTCGCATTTGCCTTTGGCTGTGTTCCATCAGGGCCTCCGGAACCTCCGCGATCGGAAGCACAAGGTCGACCACTCCCGTCATGATCGCGCTCCGCGGCATCCCGTCATAACCCGCATCCTTCGGGTCCTGCGCGATGACGAAGCCTCCGTTCTCCTTGACAGCCTTCAGGCCGCGGCTGCCGTCGGCGCCGGTACCCGAGAGCACCACGGCGACCGCGCGCCGACCGTACTCCGCGGCCAGGGAGTGCAACAGGAAATCGAAGGGCAGGCGCGCGCCGTGGCGGGCCTGGGGCTGTGAGAGATGCAACACGCCGTTGCCGACGGACAGATAGGTCCCCGGCGGAATGAGATAGAGATGCTCGCGTTCGACCGGCATTCCCTCCGCCGCTTGCCGCACGGTCATCGAGGTGTGGCCGGCCAGCAGCTCCGCCATCATGCTTTCATGGCTCGGATCGAGATGCTGAACGAGAATGAATGCCATGCCGGTCTTGGCCGGCATCTCGCTCAGGAGTTTCCGGCAGGCATCGAGGCCTCCCGCGGAAGCGCCCAACCCGACGATCAGGAACTTGGCGGATTCGGTTGCAGACGCGCGCGGGGACGCGGGGCGCCCGCCCGATCGGGGCCGGGCCATTTTAGCTTTGTGAGGACGGCCTTCCGCCATAGGGGATTGTCCTCAAAAGGTTATCGCCACACCAGGACGATGGGATCAAACAATAGCATGGTTCCTCACCTTTCGCGATGCCGGGCATGGAGGGGCGCAACGCCAGGTTAGGTCCGCTGTCCTGGTTGCCTCAGGGGATGGCCCACCCAACTGAGTAGTTTCCGAGGCTGCTCTTGGCGATCGAAGCCGGGTTAGCGTTCGGTACCACGAGTTTCGCTGGAATCGTTCCGGCGTGCTGAGGCCCCACGGGGCGGCCGTCCTTGGGCGTCTCCTCCTAGACTTGAGTCCCTGGCCCCCGTGGCCAGGGCCTTCATTCCGGTGAATCACGTGAGATCGCGGCTTCCTGCTAGGGATTGCTGCGACCCGTCCCGTGACTGGCCACAACGGTCCCCCCCTTGCTGGCCGGTCACGGGACACCTTCGCCTTCGCCGCCTCCTCGATTCTCCAGCCGATCTTCGCGCTTCAAACTTCAACGCAGCGCCGAATTCGGCGTCTGGGAGCGGGAACATCAAACCTGCCAGAACCCTGAGATCCGACCATGCAACCGATGCGCATCCTACCCTTCGACAACGTCTGGGCGCAGTCGATCGTCCTTCTGAACAAGCAGCTTGCGGCGGCAATCGACCTACAACTCTGGCTGATCGAAATGCTTCACTTCACGGCAACGCTCAAAGCCGCGCATTCCCAGACGCGAGCCCGTATGCGTCACGAACAGGGTGCGACCGTCCCCGCACTCTCGCGCGCCATCGAGATGCCAGGTCACCGAAGCACCGGCTGTTCCGCGTCCTGTGATCTGAACGATCGCATCGGAAACTGGGTCAATGAGGGAGGCGCAGGAGGGGAAGTGAACCGCTGACGCCTGCGGAACCTGACGCCGGACAATGACGTTCGAATCCTGCGCCAGCCCAGGGGCCAGCGCCGTCGAGCTTCCGTCCGCCGATGGGGATTCGCCCTGCGGCGATAATCCAGGCGGCTCCGGGATCGAGGAGGCGTATGATCAAGGCGATGTTACATCCCAGGTTTGCCTCGATCCGACCCTCCTGCTGTTGCTCCGACCTTCCGGCCGCTCTTTGAAGGAGAGTGCCAGACTCAGGTTCAGCGCAGCGAGCACCAGAACGGAACAACGGGCGGCAGGCGTGATGGGGCCTTTCGCAGCCGCCGCCCTTGGTGCGGGCCGTCACCGTCGCGGCCTGCGCCAGCCGATCACCGAGGAGATCGGCCATGGCGCCATCGTCCCTTAGAGTGTCGATCACAAGGCTCTTCGGCCGCGCACTCGGCCGGGCAGTGCCGGCATCGCCGTGGCATGGGCTGGAACCCGTTCGCGCGGAGCTGTTCAGCATCGCCCGCATCGAAGAACATGGGCGAAGCCTTGCAGCCGCGCAGACGGTCACGCAGAAACCAGCTGCCGGCCTGTCGCTCGCGGCCCGCCTCGCCGACAACGCCGCGGTGCTGCTGGCTTCCCACCGCCTCATTGCCAAAACGACCGACGAGGGTGGGGCGACCACACCGGCGGCGGATTGGCTGCTCGACAATTACTATCTGATCGAGAGACAGATCCATGAGATCCGCTCCGATCTGCCGCCCGGTTACTACCGGCAATTGCCGAAGCTCGCAGAGGGGCCCTTCGCCGGATATCCGCGCGTGTTGGGTATGGCATGGGCCTTCGTCGCCCACACCGACAGCCGCTTCGATCCTGAGATGCTGTGCCGTTTCGTGCAGGCCTATCAGGAAGTGCAGCCACTTACGATCGGCGAGCTTTGGGCGCTCGCCATTACCTTGCGGATCGTGCTGATCGAGAACCTGCGGCGTCTGGCCGAGCGGATCGTGCGAAGCCGCGCCGAGCGGGAGCAGGCAGATAGCCTTGCGGACCGTTTGCTCGGCGTGGGCGGCCGGGTTGCCGAGCCGCTGAGCCTGCTGCTGGCGGATTACGAGAAGATCCCGTTGGCGGATGCCTTCGCCGTACAGCTGCTGCACCGACTGCAGGATCAGGACCCGCGGGTCATACCGGCGCTGGCCTGGCTGGACGAGCGCCTGGCGGCCAAGCAAGCCACCACCGATGCTGTCGTCCGCGAGGAGCATCAAAGGCAGGGTGCCGCCAGCGTCACCGTGCGCAACATCATCACGAGCATGCGGCTGATCAACGACGTGGATTGGACCGAGCTGTTCGAACGCGTCAGCCTGGTCGACAGGATCCTCGCGGCGGGCGGCATCTTCTCGGAGATGGATTTTCCCACCCGCAATCTTTACCGCAGCGCCATCGAGCAGTTGTCCCGGGGTTCGGGCCGGACGGAGCTCGAGATTGCGCATGGCGCCGTTCTGGCCGCGGAGCGTGCCGGCTCCGAGGACTCCGCTGCACCGGACGACCGCCGAACCGACCCCGGCTATCACCTCATCGCCGGCGGCCGCGCCGCCTTCGAAGCGGCGATCGGATTCCGGCCTCCCTGGCGTGCCTGGCCCGCACGCGCGAACCGCGCTCTCGGCCTTGGCGGTTACGTGGGAGCCATCGTCGGAGAGGCGGCGATGATCCTCGCCTTGCCTCTGCTGCTCCTCGTCCTCGCCGGTGTCGATGCGGCCTGGCTCTGGGTGCTGGGCGCCTTGGGCGCTATCCCGGCGGTCGATGCCGCCGTGGCACTGGTGAACCGGGGCGTAACGGGAAGTCTCGGCGCCACGATGCTGCCGGCGCTGGAGCTTCGCCATGGCGTACCGTCGCATTTGCGCAGCCTCGTGGCCGTTCCCACGCTGCTGACGACCCCGGATTCGATCGAAGAACAGATCGAGCGGCTGGAGATCCACTATCTCGCAAATCTGGAGGGTGAGCTCCACTTCGCGCTGCTCTCCGATTGGACCGATGGGGTTACCGAGCATGTGGAGGGCGACGCCGAGCTTCTTGCGATTGCGGCCGCGGCAATCGAGCGGCTCAACCAACGCCACGGCCCGGCCCCCGGCGGGAACCGGTTTCTCCTGCTCCATCGCCGCCGCCTCTGGAATGAAGGGGAGAGGCGGTGGATGGGATGGGAGCGCAAGCGCGGCAAGCTCCACGAGTTGAATCGGCTCCTGCGCGGCGCCGCCGACACCACGTTTCTGGACATCCAGGGACAAGCGCCCATCGTCATTCCCGATGTCCGCTATGTGATCACGCTGGACGCGGATACGAGGCTGCCGCGCGATACGGTCCGCCGCCTGATCGGGAAGATGGCGCATCCGCTCAACCGGCCGCGCTTCGATATGGCGGCCGGCAGGGTGATCGAAGGCTACGCGGTGCTGCAACCGCGGGTGACGCCTTCGCTCCCGGTCGGCAATGAAGGGTCGCTGTTTCAGCGCATATTCTCGGGCAACGGCGGCATCGACCCTTATGCGGCGGCCGTGTCCGATGTCTATCAGGATCTCTTCGACAACGGTTCCTATACCGGCAAGGGCATCTACGACGTCGATGCGTTCGAAGCGGCCCTGGCGGACCGCGTTCCCGAATCGACCCTTCTCAGCCACGACCTCTTCGAAGGCGTGTTCGCTCGCGCCGGGCTCGTCTCCGATATCGAGGTGGTGGAAGATTTCCCGGCGCGTTACGACGTCGCGACCCTGCGCCATCACCGCTGGGCGCGCGGCGATTGGCAGCTTCTTCCCTGGATTCTGGGCTTCGGGCCGTCGACGCATCCCGGGCGGCCGCGGACCCCGATGCCGGCGGTCGGCCGCTGGAAGATGCTGGACAATCTGCGCCGATCGCTGTCGGCGCCCGTCGCCGTTCTCGCGCTGTCGGCGGGGTGGATGCTGCCGCTGCATGCGGCGACTCTCTGGACATTCTTCATCCTGGCCACCATAACGCTGCCGACCTTCATCCCGGCGATGGGTGCGATCCTGCCGCGTCGGGCCGAGATCACGGCATACAGCCATCTGGGCGCGCTTGGCAGGGATCTCCGCATCGCATGGGCCCAGTCCGCCTTGCTGACGGTCTTTCTCGCGCATCAGGCGTGGCTCATGGGCGATGCGATCGCCAGCACGCTGTTTCGGCTGCTGGTAACCCGCCGACATCTGCTCGAATGGGTTCCGGCCGCGCAATCGACCCTTGGTCGTCGCTTCGACCTCTATGGCTTCTATCGCCGTATGGCAGGCGCCATGCTCGTCGCCGCGGTAGCGGCGGCGGTCGCGTGGTACTGCGGACAGGGAGCCTGGCCGCTTGCGTTCGCCTTTGCCACGCTCTGGACAGCGTCGCCCGCCGTCGCGCGTTGGGTCAGCCTCTCGCCGTCGGCTGCGGGGCGGCCTTCTTTCTCGGAGGCAGACGCGGATGTCTTGCGGCTGACCGCGCGGCGGACCTGGCGATATTTCGAGACCTTCGTGACTCCGGACGATCACATGCTGCCGCCGGATAATTTCCAGGAAGATCCGGCACCTGTGCTCGCCCATCGGACCTCCCCGACCAACATCGGCCTCTATCTCCTGGCCGCTGTGAGTGCCCGCGACTTCGGATGGCTGGGTACGCTCGAAGCAATCGAGCGTCTGGAGGCCACGCTCGCGACGCTCGGCAGCATGGCGCGGTTCCGTGGCCACTTCTTCAATTGGTATGACACCCGGGATCTGCGGCCGCTCGATCCTCATTATGTCTCCACCGTCGACAGCGGCAATTTGGCAGGCCACCTCATCGCGCTCGCCAATGCCTGTCAGGAGTGGGGCGATCGCCCGGTCCCGGCTCGACAGCGGCTGGCCGGCATTCGCGACGCGCTGGAACTGATCGGCGAGGCGGCGGCCGACCTCCAGGATGGGCGGCGAACCCAATCCGTCACCTGGGCCCAATTCGAAGAGGCGCGGGCGCAGGTGATGGCCAGCGTTGGAAGGCCGGCGGTCGACGGTGAGAACCCGCTCGATCGCCTGGCGGAGCTGGCCGCCTTGTTCGAGACCATGGCCGATATGATCCGGACGCTGACCGCGGAGCGGGCCGACGATAGCGGCGCCGACATATCGTTCTGGGTGGAGGCGGCTCAGAACGCCATCGAAAGCCATCGGCGCGACCTTATCGTGTCAGAGCATGTCCACAGCAGCGCTCGATCCCGCCTCGCTGTCCTCGCGGAAACCGCCCACCGAATGGCGCTGGCCATGGAGTTCGGATTTCTGCTCGACCCCGACCGGAAGCTGCTTTCGATCGGCTGCATCGCGCCTGAGGGGACGCTCGATACGAGCTGCTACGATCTGCTGGCGTCGGAAGCGCGGCTCGCCAGCTTCATGGCGATCGCCAAGGGCGATGTACCGGTCCGCCACTGGTTCCATCTTGGCCGTGCGGTCACGCCGGTGGATCGGGGGGCGGCACTGATCTCCTGGTCGGGCTCGATGTTCGAGTATCTGATGCCCTCCCTCATCATGCGCGCACCCGCAGGCAGCCTGCTCGAGCGGACCAGCCACCTGATCGTTCGCCGCCAGATGGCTTATGCCGATAAACTCGGACTCCCCTGGGGGATGTCCGAATCCGCCTACAACGCCCGTGATCTGGCATTCACATACCAGTACTCGAATTTCGGGATTCCGGGGCTGGGGCTGAAACGCGGGCTTGGCGAGAATGCCGTCGTCTCGCCCTATGCGACCGCGCTCGCGACGATGGTCGATCCGGCCGCCGCGGTCCTGAATTTCGCCAGGCTGCACGAGCTTGATGCTCGCGGTCGCTACGGCTTCTACGAGGCGCTGGACTACACCCCGATCCGGGTCCCCGAAGGCAAGCAGTTTGTGCTTGTCCGCGCCTACATGGCCCACCATCAGGGCATGACCATTGTCGCCATCGCCGACGCTTTACTGGCAGGAATCATGAGATCCAGGTTCCACGCGGAGCCCATGATCCAGGCGACCGAGCTTCTGCTGCAGGAGCGCACGCCCCGCGATGTGGCGGTTGCCCACACCTGGGCGACGGAAGCAAAATCGGCCGCGACGATCAGGGAGATGGAGACACCCGGCGGCCGCCGGTTCCGCACGCCCCATGGCGCGACACCGGCGACTCATCTGCTCTCGAACGGACGCTATTCGGTGATGCTGACGGCGGCGGGCTCGGGCTATAGCCGCTGGCGTGACCTGCCGGTGACCCGCTGGCGCGAGGACATGACCTGCGACGATTGGGGTTCCTACGTCTTCCTGAGGGATGTTCGCAGCGGCGCGGTCTGGTCGGCGGGTTTCCAGCCGAGCGGGGCGGAGCCGGACCATTATGAGGTTATCTTCGACGAGGGACGGGCCGAGTTCACCCGCCGCGACGGAACGCTCACCACGACCCTCGAGATCCTGGTCTCGGCGGAGGAGGACGGGGAGGTGCGCCGCCTCTCGATTTCGAACGCCGGGGCGAGCACCCGGGAGATCGACGTCACATCCTATGCCGAGCTCGCCCTGGTCGCGCAGGCGACCGACGTTGCGCACCCGGCCTTCTCCAAGCTCTTCGTGCAGACGGAGTTCATCGCCGATGTCGGCGCCCTCCTGGCGACCCGCCGCCGGCGAAGCCCCAGCGAGCCGGAGATATGGGCCGCGCAACTGGCCGTGATGGACGGGGCCGCGGTCGGCGGGCTGGAGTTCGAAACCGACCGGGCGCGCTTTCTGGGTCGTGGCCGTTCGGTCCGCGCGCCCGTGTCGATCGTCGATGGCCGGCCGCTGTCGAACACGGTGGGCACCGTGCTGGATCCGGTGTTCGCCCTGCGGCGTCGGTTGCGCATCGAACCCGGCACCACCGTGCGGATCGCTTTCTGGACCCTGGTCGCGCCGTCGCGCGATGCCATTCTCGACATCATCGATAAACACAGGGACGCGACCGCGTTCGAGCGGGCCGCCACCCTGTCCTGGACGCAAGCGCAGGTCCAGCTCCACCATCTCGGTATCGATCCGGGTAAAGCGGGGCTGTATCAGCGTCTTGCGGGGCATCTGCTCTATACCGCGCCGACGCTGCGCCCATCCTCCGATACCATTCGACGGGGCGCGGGTGGGCAATCCGGGCTCTGGGCCCTGGGTATTTCGGGCGATCTGCCGATCCTGCTGCTGCGGATTGCCGACAGCGAGCACCTCGATCTCGCCCAGCAGCTGCTGCAGGCTCATGAATATTGGCGCATGAAGCAACTGAGCGTCGATCTCGTCATTTTGAATGAACGAGCCTCGTCCTACATCCAGGATCTCCAGATCGCGCTGGAGACGATGGTCCGTACCAGCCAATTGCGGCGGCCCGCGGGTGCGGAGGGGCCGCCCGGGCGCGTTTTCCTGCTCCGGACCGACCTGATCTCGTCCGAGGCGCGGGCTCTCCTCTCATCGGCCGCACGCGTCGTGCTGGTCGGTCAGAGGGGAAGGCTTTCCGATCAGCTTGATCGGGTGCCGGAGATCAAGGCGGGGCGCCGACCGGGATCGAAGCCCATCCTCTCGGGCGAACATCCGCGCCCCGAGCCCCGGCTGCCGCCGCTTGAGTTCTTCAATGGCATGGGCGGCTTTGCCGACGAGGGCCGGGAATATGTGACGATCCTCGGGCCGGGTCAGGTCACGCCGGCGCCCTGGATCAATGTCGTCGCCAATGCCGCATTCGGTTTCCAGGTCGCGGCCGATGGCGGCGGCTTCACCTGGTCCGTCAACAGCCGTGAGAACCAGATCACGCCCTGGTCGAACGACCCCGTCGCGGATCGCCCGGGTGAGCTGTTCTATCTTCGCGACGACGAGACGGGCGAGCTCTGGTGCCCGACCGCCCGACCGATCCGCGACGAGGCGGCAACCTATGTCGCGCATCATGGCAGGGGCTACAGTCGGTTCGAGCTGACGGCTCGGGATATCGCGGTCGATCTCGTCCAGTTTGTTCCCGTCGACGATCCGATCAAGATTTCCCGCCTCACGCTTCGCAACCTGTCGAGCCGTGCCCGGTATCTCTCGGTAGCGGCCTATGTCGAGTGGGTCCTGGGCCCGTCGCGCTCGGCATCGATCCCGTTCGTCACCACGGAGATCGAGGTGGAGACTGGCGCACTGCTGGCCCGCAACCCCTGGAATGCGGCATTCGGATCGCGCGTGGCCTTCGCCGATTTCGCGGGGCGGCAGACCGATTGGACGGGCGACAGGCGCGAGTTCATCGGTAGGAATGGCTCGCTGGAAAGTCCGGCGGCCCTGATCGCCGTGGAGCCTCTTTCCAACAAGGTGGGTGCCGGCCTGGATCCTTGCGGCGCCTTGCGGACAAGCGTGATCCTCCCGCCTGGCGGCAGCGTCGAACTTGTTTTCTTCCTGGGCGAAGCCGCGAGCGTGGAGGATGCGCGGAGGCTGGTCACTCGCTATCGCGCCGCCGATCTCGACGCCGTGCGCGCCGAGGTCGCGCGGCTCTGGGATGAGGTGCTCGGTGCGGTCCAGGTCAAGACCCCCGACCGCTCGATGAACATCATGCTAAACGGCTGGCTGCTCTACCAGACGCTGGCCTGTCGCGTCTGGGCCCGCTCCGGATTCTATCAGGCGAGCGGGGCTTATGGATTTCGTGACCAGCTTCAGGACGGCATGTCTCTCGTTCATGTGCGGCCGGCGATGGTGCGTGAGCATTTGCTGCGGGCCGCGGCCAGGCAATTCGTGGAAGGCGATGTCCAGCATTGGTGGCTGCCACATTCGGGCCAAGGGGTGCGGAGCCGCATATCCGATGACCGGACCTGGCTCGCTTTCGTGACGGCACACTATGTCGACGCCACGGGCGACGCGGGTGTTCTGGACGAAATGGTTCCTTTTCTGGAGGGGCCGTATCTCGATGAGGGCGAGCATGACAGTTTCTTCCAGCCGACGGTCTCCGACAAAACCGCAACCTTGTTCGACCATTGCGCACTCGCGCTGGACAAGAGTCTTGCCCTCGGTAGCCACGGCCTTCCCCTGATGGGCACGGGCGATTGGAATGACGGCATGAACCGTGTCGGCGAGAAGGGACGGGGTGAAAGCGTCTGGCTCGGCTGGATTCTCTATAAAGCGCTGTTTGCTTTTGCGGCCCTGGCCGATGCGCGCAGCCTGACCGACCGGGCGGGCACATGGCGGGCGCACGCCGACACGCTGCGGGCGTCGATCGAACGAGAAGCATGGGACGGGGAGTGGTACCGGCGCGGCTGGTTCGACGACGGCACGCCCCTCGGATCCTCGGTGAACGAGGAATGCCGCATCGACGCGATTGCGCAATCCTGGTCGATCATCTCAGGCGCCGGCGATCCAGCACACGCCGCGCAAGCCATGGCTTCGGTCGAGCGCCAGTTGATCCGGGTCAAGGACGAGATCTCGGTGCTGTTCACGCCGCCATTCGACAAGGGTTCCCTCGATCCGGGCTACATCAAGGGCTATCCGCCCGGCATTCGCGAGAATGGCGGCCAGTACACCCACGCTGCCCTATGGTCGGTCATCGCCTTTGCTGGCTTGGGCGAAGGTGACAAGGCCGTGGAACTGTTCGCGCTTCTGAACCCGATCAATCATGCGCGGACGAGGTCGGGCGTGCAGCGCTACAAGGTGGAGCCTTATGTCATCGCCGCCGATGTCTATTCGACCCGACCTCATGTCGGGCGCGGCGGCTGGACCTGGTACACGGGCGCCGGCGGATGGATGCAGCGCGCCGGCGTCGAGAGTATTCTCGGGGTTCGGATCTCTAACGGCATTCTGCACCTCGACCCCTGTATTCCCAAAGCGTGGCCTGGGTACGAGATCCTGCTCCAGCAGGGTTCTTCAAAGTATGAGATTTGCGTCGAGAACCCGGATGGCGCGGGGCGGGGCGTTGCACAGGCGAGCCTCGACGAAATGGCGATCATGGAACGCCCGTTGCGGATCCGGCTCGCTGACGACGGCGCCCTGCATCGCATTAGCATTCGGCTCGGCACATGCGACGGCACGGCATTCGGAGTTTGAGCGAATCGCGCCAGATCTGACCAGAGCAACATCGCATCAGTCAATCAGAAGGGAGACGTGTCGAGTCGCGACCCTTCCGCGAGCCTCTGCAGGCCATCGATGTTGAGCATACGCAGCGTCCCTTTGCGGAGCGAGACAAGTTGCCGTTCTCGCAAATGGCGCAGGAGGCGGTTGATGTGGACTGCGGTGATTCCCAATGCGTCACCAATCATCTCCTGAGTCAATGGAATATCCAGGGGCTGCTCAGGTGGCGTATTGCGGGAGTTTGCCTGATGTAAATGGATCTGAAGTAAAAAATACGCCACGCGTTCGAGGCCGAAACGGGCCCCGACATTCGTCAACTGGTCCTGACCTCTGATGACATCGTCGGCAATCAGTTCGAGCAGCCTCCGACCGAGCGAGGGATGCTGTTCCAAGAGGGAAGGGAATGTTCGCCGCGGAAAGACGCAAACAGCGACGTCGCTGATACACTCGGCGCCATGCTGCATGGGCGCATCGACCCTTGCCTGGTAGCCGAGGAAGGCACCCGGGGAAGCAATCTGCAAGACTTGGCGCTTTCCGGATTCCAGAATTCGGTACAGGGTCACCCAGCCCGATAACAGATTGTAGATCTCGCCTGGACGTTCGCCAGCCCGGTACAAGTGCGAGCGGGCGGGAAGGATTCGATCACAGGTTTTGAATTTTTCGAGGACATCGAGCTGACTGGACACCATGGCGCTGCACACAGTCATCTCGCGTATCGCGCAGCGACGACAGCCTTCCGGTATGCGCGGCGCTTCGCCGTTGATTGTCCCCACGATTTACAATTCCCCTTTCGAGTGTATTCCGTGACGAAATCTTGACCACTACGTATCAGGGTATGCCCGAGGACGAGAGTGGCAGTTGTCGCCGGCAAATCATGGTCGCAAGACAGCCGGCGCAAGACCCATCACGCGACCACACGGTTCCTTTGATTGGTTGCTGTTTTCCTCCGCCCGTTACCTGGAGGCCGTCATGATGGCCGGTCCCCAATGGCTGCCAAGCCCAGCTTTGAGGGGTTCATTAAGGGTTAGAGGTTCGGCGAGGCAGGGTGGAGACTCGGAAACTACTTAGTTGCGTCAATTCGGGCTTGGCTAGGGAGAATGTCTGAATCACCAATCAAGAAAGATCTGGATTTGTGAGGACGGGCGAGAGCGCGGATCGCGAAGCGGTCGCCACCCGTGGCGGATTGAAATAGCAGCGAATCTTCGTCGCGGAAACAGCCTCGGAAATCCTGGGTCTCGGGGATTGCACAAGCTGCCGTTGCGATAGCGGGCGATCTGTGGACAGGGAAGGGGATGACATACGGAACGCAGCGGGAATGGCCATCGAAGATTTTCAGCACGAAGCGGCAAGTTGGTCCGAATTGAGACTTTCTTCAGCCCTTCTGACGTAAAAATCTGTCTCGCGGGATAATTTTGGGCGCACGGCGACGAGGCACCGTCGCCGCTGTCGGCAGAGTGACGCGTGAAGGGCATTGATTTGGAACGGCGGGAAGAGATGGTGACGGTCGCCAGGGCACCCGGCATCTCAGAAATCGCGGCGCGACACCACGAGGCGGCCGAGGTCGATGACCTCGAAGGCCGGCCTAATGGCGAGCCGCGATGCGAGATGCGCACCGCCTTCGGCCGGGCCACGTGATCGAGCCATGGACGGATCCACAACAGATCGCCCCGAGGAGACCGATGAGCAATGCCGGCGCCTCGATCGCGAGCGCAAGGCGCACGTCGCTGCGGAGAGCATCCCCCGGAGCTTGCCCGAGCTCCACGAGAAACTGAGACAGCTCGAACTGCTGGAAGCGGTCGCGGTCTTCGCCAACCAGACCACATCGGTGCGCGACGCGCTCGACTTCGCCATCGCCCGGATCTGCGAATTCACCGGCTGGCCCCTGGGTCATGCCTGCATGCCGGAGGCCGTCGAAGGGACTCCCGGCATGGTATCGACCGGCGGCTGGTGCGGCGGCGACACCGAGAGCCTGCGGGATTTCTGCCGGGAAGCGGACAGGATGAGATACAGGCCCGGGCTCGGCTTGCCCGGCCGTATCCTCGCGACCGGCGCCCCTGCCTGGATGACGGAGGCGGCCGCCGACGAAAACTTCATCTTCGCCAAGTCCGCGCGGGCGGCAGGTCTCAAATCGGCCTTCGGCTTTCCGGTCATGGTCCGGGCCGAAGTCACGGCCGTGCTGGAGTTCTTCTCCTATGCCGAGCGGCAGCCGGACGCGACCTTGCTCTGGCTCATGGGACGGATCGGCGCCCAGCTCGGACGTGTGGTCGAACGACAGCGCTCGGACGAGAAGCTGATCCATGAGGCCTCTCATGACCCGCTGACGGGCTTGCCGAACCGTGCGCTCTTCCTCGATCGGCTCACGCGGGCGATCGCCCGCCACAAGCGCCATCCAGGCGCGAATTTTGCGGTCCTCTTCATCGATCTCGACCGCTTCAAGCTGGTCAATGACAGCCTGGGCCATCTCGCCGGCGACAGTCTCATCGTCGAAGTGGCGACCCGCTTCCAGGCCTCCTTGCGCCAGACCGACATGGTGGCGCGCCCCAGCGCGGGGCTGGCGCCGCCGGTTCGGCCGGGGATGACGGGCTTGAGCCGCGGGGGCGATGGCAGGAGCGATGCTCGTGACACCCTGGCGCGGTTGGGCGGCGACGAATTCACCGTGTTGCTGGACGATATCGAGGATCTGAGCGACGCCGTCCGCATTGCGGACCGCCTGCTGGCCGCGCTGCGCATGCCCTTCACGCTGCAGGGTCAGGAGATCTATGTCGAAGCCAGCATCGGCATCGCCCTGAGCGCCACCGGTTATGCCACTGCCGACGAGGTTCTGCGCGATGCCGACCTGGCCATGTACCGCGCCAAGGCGTTGGGCAAGAGCCGCTACGAAGTCTTCGACCGAACGATGCATGTGCAGGCGGTGGGGCAACTGGCGCTCGAGGCCGACCTCCGCCGCGCGCTTCAGAATCAGGATTTCATCCTGCACTATCAGCCGATCGTCGATCTGCGGACGGGCGATATCTCGGGACTCGAGGCCTTGGTGCGCTGGCAGAAATCCACGACGGAGCTGATCTATCCGGGCGATTTCATTTCCGTCGCCGAAGACACCGGCCTCATCCTCGATCTGGGGATGTGGGTGCTGCGCGAGGCTTGCGAGACGACCCGCGCCTGGCAGCTGCAGTTTCCGCGCGAGCGGCCCCTGACGATCAGCGTCAACCTGTCGGCCCGTCAGTTCGCGCAACCCGACCTGGTGCCGCAAATCCAGCATATCATCGCGGATACCGGCATCGATCCCGAGACGGTCCGGCTGGAGTTGACCGAAAGCGCGACGATGGCGAATGCGGAGCGCGCGATCAGCGTGCTGGGGCAGCTGCGGTCGCTTGGCGTGCGCATCAGCATCGACGATTTCGGCACCGGCTATTCGTCGCTCAGCTATCTGCACCGCTTCCCGCTGGACGTGCTCAAGATCGACCGATCCTTCGTGCTGCAGATGGACAATGCGAAAGAGGGCCTTCAAATCGTCCATACGATCCTGAATCTCGCCCGCAGCCTGAGCATGGAAGTGGTCGCGGAAGGCGTCGAGACCGAAAGGCATCTGAGAAAACTGCGGGCGCTCGGCTGCGAAGCCGGGCAGGGTTACTATTTCTCGCGGCCGGTCAATGTCGCCGGGATTCAGGCGCTGCTCGCCTCGCCGCCGGAGTGGGGCTCCTGAAGCCTCCCCTGCTGGCGGATGGCATGACGAGGTTTTAAGCGCCCGGCAAGGCGCTGCTAAGGAGCGCACACAAGGTAGATCCAGAAGGGCCGTCCATCAACCGGATGGCTCGACCATGATCTGCATTGGAGTTCGCCATGTTCCGTAGAATGATGTTTTCCACCGCCATGATGGTTGTGGTGGTGGCCGCTGCGCCGGCAGCCTTTGCCGCCAGCCCGGGAGAGACGGGGATCTCGCCTGGCGTACCCGCGACAAACAGCGCCGGCCAAAAGGCAGTGGTCGCCTCGCCCGACAAGGAGGCGACAACGAGTCCGGTTCGGTTCATCTCGCTCTATGAACGCGTAACCCCCAAAGACATATCCGCATTCGGCGCCGGCCCCGTCTCGCTCGACGAGGCCATTGCAGACGCGCAACGAGCCACGAACGGCACGGCGGTCGACGCGGAGTTCAAGGCGGGACCCGGCAAGCCGCATTACGTGGTGTGGGTGACCAAGGACAACCGGCTCTATCGCTCCACGGTCGATGCCGAGAACGGTGCCGTCGTCGGCGCTGCTCATGGATTTACATTGCATCGCTTGAATCCATCGGAGCGTGCCGACGTGGGCGTGATCGAGCAGGCCAAGGCCGACCTCGCGGACGCAGTGGCGATCGCGGCGAAGGACAGCAACGGCGAGCCGATCGCCGCTTCCCTCGAAAGGGAGGAAGGCATTCGCGCCTATCATGTCTCGGTGATCGAGAAGGGAGCCCTCCAGACCCTGTGGGTCTCGCCGGACAATCCGACGATCGTCGCCGCGAATTGACCGGACTTGCGGAACGCGGCGCCGTCACGAGCTGCCCTCCTGACGGCGCCGTCCGCGACGGAGCAGGAGTTCTCCAGTTCCGATCCGATCATTCTAGAGCCGCCCGGCCGATCCTTTTATCCCTGTCATGAAAGATCGGAAAGGGGGCTCTGGTTCTGCCTCTCCCCATCTTAATTTGCGGGAATGCTGCAGCGCGCCATCTGTTGGCTGAAGGGGTGATGCAGCTTCTTCCCTTCCGATGCGGCCTGTGTCGCGGGGGGCCCTGGGACCGGAATTATGCAAGCGGCCGGCGATGATGCTGTGGCCCAGGCTCGCGGGATCGAGTGACCGATGACAGACCTGAAATCCACCTCTCGTCGCCGTCCCCGGTTGATTTCCACGCTTGCCGCCATCGCAATCCTGGGCGGCGGCTATCTCATCTGGTGGCACAGCGGATGGGCGCCGGGATCGGATGCGGCGACCAAACCGCCACCGCCGCCGGCAATACCGGTCCAGATCGCCGTCGCGGCGACCCAGGATGTGCCGCACTATCTGGACGGCCTTGGCACGGTGCAGGCGTTCAACACCGTCACTGTGAAGTCCCGGGTCGATGGCCAGTTGGAAAAGGTGACCTTCACGGAGGGCCAGAAGGTGAAGGCGGGTGACGTGCTCGCGATCATCGATCCTCGGCCCTTTCAGGCGGTTCTCGACGAGGCGGTCGCCAAGAAGGCGCAGGACGAGGCGCAGATCGCCAACGCGAAGCGCGATTTGCAGCGTTTCGAAGACCTTGCCAAGCAGGGTTACGCGGCCCAGCAGCAGGACGATACGCAGCGCGCCCTCGTCGCCCAGCTCAATGCGCAGATCATCGGCGACCAGGCCGCGATAGACAATGCGCAGACGCAGCTCGACTACACCACCATCGCCTCGCCCATCGACGGCCTGACCGGCATCCGGCTCGTCGACCAGGGCAACATCATCCATGCCACCGACCCCAACGGTCTCGTGGTGGTCACGCAGGTCGCGCCGATTTCCGTGATTTTCACCCTGCCCGAGGACGATCTGGATCCGGTGCGAAGCGCGATGGCAAACGGCGGCGTTTCGATCGACGTCGTGAGCGGCGACGGCAGCAAGGTCGTCGCGACCGGCACCCTGGCGCTCATCGACAACGAGATCGATCAGACCACCGGCACGATCCGCCTGAAGGGGACCTTCCCCAACAAGGACGGGGCTCTCTGGCCCGGCGAGTTCGTGGACATCCGCCTGCTCGCCGATACCGAGCGGAATGTAACGACGATCCCGACGCCGGCCCTCCAGCGCGGGCCGGACGGTTACTCCGTTTTCGTCGTCAAGGCTGACGGAACCGCGGATCTTCGCAAGATAAAGGTCGGACAGATCGCCCGGGGCGTTGCGGTGATCGAGGACGGTCTCGCCGCGGGGGAGAAGGTCGTGATCTCCGGACAGTATCGGCTTCAACAGGGCTCGCTGGTCGCATACAGGACCACCGGCACCTCGTCGGCATCGACACCCACCACAGCCTCCGGGCAGGCCTCCAGCACGGCGCCATAGGAAGCAGGAAGCCGTCATGGGGATCTCAAGCGTCTTCATCGAGCGCCCGATTGCGACCTCGCTGCTCATGACCGGGATGCTGCTGGTCGGGGTGGTGGCGTATCCGCTCCTGCCGGTGGCGCCGCTGCCGCAAGTGGAGTTCCCGACCATTCAGGTGTCGGCACAACTCCCCGGCGCCAGTCCGGAGACCATCGCCTCGTCGGTCACGCAGCCGTTGGAGCGGCAGATCGGGCAGATTCCCGGCGTGACGCAGATGACGTCGAGCAGCACGCTCGGCAACAGCGCCATCACCGTCCAGTTCGATCTCAGCCGCAACATCGATGGAGCCGCCCAGGATGTGCAGACGGCCATCAATGCCGCGGGCGGCCAGTTGCCGCAGGACCTGCCATCGCCGCCGACCTATCGCAAGGTCAATCCATCGGATTCGCCGATCGTCGTTCTGTCGCTGACATCGGACACATTGCCGCTGACCGCGGTCGACGACTATGCGGAGAATATCGTTGCCCAACAGATCAGCCAGATCTCGGGCGTCGCCCAGGTCAGCGTCGCTGGGCAGCAGAAGCCGGCGGTCAGGGTCCAGATCGATCCGCAGAAGATTGCCTCGCTGGGTTTGGCGCTCGAGGATGTCCGCGCGAGCCTGGTGAATGCGACCACCAACAGCGCCAAGGGCACGATCGACGGCGCCACGCGGACCTTCACCATTTATGACAACGATCAGGTGCTACAGGCGGAGCCCTGGAACGACATCATTGTCGCCTACCGCAACGGTGCGCCGGTTCGCATCCGTGACATCGGCCAGGCCATCGACGGCCCCGAGAACGACAAGCTCGCAGCCTGGTCGAACGGCACGCGGGCGATCCTGTTGCCCGTCTACAAGCAGCCCGGGGCCAACGTCATCGACACCGTCGCGAAGATCGAGAATGCGTTGCCCCGGATCCGGGCCGCGATTCCGGCCTCGATCAAGATCGCGGTTCCGGTCGACCGGACCCAGACCATCCGGGCGTCCATCTCGGACATCCAGTTTACCCTGGTTCTCTCCATCGCCCTGGTGGTGCTGGTGATCTTCATCTTCCTTCGCAGCCTCTGGGCGACCGCCATCCCGAGCGTGACGGTGCCCCTCGCGCTGGCCGCGACTGCCGCCCTGATGTATCCCCTGGGCTACAGCCTCGACAATCTGTCGCTGATGGCCCTCACCATTTCGGTCGGCTTCATCGTCGACGACGCGATCGTGATGCTGGAGAACATCCAACGCCACATCGAGGCGGGCCTGACGCCGATGCAGGCCGCGATCAAGGGGTCCGGGGAGATCGGCTTCACCATCGTGTCGATCAGCCTGTCGCTGGTGGCGGTGTTCATTCCCTTGCTGCTGATGAGTGGAATTGTCGGTCGGCTGTTCCATGAATTTGCCGTGACGGTCACCATGACGATTCTGGTCTCGGCCCTGGTGTCCCTGACCGTGACGCCGATGATGGCGTCCCGGGTCCTGCGCGGCGAAGCCGGCGTCAGGCATGGGCGCCTCTATCGGCTGTCGGAGGGCGCCTTCGACGCGCTGCTGAACGGCTATCACAGGACCCTCGACCAGGCGCTCACCCATCGCAGGATCACGCTCGCGGTCTTCTTCGCGACCCTGCTGGCCACGGGTTACGTGTTCGTCGTCATCCCCAAGGGATTCTTCCCGCAGCAGGATACCGGCTTCATCTTCGGGACTTCGGAAGCCGCCCAGGATATTTCCTTCGCGGATATGCGCGAGCGCCAGTTGGCGCTGGCCAAGATCGTCATGCAGGACCCGGCGGTGGCGAACGTGCTGATGAGTATCGGCTCGGGCGGTGCGCAGACGCAGAACAACGGCAAGATGTTCATCGCCCTGAAACCGCAGGATCAGCGGGATGTTTCCGCCGATCAAGTCATCCGGCGAATTCAGCCGAAGCTCGCCCAGGTGGAGGGCGCGGCGCTCTTTCTTCAGGTCGCGCAGGACATCAATGTCGGCGGCCGCCTCTCGCGCACCCAGTACCAGTATACGCTGCAGGACGCGGACCTGAACGAGCTCAACGAGTGGGCGCCGAAACTTCAGGCCAGGATGAAGACGCTGCCGGAACTCCGGGACGTCGCGACCGATCAGCAGACCGGCGGGGCGACGCTGACTGTCACGATCGATCGCGACCAGGCCTCGCGGTTCGGCATCGAGCCGCAGATGATCGACGACACGCTCAACGACGCTTACGGGCAGCGGCAGGTGGCGCAGTATTTCACCCAGCTCAACAGCTACCATGTGGTGATGGAGGTCACGCCCGATCAGGCCACCAGCCCGCGGGATCTGAACAGCCTCTATCTGCATTCCCCGACCACGGGAGAGCAGGTGCCCCTGGCGTCGCTGGTAAAGTGGACGACCATGCCGACGGCCTTCCTGTCGATCAATCATCAGGCGCAGTTCCCGGCGGTCACCTTGTCCTTCAACCTGGCTCCCGGTGCGGCCCTCAGCCAGGCGACCGCGGCCATCACCGCGGCCCAGGCGGAGATGAACATGCCCCCGACGGTGATCGGCACCTTCCAGGGGAATGCCCAGGCCTTCCAGACCTCGCTGGCGACCGAGCCCTATCTCATCGCGGCGGCGATCGCGGTCATCTACATCATCCTGGGCGTGCTCTATGAGAGCTACATCCATCCGATCACCATCCTGTCGACCCTGCCATCCGCGGCCCTGGGCGCGCTCGCCACCTTGATGATCTTTGGCTTCGATTTCAGCCTGATCGCGCTGATCGGCGTGCTGCTGCTGATCGGCATCGTCAAGAAGAACGGCATCATGCTGGTGGACTTCGCCATAGAAGGAGAGCGAAATCGCGGACTGGACACGGTCGCCGCCATTCGCGAGGCCTGCCTGCTTCGCTTCAGGCCGATCATCATGACGACGATGGCGGCCTTGCTCGGCGGCGTCCCCCTGATGATCGGAACGGGAACAGGCTCGGAGATCCGCCAGCCCCTGGGCTTCGCCATCGTCGGCGGCCTTGTCGTCAGCCAGGCGCTGACGCTCTATACGACGCCGGTGGTCTATATCTATCTGGATCAGCTCGGCGCCTGGTTCCGGCGGCGACGCTCCAGCGCGCCGCCGGTCGAGGAGCCGGCCGGCGCCCCAGCGGAGTAGGGCGCCGCCCCAAACCAGGGCGTCAGCGCCGCTTCCTCCAGCCGGGCTTTCCCCGACCGCCGACGAAACCCGCCTTCACTCGCTGTTTGAGCAGCGGCCTCGGGCGAAACCGCTCGCCATAGGCGTCGTGCAGGATCTCATGCACCTGCAGGCAGAGCTGCGAGCTGGTGGCGTCCATCAGCTCGAACGGACCCATCGGGTGGCCCAGGGCCAGCTTGCAGGCGAGGTCGATGTCCTCGGGGCTGGCGACGCCTTCTTCGACCAGCCGGATCGCCTCGATGACGAAGGCATGGAGCATGCGGTTGACCGCGAAGCCGGTGACGTCCTTGATCAGGACGGTGGTCTTGCCGACCTCCTCGCAAAGCTCGCGCACGCGGGCGACGATCTCGGGCGCGGTCGTGAAGGCGGGAATTACCTCGACCAGCTTCATCCGCGAGACCGGCGAGAAGTAATGCGTGCCAAGGAAGCGCGGACGGCGGGCGTCGCCGACATAGGAAGCGAGAGTCGAGATCGGGATCGTCGAGGTGTTGCTGGCAAGGATGCAGTCCGGCCGGCAGACGCGATCGAGCGCGCGGAAGATCCCGGCCTTGACCGCTTCCTCCTCGAACACCGCCTCGGTGACGAAGCCGCAGTCCGCGAGGCTGCCCAGATCGGTGGCCGTGGCGAGCCGCGCAAAGACCGCGTCCTTCTGCTCCGGCGGATAGAGCCCGTGGGCGATCCCCTTCCTGACCAGGGTCAGGAGCCGCTCCGACGCGGCGGCAAGGCGTTCCTCGGTCTGATCGACCAGGCGCACCGGATAGCCGGCGATGGCAAAGGTCAGCGCGATCTCGGCTCCCATCAATCCGGCGCCGACCACGCCGACCTTGCGAATGTCGTCCTTCATCCCTGTCCCCCTGCGATCCCGAACTCGGTCGAACGCTCGACACCAATCTCTGCAGCCTGTTCCGGGGCGGGCCGTCCCAGAGTCGCTGGCTATCATAGGGCATTGGATACCGTCGGTCGGCGCAGTGTCCTAGGACAAGCCCTCTGCGAGGAATCCCAGTTTACGCCCCAGCGCAAATCCCGGAAGCTGGCCCCGGCCGGACGTCGTGCGACGCGGGGTCGGGGCGTGGTAACGATGGGACCGGACCCGGGTGGCGCAGGACTACGACTTCATTATCATCGGTGCCGGTTCGGCCGGCTGCGTGCTCGCCAATCGCCTGGGCGAGAATCCTTCCGTGCGAATCCTCGTGCTCGAGGCCGGCCCGATGGATCGCAGCCTCTATATGCTGCGGATGCCGGCGGCGCTGGCCGTGCCTCTCGAGTCAGACCGCTATAATTGGTTCTATCACAGCGAGCCAGAGCCGCATCTCGACGGGCGGCGCGTCTATTACCCGCGCGGCCGCGTCGTCGGGGGCTCATCCTCGATCAACGGCATGGTCTATCTGCGCGGCAACCCGCTCGACTATGAGCGCTGGGCGGCGATGAAGGGGTTGGGCAGCTGGTCCTATGGGCACTGCCTGCCTTACTTCAAGAAGATGGAGACGAGCGCGCTCGGCCCCAGCGCCTACCGGGGCGCCGACGGCCCGATCCGGGTGACCATCCCCGACTGCGCCAATCCGCTGTTCCAGGCCTTTCTCCAGGCGGGGCAGCAGGCGGGCTACGCCCTGACCGAGGATGTGAACGGCTATCGCCAGGAAGGCTTCTACCGGATGGAACGGTCGACCTTCGGCGGGGTGCGCTCCAGCGCGGCGCGGCGCTATCTCCATCCCGCGCGGGAACGCGGCAACATCGATCTCAAGATCAAGATCCGGGTCTCGCGGCTGCTGTTCGACGGCAAACGCGCGAACGGCGTGGAGTTCTTCGAGAACGGGCGGAAGCGGAAGGCGCGGGGCGGCGAGATCATCCTCTCGGCCGGTGCGATCAACTCGCCGCAGATCCTGAAGCTCTCCGGCGTCGGTCCGCGCGAGGAATTGCGGGCGCTCGAAATCCCCGTGATCGCCGACATCCCGGGCGTCGGTGAGAACCTGCAGGATCACCTCGATTTTCTGGTGCAGTACCGCTGCACCCAGCCGGTGTCGCTCTATCCCGCCACCAGTCGGCGCCTCCAATATCTGGGAGGCCGGGAGCTTCTTCCGCAGCCGCGCGGGCGTCGAGTTTCCCAACCTGCAGCATCATTTCGCGCCGGTCGCGATCAGCTATGACGGTGCCGAGAAGATCGATGGCCACGGCTTCCAGGTTCATCTGAGCCAGATGCGGCCGCGCAGCCGCGGCCATGTGAGGCTGGCTTCGGCCGATCCCTTCGCGCCGCCCCGTATCCTCTTCAATCATCTGTCTGACGAGGAGGATCGTACCGAGGTGCGCGACGGCATCCGGCTGACGCGCGAGGTGGTGGCGCAAGCCGCGTTCGACGGATTTCGCGGCACAGAGATCGCACCCGGCGCCGCCGTCGACAGCGATTCCGATCTCGACGCCTTTGCCCGGCGCAAGGCCGAGACCTCGCACCATCCCTCCTGCACCTGCCGGATGGGCGTGGACGATCTGTCGGTCGTGGACGAAGGGGGGCGGGTCCATGGGTTGGAGGGTTTGCGCGTGGTCGATGCCTCGATCATGCCGAATGTCGTCTCCTCCAACATCAACGCGCCCACCATCATGATGGCGGAGAAGATCGCCGATCGGATCCGCGGCCGCGAACTGCTGCCGGTAGAAACAGTCGGTTACTATCGGGCCATGAATTTCCGCCAGTCGCAGCGCTGACGGCGGCCCATTCGGCCGGATAGGGGAGGAGCGTTGCTGTATTCCGCCGCGAGTCCTCTTCGCACCCGCAAAAGAGTTCGAGCCTTTCTGCAATAATTGAAGCATTCGGCGACATCATGACGTCGATTGGCCGTCGCAAGGTTTCCCCGCTGTTCACCGACGGGATAGGGGAGGGACCTATGGACGCGCTGATGACAGCCCTGAATTGGGAGAACCTGGCCGCGAATCTCTGCTACGCGATCCTCGCCTTCTCCTACATCGTGACGAACATATGCTGGCTGCGGGCCTTGGCGATTCTCGCCCTCAGTCTCGAAGCGCTCTACTTCTACTTCGGTTCGACTCCACCCCTGTGGGTGGGAATTGTCTGGGCCCTGATCTTCGTGGCGATCAATGCCGTCCAATTGGTATTGATGGCCAGGGCGCGCCTCGGGGTCTCGCTGGACGAGCATGAACGCAGCCTGCATCAGGGCCTGTTCGAGGGCATGACCTATGTTGCGTTCCATCGCCTGCTCAAGAGCGGCGAATGGCGGCGCTGCGACGGCGGGCGGGAACTGACCGTCGAAGGCCAGTCCGTTTCTGAGCTCTTCGTGGTGGCCGAGGGGATGGCGAAGGTCGAGGTGAATGGCGACATCGTGGCCCTGGTGCAGCCGGGTTCCTTCGTCGGGGAAATGAGTTTCCTTACCGGTGCCCCCGCCTGCGCGACGGTGACGACCGTCGGCCCCTGCCGGATCTTCTCGATCTCCAAGACGCGGCTGTCGAAGCTGCTGCAGGTGGACGAGGAGCTGAGGACCGCCATCCATCGGACGATGGGCCGGGATCTCGTTTACAAGCTCAAATGCACCCTGCCTCAGGCCGAAGCGGCGCAGGACGAGGCCGCTTAGGCGCGGGGCGCGAACTCCGCCATGTCCATCGAAATCGCCGCCGGCTTCAATCGGCGGAACCGGGCCGGGCGATCGAAGCCGCGAATCTCGGCGGCTTCCTCGCTTGCCGCCAGAGGCCCGAGGACCGCTTTGACACCCGCGTCTTCGGCCAGGGATGCCGAGATCACAATGTCGCCGCCGACGCTCTGACCTTGCAGCCTTGCCGCCAGATTGACGGTCGAGCCGAAATAGTCGAGCCGGTCGTTGAGCGTCACGGCGATGCAAGGTCCCTTATGCAGCCCGAGCTTGATGACGATGGCCCCTTCGCCATGGGTCGCATTGAAGCTCTCGACCTTGCGTTGGATGGCCAGGGCCGCGCGCATGGCCGAGGCGGGGTCGGCGAAGGCGGCCATGACCGCATCGCCGATGGTCTTGACGATGGCACCGTCATGATCGCGGACGATGCCGGCGAGGAAGGCGAAATGCTCGCGCACCACATGATAGGCCCGGGCGTCGCCCACCCGCTCATAGAGCGCGGTCGAGCCCTTGAGGTCGGTGAACATCAGGGTGATCTCGCTGATGCCGACATCGTCGCCCGGCCGCAGCACGTCGCCGGCGAAGAGATCGCGAAAGGCCTGGATCGCGGTGACGCGATCCGCCGTCAGCGCGTCTTGTATCCAGGCACGATCCTCCAGCACGATCGTGATCGGGCGCCGGCTCAGGTTCGAGAGGCGGACCGTCTCAAGAGGAGAGGGAACGCCCAATTCGAGCCGGTCGTCACGGGCTACCAGGCTGGGGAATCCTCCGTCCCGCCAATCGATCGACTGTTCCGGACCGGGCTCCAGCGTGCGGAAGCGATAGGGGCCATGCGGCAGCGCGACCTCGAGCTCGCGCGACTGCCCCGGGTCGAGCGTCAGATGGAGCTTGATGTGAGGCGTCGAGAGGGGGCCGAACAGGCAATATTCGCCGCTGGTCAGGGGCCGGATCGCGGGCGTGGGCCGGAACACGGCCTCGACATTCTTCGAGAAATCGCGGTCGTAATCGATATTGCAGCTCGGGCAATGAGCGCCGGTCGGCAGACGGTCCAGCGAACCCGACCAGGCCTTGGCCACCCGGCAGCGCGGACAGAGCACATCCCAGCGCAACTCGAGCAGTCCGCTCCGCACGGCTTGCAGACAGACCTCGATCACCGGGCGCGGGTCGACCTGCCATTTCCGTGCCAGCTCGAGCGGCCGCACATGCCAGAGATCGACCTCCTGGGCGGTCAGCAGATGATCGGCGAGGCGCTGCGCCAGCCCATGTCCGTTGGGCGTCGCTTCGATCGCCCGGACAGCGTCCCGGACGCGACGCCGGGTCTCCTCGGAAGGCTTCGGTGGCTCGTAATCGAAAGGCTGCTCGCGCTTGCCGCCTGCGAACGCCGCCGCCTGGGCTGCGAGGGCGGCGAAGGTTCTGCCCGTCTTGCTGAAGAAATTGCCTGCGAGGATCAGGCGCCCCAGCCAGTTCCGCGGTTCGACCGTCATGGTGTAGGTGCCGCGGCTGCCGGTTCCCTCCGGCGCGAGCTCGAAGGCGGCACAGAGCGACAGCAGAGGGCCGTTCGAGAACTCGCGGCAATGCTCGAACCAGCGCTCATAGATCCAGTTGACCGGCCGCTCGCGCCATTTCAGCGTGATCGGCCCGCGTTTCAGCTGGCCGAAATAATGCACGGCGCCGTCGGGCTGCGGGATCTCGATGATCTCATGCTTGGGCAGCTTGGCCGCCTCGTTGAAACGGGCGGTGTCAGCCAGCACCTCCCACATGGCGTGGACCGGCTGGTCGAAATGCCAGACCCAGCTCTGCTGTCGGGCCCTGCCCATGTCCTGCCTTCGGAGCGCGCGGGGGGTGAGAAACGATCCGGGATGTCCGCCGCGCAAGGATAGGCGGCCCGATCGCCAACGGCAAGAAAACCGGGCGATTCCCGGGTATCCGCCGCCCCGAAACAGCCTTCGCGAAGTCTTGGCTCCTGGGTTATCCTGGCGCCCGGGTCCCCACGCAGATCGTCAACATCAGAGAGCGGTCGTCTCATGCCGATCATCAACCGCATCGCCGAATTCCAGGCCGACATGACGGCCTGGCGCCGCGATCTCCATGCCCACCCAGAAACGGCGTTCGAGGAGCATCGCACGTCGGATTTCGTCGCCGCCAAGCTCGAAGGTTTCGGGATCGCGGTCCATCGCGGGCTGGCGGGAACGGGTGTCGTCGGTACCCTCAAGGGCTCGGCCCCGGGCAGCCGCGCGATCGCGCTTCGCGCCGACATGGATGCGCTCCACATCCTCGAAGAAAACGGCTTCGCCCATAAATCCCGCAATCAGGGCAAGATGCATGCCTGCGGCCATGACGGTCACACGACGATGCTGTTGGGCGCGGCGCGCTATCTGGCCGAGACCCGGAATTTCGCCGGCACGGTCCATTTCATCTTCCAGCCCGCCGAAGAGAACGAGGGCGGTGGACGCGTGATGGTGGCCGACGGCCTGTTCGAAAAATTCCCGGTCGATTCCGTCTATGGCATGCATAACTGGCCGCATCTGCCGCCTGGACAGTTCGGCGTGCGGACGGGCCCGATGATGGCGTCCTATGACATCTTCGAGATCATCGTGATCGGCAAGGGCTCGCACGGCGCCATGCCGCATCACGGGATCGATCCGCTCCTGACCGGCGCCCATATCGTGACCGCGCTGCAGAGTATCGTCAGCCGCAATGTGGCGCCGCTCGACGCCGCCGTGGTGTCGGTGACGCAGATCCATGGCGGCGACGCCTGGAACGTGATCCCGGAATCCTGCGTCATTCGCGGGACCTGCCGCAGCTTCGAGCCGCGCATCCAGGATTCGATCGAGCCGGCAATCCGCCGGATCGCCGAGGGCGTCTGCCAGAGCTTCGGGGCCACCATGACGCTGCGCTATGAGCGGCGCTATCCGCCCACCATCAACACCGCGGCGGAAACCGACTTCGCGGTGAGCGTGGCGGAGCAGGTGGTGGGAGCGGAGCGCGTCGACCGCAATTACATGCAGACCATGGGCTCCGAGGATTTCGCCTTCATGCTTCAGGCCAAACCCGGCTGCTACATCTTCCTCGGCGGCGGCACGGCGGAGAAGGGCGGGGTGCTGCACAACGCCCATTACGATTTCAACGACGAGACCCTGCCGGTCGGGGCGAGCTACTGGGCGCGCCTGGTCGAGACCGCCATGCCGCGGTCGGCCTAGGTCTTCCGCCATGGTGATCATCAGGGGCAAGCCGCGCGATCTGGGCGACGGCTTCATGGTCAGCCGCTTGCTGCCGCAGATCGAGCGGCGCAGCATCGGCCCGTTCGTCTTCTTCGACCATTTCGGGCCCGTGACCTTCGCGCCCGGCCAGGGCGTCGATGTGCGGCCGCATCCCCATATCGGGCTCGCGACCGTGACCTATCTCTTCGAGGGCGCCCAGGTGCATCGCGACAGCCTGGGGTCGGTCCAGACCATCACGCCCGGCGATGTGAACTGGATGACCGCCGGCCGCGGGATCGTGCATTCCGAACGCACCGGCCCCGAGCTTCGTGCCCGCGGTCATCTGCTGCATGGCATCCAGAGCTGGGTCGCGCTCCCGCAATCGGAGGAGGAGTCCGACCCGTCCTTCCAGCATGTCGGTCGCGGCGACCTGCCGGAGTGGCGCGAGGGCGAAGTCGTCCTCCGGGTCATCGCGGGTCATGCCTATGGCCGCACCTCGCCCGCCCGTGTGTTGAGTCCCACTCTCTATGTCGATGCGATCCTCGGCCCCAACGGGCGGTTGCCGTTGCCCGAGGATCATGAGGAACGAGCCGTGTTCGTCGTCAGCGGCGAACTGCGGGTCGGCGGCCAAGCTCTCACGACGGGCGACATGGCGGTCTTCCACGCGGGTAGCAGAGACGCGCTCCGGACCGACAAGGGCGCGCGCGTCATGCTCCTCGGCGGTGCCGCCATCGACGGACGGCGTCATCTCTGGTGGAATTTCGTCTCCAGCTCCAAGGAGCGGATCGAGCAGGCCAAGGCCGACTGGCGCGCGCAGCGGATGGGTCAGGTCCCTGGCGAGACCGAGCTCATTCCTTTGCCGGACTGACCGGCGCCAGGCTCCCGGCCCAGGCGCGATCGGGCAGGATCGCGCAAACCCGGGTGCCGCCTGCCCCCGTCCGTATCTCGAGGTCGCCGCCGATCTGCTCCATCCGCATCTTCATGGCCAGCAGCCCCACGCCGGCCCGCGCGGGATCGAGGCGGCCATCCGCCATGGCGCCCGCGATGCCGATGCCGCGATCCTCGATCTCGAGGCGGGTCTTCACGTCATGCCGATAGAACCGCAGGATGACGACCGGGCTCCTGGCATGGCGATAGACATTGCCGAGAGCCTCCTGCAGAACGCGATAGAGCGCCATCTCGGCGGCGCGCGTCAGGCGCGGGAGGTCGTCGGCGATCTCCGCTTGCATGGCGATCGCCGTCCGCTGGCCAAAACCTTCGATATAGGCGCGCATGGCCGCGGCGAGGCCCAGTTCCTCCAGCAGGGGTGGATGAAACAGATAGGAGAGGGACCGGATCTCGCACAGGGACTCTTCCATCAGAGTCCGGGCCTCGGTGATGCCTTTTCGCGTCGCAGGGTCGACGTCGCCGATCAGCCGGTCGACCTTGGCAATCAACAGAGACGCGGCCACGAGCTTCTGCGCCGTCACGTCATGCAGCTCGCGGGCGAGATGGCGCCGCGTCTCGTCTTCCTGGGCATGATGCTGGATCATCAGATGGCGAAGCCGGTGGTCGGCTCTTTCGAGCTGCGTCACGTCTTCATGGGAGACGACGATGCGCGTCGGCCCGGCGCCCGCCAATCGCGTTGCGCGCAAGGCAAAACGCCGCCGCCCTCCGATCGCGTCGATGCCATATTCGAGACTGAACTCCGCCCTGCCGCCGGACAGGAGCGCGGCGATGCCCTCATGGATCTGCCAGGCCTGATCGTCGATGCCCGCGGCCGCCTGACAGACATCGAGATATTTGTGGCCAACACCCGCCGCCGCCGCTTTCGGTTCATTGTCGCGCGCGAACTCCCGCCACGCCCGGTTGACCATCAGGATCTCGCCGGCCTCGCCGAGGATGGCGACATGCGGCAACAGCGCATCGATCGTTCGCTGCAGGAACAAGTCGCTCTCGGGCGCGGCGGATTGAGGCTCCGCCATCGACCTGGCGACGGCGGTCGAGCTGCGGGCCATTGGCGATCGAGAAAGATCGGCGCCACGCTCGGCGCGCCGCTTCCGGTCGAGATTGGATTCTCGTTCGCTGGCCGCCGTGGTCATGCCCGATCTTTCCGTGGAGGTGCCGTCCTCAGTCCGTCTTCGCTCGGTAATGATCGCTTCCCCATCCGGCAAGGCGCCCCGCTCTTATCGAGACTCAGGGATTCTACCGAGTTCTGTGAAGGATGAGGTCATGAAATGACAGAGAAGCTTCGCTTGTCGATCGACCCCGTGGATCCCGTTTCCTACCCCTGGTTCCTGGCCGGCCAGTCAATCGTGACGGGCTTAGAGTTATTCCAAGAGGTTAGACAGAGAATTGTTGAAAGCTTGGCACGACTTGAGGTTCAAGCCTTGTGAAAGACCATCAAACGCGGCATCGGGAGCCACGTTAGTATTTGATCGGTAGTTACCACGGAGGAACTGGCGGCAGGAGCCAGGATCACGGGATCACGAGATTGTTGCGGATCGCGTAGCGCACCAACTCCGCGATCGAGCCGACGCTCAGCTTTCGCATGATGTTGGCGCGATGGGTTTCGACCGTTTTCACGCTGATACCCAGGGACGTCCCGATCCGCTTGCTGGTCAGGCCCTGCGAGAGAAGCTGAACGATCTGGATCTCGCGGTCCGACAACTGGTTGTAGAGCGAGGGTGAGCTCCGCTTCTTCGGCTCGAGTTGGAGATGGCCGTCCATGACGGCCTCGGCGATGGTTGGCGACAAATAGGGCTTGTGCTGCAGCAACTGGTCGATCGCGCGGGTCAGTTCGCCCACGGCCGAAGACTTGACCAGATAGCCCCGCGCGCCGGCCGCGAGCACCTCATGGATGAGGTGCTCGTTCTCATGCATGGTGAAGAGCAGCACTTCGGTATCGGGCGACAGTTTGCGGATCTGCCGGGTCGCGAGGATGCCGTTGATGTCCGGCATGGAGAGATCGAGGATGGCGACATCGGGCTTGAGCCGGCCGGTCAGCTCGACAGCCTCCGCGCCATTGCGGGCTTCGGCGCAAATCTCCCAATCGGTCCGCTCCGCCAGCAGGTCGCGTACGCCCCGGCGGACGATGTCATGGTCATCGGCGATGAGAATCCGGGCCAACTGAACGCCTAGCCTCTGCTGCTTCGCTGCCTGCAGACTACCGTCATGGCATGCGGGCGGACAATAATCTCTTGACCCCGGCCTGTCTCCCGAGCCGGTGACAGTCGACCCGGACAATCCGATATGGTCAACTCAAGACGCTCGTCCACGTTACGGGACCGAACCCAAGGAGCTTGAGGTGACGGCTGCCAGCGCGGTGAATGCATTCGCCATTTCAAGCAGCACTTTTCTGTTTGTGTTCTGGGCCCTGTTTCCTGTCGTGAACCCGCCCGGCAGCGCGCTGGTGTTCCTGACTATGACGCGCCGCTTGAATCACCGGCATCGCAGCGACCTTGCCACGCGGATCGGCGTCTTCTCCTTCCTGATCATCATCGCCTCGCTGCTGGTGGGCGCCTATGTGCTTGCCTTCTTTGGGATCTCGGTGGCGGTCTTGCGCGTCGCCGGCGGCATGGTGGTCGCGGCGGCCGGCTGGAAACTGATGAACGCGCCGGCCGACAGCAGGTCTTCCGACGTCGACACCGACACCGATCTCAATCCGGCGGCGATCATGCGCCAGGCCTTCTATCCCCTGACCATGCCGCTCACCACGGGACCGGGCACCATCGCCACCGCGATTGCGCTGGGCACCTCCAACCCGGAAGTCGGGGAGGGCGGCGTGATATGGAAGGTGCTCGGGGGCGCCGCGGCCGCCGCAAGTCTGGCTATCCTGGTCTTCGTCTGTTATCGCTGGAGCGATCGTATCGCCAAGCTGCTGGGCGAGGCCGGTACCGATGCGCTGGTGCGGCTGACCGCCTTCATCCTTCTCTGCATCGGGATGCAGATCCTGTGGATCGGCCTCAGCGACCTGCTCGGCAGCCTGCCCCAGTTCCACTCGGGCACATAGATCGCCCGCTATTCCTTCAGGAGACCCCGTCATGCCGATCTGCTCCCGCCGGTTCGTCGTCCCTCTGTTTCTGGGTTTGTCCCTCCTGATCGCGACCGGACCGATGGCCAGGGCCGCCGACCCGGTCATTCCGCTTCCCGCCGACGCGAAGGACGAGCTCGATAAGCGGCTCGGAGCCGGCGTTGTCGGCGCTGCCGTTCCCGCACCGTCGCTGCAGGCGCCGATGTCCTACGCGCCCAAGGAAGGTGCCGTCCTCACCTACCAGGTCGTCGGTTCCGACGGGAATCAGTGGAACGAGGATCATCACTTCGTGAAGAGCACCGAACCTCAGTTTGCGCCGGGAATGAGCTACGCGATCGAGAAGGTCAGCACTGAATATATGCAGGAGAATGGCGGCAATCTCATCGTCGTCGGCGAGAAGGATCTGAAACAGAGCGTCATCACGACCTTCTCGCCGGGCGAGCCCCTGGTGCTGGCCGGGCTTCAGGCGGGGCAGAGCCGGCAGGTGGCGGTCGCCGTGAAAGTCGCCGACATTTCGGACCCGACCGATATCACCCATACCGGAACGCTCAATATCACCTACACCTATATCGGTGCATACAAGGTGACGGTGCCTGCCGGCACCTATGATGCGGCCCTGATCCGCTGGGATTACAACGGCGAAGTCGGGCCCGCGTCGATCTCAGACACTTATTACCGGCTGATCGCGCCCGGTGCGGGGCTGATCGCCATGGTCGAGAAGGTCAGCATCTCGGCGATGCTGTTTTATCACGACAATACGAAGCTCGGTAAGCAGCTCGCCAAGGCGCCCTGAAGCGGCGTTTCCTGCGGACGCTCGACGGCCGGCTCCCGGCGCCCCCAAGAAGGACGCCGGGAGTTTTCGTTTACTGACAGGCGCCGAGGGCGAGCAGGCGCTTCGCGAACTTGTCGGACCAGGCGTCGAAGGTGTTGTAGACGTCCTCCCAGGAGTTGAGCGTGTCGGTGCCGATGGCGTTCGATCCGGCGCGCTTGTCCGCCCCTTCCCACAGAACCTGTCCGGTCACGGAATCGGTCGCGTAGCCTTCCGCCGTGGCGGAACCGGTGAAGACGCCCACGCCGCCATTGAAGGCATAGGAGCTGAGAAGATTCAGCACATGGGCCTGCGGAACGTAGGTCGAGATGGTGTTGGCGACGGGATCGGACTGCTCGGCGTCGATGAGCGCGACCCGGATCCGCATGACCCCGGCGCCGGGCGCATCCACCACGTCGCAGACCGCGGAAATCTTCTTGTGAAGATGAGCGTAGAGATCGTTCGCCATGGCCTGGCGCTGCTCGGCCGGGACCTTGTCGAAGGCCGTGCCGGGCGTGGTCCAGACCATCACCGGCTCGATCAGGATCATGCCGTAGCTCGGGAAGTTGACGGTGGGATCGATATAGACCAGGGCCGCCTGATCTTCCTTGCCCGGCTTCAGGAGCACCGGCTTCGGCAGGAAGCCGTCCGCGAGCTTGAAGTCCGCGCTCTGTTTCGTGGGCGCGCAGGCGGCAATGGCAAGAGCCATTGCGACCGCAAATAGCACCTTTCGATGCGTGCGATAGTTCGTCTTCATCTTCACATCCTTCTTCCACGGGAGCATTCCCTGGGCATGCAAGCGCGCCGCAGCGGGCAACGACTTTCAGGCGGCTGGGAGACGGCCTCTCGCATTGTCTCTTATCTGCGGGGTTCAGGGCCTGCTGTCTTGTCAGCCTGCGCCAACGCGAGCGGCTGAGTGGCCCGGAATCGCTTGCGGACGCACCCTCCAGGGAGGTTGCCCGCTGGCGACCGGGGCACCCGGATATGGAGCCTGGGTCATGCCCAGGGTCTTTTTCTGAAGTGCCAAGAAAGCGGGCGGCCCGCATGCAAACGGGCGACCCCTTGCGGAGCCGCCCGTCGCATCGGTCATTCGACTCAGCTGGCCAGGTTACTGGCCGGGCTTGTTCTTGATCGCTTCCTCGATCTCCCGCTTCACGGCATCCAGATTGAAGGAGGCTGGATCCTGCATCGGCGGGTAGTCGATCGCGGTCTTGGCCAGGTTCGCGACTTCCTGCTGAACCGTGACGAAACGCCAGAACTCACGCGCATAGAAGTCATTCATGTAGCCTCCGCCGAGGTCGTTCAAGGTTTGACCGCTGATCGACGGAGTCCGTTCGAAGGGATCTTGGCGGATATTGACCATGGTGGGCATGTCGGTCGTGACCTTCGCACCAGGCCATCCCTCGGGCTGCTGGTAGAACTGGAACTTGAAGTTGTCGACGCGAATGGCCCCCAAATGTGGGCCGCCGAAGTAGAAGAACTCGTGACGCGCGCTGGGCGCCTTGCCTTCCAGCAGATCGAGCTGGTTATAACCGTCCAGATGGTTCTTGTAAGTCCGGTCGCCCAACTGCAGGCCCTTCAAGAGCTCGTCGGTGACGTTCGGGTTACCGGCCGCAGCGGTGAGGGTGGGGAACCAGTCCAAGGCCGAAAAGATGCCGTTCTCGACTGTGCCGGGCTTGATCTTGCCCGGCCAGCTGATGATCGCGGGCGCCCGGAAGCCGCCTTCCATGACGGTGCCCTTGGTGCCTTCAAAGGGTGTCATGCCGCCATCGGGCCAGGTGAAGACTTCAGCGCCGTTGTCGGTCGTGAAGATGATGATGGTGTTGTCGAGCTCGCCCATGTCCTTGACGTGCTGGATGAGCGCGCCGACGTTGTCATCGAGTTGCGCCATCCCCGCTTCCTCGAGACCGTAGTTGGTCTCGCTGTTCATCATCGCCTGATACTTCGGCGACAGGAAGGTCCAGACATGCATGCGCGTCGTGTTATGCCAGACGAAGAACGGCTTTCCGTCGGCCTTGGCCTTGTCCATGAAATCTGACGAGGCTTTGACCAGCACTTCGTCGAAGGTCGTCATGTCGTACTTAGCCTTCGGCGTGATGTCGTGCATGTTGGGCACATTCGACATGTCGGGGTAGGGAGCGAGCGGACCTTCGTCGACGATCTTCTGCTTGCCGACCCGACCCCAGCGCGGCATTTCCGTCGGGTCGTCGGTATCCGTCGCCCAGCTGTGGATCAGATCGCGAGGGCCGACCTGGTCGCGATAAGCCTGATCGTTCGGGAACGAGTACCAGTAGGGATCCGACATCGCGTCGAGGTGATAGAGATACCCGAAGAACTCATCGAAGCCATGGAGCGTCGGCAGGTATTTGTTGAGATCGCCGAGATGATTCTTGCCGAACTGACCCGTAGCGTAGCCCTGAGCCTTGAGAGCCAGAGCGAGTGTCGCGGCCTGGTCGGGCATGCCGACGTCTGCGCCCGCCTGACCGACTGTCGTCAAGCCGGTCCGCAACGGGATCTCGCCGGTGATGAAGCTCGCGCGGCCCGCCGTGCAGCTGGCTTCGGCATAATAGTCGGTGAACATCATCCCATTGGCGGCGAGCTGATCGAGATTCGGCGTCTTCCCGGACATGATGCCCCGGTGATAGGCGCCGATGTTGAACCAGCCGACATCGTCACCCATGATGACGAGGATGTTGGGCTTTTGGTCCGCCGCATGGGATGGCGCGAGAGCCGCCATGCAGACAAGTGCTGTCATGCCGATCATCACAAGGCCCCGGCGAACACGGGAGAGGTGGCGCCAGGGAGGAATCATCCGAGGTATCGTCATCTTGCTGCCTCTTTCTTTCAGGTGCTGCGCCTGATAGCAGCTGTAGAGGTTTTGATTCTGCCAGATGCTTTGCAGGCTGCCGGCGGGGCATCGCCAACGATTGCCGGTGCGGTCGCACCATCGAGCACGGCACAAAGCCGGCGAAAGCCGTTGGGAAGTCGTTCCCACCCAGGATCGGTCGGCGGCGGCCTTCGGTCTTGTCATTTTACGCCATCGCCCAAATGTCACGCGGCCCGGGGTCGGTCCCGGACGAAGGATCGGCGAATGCAAGACGCTGAAACGCCGACGGGCACCCTCGTGAGAGGGTGCCCGCTTGCATTTGAGGCCATTACAGCCGGTTAGTCGGTCGGATGGGCCTTCAGCGCCTCCATTTTCTTATTCAGCTCTTCCTTCAAGGCTTCCAGATTGAAGCTCGCGCCCGCCTGCATCGGCGGGAAGTCCAGGAAGGTCTGGGCATAGCTCGCAATTTCCTGCTGGGCGAATGTGAAACGCCAGAACTGATAGACGAACCAATTATAGAACGCCAAGGACCCGGTGAGGCCAGTCCGCTCCAGCGGATCGATCCGGAGATTCGTGATGATTGGCCAATCAACCTTGACCGTACCGCCGAGCCAGCCGTTCGGCTGGTCGATGAAGCGGTATTTGTAATCATCGATCCGGACGGCGCCGAGGGTCGTTTCGGCGAAGTAGAACACTTCATGTCGCGCCGAGGGCCCCTGGGCGGTGATCATGGCCGTCTGGTCGTAGCCGTCCAGATGCACCTTGTAGGTGGTGTCGCCGAGCTTTTTCCCCTGCCGCAGTTCTTCCGCGATATTGGGGTCGCCCGCGGCTGCGAGGAATGTCGGGAACCAGTCGAGACCGGAAATGATGCCGTTCTCGATCTTGTTCGCCGGCACTTTCCCCGGCCAACGAATGATGGCCGGCACTCGCATGCCGCCCTCCATCACGGTTCCTTTGCCACCGGCAAAGGGAGTCTGCCCACCGTCGGGCCAGGTGAAGTTCTCGGCGCCGTTGTCGGTGCTGAAGACGACAATGGTATTGTCTTCGAGATTGTTGTCCTTCAGGTACTTCATGACCGAGCCGACGATGTCGTCGAGCTGGGCCATGCCGGCTTCTTCCTCGCTCCAGCCATTCTCCGACGTGCGCATCGCCTCATACTTGTCGGAAAGATGCGTGACGACATGCATGCGTGTCGGATTGAGCCACATGAAGAAGGGCTTGTTGTCGCCCCGCGCCTTGTCGGCAAACTTCAGGGCCTTGTCGAGGATCTCGTCGTCGACCGTTTTCATGCGCTCCGGATAGAGCGTACCGGCGTCCTCGATCTTCTGCATGCCGATCTTGCCCCAACGCGGATCGACGGTCGGATCGTCCACGTTGGTCGCCCAGGAATGCACCATATTGCGCGGGCCGACCTTGTCGATCAGGTCTTGCGGATAGTTCGGGTGCGAGGGATCTTCCATCGCGTCCAGGTGATAGAGATAGCCGAAGAACTCATCGAAACCATGGACGGTCGGCAGGAACTTGTTGAGGTCGCCGAGATGGTTCTTGCCGAACTGCCCCGTTTCATAACCCTGCGCCTTCAGGGCGGTCGCAATCGTGGGCGCCTCGGCCGGCATGCCGAGGGGCGAGCCCGCTTGGCCGACCGTGGTCAGGCCGGTTCGGATCGGAAGCTCGCCGGTGATGAAGTTGGCGCGGCCCGCGGTGCAGCTAGGCTCGGCGTAGTAGTCCGTGAAGCGCATACCTTGGGAGGCCAACTGATCGAGGTTGGGAGTCCGGCCGGCCATGATGCCCTGGTTATAGACACCGATGTTGAACCAGCCCACATCGTCTCCCATGATGAAGATGATGTTGGGTTTCTGGTCTGCCGCATGCGCCGGCATCATCGCCGCCACGCCGACCAGTGCTGTCATGCAGATCGTCGCGAGGCCTCGGCGGAGGCGTGATAGACGATGCCAAGCGGGAGCGTTTTGAGGTGTCGTCATCGTACTGCCCTCTTTCTACTAAGGCTGCGGTCGGTTGCAGCCATTTTTGTTCCGATTCAACCGAAGCTACGGATAACTGCGCTGGGGGTCTCGCGATTGATCGCCGGGGCTGCTTGCAGATCGAGCGTGCCGAGCAGATCGGCTTCCGGTATGGCCTCCCGGTGTGGGTGGCAGAAGTTCGTGCGCTGGAGAGCCAGCCAGACGGACCATTCAATGCTCTGGCCTGCGGGCTTGGAGGTTTCCGCACCCTCGGAGGAAAGCTGCTCCTGCGATCGGCGGCGCCCAGTCGGCCAACAGGCCGCGAACGTTGCACTATTTGAGCATCAGGCAGCGGCCGGCATCGGTCTGGTCATTTGGCGCCATTTTCCAACTGTCACACGAGAAATGCGCGACCCGGGTCGAGGCGATTGATGGCGGAAGCGTAATCTCTCGCCGCTATTGGCCGGTGAGCGAGCCGAGCAGCGCCTGTGCGTCCCGATTGCCGGGCGCAATCTCCACCAACTGTCTGGCGAAGCCGAGGGCCGCCTCACGGTCGCCAGCGTCCCGCGAGATGGTGACCAGCGCGTACAGCACCTCGAAGCTCGAAGGATTCTGTTGATGGGCCCGCTTCAGGGCCGCGAGCGCGTCGGCGGTCTTTCCCGAGGAATTGAGCGCGACGGCATAGACATAGGCATAGTGTCCGTTGTCCGGCGCCAGCTCGCTGGCCTTCTGAAGATGGGTCAAGGCGTCCGGCAATTGGCCTTGCCGTGCCGCCAGCAGACCCAGCGATTCATGGGCGGCGGCATCCTGGGGGTCGATGGCGATGGCCTGTTGCAGGAGCGGCCCTGCCTCTGCGTCCCGATGAAGCTGACGATACAAGTCAGCAAGGTTTACCAATGCAGGCGTGAAGTGCGGATCCAGGAGAAGCGCCTGACGATAAGCGGTTTCCGCCTCCGCGAACTCTCCGCTCTGGGCATAGAAGGCGCCGAGGGAGATATGAGCCTCGGGGCGGTCGGCGGAGGCCATCTCTCCTGCGATCAGATCGCCGCGGGCGCGATCGAGGTCGACTTTCTGTTCGGGCGTGAAAGCCGCGGCCGGAACCGACGCCAGGGAGCGCGCCGCGGCGATCCGCACGGCATGGACCTTGTCGGAAAGAAGCGGGGTCACGAGCGGCAGCCTGTCTCGCACGGAGAAGGGGTCGAGCGCGTCGACGGCCGCCGCCCGGACCAGCGGGTCTTCGTCCTGCAGGGCACCGAGATACGCCGTCGCCATCTCCGGCGTGATGCTGCCGGCGAACGGTGTCAGCAGCGAAATCGCGGTGGCTCGAACGATGGCCGGCTTGCTTTGATCGATTGCCAGGGCGGCAAGCTCCGACCGAGCCCCGGGCAAGCCCTTGCGCCCGGCGTCGATGACGGAGCCATAGGTCGTCTCCAGGCGGCGACCGGCCCCATACCATTGGGCAACCGCATCCGCCGCCCATTGTGCCGATCGGTCGGTGTGGCAGCTGTTGCAGGCGTTTGGCGTGCCCAGTGTGACCGACAGATCCGGCCGCGGGATGCGGATCGAGTGATCGCGCCTCGGGTCAACCATCATGTAGGTTCTGGTCGGCATATGGCAGTTGACGCACTGGCTTCCGGCGGAGGCTGCGGGATGGTGGGTGTGCAGCTCGGTATCGAACTTGGCGGGCAGATGGCATTGGCCGCAGACCTGATTGCCGGGTGCGCGCAGCTGCAGGCTGTGCGGATCGTGGCAGTCCGAGCACAGGACTCCCTTCTGACCCATCACGCTCTGAAGGAAGGAGCCATACTCATAGACTTCGCCGAGGATCTGGCCGTCCGAGTGGTAAAGATCCGCGGTGAGGAGGGAAGGCTGCTCGCTGTCGAGGAGGGGTTGCCCGTAGGAGAATTGTGGTGCGATCTCGTACCGGCGGGAGTGGCAGCGGGCACAGGTGTCGATCTGCAGACTGATGGGCGGTGGCCCCGATCGCACCGGCATGCCGGAATCCGCGTTGATTTCCCAATGGCCGCCGCCCTGGTCGCGCAAGGGAACGAGCAATCCCTTCAGATCTCCATAGCTCGCATCCGTCACTGCGCCCGAGGCTTTCGCCTCGGCCCAGGCGACATGGCGCGATCCGGGCCCGTGGCAGGCTTCGCAGGCGACGTTGATATCCGCCCAACTGGTCCTGTAGCTGTTCGTGGTCAGATCGAAGTTCTTGCGCAGATCCGTCGAGTGGCAATCCGCGCACATATAGTTCCAGGTCTGGTTCAACCCGGTCCAATGCAGCGGGTCGCCGGCCTTGATCTCCTGGTCGGGATAGAGGTGGAACCAGCGCTGACCACCTTGCTCCGAGGGCCTGCTGTCCCACGCGATGCCAAGCGCCTGGTAGCGGCCGCCGGGAAAGGCGATGAGATATTGCTGGAGCGGGTAGACGCCGAAGGTATAGGCGATCTGGTAATCCTGGAGTGAACCGTCCGGGCCGTCGGTGCGGACGTGGAACTTGCCGTCCTTCTTGAAGAACCTGCTGGTGACGCCGTAGTGGGTCAATGTCGCGTCGTTGAAGTCGCCGAGCACGGAGGTCTCGTCGGCGACGGCCATGGCCTTCTCATGGTGCGATTGCTCCCACAGCGCGGTCTCCGGCGCATGGCAGCTCGCGCATACCTTCGCGCCGACGAAGCTGGCAGGGGCATCCGCCTGCGCCTTTGCGGCCAGGGGTGACAGGACGCAGAGGGCGGAGACGATGATGGTCGCAAAGGCGTTGCGGCGCGGAACTGAGATCATGGCGCCGACAAGATAGCAGAGGATCCTCATCCTCGGGCGGCGCACCTGACGGGGCAGCGACAGATCAGTTCGTCCGCGCCCTCCGCATGTCGTCCGTTCCACTTTCTGTGCTCGGCCTGCGCGCCGCTGTCAAATCTTGTCAGAACCGGATGATGGTGCCGACGATCGGACCGTGGATCGTCATATCCCATTTGAAATCATGGGTGCCGTTGCCATCCTTGTAGTCCTGGTAGAGCGCCTTGTATCCGGCGGCCGTGGTGGCATCCAACCCGAACAGCTTGTAGCTGTATCCGATCAGACCGATCGCCGACCACGTCATTTCCGATCCGGCGCCGAAGCCGCCGATGTCTCCGCCGAGAATGAATTGAAGGCGCTCGGTAAGATTGAGGGTGGCGCGGGCGCCGACTAGCGGATCCACCCAAGCCTTGTCGCCGCCATCGTCCCGCTTCAAGCCCGCGACGCTGATGTTGTTTGAGATCGTCAGGCTTGTGTAGCGCGCGCCCGCATAGGTCTCGAGAACGAGCCGTGTCTCGCCTCCGCCGAACGCGTCGGTGGTGTTTCCGAGGTCCCAATTGCCAACGCGATAGAGGACGCCGCCTTCGAGAATGCCCATCTCGACGGTCGTATCGATGTTGATGGCCTCGACGGGGTTCGTCCTGGCGCCCATGCGCGTGTAAACGCCGTCGAGATAGAGGCCCCAGTCTCCCTTGTGCGCCTCACCATGCCCCTCGAACCCGATGATCGAGTCCGTATCTTCCAGAATATCCAGGAAGCTGGCATCGACGGTCGCCCTGTGGCCTCTGACGGTGACGTCGCCGTTCAGGGAGGTTGCCCAGAGATAGGGAGCCACGCTGAACTGCCATTGATCGGCTGCGGGCTCCTCGGCCCTGGCGGAAGCGGCGACGCCCCAAAGGGCGAGCCCGAGGAAGACCACTGCCAGTCGCATCGTCGATGTCATGCGTCCAGGCTCCCAGGCCGCTAACTCGTTGATTGCCGTGAAACTATCTATGAAAGGTTGGCAGGCGACGGTCTTGTCATTTGGCGCCAGCGCGCGTGGCTGATTGTCCAGCCAATCCTTGGCCAGACTGTAGTTCTTCTAGAATGGCGCTCAGTATTATTCCCTAGTCCAACCGAATGACTTGATGCCTGCGATGGAGATTCATGAAATTTCGTCTTGAGAGCGCTCGAGGCTCGACGAAAGCGACGACAGGCCAGCCAAGTATCTCTATATTCCTACGGGACACAGCGGCGCGGTGTCGTGCTGGCGACCACGGTCCTCTCAACAAGGACGAGCCTTGGGGACCGTCGCGATTGACGTGGCGGAAGGCTGTTGCTCAACAGAAAGGCCCGATAGCGATCGGGCTCTGGAGCGAGACGCTCCCGAGCCACATGCTTTGATTGTGACCGATCGATGGATTGAATGCGGTGTGTTTGGGGGGAGATTGCGTCTTGTCGTCGAATATGAATCGACGCGAAGGTCTGACGGGGAACAGGTCGTTGCGTCATGACTTCGAGATCGAGCAACGGCTGAAGAACTCGTATCCGCTGCAGGCGGTTGCGCATGCCGATCGGGTCGGCGGCAAGGCGCCCATTCCGATCGTTCAAGCGCGCACTCTCGAGCGGCTGGCCGAGTGCCTGAAAGGGACGGATCTGAAGTTCGACGAGCTCTGCGCCCATGTCGGCATGCCGGACGTCCGACTGGACCGCGACGATGCCTTCGTACCGCTCCGCGAAGCGCTGATGGTCGAGGAGGAAATCTCCAAGGCGACGGGCGACACTCTTCTGGGGTTGCATCTGGCGGAGCGATCGGGTCTCGGCGCGCTGGGCCGTCATGGCCGCTATATCAGTGCGGCGCCAACTCTCGGCGAGGCCATCAACCGGGCCATCAGCCATGTGAGCGACCATATCATCGGCGCAAGGCTGCGCATGATGCGCGCCGGACCGAATGTGCTCTGGTGCTACGAATTGACGCCCAGCGTGACGGTCGGGCGTCGGCACTCCAATTTGTTCTCGCTGGTGCTGATGCGGGATGTCATTCGTCTGGCTGCTGGCAAGGCCTGGATGCCGGACGAGATTCTTCTTGAGGGTCCGCCGCTGCACGATCGCCAGGATCTAGTGCGGGCCTTTGGCTGCCCCATCGGCTGGAATGCGCCGGTGACCGCTCTGGCATTTCCTCGGCAGCTCCTGGCTCGGCCGCTTCTGCAACGCGCCGAACTGCAGGGTGAGATCGCACCCGGCATGGGCGGGAGCGCGTTGCAGCGCCATCCTTCCGAGTTCATCCATTCGCTCAAATGCCTGGTGAGGTCGCTTCTGCCCGTGGGGCCTCTCGATCTTTCGCTGCTCACCCGCCTGAGCGGTCTTCCGGCGCGGAGTCTTCAGCGGGAGTTGGGTGCGCTTGGCCTCAGCTTTTCTGCCCTTCTCGATCAAGGACGCCTCGAATTGGCGCTCGAACTCATGCGCAATCCAAACCACAGCCTCATCGATGTGGGCCTCGAACTGGGCTATTCTGACCCTGCCAATTTCACGCGGGCCTTCAAGCGCTGGACGGGCGTGGCGCCCGGTGTCTACCGCCGCGTCGCACTCAAGGTTTCGGAGAAGACCGAATCCGCAAGACCTGCGGCGGCTGCGGAATGACGGCGGGTCGTTATGTCCGGGCGCATCGAACCCTGAGTTGGTGAAATGGGTATCGGCGACGTCGGCAGCTGGACCGCGGATTGGCTCTGGGCGGTGCCGCTGATCCTGGTCGTCGTCGCTATTCACATCGTCGGACTGATCCTCATCGACAGAAAAGTGGTCGTCGTCCTGGTTCATGCCTCGGCGCGTCATCGTTCCCTGTCCTGGTTCGTCGTCGTCATGGGGATCACGGCGATACTGGTGACGATCCTGCATGGGATCGAGGGAATGGTATGGGCCTTGGCCTACCACGCCCTGGGGGCCATATCGGACAGAGGGGCGGCGATGCTCTATTCGATCAGTGCCATGACCAGCTACGGCCATGCCGGTGTCTTTCTCGAGGCCCACTGGCAGATGCTGGGTGCGCTCGAGGCCCTCAACGGCATGATGATGTTCGGGATAACGACAGCCTTCCTTTTCAGCATCATGCAGAAGCTGCGGATGTTCGCTCCCACCTGAGCGGCGCCAATGCCGAGAGCCTCCGCGAGCGCCGAGGCCCGGAACACCGACCGACCATCCGTATCCATGACGCCCATCGAAGGGCAACCGGAGAGGCCGCTATGAAGAACAAGAGAACGAACTTTGCCCGCGCAGCGATCGTCGCGGTCGGCATCGCGCTGCTGACGACAGCCTGCTCGACGACGAAGGAGACCGCGGACTTCAAGCTGGCGCCGGGCTTCCTGCCGAAGCCGGACCTTCTGAAGCGCGGCGGGCCGGGAGAGTACGCGTACATCTACGACAACACCGCGGTCAGCCAGGCCGGCTACAACAAGGTCATCCTCGAGCCTGTCATGATCTGGACGACACCGAACTCGACGCTCGATCGCGTGTCGGCGGAAAAGCGCCAGGCGCTGGCCAACGACTTCTACGGCAATCTCTACGAGAAGCTCTCGACACATTGCCAGATGGTCAACATTCCGACACCGGGCGCCATCAAGATTCGCGTGGCGCTGGTGGATGCCGAGCAATCCGATCCGCTCGCCAATACGATCTCGACCTATGTGCCCCAGGCCCATGTGCTGAATTCGCTCACGGCCTTCGCCTTCGACGACGGGATCGGCGCTTTCGCGGGTACGGCGACCGCCGAGAGCTATGCGTCGGACGCCACCGGAGGGCCGAAGACGGGCACGCTGTTATGGGAAGCCGCGGACAGACGCGGCGGGGCCAATCAGATCGGCACCAACACATTGAACTCTTGGGGCGATGTGCGGGAGGCCTTCCAGGCCTGGTCCGAGCAGGCGGCGCAAGGCCTGGTGAAGCGTGGTATCTGCTACCAGTAGGCGCCCGCTCAGGCGGGCTCGGCGCCCTCGAGCACCAGCAGGTCCTCGCGCCCGAACTGCACGGAGACAGGCTGGCCACGCTCGGGCGGCGGGGCGCTCGGGCTGTTGAAGGTATCGAGCGAGATGGCGTGTTCCTTGAAACGGACGCGGATGCGCACCACCGAGCCGAGGAAATGCACCTCCTCGATCGCGCCCCGCATCTGATTGCGCGTGGTGGCGGCTCCGTTGCCGAGCGTCACGGCTTCCGGACGTAGCGCCACGGACCGGATCTGGCCGGGCTGCGACGCGGCTATCGGCTTGCCAGTCGCGACCTGTTGCCCATCGATCTCGATCCGCCCGGTGGCGCCGTCGATCACCTTGCCACGCATGATGTTCAAGGTGCCGACGAAGGAGGCGACGAAGCGGGTACGGGGGTAGTTGTAGATTTCGAAGGGCGCGCCGACCTGCTCCATGCGGCCTTCGTTCATGACCACGATTCGGTCGGACATCGACAGCGCTTCTTCCTGGTCGTGCGTCACATAGATGGTAGTGATACCGAGCTTGCGCTGCACATTGCGGATCTCCTCGCGCAGCGAGACGCGGATCTTGGCGTCGAGCGCGGAAAGCGGCTCGTCGAGCAGCAGCACCTGCGGTTTGATGGCCAGGGCGCGAGCCAGCGCCACGCGCTGTTGCTGTCCGCCCGAGAGCTGATAGGGATACCGGCTGCCCATCTGCGGCAGCTTGATCAGCGCCAGCATCTCCGCGACGCGGTCCTTGATCTCCGCCGCGGGGCGCTTGGCGACCTTGAGGCCGAAGGCGACATTTTCGGCCACCGTCATGTTCGGGAACAGGGCATAGGCCTGGAACACCATCCCGACATTCCGCTGGTTCGGCCGAAGGTTCGTGACGTCCCTTCCGTTGATCTCGATCGTGCCGGCGGTGGGAATTTCGAAGCCGGCGACCATGCGCAATGTGGTGGTCTTCCCGCAACCGCTGGGCCCGAGGAAGGACACGAACTCGCCCTGGTCGATCGCGAGATTGAAGTTCTCGACGACGTTGTTGGCGCCATAGGCCTTGCGCAGGTTCTTGATATCGAGAAAAGCCATTCTCGTCTCCGTTGAGGTCGAGGTCCCGCGTCAGCGCTTGGCCGTCTGCGGTCCCCGTCCGAAAAGATTGATCAGGCCCATGCAGGCCCAGGTCACGATGAAAGCGATGATCGCCAGGGCCGAAGGCTCGTAGGCGCGGTTGGCGCCAATGAGCTGCAAATAGGGGCCGAAGGCGGGGCGGTCCAGGAGACTCGCCATGGTGAATTCGCCGATCACGATGGCGAAGGTCAGGAAGGCGCCGCTCAGAATCGCGACCTTCACGTTCGGGAAGATTACCCTGAACATGATGGTGATCCAGCTGGCGCCGAGATTCTCGGCAGCCTCGGTCAGCGTGCGAACGTCGATCGCCCGCAACCCGGTATCGACCGCCCGGTACATGTAGGGCAGGGCCAGGACGACATAGCTGAAGGTGAGGAGGAGGTCGCTGGTGCGCGTGGTGGCGGTGAGCGGGATCCAGGAGGAGCTGTTATAGAGCCGCAGGTAGCCGAACACGATCACGATGGCGGGAATCACCAGCGGCAACAGGGTGATGAACTCGACGATCGGCCGGAGCTTTGGCAGGCGCAGCCGGATGAAATAGGCCGTCGGCACGATCAGCAGCGCACCGACGATGATGGTCGCGATCGCCTGAACGGTCGAATAGAGGAAGCTCTCCTGAAAGCGCGGATCTCCCAGCACGATCTCGTACGCTTCGAAGCTGTATTCGCCGCGGCGCAGGCGCAGGGAGAACTCGAAGGTCGCGATCAGAGGGACGACGAAATAGACGGTGCCGATGGCGATGGCGAGCCACGGACCGATGCGCGACTGCTTCATCGCATCCACCGTTCGCTGCGGCCCCGAAGCCAGATATAGGCGGCGTTCGAAAGACCGGTGATGAGGATCATGCCGAGCGCCAGGGCATAGCCCAGATTCTGGTTATGCAGCACGTCGCCGCGGATCTGCGCGTAGAGCAGGATGGTCACGATGTTGAGCGAGCTCCCGGTCAGGCCATAGGCGGTGGCGATGGCGCCGAAGGCGTTGGCGAACAGCAGGATGGTGGTGCCGAGCAGGCTGGGCCAGAGCACCGGCAGGGCGACATACCGCCAATAGTGGAACGAGTTCGCACCCAGGATCTGCGAGGCTTCGCGCCATTCGCGCTTCAGCCCATCCAGGGCCGGCGCGAGGATCAGCACCATGAGCGGGATCTGGAAATAGAGATAGGTGAGCGCCAGGCCCCAGAAGCTCAGCAGGTTGAAACCGGTGCTGTAGATGTTGAAGTCGAAGTACTTGATCAGCAACACGGTCACGAGGCCGGTTCGGCCGAGCGTCGCCAGGAAGGCGAAGGCGAGGGGCAGGCCCGCGAAATTCGATGCGACGCCGCAGAACGTCATCAGCGTCGGCCGCAGCCAGCTCGGCAGGCCGCCCATCACGCCGGCATAGGCCAGGAAGAAACCGATGACGGCACCGCCGAGCGCCGAGGCGAGGCTGACTTTGATGCTGATCCAATAGGCGCTCAGGATCGAGGGCTGGAACAGATCGACGAGGTTGTTGAAGGTGAAGTTGCCGTCGCCATCCCTGAAGGCGCCGACGATCAGATACATCGTCGGGAGAATCAGGAACATGAGCGCGAAGATCAGGAACGGCGTGACGCCGATCAGCGCCCATCCGGTCTGACCGAGACGGAGCCGCGCGGCCGCGCGATGGGGTTCGATTTGTACTTGCTGCGCCATGGGGCCTGCTGGACGAACCCGTCCTCGCCGAGGAGGTTCGGGGAAATGCACGAGTCTCGATTGGGATCGGAAACCCGCGCCGCATGCGAGTACGGCGCGGGCCCGATCTAATATTCAGCCGTCAGAGTATCAGATTATTGGACATTCGCACCAACGATGCTGTCCCATTGCTTGGTGATGATCTCTTTCGAAGCGCCCTGCTGCTCGAGCGTCGGGAAGAGAGCCTTCTCGTAGTTCTCGGCCGGGGGCAGCTTGGCCAGCACGTCCGCAGGGACCTTCTTATGATCGACCAGATCCTGGAACCGGATCGGATGGCAATAGCCCCTGAGCCAATCGAGCTGGCTCTCGTCGGAATAGAGATGCTCCATCCAAAGCTTGGCGGCGTTCGGATGCGGCGCATAAGCGCTGATGGCCTGCACATAGACGCCGGCGACGACGCCGGTCTTCGGCACCACGATCTCGATCTTGGGATTGCCCTTGAGCGTGTCGCGATCGGCCAGCGCCAGATAGTCCCAGCGAATGACGATCGGGGTCGTGCCCTGAGCGATGGAGGCCGCGCTGCCGCCGACGGGGACGAAATTGCCCTTCTTGTAGAGATCGGCGAAGTACTTCAGGCCCGCATTCGCAGCGTCGTCGATCTTGCCGCCGGAGGAGGAAAGGCCGGCTGCGAAAATGCTCTGGATCGATTCGTTCGACGTCCGAGGGTCGCCGCTCAACGCGACCTGGTTCTTGTATTCCGGCAACAGGAGGTCGGCCCAATCGGCGGGCATCTTCTTGACGAGGTCGGCATTGATCTCGAAGGCGAGGACGCCGTAATAGTCGCCATACCAGTATCCGTCGGCATCCTTCTGGTGCTCGGGAATGCTGGCCCAGGTCGAGACCTTATAGGGCATCAGCAATCCTTCGGCCTTCGCCGAGGGGCCGAAGGACAGACCGACATCGATCACGTCGGGTGCCTGCGGGCCGGTGTTGCCCTTGTTGGCTTTGATCGCCTCGATTTCGTCGCCCGAGCCGCCGTCGGGATTGAGCTCGTTGAGCTTCAGGAACGGATACTTCGCCTTGAACTTGTCGACCACCACGCCATAGCCGCACCAGTCATGCGGCACGGCGATAATGGTGAGGGCGCCTTCCTTCTTGGCGCCCGCGACCAGATCGTCCATCGATTCCGCGGAGGCGAGGCCGGCCAGAACCGACATGCCCAATGCGGTTGCGGAAACCAATCCCAATGTTCTAAGCCAACGACGCGCTGGCATGCGTTTCAATCCTGCATTCGCCGACATGGTCGCTCCTACCGGTTGCCGGTCCGCCGCGATGATCTTCATCTCCGCCGACCGTTGTTTGACGTTGCGATGGCGTTTGGCCTCTGCGGGCGAGCGCCGGAAAAAAGCGGTCGGCAATCGCCTCGGGGCGGAATTCGACACCGAAAATCCCATTTTCGCAAATGAAAATGGCGCGACGAACCATGAGACATGCGGGAAAGCTGGCGTGGGATCGTGAGTTGCGGCTCGCGCCGGTTCTCTGACCGCTCGGACAGAGAACCGGCGCGACGGCGGGGTTGGCCACAAACGAAACGGGCCGCATCGCCATCCCGCGTTCGGGGTGTCCGATGCGGCCCGCATGGATAAGCGCTTACTGCACGTTCGCGCCGACGACGGTATCCCACTGCTTGGTGATGACTTCCTTCGCAGCGGCCTGCTCGTCCAAGGTCGGGAACACGGCCTTGGCATAGGATTCAGCCGGCGGCAGCGCCTTTAGCAGATCGGCCGGGATCTTCTTGTTCGCGGCAAGATCGTTGAAGCGGATCGGGTGGCAATAGCCCTTGAGCCAGCCGAGTTGCCCTTCGTCGGAATAGAGATACTCCATCCAGAGCTTGGCCGCGTTCGGATGCGGGGCATAGGCACTGATCGCCTGGATGTAGACGCCCGCGACCACGCCGGTCTTCGGCACCACCACCTCGACGGCGGGGTTCCCCTTCAAGGTGTCGCGATCGGCCAGCGCGTTATAGTCCCAACGGATGATGATCGGCGTGGCGCCCTGAGCGAGCGTGCCCGCCTTGCCGATGGTCGGCACGAAGTTCCCAGCCTTGTTGAGATCGCCGAAGAACTTCAAGCCGGCTTCGGGGGCCTTCCCGGCGTTCCCGCCCGCCATGGCGAGGCCCGCGGCGTAGACGCCCTGGATCGCCTGGTTTGAAGCGCGCGGATCGCCCGCGAGCGCGATGGCGTTGGCATAGTCCTTGGAGAGGAGATCCTTCCAGTCGGCCGGCGCCTTCTTGACGATATCGGTGTTCACTTCGAAAGCGAGCACGCCGTAATAGTCGCCATACCAGAAGCCTTCCGCATCCTTGGCGCTGTCGGGGATCGTGTTCCAGGTCGAGACCTTATAGGCCTGGAGCAGGCCGTCCTTCTTCGCCTGCGGACCGAACGACAAGCCGACGTCGATGACGTCCGGCGCCTGAGGACCGGTATTGCCCTTGTTCGCCTTGATCGCCTCGATCTCGTCGCCCGAACCCGCATCCGGGTTGAGTTCATTGACGGTCAGGCCGTACTTCTTCTTGAAGCCCTCGATGACGTCGCCATAGCCGCACCAATCATGCGGCAGCGCGATCACCGTCAGCTGGCCTTCCTTCTTCGCGGCCGCGACCAGATCGTCCATCGATCCGGCGGAGGCCAAACGCACGAACGCCGTCGCCACCAGCACAGACAGCGAAACCAGCGCCATCCCTTGCATCCACTTACGCTTCATTTTTATCTCCATGATCGAAAGCCCAAAGTCAGCACCCCGCCGAGCGTCGTCGCCAAGGCCGAATTGCGCGGGGACTTCTCCCAATCCTCGCAACTCGCCCCTGTGTGGGCAGTTCGTTCGACATCAGCGAAGGCTTCGCGCCGGGCTCGTAGCGCGTAATGAAACTGTCATCATCCTGCAACAGGTCTTGGGGCAACGCAATGCGAGGCCCGGCGGAACATCGCATGGCGTCCATGACGGCTGTGTGACAGTCTGCGCCCGGGACAGAGACAGAATGATGATTTTGCTGCAATGCGAAAAGCGAGATCGGACAAGGGGTTGCCGCCCGGCAGGAGGGAGGGCGACGGAGAATGACATGTTCATGAAGCGGCAGCCGGCGCGGCCATGGGAGAATGCATTCCAGCGATGAAGGTCGACGATCTGGGACTCTGGTTGGCTGGAACCGCGAAGGAGCAGCGTGATCTGGGCGCGCTGTTCGAAGCCTTCTGCCTCGAGCTGAGGCGGCGCGGCTCCGTCATCAACCGCAGCTCGCTCGGGCTCGAAGGCCTCGATCCCGAGATCGGCGGCATGAGATACACTTGGCAGGACGACGCCGTTCATCACACCAGCGTACCGCGGGCGGGAGTGGTTCAGTCGGCGAGTTATCAGAACAGTCCGATGCGCATCGTGGACGAGACCAACCGGCCGTTTCGCCAGCGTCTCGACGCCGGGCAGTCGATGCCCGTGCTGGAGGAGCTTCGGCAGTTGGGAGCCACCGACTACGCGATGTTTCCCATGCCCTTCATCGACAGGACGCGCTCGGCCGTCATTGCCTATTCGACGCCGTCACCGGCCGGATTCGGCGACGAGGAGCTGCAGCAGCTCGAGCTCGCGACCGATCTCTTCGGTCCCTACGCCGAGCGCCAGGTCCTGCGTCAGATCGCGGTCGATCTGCTCGACGTCTATGTCGGCCCGCATACGGGGCGACGGATCATCGAGGGACATGTCGAACGGGGCGATGTGGAGACGATCGAGGCGGCGATCTGGCTCGCCGATCTGCGCGGCTTCACCCGGCGCTCGGAAAGTTCTGCCATCAAGGATGTTCTCAAGGGGCTGAATGCCTGGCTCGAGGCGATGGTGACGCCGATCCACGAGCATGAGGGCGAGGTGTTGAAATTCATCGGCGACGCCATTCTGGCGATCTTTCCGATCGGGCCGGGGCGCAGCGCGGGCGCGGCTTGCGAAGCGGCGTTGGCCGCGGCCGAAGGCGCCTGCCGCCAGGTGGACGAGGTCAATCGCGTCCGTGCCGCGAAGGACCTCTGGCCGCTGGAGTTCGGGCTGTCGCTTCATTTTGGCGAGGTCGCCTATGGCAACATCGGGGCGCCGCGACGTCTCGATTTCACCGTGATCGGCGCTGCGGTCAACCGGGCGAGCCGCCTGCAGGATCTGAGTAAGCAGCTGCACCGGCGCGCCGTGATCTCGGGCACTTTCGCCGCTCACACGAAAGGACCGCTCACGCCGCTCGGAGTTCACAGCCTGCGCGACGTGGCGGAACCCCAGAGCGTCTATGGCCTGCCGGCGGAGACGAGCGCCGGCTAAATCACGCGATCGACCGGATGATACCGCCTTCGGCATGAAGGGCGGCACCGTTCGTCGCCGAAGACTGCGGCGAGGCCACATAGACCACCATGTTGGCGATCTCCTCGACGGTGGCGAAGCGCTGCAGCAGCGAGCTCGGACGATGCTCCTTGACGAAGTTCGCCGCCATCTCGTCGGCCGTCACCTTGTTCTGGGCCGCCATGGACTGCAGGAAGCCTTCGACACCGTCCGAACGGGTCGGACCGGGCAGAACGGAGTTGACGGTCACGCCGGTACCGGTGGTGAGCTCGGCCAGCCCCCGCGAGATTGCGAGCTGCCCGGTCTTGGTGAAGCCGTACTGGATCATTTCCTTCGGGATATAGACCGCCGATTCCGACGAGATGAAGATGATCCGGCCCCAATTGCGTTTCAGCATCGCCGGCATCAGCGAGCGCGACAGCCGCACGCCCGACATGACGTTGATCTCGAAGAACCGGGTCCAGTCCTCGTCGGGGATCTCGAAGAAATCCTTGGGCTCGAAGATGCCGGCATTGTTCACCAGGATGTCGACCTGGTTGACCGCCTTGACCAGCTTGGCGCAGCCGGCCGCGGTCGACACGTCGGCGGCGGCGCCGACGACGCGCGCGTCGGGATATTTGCTCTTGAGTCTGGCCACGGCGGCCTCGACCGTCGCTTCCTTGCGGCCGTTGATGACGACCTTGGCGCCGGCGGCCGCGAGTCCCTCGGCGATGGCATGGCCGATGCCGGCGGTCGAGCCCGTCACCAGAGCGGTCTTGCCAGTGAGATCGATTTTCATGGCGGTCAATCCTTGTCGTTGAATCGATGACGGAACCGAAATGTCGTGCCTCAGAATCCCTCGAGGACGATCTTGCCACGCGCCTTGCCGCTTTCAATCAGGGCATGCGCCCTTCTCAGGTTGGCTGCGTCGATACGCCCCAGATTGTCGCTCAATGTCGTTCGGATCAGGCCCGCATCGACGAGGCCCGATATCTCGTCCAGCAGGCGGTGCTGGCCGATCATGTCCTCGGTCTCGAACAGAGAGCGGGTGAACATCAGCTCCCAATGAACCGAAATGCTCTTGCGCTTGAGCGGATTGATGTCGAGCGTGGCGGGATCGTCGATGACCCCGAGCCGGCCCTGGGGTTTCAGGATCTCGACGATGGCGGGGAAGTGGCGCTCGGTGTTGGTCAGGCTGGCGACATAGCCGACCTGCGATTGATCGATCTGCTTCAACTCTTCCGACAACGACTTGTGGTGATCGATCACGTGATGCGCGCCCAGCGCTATGCACCAGGCGGCCGTCTCGGGGCGCGATGCGGTGGCGATCACCGTCAATCCGGTGAGGCGGCGTGCCAGTTGGATCAGCATCGAGCCCACGCCGCCGGCGCCGCCGATGATCAGAAGCCGGCCCGCGTCGGGGGGCTTGCCGGGCCGAATGCCCAGCCGGTCGAAGAGCAGCTCCCAGGCGGTGATGCCGGTCAGGGGCAGGGCGGCGGCCTGCGCGAACGAGAGCGTCTTGGGCTTGTGTCCGACAATCCGCTCATCCACGAGGTGGAGCTCGGCGTTGGTGCCCGGCCGCGCGATCGAGCCGGCATAGAAGACGGCATCCCCGGGCCGGAACAAGGTCGCTTCGGCGCCGACCGTTTCGACGACACCGGCGGCGTCGAAACCCAGGATCCTCGCCGTGCCGGGCGGCGGCGCGGCTTGGGCGCGCAGCTTCACATCGACCGGATTGACCGACACCGCCTTGACTCTGACCAGCAGGTCGCGGGGACCGGGCGTCGGTGTCGCGAGATCGAGGTCGAGCAGGGCCTCATCGCTCGTGACCGGAAGGTTCTTGCGGTATCCCACGGCCTTCATCGTTCGGGACTCCAGCTCAGGCGGTTGGCCGTCTCGAGAAGCAGCATCGCCATTCTAAGCGACAAGGGCGGTATCGACACGGTCATGCTGCCTGAAGAGCCGCCATCGCGATGGCACGGAAATGCTGCGATTGTGGTGCCGTTTCCGCCCTTTGGCCGATCGATGCGCTATCGGGAGGCAGGGCTCCGCGCCAGCCCGATATCGAGGGCAAAACCCAGCAGCAGGGCCGCCGCCGCTCCGCCGAACAGCAGACGGTAATCGAGGCTGACGGAATAGAGCCAGGAGAACCCGTAGCCGGCGGCCGCCTGCATCAGTGCGAACGAGACCGTCGCTCTGGCCCAGGCTCTCTGCTGGCGCCGGGGATCGCCGGCGTGGAGTTCCCGCAGACGTCCCAGCACGAGAGGCACGATACCGGGAATGAAGGCACCCATGACGAAGCTCGACAGCGCGACCATGATCGGGTTGGCGAGGACGGTGGTGCCGGCCACGATCGCGCCCTGGACGAGGAGGGCGAAGCGCATGGCGCCCCGGAACCCGATCCGGTCCGCCAGGAAGCCGGCGCCGATCGGCCCGACCAGGGCACCGACGCCCAGAAGCACCCAATCGAACGCCCCTTCGTGCAGCCCGCGTCCCAGTCCCCGGGCGACGAAGTCGACGAGGAAGATCATGTGCGGGACCAGTCCCACCGCGCCCAGCCCATAGACGATGAGGATCACGACCGCGACCCGGTCCGGCCGAGGGGCGTCGACCGGTGGCCGTTTGTCGGGCTGGCGCTGCTGCCGGGGCCATCCGAACCAGGCGACGCCCGTCAGGATCAGCGACAAGACGCCGAGACCGCACCAGGTGGCGACGAGCCCGGCTTGCAACAGGAGGGGCAGCAGCGTTCCCGACAGGGCGATGCCGAGGCCGACGCCGGTGAAGATCGCCCCGGCCCCCAAGCCGCGGCGGTGCTCGGGCAGATGAGGCAACACGGCGGGCGCCGCCAGGACCATCAGCACGCCGCCGGAAATGCCGGCCGCCAGGCGCCACAGGAACAGCCAGGAAAAGGAGAGCGGCGCGGCACAGGCGAAGAACGCGGCGACGGCAAGAAGCATCATCGCCCGCAACGGAAGAACCGCCCCGAACCGTTCGGCCGCGGGCGATGCGATCATGGCGCCGATGAGATAGCCGGTGAAATTGCCCGCGCCGAGATAGCCTGCCTGTGCCGGCGAGAGCCAGCCCTGGTCGATCAGGACGGGAACCAGGGGCGTATAGGCAAAGCGGGCCAGCCCGATCCCGACGAGACTGGCGCACAGGCCGGACAGAATGGCACGGCCGGGAGAGGGGGTTCCCTCGGAACCGGGCTGCAGCAGCGATGGGGACGGCATGGCGGGCGTGATCCCCCAAGATGACGGGGATCAGGTTAAGCGCGATCGCGCCCCAAAAACAGACGAGAGCAGCGAGGCGTCGCTTCGAGGCGTCAATGCCCGAAGAAGAGCCAGATCAGAATCAGCACGGGAATCGGAATGCCCAAGAGCCACAAAAGAGCATATCGCACGGGAATGTTTCCTTCCGCTGAATGAACGGCCCGCCGCAAACCGGGTTGGCCGCCGATTGGGCGATACCGATCCGCGTCCTATAGGGAAAAACGCGGCGGGCCTCGGAGGAGTTCCGGCACTGACTCCAAACCCGAGAAACGGAATGCGCCTGGCACCGTCGATTCCGGCCCGCGGAACTTTTCCGCAAAAACGCCCGTTCTCAAAATCGCTTTCGGCATTCGCGAACTGAAGGAAGGAACGCCGTCATGCTGCATTGGGCATTGGTTTTCTTGCTGATTTCGCTGGTTGCAGCCTTGTTCGGATTCAGCGGTGTCGCCGCAGTCTTCGGCGGCTTCGCCCAGTTGCTGTTCTACATTTTCATCGCCTTGTTCCTGGTCACGCTCATCCTGCATCTGGTGCGTGGCCGCGGACCTCCGCCGGTCGTGTAGGTTGGCGGCGGCGGGAACGGGAACCCGATTTTAGCAATCGCGTTCTTCCCCATAAGGAGATTGTGCTCGCGTCCACCGACCGGTGCCGGCTTCATTTCCCGGTGTAGAGGGGGTGAGTAATTTTTTCGGCCGCAGGAAGAAGAGGAGTTCCAATCATGATCGCAGCGACGAGACAGAGCGTGATGCCGGCCTGGAAAGCCTGGGCCGCTTTCTTGCTGACCATTGCCGTGCTCGCGCTGGCCGGCTGCAACACGACCGCCGGATTCGGTCACGATGTGAAGAACACGGGCCAGTACATCGAGAACAAGGCAAACGACGCGAAGGATTGAGTTCGCGCCCAACGGTCGGCGATCGGACCCGCTTCGATCGATCATGCTCCCCGTGCTGCCGCTGCAGCGCGGGGAGTTTTCGTTTGTCTCGCCGCGGGGAGACCGCGAGCCTGAGTCCACCCCTCCTTCTTTCCCTCCCCCAACTTTTGGGGGAGGGCAGGGAGGGGGATGACTCGGTCTACGATCTCGTCGGGATGCGAAGGGGCCGATATCGAGCAGCCCCCTCCCCAACCCTCCCCCAAAAAGTGGGGGGAAGAAAGCGAGGCAACGAGATTCTTCTTGGGTGCTGCCAACCGGGCAGCCGCGACATCAGGCCGGATCCTGATCCGAGCGGTCCTTCTTGGCATTGGTCACGGCCGCGGGCGTTCCGGAATCGGCCGGCCGGGCGCCGCTCTTGGCGGCATAGGGCTCCCGCAGCGGCGCGTGGCGGAGCGGGTCCTTGCCGTCATCCTCGATACCGCCCTGGCGCAAGCCGCCTTTAGCGGCGTCCTGGCCTTCCTCGCGAGCAGCCGATGTCGGATTCCGACGGGTGGGCGTGCGATTCCAGGGGGTCCGTAAGGTGCCTCGGGACCGAAGCTTGGCTGTCATGGCGTTCCTCCTGATTTTCCTTTAGGGATAACGCCTTGGCCATTCAGCCGTTCCTTGGATGAAAAGACGGGCTGGCGGGGCGGGCGGGGCGCCGCCATCCCTCGGGATTGTCGGTTATTCGCCATCCAATGTCGGGCCAGCGCGCATGGCCAGGCGCCATTCCCCCGAGAGTGGGCGCCGTTCCGTCGTCGCCGACGACCATCCAACCGAGGATCTCGATGGCCCTCCCTTCGCATGTGAAATACGTGATCATTGGTGCCGGCATTCACGGCCTCAGCACCGCCTGGCATCTGGGCGAGAATCTGCGCAAGTCCGGCCGCGGCAGCGGCAAGGACATCCTGGTGATCGACAAGACCGGAATCGCGGCCGGGGCCTCCGGCATCGCTTGCGGCGTCATCCGGAACAATTATTTCCAGCCCGCGATGCGCCGCCTGATGGCGCATAGCGTCTCGGTCTGGGAGAGCGACCCCAAGGCCTTCAGCTATCACCCGGTCGGCTATATGCAGATCAGCCCCGAGGTCATGCACAAGGACGTCGCCTCGATCGCCAAGCAGCAGAAGGAGATCGGCTATGAGTCGGTCTTCATCGAAGGCGAAAAGGACTCGATGACCTATATGAAGGGCCTGTTCGACGATTGGCAGGCCAAGGGCATCACCTCGGTCCTGCATGAGAAGAAGGGCGGCTACGCCAACAACACCGCGGCCATCTACGGCCTGGCGAAGAAGGCCGAGGCCGAGGATGTGCGCCTCGCCACGGGCGTGAAGGTCACCGGCTTCAAGAAGGACGCCAAGGGCGCGGTCCAGACCGTCGTCACCGACCGCGGCAATATCGACTGCGACATGGTCATTGTCGGCGCCGGTCCCTGGGTGAAGCAAATCTGGGACATGCTGGAGCTGCCCGCCCAGATCTCGATCAAGGGCCGCGACGGCAAGATGCACGACAATCTGCCGATGTGGATCTTCTGGTCGCTGCAGGAAGGCACGCTCGGCGTCGATCCGAAGCTGCAGCGGACGAATGACGGCAAGATGCCGCCCGTGATCCATGTCGATACCGATGCGCCGCTCCATTCGGACGTGGACGGCTCGCTTATCACCGACAAGCTCTGGGGCATCTATTACAAGCCCGACTTCAATTTCGGCGGCGTGCAGGGCGGCGCCATGCCGTTCAAGGTGAAAGCCGATCCGGCGAGCGTGAAGATCGATCCCTACGGGCCGGAATCGCCCGACTTCGTCGTCGGCGACGATTTCGCCCATATGTGGTGCTCGGCGCTGGCCTTCTGCCAGAAGCGCTTCGAAGGCAAGATCGGCGTCTACAAGAAGGAGCCCTCGGGCGGCATCGGCAGCTTCACCGCCGACAGCTTCCCGGTGTTCGACAGCTTCTGCCAGAACGTTTATGTGATCGCGGACTCCAATCACGGCTACAAGATGATCGGCGTGGGCAAGCTGGTGGCGGACGACATCTGCGGCAATCACAGCGATCTGCTGGATCCCTTCCGCTTCTCGCGCTTTGCCGAGGGCAAGCTGCATCCCGTGTCCCACAGCCCGTTCCCCTGGAGCTGAGCGACGGCGATTGTTTGGACTTCGGACAGGGCCGGGCACCCGCAGGTGCCCGGCCTTTTTCGTTTCCGTGCGATCGGGCTCCCATCGCCCGAAAGCCATCAGCGGGGGTCGAAAATAGGCTAGTTCGGTGAGGCCTACGGGTGGACAAAAGGTGCGGGGCCACTTTTGGCGTGGCCCCGGACCCAAGGATCGATCATGGACAGTTCACGCGCCACGCGACGAGCCCGGCGGCCACGGGATACGGGCCATCTCGGCACCGCGCTGCTGGGCGGGCCGCCGCTGCGCAACAGCTTCAAGCCGCTCGAGCCCATGAGCCAGGATCAGCTCATGGCCATTCACGAGGCCTCGCTCACGCTGCTCGAGGAAATCGGCATCGAATTCATGGGGAAGGCGGCGCGCGCGGCCTTTCGCGAGGCGGGTGCCGATGTCAATGACAGCACGGGCCTGGTGAAGATACCACGCGATCTCATCTCCGCGGCGCTCGAGTCCGCGCCCGGGAGCTTCGTGCTGACGCCGCGCAATCCGGCCCGACGGCTGCATATCGGTGGGAACCACATCTCTTTCGGATTGGTGGCGGGGCCACCGAACATTCATGACGGGGTCGCAGGCCGACGCTCGGGCAACCTCCAGGATTACCGCTCGCTGATCAAGCTTGCCCAAAGCTTCGACATCATCCATTTCATCGGCAATCAACCGACGGCGCCGGTCGAGTTGCCATCGCGCACGCGTCATCTCGATTGCTATCTGGCCAACGTCACCTTCTCCGACCGCGTCTATCACTGCACCTCGATCGGCCGGAACCGGGCGCTCGACGGCATCGACATCATGGCGATTTCACGCGGGATCACGCGCGAAGCGATGGCTGCGGATCCTGGCGTGGTGACCATCATCTCCGTCAACTCGCCGCGCCGCTTCGACGAGGCCATGAGCGACGGGCTGATGGCGATGTCGGAATTCGGACAGGCGGTCGTCGTGACGCCTTTCACCCTCATGGGCGCGATGACGCCGGTGACGCTGGCGGCGGCCCTGACGCAGCAGAACGCAGAGGCGCTGTCGGGCGTTGCCTTGACGCAACTGACGCGGCCCGGATCTCCCGTGGTCTATGGCGCCTTCACCTCGAATGTCGATATGCGCAGCGGCGCTCCCGCCTTCGGCACGCCGGAGAACGCACGCGCCACCCTGGCGGCGGGGCAGTTGGCGCGGCTCTACAATCTCCCCTACCGGGCGAGCAACTCGAGCGCCAGCAATGCCGTGGACGCGCAAGCGGCGTACGAATCTCAGATGTCGATCTGGTCGGCAGTGATGGGCCATGCCAATCTGGTCTATCACGGCGCCGGCTGGATGGAGGGCGGGCTCACCGCGTCGTTCGAGAAGGTCATCCTCGATGTCGAGATGCTGCAGATGATGGCCGAGACCATCAAGCCGATCGACATCGATCCCACCGAGATCGCGGAAGGGTTGAAGGCCATCGCGGCGGTGCCGACGGGTGGCCACTTCTTCGGCGCGGATCACACCCTGGCGCACTACGAGACCGCCTTCTACAAACCGCTGCTCTCCAATTGGCAGAATTACGAGAACTGGGAGCTGGCCGGCGGCCTCGATGCCACGAGGCGCGCCACCCAGATCTGGCAGAAGGCGCTCGAAGTCTATGAGCAGCCTCCGCTCGATCCCGCGATCGAGGAGGCGCTCACGGCCTTCGTGGCGCGGCGAAAGGAAGAGCTCAAGGACGTCGACCACTGAAATGCGGTTGTCAAGTGGCTAGATCGTAATCGCTTTCTCCGGCCCGACTAACAAATGTAAGGGTCAAAAACAGCACCGATACGATTGACCATTTGGTCGGGCCGGCGCCATTCTCTAGGTCCTTCGGAGCGCACCTCCCGCGCGGGCGCGCGGCGACAGTGGCAATTTGTGGTCCATGAACCCGCCATGCCAGAGCAAGGCCGATCGACCAGTCCGATAGGAGCTGCAGCAGGAGCGCCCGACAAGCAGTCCGAGCGGTTTGCCGCGGCGTCGCATCATCTGCTCGCGAGCCGGCTCAAACAGGCCGAAGCCGTCTGTCGCGGCCTCATCAAGGATTATCCGGACAGTGCCGAGGCATGCCGGCTCCTCGGCGACGTTCTGCAACGAACCGGCCGTGCCGAGGCCGCGGTAGCGCTGTTCGAGAAAGCGATCAAGCTCAACCCGAACTTCGCCGACACGCATTTCGGGCTCGGCAATGCGCTCTTTCAGCTCCGCCAACATGAAGCAGCAGCGGCGTGCTTTCGGCGGGCCCTCGCGCTGAGGCCCACCTTCTTCGAAGCATCGCACAACCTGGCAAGCACGCTGCGATTCCAGGGTCGTAATGACGAGGCCGTTGCGCAGTTCGAACGGACCTGCGAGCTCGCCCCGAATTGGCCGATCGCTCAATGCAACCTCGGCAATCTGCTGATCGGGCTCGGTCGGAGGGAGGAGGCAATTGCCCGATTCCGGCGAGCGCTCGAATTGAAACCCGACTTTGTGGAAGCGCTGACCAATCTGGCTGCGGCGCTGGGCGACCAGGGCAAGGTCGAGGATGCGGAGGCCTGCTATCGGCGGGCGATCACCTTGAAGCCGGCCTTCGTCGCGCCTTACAACAATCTCGCCAACCTGCTGCAAGCGCGGGGCCGGCACAAGGACGCCATCGCCTGGTACGAGCGCGGCATCAGGATCGATCCGAAGATGGCGGAACTGCACAACAATCTGGGCACTGCCCTGAAGGATCTGGGTCGACTGGATCAGGCCGAAGCGGCTTATCGTCGCGCGCTCGAGCTCCAGCCGAATCTCGCGGCCGCCCACAACAATCTCGGCAGCGTGCTCCAGACGCAGGGCAAGCTGGAAGCAGCGCGGACCGCCTACCGGCAGGCGCTTGCCATCGATCCGAATTTCGTCGGCGCGCACAACAATCTTGGCAATACGGTCCGCGAGCTCGGCCGGCTGCAAGAAGCGGAGGAGTCCTTTCGTCGCGCGCTGGCGCTCAAACCCGACAGTGCCGAAGCCCTCAACAATCTCGGTACCGTGCTGAAGGACACCGGGAGGCAGGCAGAAGCGCAGGCGGCGCTGCGGCAGGCGCTGGCTTTGCGCTCGGGCTTCGAGGTCGCACACCATAATCTGCTGATGACCATGCAATATGATCCAGCGACCTCGCCGGCGGCGCTTCTGGCCGAACATCGGGCCTTCGATCGACTGTTCGCCGCACCACTATTGCCGAAGCGGCTGGATCATCGCAACGAACCCGATCCCGAGAGACGGCTGAAGATCGGATATGTGTCGGGCGATTTCGGTCGTCATCCTGTCGGGTATTTCCTGACGCCGGTTTTACCGGCACATGACCGTGCCAAGGTCGAAATTTTCGCCTATTCCGATCGCCTCTCCGAGGACGAGGTGACCTGGCAGCTGCAGGCCGCCTGCGATCATTGGCAACGCGTCGTCGAGTTCAACAAAGCCGTGCTGGCGGAACGAATTCGCGCCGACGGCATCGATATTCTCGTCGATCTCTCGGGGCACACGGCCGATAATCGCCTGTTGACCTTTGCGCGAAAGCCGGCGCCCGTGCAGGCAACATGGGCCGGCTATGTCGGCACGACGGGGCTTTCGGCGATGGATTATCTGATTTCGGACGAATGCGAAACCCCGCCGGACTCCGAGGCGGAGTGCGTGGAGACGGTGATCCGGTTGCCCCATTGCTACGTCTGCTATGCACCACCTCCCTCCGCTCCTGAGGTTGACAAATTGCCGGCGTTGGAGCGCGGGCATGTCACCTTCGGTTGCTTCAACAACCTGTCAAAGATCAACAAAGCGGTCCTGGCTCTCTGGTCGCGGCTCCTGCTGGAACTTCCAGGTTCACGGCTGGTCATGAAGACGCACCAGCTCGACGATATGGGCACGCGGCAGCGCTGTGCCGATTTGTTCGCCGATCTGGGAATCGATTCGACGCGCATAAGCCTGCTCGGCAGATCGGCGCATCGAGCCCTTCTGCAGGAGTATAACGGCATCGATATCGCGCTCGATCCCTTCCCCTATTCGGGCGGCCTGACGACGCTCGAGAGCCTGTGGATGGGCGTGCCCGTGATTACAAAGAAGGGAGACCGTTTCGCCGCCCGACACTCGGCATCGCATCTGACCGCGGTGGGTTTGCCGGAGTTGATCGCTCCTGACCCTGACGGCTACGTGGCGCTGGCATGCGGTCTGGCCAAAGACTTGCCGCGGCTGGCAGCGTTGCGGGCGGGCTTGCGCGGCCGTATGGCCGCATCGCCGCTATGCGATGGTCCGGGCTTCACCCGGGATCTCGAGGCCGCCTATCGGACCATGTGGCGCCGCTGGTGCGCGGACCGGGGCGCCGGCGTCGTCTCGCAAAGCCAATAACCGAACGCGCCGCTGCAACCTCCAGTCCAACGGTTCGGGCTCTCGGTCAGTCCCGCTTTAATGCCGGAGAACGGCCAGATGTCGTTCGGGCGCGTTCGACTGTGGGGCGCGACATCTCGAAGAGAGGATCGGCGGCGCGCGTTGTTGTCCGCTTCACGCGTCCCGGTGGACATGAAGGCGTTGTCGCGAGCGCCACGGCCCCTCCAGAATGATGCTCAATCCTTGGAGCTGCCCGAAGGTTGTGAACGCGAACCGGATTCCCCTGGTCTTTGGTGGGCGTTGGCGCCAGGGGTGAAGTCGGAAGGTCCGGCGGTGCCGAGTGAAATGGCGTCTTCAAGTGCCAGAAGCTGCTCCCAGTTTCGCGCCGAAGCGACCTGCGCTTCGAGGACGGCAAGCAAGCCGTTCGCCTTCCAAGTCGCGCGGGTCGCTTCGGGCAGGGCGGCCAGTCGTTCAGGGTCGATGACACGCAAGCTCGACATGCAGAAGCGCGCGGCGATGCGGCCGGGGGTGACATTGCGGCTGGGCATCAGAAGCCCCATGCGGGTCAGCGGCTCGAACAACAGGTCGGTCTGCTCGAAGGCGGTCGCGACCGCCGCGCAGAACTCGAGCTCGTCTCGGCACAGCGCCGTCATCTCGCCGTTCGAAAACAACTTGTCCGGTGCCGATGGGTCGAGCTGCGTCGCTGTCTCGTCGATGCCGAGAATGAGCGTATTGGGATTGTCGCGACTGACGATGGTGATGAAGGGGTAGCGCCGAACGGCGACCGGAATGTAGTAACCGGGCCGCCAATTGCCGTCGGCATTCACATGTTGATTGATGCCTGGCAGCGCGCCGACGACGCAAAATGGTCGGGGTGGGTCGTTGGCGCTGAACGCGATGGGGTAATAGGGCGCAGCGTGGGCCAGCTCGCTCACCACCAAGGGGATCAGGCTTGTGGTCGCAGCGAACCCGTATTGATTCCTGACAAGACCGAGCTTCGCATGCTTGATGCGCGAGAGCTCCACCACCTTGCGGAAGAAGATAGGCAGCGGCTTCCTGTGCTGCTGCTCTGCCGATACTGCGCTAGGCGGCCGCTTGTCGACGAACTCCGGCAGGCGGAGCTTGGCTTCATGGTCGCCAACGCCCGGTTTCTCCCGCATGTCGAGGCCACGATAATAGCGCTTCTGCCAGCGCTCCTTCTGCTCGGCACTGTCGACGACGGTCAGGCGGTCGGAGAACTTGTTCCGTTCCCGCGACCAGGCCTCGTACTGAGCCTGAAGATCCGGCGCGCTCGACAGCAGGTGGAATTCCGGTTCGATTTTGTCGAGCAGCCCACGTTGAACGGGAAACACGAAGCAGAAGGGCTCGCCCTCGTCGAACGAGATCCAGTGGTCCGGCCGGGTGAAGCGCCAATTCATCGTGAAGGTATAGGGCGCCCAGTCCGTCTCGATCACGCCGCTCAGCGGATAGATGCCGTCCTTGGGGCTGTTGGGCGGGCCGCTGGCGAACAGGTTCCAGCCGGGATCGGTGCGGAAGAGGCCGTTCACGTGAAAGGTGAGGACGCCGTGGCCGAACATGCTGGCGGGCTGCAGGAAGGATTCCGCTGCGCTGCGGATATCGACGTCGCCGAGGCCTGCGCCTCCATTCCACTTGGCGCTGAAGGCGACGGGGCAGACGATCTCCCAACCATGCGCATTGGCGATGTTGAGCGGCAGGCAGCGATAGGCGAAAGCGTCACGGGTCTCATCCATCCAAGTCCGGGTCGCCGGAGCCGGACGCGGCGCGCTCGAATGGTCTCCAATTCCATAGAACCGTAGCTTCACGGTCGCCAACTCCAAAAATCGACCATTGGCATTTAGCGCCAAACTCTTGCGCCACGGAAGTGCCCATGCCGGTTCCGGACCACACCGGGATCAAAGGCACTAATCGAGCTCTCGTTCCGACGGCAAGGGTGACCGCGGACCCCGCACCGCGTCCTCTAGAGGGGCGGGGTCCTGGAAGATCTTCTCCAGGGAGGAAGCCCGACCCATGGGGCCCTCGGGCCGGGTGGGTCCATCTGGCAGGTGCTGCGCACAGATAGCGGTAGCGGTCAAATCCGGCCGCAACAGCTTGCGGGCGGTACATCGGCAACAAGTTCGAGAACTTTTTAAGAAGCTTTACGATTTCCTAACTTAGGTTAATGCGGCGGACTCCCCCGGAGCGCAGCATGCCGGAACTAGAAATAGCTGCATCCACAACCGGAAACGGGGAGCCAACATGAAGAAAGTACTCTTAGCGGGGGTGGCAGGCTGCGCGCTCTTCATCGTCAATTCGGCATCGGCTGACGTCAACGTCTTGGCCAATATCAACAAGACGAAGGACATCACGGTGACGGAGACGGTGACGATCACAAAGACCGTCGATCTGATTGCGGTCGTTGGATCGGTGCCGGGCAAGGCGGCCGAGTCAACCGGGATCATCAACCAGGCGAATTACGGCAATCTCGACTGCGGGAACTGCGCCGAGAAAAATGACACGATCAGCAATTCGATCGGTGGCGGGACCGGTGGTGCGAACAACGGCATCGTCAACGTCAACCAGGCGTCCGGCAACATGAACAACCAAGGCAACGCGGTTTCGGTTGCCTGGGATTTCGACACGTCCCCTGGTCCGACGCCGCTTCCGCCGGCAGTGCCGCCGCCGTCACCACAGGCAGTGGGTGACAGCAGCTTCGCGAACTCGCAGGCGCATGTCGATCAGAAGAACGGCGCCTACAACGTTCCTATCGAATCCGGCGAGACCATTATTGGCATCGGACTTGATCCCAACACCGTGGACGCCGTCAATCTGTTGTTCCGCGATGCGGTGATCACGAATTCGATCAATGGCAACACGGGCCTCGTCAACGTGAACCAGGCCGTCGGCAACAATGGCAACCAGGCGAACAACGTATCGCTGGCTGTCAGCCTGCTGACCAGTGGAACACAGGGCGGCGGTGTCGCACTGTCTGAGGCAGATCTCGGACAGCTCAATACCGGCAACCATAACTGGGAATCGGACGCGAATGGCGTGGCCGATAGCGGTGAGGTCATCGGCATCCACAAGTCAGCCACGATCGACGGATCGGTGAACGACAATGTCGGCATCGTCGGCGTCAATCAGAGCGCGGGGAATATGTCTAACCAGGCCAACAACGTCTCCGCGGCCTTTGTTGTCGTCGGCGCCAGCAGCTTCTGAGAGGAGAACCAGCCATGAAAAACGCACTTTTAGCGACCGCCGGTTCGGCGCTGGCTTTGGCTCTGCTCTGCTCGAGCATTCCGGCCAAGGCTGACGTCACCGTCCTCGCCAACATCACCAAGACGAAGGACACGACGATCACCGAGACCATCACGATCACGAAGGTGGTGGATCTCAAGGTGGGCGTCCCGGTCATCAATCCTCAGACCGGCGCCCTCGAAGGCGTCGATCCGGTGACCTTAGTCTATAGGTCGGCGGCGGAGGCGGATGCCATCGTCAACCAGACCAGCTCGAACAACGACGTCGATTCAGCGCATAACCTGCTGAATGGCGACATCGCTGACGTCAACACCATGGGCATCCATCTCGATGCGACGATGAACAATTCCACCAACAGGAATACGGGCATCGTCGGCGTGAACCAGGATGTCGGCAACATGTCAAACCAGGGCAACCAAGTCGCTCTGGCCGTTGCCACACCCGCGACGGCTCTACCTCCTGTCAACGATGTCGCGGATACGACGAACGGAGTGCTGGTGAATTCGCAGTCCGAGGCGCAGCAGATCAACGAGGGCAACTTCGTCTACCATGGCGAGATCCCTCAGACTCCGGCATCTCCGGATTCGTCGCCGAGCTCCCCGGTGGACTATCGCGGCGGCACACCAAACGAGTCCGCTTCGATCATCGGTTCGATCAACGACAACGTCGGCATCATCAACGTCAACCAGAACGCCGGCAACATGAACAACCAGGCCAATTCCGAGGCACTGGCAGTGGCCGTCAATCTGGCGGGCTTTGCGCTCTCCGAGGCCGCGTTGGGCCAGGTGAACACCAATGCCGGATCATCGGAGAATGGGCACAGCCCGTTCGGCACTGTTTATGAGTACGGCGTCGAGAAGAATGCGTCGATGACCGACTCGCTCAACGGCAATGTCGGCGTCGGCGGCGTGAACCAGGCGGCCGGCAATATGGCGAACCAGGCCAACATCTTCTCCGCCTCCTTCATTGACGGCGGTGGCGGTGTCGGTTTGGGCGGCGCTCATTCGGCGCTTCAGTAAGCGACAGGCAGATAGGAGACATAGTCATGAAGAAAGCTCTCTATGCGACCGCCGGTTCGGCGTTAGCTCTGATCCTGCTCGCTGCTGCGATGCCGGCGAAGGCTGACGTGAACGTGGTTGCTAACATCACCAAGAACAAAGACATCACGGTTACCGAGAACATCACGATCCACAAGACGATCGATATCGTCGTGAGTGCGGTCATCACGCCAGAAGCCGCGGCCGAAGCGCAGGCGCTGATGAACGTGACCAATGACGGTGCGGTGGTCGGCGGGCCCGTCGATCAGAACAACGGCCAGCAGAACACACCGGCGAATTTGGACAATCGCATCCCGCACGTGACCGATTTCAACATCCATCTGTCGGCGGTAATGGACGGCTCCGGCAACGGCAATACCGGTGTCTGGGGCTTTAACCAGGATGTCGGCAACATGACGAATCAGGGCAACGTGGTTTCGGTCGCCGGAATCACCGATCTGCCTTCGTTCGCCGACGCGCAGGCCGAGGGAGACCAGTCCAATACCAACAACTCGGTCACCGACTTCGAAATTGCCCGCGTCAATGGCGCTGAGTTGGGTGATGGCACGAATGGCACCGTCAACGTCAACTCCGTCACCGCGGATCAGTTAGACGCCAATAAAACGTCAACGATCCAGGATTCGATCAACGGCAATGCCGGCGTGATGAACGTCAACCAGAATGCCGGCAACATGAACAACCAGACCAACGGCGTTGCGGCCGCGGTCGGGTTGGAGGCGCAGGTGGCCATGTCCGAAGGGGCACTGGGTCAGACCAACAGCGGCAACACGGTCTTCGAGGTGGAGACGGTGAAGCGGGGCCTGATCGACAATTCGGTCAACGGCAACACGGGCATCATCAACGTCAATCAGTCGAACGGCAATATGAACAACCAGGGCAACGTCGTCAGCCTCGCTGCGACGGTCTCTGGCGCCATCTTGGGTAACGCGTCGGCGGGTGGAGTCCCGTAACCAGTCTTCTTTCGACATGGGGAGGGAGAATCCCGCGATGCGCTTCTCTCTCCCCATTTTCTTTCGCTCATTCTCGCCTCGTCTTTATTCACGCCAAGCGCGAAGGCCTCCGATGAGGCCTTTGTCACGGGAACATAGGGTGTGATATGAGAGCCGCGATTCTGCCATTCGCCTCGTTCGTTTTTATGGCTGCCGGCTGGACCGGAGCGGCGCTTGCCGCGGATCCGCCCAATACGCTGGTTATGAGCCCCGATGCGGGGTTGCTCCTCACGATGTCGGGCGTGGACGGGGTGTCGGCCATTGCCAACACGCCGATCGGCGATGCCGAGGTCAATGTCGACGCCGTGCAGAGCCTGGTCGGCGCCGTGGTCACGCAGCAAGGCGGCGACCTGTCCATCGACTTCACCGACAGCGGCAACTTCCTGCGGGGGGTGCTGAGCATCAACCAGGAAGCCGGCAATATGAATCAGCAGGCCAACATCCGGGCTATTGCGGCGGCCGATGCCGTCGGCGGTGTGGGCCTCGTCACCATCGACATCAATACGGTTCAGGAACTGCGCGGCAACACGCTGACGCTCATCGACCCGGGTGCGAGCGAAGTGTCGATCCAGAACAGCTTCAACAACGGCACCGGCATCGTCGGTATCAACCAGACTGCGGGAAATATGAACCAGCAACTCACCGTCGTGGCCATCGGTATCGGATTGAATGTCGGACCCGACGCGATCCAGATGGGCGATGCGCAGCTGGGGCAGATTGGCACGAGCCAGGACAACAGCAAGACGCTGCAAGGGCCGGAAGCCACGGGGAACAACACGCTTGCCGATTCCTTCAACGACTTTACCGGCATCGCCCAGATCAGCCAGGTCACCGGCGACCTGAACCGCGTCACGCAGGTGATCGGCGTGTCAGTCACGACGATGGGTGCGCCATGAGGCGCCTCGGTTTCCTTGCCGCGGGCTGCCTGGCGTTATTGCTGCAAGCGGCGCCCGCGGGCGCCGAGCAACAACCGGTGAGGTTGCCGGGCGGCCAGATGATCAACGCTCCGGTCACCAGTTATTTCGCGCTTCGGTTCAAGCAGGTCGTCAAGCAGGGCTACGACATCAGCTGCGGTGCCGCCGCTTTGGCGACGCTGATGAAATATTACTGGGGCGTGGATACCGACGAGAAAAAGATCATCGAGGGGATCCTTGCGAGGAGCTCGGAAGACGAAAAGAAGCAGATCAACGGCATGGGTTTCTCGATGCTCGAGCTCAAGCATTTGGGGGAATCGCTCGGATTCAGCGCCGGCGGATTCCGCCTCGACAGCGTGGAGAAGCTCGCGAAACTGAAGGTCCCGGCCCTGACGCTCATCACCGTGCGCGGCTACAAGCACTTCGTCGTGTTCAAGGGCGTGTCGCAAGGGCAGGTCTATATCGCCGACCCCGCTTTCGGCAACCGCTCGCGGTCGCTGGAGCGGTTCACCGAGGAATGGGACGGCGTGATTCTGGTGTTTGTCAGCGACAAATACACGGGACTTAGCGGGTTCTCCGCCGACGGCTCGTTGAGCGGCCGACCCCGCGAAGTCGTACCTCTCATCCAACGCTATACGGGCCAGATCGACCATCTCTCTGGAGAATTTTGAACCCTATGGAGAAACCCATGAATCGAACGGGGGTAGCCATGTTGCGGACATCGACCTTGGCGCTTGGCGCGGCCCTTTTGATGGCCGGCGCCTTGCCAGCAGCCGCGGGCGAGCTCGAGCCGAAACCTTTGGATGCGCTGGCCCAGATGGTCGCCTGGGCGACGCCCTTGAGCGACAACCAGATGGGTGAGTTGCGGGGCGGCTACGCTGGCTTCGGTTTCAATGTGATCATGTCGGGGACGCTGGAGAATCTCTCCAATACGGGCAGTGCTGGCTCCGGGGTCACGACGGGAGCACCCGATCCGACGGTCACCGTGGGCGATGGCACCGTGAATATCCAGACCGCGATCGGCAGCTTCAACGGGGCCACGGGCGTATTCCAGATCGCCAATCTCGATCACAGCAGCTTCAACGTCGTCAACCAGAACCTGTTCGTCCAGGTTGCGATCATCGACGTCGCCAATTCAGCGGACGTACCGGCAGTCCAGAGCATGCTGACGAGCGCATTCACGCACTGAAGGTTGTGGGATTTCGGTCTCGCCTTACGGCGGGAGTAGTGATATTGTTGTAGGTCAAGGCCCTCTCGATTGACCTTCAGAATTGGGGAGAGAGCTTGACCGGCATACCAAGTGCACAGGGGGAGTTTGCGCGGACCTGGAGCCGTAACAATGGTTCCAATATGGGTCCGTATCCTCAGGGCTTAGTGAAGCGCAGGGCGCGGTCGCGTCTATCCAGCGGGACCGAAGACTCTGATGCGCACTCGATTTGTGTTTGGCCGGGCCTGAGCAAGCAGCAGAATCGTCCAAGCTTGGCGACGGGTTCCAAGCTCGTCGGTCGAAGCCGCGATGGGACATTCCGATTTCTAGCACCGGGGCGAGGGTGGGCCGCGCTCGCATTGGCGGCCAGCGTCGCTACCTGGGTGGGATTTGCGGCGTCCGCGCAAGCTCAGGACACGACTTCGGGTTCTCTCCCGAACAATCAGGATATGGTCACCATTCTGCAGCGCCAGCAGCAGATGCTGGATGAGCAGGCGCGCAAGCTCGAGGAGCAGGCGAAGATTCTGGCGGAGCAGGAAAAGACCCTTCGTCAGCAGCAGCAGCAACTGCAGCAACTTCAGCGCCAGGCAAACGCCGCGCCGACGGTCTTGCCGGCATCGATGGGCATGCCCAACCTTGGTAACCAGGGCACACCCTATTATGCCATTCAGGATGTGATACCGGTGCCGCCCACTGAAGATCAGCAGCAGCAGCAGCAGACGGAGCCCGCGCCTTCCGGAGGGGCGGCTCCGGCACCCGCAGGTTCGGCCGAAGGGGATCGCCCGCAGTCCGAGAAGGCGCCCGAGCAGCTCTTATTGGAGCGCGGCGGCGTTCTGCTGCCCGCAGGTCAGCTGCAGATAGAGCCCAGCATCGAGTATGATTACTATTCGAACAATCAGATCGCGATCAGCGGTTTTTCCATCTTCGATGCCATCATCATTGGCACGCTCGACGTCAACGACATCAAGCGCAATATCGTCACCGCAAGGGCCACCGCTCGATATGGCCTGACCGACCGGATCCAGCTCGATACGATCGTCCCGGGCCTCTATCGCCAGGACTCCGAGATCTTCGGGGCGGGAACGGCCAATCAGCAGAAGGTCGTCACGGACAATTGGGGACTGGGCGACATTCAGAGCGACATTTCCTATCAGCCGATCATCGGCGATGGCGGCTCCATTCCCGATGTCATTCTTAAGGTTGGGGCACGCTTCCCCACGGGCGAAAGCCCGTTCGACATCAATACCAAGAGCATCGGGACCGGACGTGTCGTGCTCGATGAACCCCCCACAGGGAGCGGGTTCTATGGCGTAACCTCCGGCTTTACGATGGTCTGGCGCGTCGATCCCGTCGTTTTCTTCGGGGGGTTCAACTTCACATACAATATCGAGCAAGATCAGGGTTCGCAGTTTGGGAACATCGATCCAGGCGACGTGTACGAATTTTTCGGTGGAATCAACATTGCGCTGAGCGAGTTGGTTTCCATGAACTTGTCATTCGACGACCAGATCGTCAGCTCCACGACACAGAACGGCGACAAGATCGATGGAAGCGATTTCAACGACGCCCGCCTGATTCTCGGCACCTCTGTCGGAATCGGCCCCAGAACGAGTCTGACGTTCAATGCCTCGGCGGGCCTGACCAACCAGTCCCCCGACTTCGCCTTCACCATCAGCATCCCGATGACCTTCACCTTGTTCTAGAGACGGTTTCGTTCGGCCGGAATCTCGGGCGCTGGTCGTTTCTGCCCGGTTCAAGTCCGGAGCAAGTTCCAGCAGGAATCCGTGCGAAGGGACATACCGCTTCCCTGGCCAACCGCTTTAAGCGTTTGGGCCGCATCGCTCCATGCCAAACCCTCAAATATCTTCCGGCCCAAGCATCAACGCCGGGGCGTCGCCAAGACGTTCACGTGGTCCGAGCCCTGCCAGCGAAGCGGCGCGCCAATAGGGTAATGGCTATTGAAGGGTTTTCACGGCCGCATCGACAAAATGATTGTCGACATAGTCGTCGATCTTTGGCGCCAATTTCAGGATTTTGGCGGCGTTGAGCGCCCAGCCGTTGTAGTCCGCATCGGCGATTGCCGCCTTGGACCAGCTATACTGGTCGTACCTGGTCATCGTGACCCAGGATTCCGCCATCGGCTTCGTGACGACGACGCCTTGCCGGTGAAAGAAGATCTGCAGCATTCGCGCCGCGTCGACGGGGTTCTGCTGGATATATTTGAGGGACTTGACCCAGGCATTGACGAACTTTTGCGTCGAGGCGGCCTCCTTGGTGATCGTATCGTTGCCCGCGACCAGCGGAATTCCCTCGATAACGCCAACAGACTTGGTCACGGCCGCGGGATCCATGACGACCACACCCTCCTTTTTCTCGACGATCGGGTCGGTGAAATGGCGGGTTTCGAAGACGGCGTCGGCCTTTTTGTCGGCAAGCGCCTTGAGGAGTGTGTTGGCGTTCATGCCGACGATCTTGAGGTCGGTCGGCTTGAGCTTCGCCTGGTTGAGGATACGAACAAGAACGGGAAGAGCCTCGGATCCCTGCACGAGGGCCACGGTCTTGCCCTTCAAGTCGGCTGGGGTCTTGATGTTCGCTTCCGGCCGCGCAACCAGGGCCATCTCGGTGCCCCAGCCGCCCATGGCAATCACCTTGACCGGCGCCTTGGCTCCCGCCATCACCAGCATCACGCGCTGCGGCACGAGGGCCATATCCGTGGTCCCGACCGCCAGGGATTGGATGACGGCTTCGGGGGAGGTGGCTGCCATACCGCTGACGACGATGTCCTGTTCGGCAAAAAAGCCGCGCTCGATACCGATGATCGCGGGGAGGGCGTCCCAGCCGCTGCTATAGGATAGACGCACCAGAGCCATATCTGCGGCCTGCGCTGGGCCGATCATTGCTGCGGCGGCCAAGAACGCAAAAATCAGCTTCTGTAAGAACTGCATAGACTTGCCCACCCTGTCTTCTTGCGGTTTGTTGAAATTACCCGGCGCCGCACACCGAAAAACAGTATGGAGGACGGGATGCGAAACGTCGACCGCTAAGCTTCTCTGGCTTCTTACTGGGGTCCAACACAAGAGAAGGTAGCAAATGAATTTCGCACCATCATTAAATGGACATCGCGAAATGTTGAATATAGCACACTTGCTAGGACAAAACTCCTGAGGCATTATTTAGAGAAAGCGTCACAGGTGATAGATTGTCGGCATAAAAACTAGACAGCGCTGCTGACGCTTTATGGGGAGGGGAATCGAGTCTAAATTCTTCTCCAGGTAGCGGGATTGGCGCGCGCTGGCACCGGGTTTGGCCCTTGGGTCGCCAGCGAGTGCAACCAGTTCATTGGCCATGCGGGCGCTGCGTTGCGGGGGCAGCATTTGCCGTGGTTTCGGGTCCATGGGGGGCCGAAAGACCATGTGGAAGAGTCACAACGAACCGCCTTTAGTTCCTAAGGATTGCCGGAATTGCTCGATCCGCGAAGCTACGCTCTGTGGCGCTTTGCGCAGTGACCAATTGCAGATCCTTCAGGAATTCAAGACTTGCGACCGTATCCTTCCTGCGCATTCCCATCTCTACCGGGCGGGAGAGCGACTCAATGATATCTACAATCTGCTGAGCGGCTGGGTCGCGCTTTACCGAATCTTGGAGTCCGGCCGGCGCCAGATCTTGCAGGTCGAGCTTTCGGGAGCGTTCCTGGGCTATCAGCCGAAGCTCGTGGATCCGATGCTTCACAGCGCCGAATGCATCACGGACGTCGCCGTCTGTGTTTTTCCGCGCAAGGCGTTTCCGGATCTGTTGGAGCGCCATCCGGTTCTGGGTCTGAAGATGATTGGGATGATGTCTCAGGACGTGGTGCGTACGCACGATCATTTGACCAATGTCGGCGGACGGTCGGGCATGGAACGGGTCGCCCATTTTCTGCTCAATATTTATCTGCGCCTTCGGCACGACCAGAAGGCGCAGGGCTGCGATACGCTCGCCATGCCGCTGACGCAGGAGATGATCGGCGACGCCGTGGGCCTGACGCCGGTTCACATCAATCGGATTCTGCGACAATTGCGGGAGCGCCGCCTGGTCATTCTGCAGAACCGGACATTGCAAATCTTGGACCTCGAGGGGCTTCGCCGCTTGGCCGAAATTTCTCAACTCTACGTCGCTTGACCTCGAACGCTGCACGCGATCACTAGCACCGTCGTCATTCGACGGGTTTCTTGGATGTGGCTGAAACCTGCGACCACCATGCCTCAGGGAACCTTTGAACCGGCCTCAGCCAACCTAAGTATGAACCGTCCACCCTCCAGGTTCTTACAACCGCGACGCTGCCAGAGCTTCCGGCAGAAGTTGATTGCCGCCGTCTTATCCTCAAAGGCAAAGAACTGTGCGTTTGCTGCCTCCAACGTATGAACCCGCACCTCGACACGTCTCCCATCCAGAGAAAGAATCTCAAGTTTTTCGATTCTGTCAGCATCGATGTGGATTTCGGTTTGGGGGAGGATCGTCAACACGATTGCTCGCTCGTCTTCAACGTGTGCCTGAAAAATCTCCTTCGCCGCAACCCGATGCTGACAGCTGCCGGGGGGCCCGATACTTCAATGGAGCACTGAATTTCTTCTAATCGTCATCGAACGGCCATTGAGATGACAGATTGGATTTAACACTTAGCAAAGTTAATGAAGGATTCGCAATCGCGGTCGACTGAAGCCGCCTGTGATTTATGGGGATGTTTTCTCATTGGCGCCGGGTGAGTCGTCGCACCGAACAGTTGGCCAGAGGGCCAATGAGTGCACACGGCAAAAAAAGACCGAGCTGATGATTCCCCAAGAAAGCAGCAACGTGGAGGGTGAACCCCGTCAGACGCAGGGACCACATAATTTGTTAAATTCTCGAGGGTATTTGAGCGTCAAAACTCGCTGCGGGCTTTCCGAAACGAACATGCCAGCGCGGAGCCATCTCCTCGGCGGTTGACGGGAACCAGATTTCTCCGCTGAACAGTTTTGCTATCCGTCGCTACGCCGCGGCGCCCCCGCGGGTCATGGTCAGTGCTTGCCAGCCGTTTGCCGGAGCCGCCGGGCGCCGGCGCAGACCGGTGGTGCTCGGTCGTTTGCTTCCGCCTCTCCGCCCCTTTATTACCAATCTGTCATGATCGATCGGGAGAGTCGTCCCGCTTACAGCGAGCGCGCCAGATGAGAGGAATGGGAAAATGTGAGGCTGTCGCTTGCCAGTGCGTCCTTGCCGGATCGCCCAATGGCTAGTGCACCACCCAGGTTTGATCGCTTGTGGCAAATAGAAGGTAAATATCACCCTGATGTATAGCTTTCGATTAAGAATTCGTTGAGAAGCCATCTAAGGGGTGGATAGCTTGTCAGATGGGGATCTGCAAGTTGTCTCAGCTTTTCGCGGCTGATCGAAGGCGTGGGCTCCCGATCGAAGGGACTCGCCGATGAGGGGCGATCCACGGAACAATCAACGATTGTCTGACGTCGCTGTGCAGCGGCGTGAGCGCCGATCTTTCGCGAACTCGGCAGCTCACGGGTTCCTGAACAAGGACTCAACCAACAGTGAGAAGCCTCGATCACTTGTGGAGACAGTGCGTCTGTCGGGCCTCGGTTCCGAGAGCGAGACATAGACCATGTCCAGGACCTACGACGATCTGCCCATCCTACCGAGGACCTGCGCGGATTGTGCGATCCGGGAGACCACGGTCTGCGGCGCGATTCACACCGATCGATTGGATGTCTTGGAAAAATTCAAGATCTGCGACCGCATCATTCCGGCCCACACAAATCTCTATTGTGAGGGGGACCAGCTCGATGAGATTTACAATCTGCTGAGCGGCTGGGTGGCGCTCTTCAGGCTTTTAGAATCCGGCAAGCGCCAAGTGTTGCAGATCGAGTTGCCGGGCGCATTTTTAGGCTACCAAGCCGACCTCCAAGACCCCCTGCTCCATACCGCCGAGTGCATTACCGACGTGGCCGTCTGCGTTTTTCCGAGACGCAGCTTTCCCGAACTCTTGGAGCGCCACCCAGGACTCGGCAAGAGGCTCGTCCGAATAATGGCGCAGAATGTGACTCGCACCCACGATCAGCTAACAAACATCGGCGGGCGTTCGGGCATGGAGCGAGTCGCTTATTTCCTCCTGCAATTCGTTCCGCCGATGCAGCACAGTCAACATGCAGCGGACCGTGACACCGTTGCCCTACCGCTCACGCAAGAGATGATCGGCGACGCGCTGGGCCTGACTTCGATCCACGTCAACCGCATTCTACGAGAATTGCGAGAACGCCATCTGGTCGTCTTGCACAATAAGACGCTCCAGGTCCTCGATCTGGGGGGGCTACGCCGAATGGCAGAGATGTCGCAGCTCGATCAGGCTGAACCCTAGCGCCAACCAGGACTGCTAAGCCAGTTCGGTACCCTCGTTCAACAAGAAGCTCTCGATTTCGCGGTCTCCGAGGCGCTCGCCGCTGCGCAGCTGCCAAACCGCGCGATAGAAGTCGACCGCAGCGGCCTTGTCGGGAAACTCAAAAAAATGATGGGGAGAGTTGTCACGGAGGAAGATACGGATCTCGACGCGCGCCGTGTCGGCACAACAGATGTCGATTTTCGTGATCTGATCCGGATCGAGGCGAACATTTGTGCCGGGCAAAGTCGTCAGGGCCATCTCCGGCTAATCTCCTAGGTGCCAGAAAATTCACCTCTGCGCTGCGCCTGCCGAGCGAATGGCAGTCGCCTCGGCCAATTCCGAATTCAATGGGCACCCCCTCTTGTAATGAAGATGCCATCACATCGATGCGCGAAGTGACACATGTTTAGCAAACACGGTGCCGCGCTTGCAATGGCGTTCGTCTGTGAGTCACGAAAAAACGGTGGTAAATCTCGCTGCCTATAAAATTCCACTATGAAAAGCGAAGAAGCCTGATCAATCAATCAATCTCGATTGTAAACAGATGTTACCGCTGCACTTCGATGAGCAAGGATACCTAAAGATATACGGCAAATATTCCTGCGAGCGACACAGCCGAGTGATAAGTTCGCCGTTCGAGCGCCCGCTCTCGATGCCGGATTTTCGGAAACGAAAAAGCTTCGTTGGCGCTGCGACAAGCCACTTCGGGACGATTGGATCGCTAGCGGTGAGTCGGCGAATCCGGATTCGGGTTGCCGCCCGCGAGAGGAAAGCGCGCGGCCAGCATGAACGGTTCGGCCGGGGCGGGCTCGACGAACAGCGCGATGTCGGTGATTGGGTTCGGCGCGGCGGCGGCGGGCGCGAATAAGATTGCGAGAGCCGATTGCAGACGGACCAGCGCGGCTTGATCGAGTGGACCGCTCAAGGTCACGTGGAAGCGGAATCGATCCAGCACATAAGGATATCCCCACCGGCGCAGATGCGCGTCCTCGATCTCGTCGAGGCCCGCGGCGCGCCGTCGGGACAATTCGGTGGCCGTGGCAGGACGACGATAGGAATCGAATCCAGTCACGCAGGCCGCGGCAAGAGCATCGAGAGGCGGACAGGACGCCGACGGAATCAGTGCGAGGAACCGGCGGCCGACGGGCGCGAGCCGGAGGCGCGGCATGGTGAAGGTTGGCTGACGGGCGGCGAAGCGTGCGAGATCCTCGCGCAACTCGTCGACATGGCGGCCTTGGCTCAAGGCGAAGGGCGGCTTCAGGGTGGCGTGAAGCGCATAGCGGCGCGGTTCCGCCGTCAGGGCCTGCAACTGGTCGGCGGTATATCCCGCGATCGCGGGCCGCGGCGGGAGCTCGTCGGCGGCGGCCTCGGGATCGGCACAGCGTCCCAGCCAGGCGCTGCCGAGCTGCGCCAGGACGGAGTCCTTCGGCGGCGCCCAATAGATCGCGTAGCGCGGGGCAGGGGCGGAGTCGGCGGAAATGCGAGGTCTGTGGGTTGTCATCGAAGCTTCATCGAACTGCGAAACGGGAGTCTCGGCTGCCCTCTAATGTCTAGACGACTCCGAGGGGGCGCGCATCCATGTCTTCAATCAAGATCGACGGACTTAGCAAGACTTTCGGCAGCGGCCGACGCGCCCTGCAGTCCGTCTCGCTGTCGATCCAGCCTGGCGAAATGGTGGGGCTGATCGGCGCATCGGGCTCGGGGAAGTCGACGCTGTTGCGCCATATCGCCGGTCTGGCCACCGGCGATCGCGACGCCGGCATCATTCATGTCGATGGCCGGGTGGTGCAGCGCGACGGCCGGATCGCCCGGGATATTCGGCGGCAGCGGGCCTCGATCGGCTTCGTCTTTCAGCAGTTCAACCTCGTCGAACGCCTGCCGGTCCTGACCAATGTCTGTGTCGGCGGTCTGGCGCGAACGCCGCTTTGGCGCAGTCTGGCGAGCTGGTTCACCCGGGAGGAGCGCGAGGCGGCCCTCCATGCGCTGGCCCGGGTCGGCATCCAGGAGCAGGCCTATCAGCGCGCCTCCACCCTGTCCGGCGGCCAGCAACAGCGGGCTGCGATCGCCCGGGTCCTGATCCAGGGCGCCAAGACCCTGCTGGCGGACGAGCCGATCGCCTCGCTCGATCCGGAATCGGCCCGACGGGTGATGGAGCTCCTGCGCGAGGTCAATGAAAGCGACGGCATGACCGTCGTCGTCTCGCTCCACCAGGTGGAGATGGCCACCCGCTACTGCCCGCGCATCGTCGCGCTCAAGGAAGGCTGCGTCCTGTTCGACGGCCCCAGCGAGGCCGTCACCGCTTCGTTGCTGGCCGATGTCTATGGCAGCGAACTCGAACTGGCGCCGGCGGCGGCCCGTCCGCGCCGCACGCCGCTGCGCCTCGCCACGGCCGCGGCCGTCGTCGGCTCCTAAGTCCGGCCTCCGCGGTTCCGATCCGTCTATCTCGACGTCCACCCGTCCACTGAAGGAGAGGTTTTCGATGCTACGCCGTGTATTCCTCGCAGGTATGGCCGCTCTGGCGCTTGGCGCCACCGCGGCCCAGGCCGAAATGCCGAAGGAGATCAATTTCGGCATCATTTCGACCGAATCGACCCAGAACCTCAAGACGCAATGGGAGCCGTTCCTCGCCGACATGGAGAAGTCGACGGGCATGAAGGTGAACGCCTTCTATGCGACGGATTACGCGGGCGTGATCGAAGCGATGCGTTTCAACAAAGTCCAGGTCGCCTGGTATGGCAACGCCTCGGCCATTCAGGCGGTCGATCGCGCCAACGGCGAAGTGTTTGCGCAGAAAATCTATGCCGACGGCTCGCGCGGCTACTACTCGATCCTGATCGCCAATACCGCCAGCACTATCAAGTCCCTCCAGGACGTCATCAATCAGCCGGGCAAGCTGACCCTCGGCAATGGCGATCCGAACTCGACCTCGGGCTACCTGATGCCGGGCTACTATGCTTTTGCCAAGAACAACATCGACGTGCGCACCTTCTTCGTGAGCTCGGTCAGCGCCAACCATGGAACCAACCTGATGGCGGTCGCGAACCGGCAGGTCGACATCGCCACCAACAACACGGAAGACCTTGCCAAATTCCAGACCGCGAATCCGGATAAGGCGAAGCTCATTCGTGAAATCTGGCGCTCGCCGCTGATTCCCTCCGATCCGCTGGTCTGGCGGACGGATCTCGATCCGCAGGCCAAGGAGAAGCTCAAGGCGTTCCTGTTCGCTTATGGCCAGCCAGGCCCCGATCAGGTACATCAGAAGCAGGTGCTCGACGCGCTGGGCGAGTGGGGTGGCTTCGTGGCCTCCAGCAACGACCAGCTTCTGCCGGTCCGCCAGGTCTCGCTGTTCAAGGACCGTATCAAGATCGACCAGGATGCCAATCTCTCGGAGTCCGACAAGAAGCAGCAGCTGGCGGCGATCGACGCCCAGCTCGACGAGCTCTCCAAGAAGATGGCCGAGGTGAAGACGCAGTAGTTCCATCGGCGAAAACTCGCTGAGCAAGTGCGATCTTGACCGTCTCTCTTCAACCGGTGCCGCCATCCGGGCCTCAAGCCCGGATGGCGGCGCTCGCTGCCGCGAAGCCGCCGCGGCGATCCTATATGCGCCTCATCGCCTATGGCGTGATCCTGGCCGCTCTCGCCGGCTCCTGGCAGGGGGCCGATATGCGCCCGCTCGATCTCATCCATGATCGGGCGAACATGGCGACCTTCCTCGCCGACTTCTTCCCGCCGGATTTTCGCGATTGGCGCTACTACACCGAAGAAATGATCATCACCGTCCAGATCGCGCTCTGGGGAACGGTGATGGCGATCTTCTGCGCCATCCCCTTCGGCCTGGCCTGTGCCGGCAATATCGCGCCCTGGTGGATCCACCAGCCCGCGCGCCGCCTGATGGACATCTTCCGTTCCATCAACGAAATGGTCTTCGCCATGCTGTTCGTGACGTCGGTGGGTCTCGGACCCTTTGCCGGTGTGTTGGCGCTCTGGGTCCATACCACCGGCATTCTGGCGAAGCTGTTCGCCGAGGCCGTGGAGGCGATCGACCCGCGGCCCGTCGAGGGCATCCGTTCGACCGGGGCGCATAAGCTCGAGGAGATCGTCTTCGGCGTGATCCCACAGGTCATGCCGCTCTGGGTCTCCTATTCGCTCTACCGCTTCGAATCGAATGTCCGCTCGGCCTCCGTGGTGGGGCTGGTCGGTGCGGGCGGGATCGGGCAGGTGATCTGGGAGATCATCCGCGGATTCCAGTTCGGGCAGACCTGTGCGGTGATGATCATCATCGTCATCGCGGTGATGTCGATCGACCTGCTGTCGCAATGGCTGCGCAAGGCCTTCATCTGACGCGGGCGCGCGTCGCGGGCTCAGACGCCGGCGAGCAGATCTTCGGGCCGAACGATCATCTGGACGCGATCGCCGGCAAAGACCGCGAGGCTGTGATGGGTGGGTTTGCCCTTGGCGTCGACATTGACGGCTTCGGCCTGAAGGATCGGGCGGCTGACCGTCTGCTCCAGAAACCCGGCCTCGCGCGCACTCGGCAGCCGCGCCAGGATCCGCGTTACCTTGCGGGTGTAGTCGCCCACACCGAGCTCTTCGAGCGCCGCGGTGAGCGACCCCAGCCGCCGATAGGCCTCGTCGATGCCAGCGAAGCGGGGCAGGGGGAACTCATGCACGCCATAGCCCATGGGGGCGCCGTCGGCGATGCTCAGCGTCTCGATCCGCATCACGGCGGCGCCGTCGCGCAGCTTGAGGTCGGCCGCGATGCTGCCGGAGACCGTCGCCTTTTCGGCGGAGATCAGCCGATGGCCCGGCTCGCGGCCCTGGGCCAGGAGATTGCTGCTGAAGCGGGTGCGCCGGCCCAGCACGTAATCGATCGTTTTGTCGTTCACGAAGGTGCCGCGACCCTGCTCGATGCGCAGGATGCCCTGCTCGGCCAAGGTCGCGACCGCGCGACGAACCGTGTGGCGATTGACCCGGAAACGGTCGGCCAGCTCGAGCTCGGTGGGCAGCCGATCCCCCGCCTTGAGGCGGCCCGCCTTCAGGTCCGCACTCAAGGTTTCCGCGATCTGTCGCCAAACCGTGACACCTCGGCCGCGCGCGATCGCTTCCTTCATCGCCACTTCCGACTCCATGCGAATGGCCCTCGCCGACACACAGCCCGATTCGGCGACGGGCCGCAAGATTGGTTGACAAGTATAGATGTCTAGATGAATATGGCGGCCATGGCAACGTCCGATTCCGCCGTCACCGACCGCTCCCGCTGGATGGCCCTGCTGAGCCAGGCCGACCCTGCGGACTTGGAAGAGGCATGGCGCGATGTGGCGCCGCCGCCGTCCTATCGTTGGCTGCGTCCGGTCGAAACCGGGTTGGTCATGCTGCGGGGCCGGGCCGGCGGCACGGGCCAGCCTTTCAATCTGGGCGAAATGACCGTCACGCGCGCCGCCGTGATGCTCGAGGCGCCGCGCGCCGGGGTCGGTTTCGGCTATGTCGCCGGCCGCGCGCCGCGTCACGCCGAGCTGGCGGCCCTGTTCGACGCTCTGCTGCAGGACGACACGATCCGCACCGGACCGCTGGCCCGACTGCTGGCGACCATCGAGCAGGCTGGGAGCCAAAGGCGAGGGCACCGGGCGGCCGATGTCGCGGCGACCCGGGTGGATTTCACGACCATGGTGCGCGGCGATGACTGATCTGCGATCGGCGACCGTTTCGGGAATGGCGTCCCGCAAGGGCGCGCTGGCGCCGGGATTGCCCGATCCCATCCACGATTCGCAGCGCATTTTCCGCTGTGCCCTGACCGCACTCAGCGAGCCGGGACGCGTGCTGGAGGTTCCGGTTTCGCTCGAGGCGACCTGTCGTCAGCTGGGCGCCGGCGTCGGGCCGGCAGCACTCGGGCTCATTCTGGCGCTGGCCGATGGCGACACGCCGATCTGGCTCGATCGGACGGCCGCGTCGGTCGCGACCTTCCTTGGGTTTCATACCGGCGCGCCGCTCGCCGATACCCACGGCGCCGCGCGTTTCGCACTCCTTGCCGATCCGGCGGCCGGCCCGGGATTGCCGTCGTTCGACCCCGGCAGCCTCGACTATCCCGACCGCTCCGCGACCCTGATCATCGAGGCCAGCAGGCTCGCCTCGGGCGGCCAGATCGGGTTTTCAGGTCCCGGCATTCCGACCCGGCGCTATCTGACCATCGAGGGGCTGCCCAAGGGCTTTGTCGCCGAGTGGGCCGTCAATCATGCGCAGTTCCCCTGCGGCGTCGATGTCCTGATCGCCTGCGGCAACCGGATCGTCGGCCTGCCGCGCAGCACCGCCTTGGAGATTTTATGTATGTAGCCGTCAAGGGCGGCGAAGCCGCCATCGAGGCCGCGCACCGCCTCCTGGAACAGGATCGGCGGGGCGACCCGGCAATTCCGGCGCTGACCATCGACCAGATCGAGGGGCAACTGCGCCTGGCGGTCGATCGCGTCATGGCCGAAGGCGCGCTCTACGACCGGCGGCTGGCGGCTCTCGCCATCAAGCAGGCTGCGGGCGACATGGTCGAGGCGATCTTTCTGTTGCGGGCTTACCGCACGACTTTGCCGCGCTTCGCCGTCGGCGAGCCGATCGACACCGCGCAGATGGCCACCGATCGCCGCATCTCGGCGATCTTCAAGGACGTGCCGGGCGGTCAGTTCCTCGGGCCCACCTTCGACTACACCCACCGGCTGCTTGATTTCGAGTTGGACGGCAATGGCGCCTCCGCCGGCGCCGAATCCGACGCCGCGGTCTCGCCGCCGATTGCGCCGGCGGCGGTACCGCCGGTGATGGGCTGGCTCGAACAGGAAGGCTTGCTCGAGCCGGAGCGTCCGAGGCCCGATCTTCCAGTCGGAGACATCACCCGCGATCCGCCGCAATATCCGGCGACGCGCGACGTGCGGCTGCAGGCGCTGGCGCGCGGCGACGAAGGTTTCCTCCTGAGCCTTGCCTATTCGACCCAGCGCGGCTACGGCCGGAACCATCCTTTCGCCGGCGAGATCCGCAGCGGTCGCGTGACGGTCGAGATCGTGCCGGAGGAGCTGGGCTTCGCGGTCGCGATCGGCGAGATCGAGGTGACCGAGTGCCAACTGGTGAATCAGTTCAAGGGCTCGGCCACGCAGCCCCCGCAATTCACCCGCGGCTATGGCCTGGTGTTCGGGCGGTGCGAGCGCAAGGCGATGGCCATGGCGCTGGTCGACCGCAGCCTGCGGGCGGCCGAGTTCGAGGAGGCGGTGACGGCGCCGGCCCAGGACGAGGAGTTCGTGCTGAGCCATGCCGACAATGTCGAAGCTTCCGGCTTCGTGCAGCATCTGAAGCTGCCGCATTATGTCGATTTCCAGGCCGAGCTCGACATCGTGCGCCGGATGCGCGCCGAGGACGCGCGCCAGGAGGCGGCGGAATGAGCGCGGCCGAATACAATTTCGCCTATCTGGACGAGCAGACCAAGCGGATGATCCGGCGCGCCCTGCTCAAGGCCGTCGCGATCCCGGGATATCAGGTGCCGTTCGCGGGCCGCGAGATGCCCTTGCCCTATGGCTGGGGCACCGGCGGCATCCAGGTGACGGCCTCCATCGTCGGCCGCCAGGACCGGCTCAAGGTGATCGACCAGGGTGCCGACGACACGACCAACGCCGTCAGCATCCGCAAGTTCTTCGCCCGCACCGCGGGCGTCGCCACCACGACGCGCACGGCCGAGGCCAGCATCATCCAGACCCGGCATCGCATTCCGGAGACGCCGCTGCAGCATGGCCAGATCATGGTGTTCCAGGTGCCGATCCCGGAGCCCCTGCGCTGGCTGGAGCCGCGCGAGACCCAGACGCGGCGCATGCATGCGCTGGCCGACTACGGCGCCATGCATCTCAAGCTCTATGAAGATATTGCGCGTTTCGGCCGGGTGACCACGGCCTATGACTATCCGGTCCAGGTCAATGGCCGCTATCTGATGTCGCCGTCGCCGATCCCGCGGCTCGACAATCCCAAGCTCGACCGTTCGCCGGCCCTGCAGCTCTTCGGCGCGGGCCGCGAGAAGCGCATCTATGCCGTGCCGCCCTTCACCCCGGTCAAGAGCCTCGACTTCGCCGATCATCCCTTCGCCGTGGAGCGCTGGTCCTGCCGCTGCGCGCGTTGCGGCGCCGATGACAGCTATCTCGACGAGATCGTGGTCGACGACCGCGGCGGCCGGCGCTTCATCTGTTCCGACACCGACTATTGCAACAGCCGGCTTGAGCCGCAGGCGGCCGAATGATGACGTCGATCACGGACGAGCCGTTGCTGACGGTCGAAGGCCTGAGTAAGCGCTTCGGCACGCGCGTGGCCTGCCGCGATATCGGCTTCTCGCTCTGGCCGGGCGAAGTGTTGGGCGTGGTCGGCGAATCCGGTTCCGGCAAGACCACCTTGCTGGGCTGCATCGCCGGGCATGTGACGCCCAGCGAAGGCCGCGTCTGGTTCGAGACGCGCGACGGCACCAAGGTCGACCTCGCGGCGATCTCCGAGGCCGAGCGGCGCCGGCGCCTCGGCAACGATATGGGCTTTGTGCATCAGAACCCGCGCGACGGGCTTCGGCTCGACATCAGCGCCGGCGGTAATATCGGCGAGCCGCTGATGCGTGCCGGCATGCGCCATTACGGAACGATCCGGTCGATGGCCGCGGAGTGGCTCGGGCGGGTCGAAATCGATCCCTCGCGGATCGACGAGAATCCTCGCCGCTTTTCCGGCGGGATGCAGCAGCGCCTGCAGATCGCCCGCAACCTGGTGACCAAGCCGCGGCTGGTGCTGATGGACGAGCCGACCGGCGGCCTCGACGTCTCGGTCCAAGCCCGGCTGCTCGATCTGATCCGTCAGCTTGTCGCCGATCTCGGTTTGGCCGTGATCCTGGTGACCCACGATCTGGGTGTGGCCCGGCTGCTGGCCCATCGCCTCATGGTGATGCAGGATGGGCGCATCGTCGAAACCGGCCTGACCGACCAGGTGCTGGACGACCCGCACGAGCCCTACACGCAATTGCTGGTTTCCTCGGTGTTGCCGATATGACCCAGGACAATCGCGAAGCCATGATCGAGACCCGCGACCTGGCCAAGAGCTTCACGCTTCATGTCCAGGGCGAAGTCAGGCTGATCGTCCTCTCGGACATCAATCTGTCGGTCGGTGCGGGGGAGTGCGTCGTTCTCGACGGCCCTTCCGGCGCCGGCAAGAGCACGCTGATGCGGACGCTCTATGGCAATTACCGCGCCGACGAAGGCGCCATCCTGGTTCGCCATGAAGGCGACCGGGTCGATCTGGCGACGGCGAGCCCACGGCTGGCGCTCGAACTGCGCCGGCGGACATTGGGCTATATCAGCCAGTTCCTGCGCGTGATTCCACGGGTGCCGACCCTGGACGTGGTGGCCGAGCCGCTGCGGGCGCGGGGCATCGACGGCCAGGAGGCCCGCGAGCGCGCGGCTGAGCTGCTGGACCGTCTGGCCCTGCCGCGGCGGCTCTGGTCCCTGTCGCCCGTGACCTTCTCCGGCGGCGAACAGCAGCGCGTCAATATCGCGCGCGGCCTGCTGGCGGCTCACCCGATCCTGCTGGTCGACGAGCCGACGGCCTCGCTCGATGCCGCGAACCGCGGCATTGTTGTCACATTACTGCACGAAGCTCGCGCTGCTGGCACCGCCATCGTCGCCATCTGCCACGATCCCGATGCGCGCGCGGCCCTGGCGACCCGATATTACAGCCTTCCGCCCAGACAGTTGGCCGCATGAACACCGAAACCATCCTGACGAACGCCTGCTTGGTTCTTCCCGACGAGATCCTCGACGGGACCCTGGTCATCCGCGACGGCAGGATCGTCGAGATCGAGGAAGGCGTCAGCCGGCTGGAAAGCGCCATCGACTGCGAGGGCGATTATGTCATTCCGGGCATGGTCGAGCTTCACACCGACAATCTCGACAAGCATATCGCGCCGCGGCCGCGGGTCCATTGGCCGGCGCGTTCGGCTGTGGTGGCGCACGACGCTCAGATCGCGACCGCCGGCATCACCACGGTCTTCGATTCGGTGGCGATCGGCGATATCCATCGCGAAAGCGACCGGATCGAGACCCTGACGGCGATGGCCGCGGGGCTGGAGGAATGCCAGCGCGAGAACATGCTGCGGGTCGCGCATTTCCTGCATCTGCGCTGCGAGATCTCGCATGGCGAGTTGCCCGCCCACCTGGAGCGGCTGGCGCAGCATCCCTGCCTGAAGCTGGTGTCGTTGATGGACCACACGCCGGGACAGCGCCAGTTCGCGACCTTGGCGCAGTACGAGTCCTACTATAAGGGCAAGTATCAGATGAGCGATGCGGATCTCGCGAGCTTCGTCCAGCGCTGCCTGAACGACCGCGCCTTTCACGGCGACAACAATCGGGCGGCGGTGATCGAACTGGTGCGAGAGCGCGGCCTGAAGCTGGCGAGCCACGACGATGCGACCGTGCAGCATGCGGAAGAGGCCGCAGCCGCGGGCGCCGTCGTCGCTGAATTTCCCACGACCCAGGTGGCAGCCCTGGCGTTGCGGGAGCATGGCATCGGCATCCTCAGCGGCGCCCCCAACGTCGTGCGCGGCGGTTCACATTCGGGCAACATCTCGGCGATCGACCTGGCACGCGATGGGCTGGTCGATATCCTTTCTTCGGACTACGTGCCGACAAGCCTGCTGCCGGCCGCATTCCGGTTGGTCGAGGAGCTCGGATACTCCCTGCCGGCGGCCATCCGGATGGTGGCGACACGGCCCGCCGACGCGATGGGGCTGAGCGATCGCGGCCGGATCGCGCCGGGCTTGCGCGCCGATCTGGTTCGCGTGGCCGAGCGTGGCGGGTTGCCCCTGGTCCGTGCCGTGTGGCGCCAGGGCGAACGCGTGGCCTGAGCCATGATCGCGCTCGAGCAGGGACAGCCGGAGCATCCCTGGGGCGAGGGGCGCAGCATGACCGAGGCGCCCATGCTGCATCCGACTGCCATCGTCAAAACCAGCCGCTTCGGCCCCTGGACATATGTGGGGCCGCGCAGCCAGCTGCTCGAGGTCGATTTTCGCGATTGGTCCTACACGGCGCGCGATGTGGAGATCTTCAACGCCGATGTCGGCAAGTTCTGCAACCTGGCCGCGGGCGTGAGGCTCAATCCGACCAATCATCCGATGGAGCGGGCCACGCTCCATCACTTCACCTACCGCAGCCGCTCTCATCATTTCGCCGATGCGGACGATCCCGAGGTCTTCGCCTGGCGTCGGGCCCATAAGGTCCTGATCGGCCCGGATGTCTGGATCGGTCATAACGCGATCGTGCTGCCGGGGCGCAGCGTCGGCACCGGTGCCGCGATCGGTGCCGGCTCGGTCGTCACCAAGGACGTTCCCGACTACATGATCGTCGCGGGCAATCCCGCGCGCCCCCTTCGCCGGCGCGTCGACGAGGCGACCGAGGCGCGGCTCAAGGCCATCGCCTGGTGGGACTGGAGCCCGGCAAGATTGCGCGCCAGCCTGCAGGATTTCCGGACGCTGGGTGCGACGCGCTTTGCGGAGAAATACAGCAGGCCCGAGATCATGGCGGAAATGCCGGCATGACGAACGAGAGCGCCGGTCGGCTCTTCTATGTCATGGGCGCGTCGGGTGTCGGGAAGGACAGCTTGCTGAGCTTCGTCCGGCAGGCCGGCGATCCGCGCCAGGTCGCCGTGGCCCATCGCTATATCACCCGGCCGCCCCAGGCGGCCGGCGAAAACCATATCGCGCTCAGCGAAGCCGAGTTCCGCGCCCGGCTCGGGGTCGGCTGGTTCGCGCTCCATTGGAGCAGCCACGGATTCTCCTACGCGATCGGCCGTGAAATCGACATCTGGCGCCGCAGCGGCGTCAACGTCGTCGTCAACGGATCGCGCGAATATCTCCCCGAGGCGCTGGAAGCCTATCCCGATCTGGTTCCGGTGCTGATCACGGCGGAGCCTGCCTTGATCGCCGGCCGGCTCGCTGCAAGAAAGCGTGAATCGAAAAACGAGATTGCCGAACGGCTCAGGGCCCGCGACGAGCTGGACGCGCTGCCGGAGAGCGTCATCCGGATCGACAATAGCGGCGCGATCGAGCGGGCCGGCTCGGCGCTCCTGGCTCTGGTGACGGCGACGGACGGCGCAATTTCCCCGAAATCCGTCAGGTAGTGCCGCCGTAGCTGTGGCCGGCAATCGGGTGCGGCTGGTAGAGCTCTTCCAGCCGCCCGATTTCCTCCGGCGCCAGGGTGAGCTCCGAAGCGGCGATCGCATCGTCGAGATGATGCGTCTTGGTGGCGCCGACGATGGGCGCCACGACACCGGGCTTCGACAGGAGCCAGGCGAGCGCGATCTGGCTCGGCGGCACGCCCCGTTCCCTGGCCACCTCCGCGCAGCGCGCGATCACCGGCGCATCGAGCACTTCTTGCTTGTTGTAGAGCCGGTTCTGATATTCGTCCGTGGTCGAGCGCGGCGTGCCAGTGCTTCTGCTGCCGGCGAGGCGCCCACGGGCGAGCGGGGACCAGGGGATGACGCCGATGCCCTGATCGACGCAGAGCGGCATCATCTCGCGCTCTTCCTCGCGATAGGCGAGGTTGTAATGGTTCTGCATCGTCTGGAACCGGGCCAGGCCGTCGCGGGCCTGGATCGCCAGCGCCTTCATGAACTGCCAGGCGAACATGGAGGAGGCGCCGATATAACGGACCTTGCCGCTGCGCACCAGGATGTCGAGCGCTTCCGCCGTCTCCTCGATGGGCGTCTCGGGATCGAAACGATGGATCTGATAAAGGTCGATATGGTCGGTGCCGAGGCGGCGCAGGCTGGCCTCGACGCCGGCCAGGATGTGTTTCCGCGACAGGCCCCTGTCGTTCGGGCCGTCGCCCATCGCGCTGTGGACCTTCGAAGCGATGATCACCTGGTCGCGCTTGGCGAAGTCGCGGATTGCGCGGCCGAGGATCTCCTCGCTGACGCCGCTGGAATAGACATCGGCCGTGTCGAAGAAATTGATGCCCTGTTCGAGGGCGCGCCGGATGAAGGGCCGCGCCGCATCCTCGGTGAGCACCCAGGGCCGCCATTCCGTGGTGCCGTAGGACATGCAGCCGAGGCAGATGCGTGAAACCTTGACGCCCGTGGAGCCGAGGCGGACATAGCGCATGGGAAATCCTTTTGGATCGCGGACCGGGGCGGCCCTGGGGACGACGCCGACACCGGTTCAATGAGCGGCTCGCCCGCCAGGACGGGCGGCACCTCATAGGAGATCGTAGAGAGCGGGCTTTCGTCAAGGCTGCTAACGGTTTGGTCAGGCGCCTCGGGCCGGCTCGGCCTCGCGATTGGCGCCGTGGCGCAGCCGCCGCAACGTCCCCAGCAGATTCCTGAAGAAGCTCCGCCTTCCGATCCAGGCCGCATGAAGAATCCGCAACCCGGCATAGCGCGGCCGCGGTTGGCCGGCCAGGGCCAGGCCGCCCAGGCGTGCGAGGATCGCCATCTTGCGCTCGCCCTGATGCGGCTGCATGCGATTGAGCTCGGCTACCGTGTTGGGGAGCAGGTTGAGCTTGCCGTCGCGCTCCATCCGCGCCAGCAAGGCCTCGCCCGCGGCCGTGCGGGCGATCACGGCGTTCCAGCTTTCATATTCCCCGTGGGCGTAGCCGTCGGCGGTGATCCAGGCATCGCCGCAGGCGATATCGGCCTGCTCGCCGGTTGCGTCGGGGCAGATCTTGCAGCGGAACTGGATCTCCTGCGCCAGCTCGTTGCCCCAGGTCTCGTCGTAGCTCTGCTCGAAGACGCGGCCATCCTTGGATTCGATGCGGGTGGGGCCGGGGCAGCCATGGCCGCGATAGCGCATCAGCCGAACCTGGTCCTCGGTCAGGCCGTATTTCCCGACGATGGCCTGGGAGATGCCGAGGCTCGAAACGCCGGCGCAGAAGAAGGCGATGCGATAGCGGGCCAGACGATCCACGCGCGGATCGAGACGCGCCAGGTTGCGCAACGCGGCGATATCGCAGGGCTTGCCGACGACGGCGAAGGGCTTTCCGGCCGCCAGCATCGTCTCGAGGGCAGTCAGGGGTGCCGCGGGACCATAGCGCGCGCCCGTCGCTTCCATGACGCCTTGAAGTCCCCGACTCACCTGCGGCACCGATCGCAGTGCCTGGGTCGGATCGGCCCGCGTATGGAGCACGGCTTCGACCTCGCCGCTGGCGAGCAAATAGCTGGCGAGTGCGGAGATCACACCGCCCGACGCCGCGTTGAAGCGCATCCCCTCGTCGGTCGCCTGGCCGCGCGCGAGCCGCTTGATCGGCCCCCAGAGGGGGTCGACGGCGGCGCCGGGCTCCGCCGTCGCCCGCTGACGGTTGCCGGGACAGGCGGAGAGGATGCGGCGCTCCTCGCCGGCCGGGAGGGGCCCTCGGATCCGGGGCCGCAGGAAGCCATCGGCCGTCATCTCCAGGCAAATGCGATTGGGTCCGGACATGCTCTGGCAGAGACCGCAGCCGGTGCAGAGCCCTTGGCGAACGACCTCGGCCAGCGTGCGAGGGTGGCTCACGATGGCGAGCGGTCGTCGATATGGCGGCCGCGTCCGGCCGCGCTCGAGACCCAGCCGCGATCCCAGACCTTCTCGCCCCGCGAGAACGTGACCACCGGCCAGGCGGAAAGATCGCGCCCCTCATAGGGCGTGTAGTCGCATTCGTCATGCAGATCGGCGTGGCGCAGGGTGCGGTGCTCGCCATACTTCCACAGCGCGATGTCGGCATCGGCACCGGGCATCAGGCTCCCTTTGCGCGGATAGAGCCCATAAATCCGTGCCGGGTTGACGGCCGTCAGGGCCACGAATTGCTGGCGCGTGAGCCGGCCTTGTGTGACGCCCTCGTGATAGAGCAGCGGAAGCCGCGTCTCGAGACCCGGCAGGCCCGGCGGCACTTTGCGGAAATGCGGATGCTCGCCGCCCTGGCTGCGCTTGCCGTCCCCGCTGGCGAAGCGGTAGGGGCAATGGTCCGACGAGACGAGCTGGAAGGCACCCTGCTGCAGCCCGCGCCAGAGTTGCGCCGCATCATCCTCGCCGCGCGGTGGCGGCGAGCAGATATGCTTGGCGGCCTCCCAGCCGGGCTCGTGCAGGTGGTGGCCCATCCCAAGGAGATATTGCGGACAGGTTTCCGCCAGGACCGAGATGCCCCGATCCTGGCCCCAGCGGATCTGCTCCAGCGCCTCGGCCGACGAAACATGGACGATCATGACCTTGGCGCCGGTGATCTGCGCCAGGGCGATCGTGCGGTGCGTCGCCTCCCGTTCAACCGCCGATGGTGCCGATTCCGCGAAGCTATCGAGGCCGGTCCGGCCTGCGGCTTCGAGGCGCTGCGACAGCCAGTGAACGCAATGTCCGTTCTCGGCATGGACCATGGTCACGGCCCCGCCGCGACGGGCCGCATCCATGACCTCGAGGATCTGCCGGTCGTCCAGCATATAGCCGGGATAGGTCATGAAGACCTTGAAGGAACGATAGCCGTCGGCGATCAGCGCCGGCAGGTCCTGGCCGATCAGGGAGCCGGAGACGTCGGAGACGATGAGATGGAAGGCATAGTCGATCAGCGCCTTGCCGTGGGCCCGCTCGTGATAATCCTCGACTGCCTGGCGCAGGCTCAGGCCCGGCAGCTGGTTGGCGAAGGGCATGATGGTTGTGGTGCCGCCGCAGGCCGCGGCCCGTGTCGCCGAGGCGAAATCGTCGGCGAGCCGGGCGCCCATATATTCCGGCTCGTCGACATGGCAATGGGCGTCGACGCCGCCCGGCATCACCAGGAGGCCCGTGGCATCGACATCTTCGCGTGCCTCGGGCAGGTCGCGGGCGACCGCCACGATCCGGCCGCCGGCGACGCCGACATCGGCGATGAACTCGTCGGACGCGGTCACCACCGTGCCGCCACGGATGGCCAGGTCGAGGCGCATCAGATCACCTCGTTGAAGAGGAGGTCGGTGTAGGTATCGCGCCGGCGCATGATCTCATAATCGCCATCGACGTCCAGAATACCGACCTCGGGCCGGGGGCGGCCGTTGTTCGGTGTGATCTGGTCCAACGTATAGGCGCCGGTATCGAGGAAGGCGACGAGATCGCCGGGACCGGTCGAGCGGGCAAGCTTTCGGGTCGGCGGCAGGCGCACCAGCGTGCTCTCCAGAAGTTCGCGGGATTGCGCCAGCCGGGGATCAGCCTTCAGGAGGCGCGCCAGAGTCTGCTCGCCATCGACATCGAAGAAGGCGTCGCCATTGTCGCAGAGCGGCCCCACGACGCGGAATTCGGACAAGGCCTCGTCGAGCTTGTTGGCTGTGAGGGAATGATAATACCACTTATAAGTGTATGACTCGACGATGGTGTTGTAGCCGGCATCGAGATAGAGCCACTCATGCCCGGCGCGCGTCTTCACCGTTTCGACCATCGACAGCATGACGGCGGAATCGCCGACCATGCGCCGGCCGGGCTCGACCAGGATCTCGATCTGCTCGCCCAGCCCCTTGCGCAGGGGCGCCAAGCCCGCCCGCGCGATGTCGGCGCTGTCGATGCGCGGCGCGAAGATGTCGCCCTGCGGGGTGCGGTTGACGCCGCGCATATAGGGGAGGGGAAAGCCGCCGCCGAGATTGACATGTTCCAGCCGCAGGCCCAGTGCATCCTGGAGCCGGCGCGCCTGCTCAACCAGCACGTTGGCCGCCGACACATAGGGACCTGTGTCGGTGATTTGCGAGCCGACATGGGCATGGATGCCCACGAGGCGCAGCGCATTGGGCTGCGCCCGCAAGATCTCCATGGCGCGATCGAGCTCATGCAGCAGGATGCCGAACTTGGTGCCTTCCGATCCGGTGCGGTTGCCGGGCGAGGTAGGGCTGTCGACTTCGGGAACGATGCGCAAGGTCACACGCGCCTGGCAACCCAGATCCGCCGCGACCTCGCCGATCCGCTCCAGCTCGAACAGGCTGTCGACATTGATCGCCTTGATCGGCGGGCTCAGCGCCTGCGAGATCTCGGCCTTGGATTTGGCAACGCCATTGAAGACGATCGCATCCGGGGGAATGCCGGCGAGCCGGGCGCGAAACAGTTCGCCGCCGGAATTGACCTCGAGCGCGATGCCTTCGGCATGAAGGAGCCGCAGCACCTTGATGGTGGAGAGCGCCTTGGCCGCGTAGCAGATCGTGCTGCGCGGATGGGAGGCGGCGAAGATCGTCTTCATCGTCCGGGCGGTCTCGGCGATCCGGCGGGCGGAATAGACGAAGAGGGGCGTGCCGCGCTCGCGTGCCAGCGCCGCCAGATCGACGCCGTCCATGGTCAGGCGACCCTGATCGGATCCCAGATAGCCCTCGATCTTCCAGTCCTGTCCCATGACCGGCTTGGCGCTCACGTCGTTTCCGGGGGCGGGATGGCGCCGGTCCGTTCGGTGATCAGCTTGTAATGCTCGATCCGGCGGTGATAGGCGAAATTGAAGATGTCGGCGCGGTAGGGCGCGCCCATATCGAGGTCGCATTTGCGCACCACCAGCTCGTCGCCCATGGTCGCGCATTGCGCGACGATCTCGCCCGAAGGCGCGATGATGCAGGTCTGGCCGATCATGTTGAAGCCCTCCTCGAAACCGGCCTTGGCGACGCCGACCACCCAGGTCGCGTTCTGATAGGCGCCGGACTGCATCACCAGGTGATTGTGGAAGGGCTCGAGCGCGTCGAGATCGAAGGGATCGCCGAGACCGATCGGCGAGTTGTAGCCGAGCAGAACCATCTCGACGCCCTGCAGACCCATCACGCGATAGGTCTCGGGCCAGCGCCGGTCGTTGCAGATGCACATGCCGAGGATGCCGCCGAAGGCGCGCCAGACCGGGAAGCCCAGATCGCCCACCTCGAAGAACCGCTTCTCGAGATGCTGGCCCGGACGGTCCATGACGTCGGAATGGCCCGGGAGATGGACCTTGCGGTATTTGCCGACGATGCGGCCGGTCTTGTCGACCAGGATCGAGCTGTTGAAGCGCCGCTTGCGGCCCTTCTCGACGACGAGCTCGGCGAAGCCAAGCGAGAAGCCGATGCCGCGGCGCGCTGCCTCCTCGAACAGGGGCTTCGTCTCCGGTCCCGGCATCTCCGTTTCATAGAAGGAATCGAGCTCGCGCTCGTCTTCGATCGGCCAGCGCGGGAAGAAGGTGGTGAGGGCCAGCTCGGGATAGGCGATCAGGTCGCAGCGGAAGCCGTGCGCTTCGCGCATCAATTCGAGCAGCCGGCCGACCACCTGCTTGCGGCTGTCGTTGCGCGCGATGGGGCCGAGCTGGGCGGCGCCGACGGTGATGGTGCGGGGCATGAGCGTTTCCAAAAATCGATCGATCACGAAACATCGCCCCGGCCGGTCAGCGCTGAGTTGGGGTTCGGCGCTGGCCGGGCGGGAACGAGGCCTGCGTCAGTTGCCGGCCTTCACAAGGTCCCACATCGTCTGCAGCTTCTCGCGCTGCTTCTCGGACATGGGACCGAGGAAATTGCCCTTCTTCAGATAGTTGCTGGGATCGCCCGCAAGGCCGATCGCTTCCAGGTCGGCCTTCGGCACCAGGGCCAGCGCCTTGCTGTTGGCATGGCCATAGCCCCAGTTCTGGACCAGGTTCTTGCCGGACTCCGGATCTTCCAGCGCATTGATGAAATCATAGACCTCTTCGACCGGCGCGGTCGCCGACTTCAGATGGGCGAAGCCGCAGAGCCAGGTGACCAGCCCTTCCTTCGGCTCGAGCATGAAATTGACAGGCACGCCGTCCTTGCGCAGGTTCTTGAAGCTGTTGGGCCAGCCCCACGCGACCTCGATCTCGCCCGAGGCCATGGCCTGCTCGAGCTGGGCCGGATCCTGCCAGATGAAGCGCACATTGTTGCGCAGGGCCTTCATCTGAGCCTCGATCAACGGATAGTCGGAATCCTGCAGATCGAGGGGATGCTTGATCCCGGCCAGCACGGCCGTGAGCTGGTAGATCTCGTCGAAGGCATCGGGGATCGAAACCTTACCCTTATATTTCGGGTCGGTCAGGATGGTGAAGCTCTGCTCGGTGATCTGCACCTTGTCGGTCCGGTAGAGCACGGAGGAGGCGCCCCATTCCCACGGCACCAGCCAATGCTTTCCGTCGAGCACGAGCGCGTCGGCATCGCGCAGCTCGGGGATCAGGTCGTTCCAGGCCGCGACCTTGCTCGGATCGATCGGCTGCAGCAGCCCTGCTTCCTTCCACTTCTTGACGTCGTGGATGCAAGGGTGCGCGATGTCGGCGGTGAAGCCGCTCTGCAGCTTGGTGAAGCCCTCGTCGGTGCCGCTATAGAAGGAGAACTGCGGGCCCGAGCCGTATTTGTCGGTGTAGGGCTTGCGGAAGGACGGATCGTCATAGCCCGCCCAGGTGAAGTAGCGCAGCGTCGAGGTGGCGGCGAGCGCAGTGACCGCGACGGTGGCGAGGAGGGCGGCGGGCAAGGCCAGTTTCGCAAGCCGCGCCCAGCGCGGGCGGCTGCGATCGGTTCTCTCGATCATGGCGTGAATCCCCTGATGGTAGACGACATTCCGGCCGGTCGGGGTTGCGGGCGGGCCTGGCGCCCGCGAGTGCCCTTCTTCTGTTCCGGTACCCCAGGCTAGGTCCGGGGCGCCTTGGCCAACAAACGACGAGTGTTGTGGCAATGGCCCAAATTTTGTTATGGGTCTGTTGGAACACCATGCGCCGCTTGCTCAACCTGAATTGGATCCGCAGCTTCGAGGCCTCCGCCCGGCATCTGAGCTTCACCGGGGCTGCGCGCGAACTGAACATGACCCAGGCCGGGATCAGCCAGCATATCCGCCTGCTGGAAGGGCAGTTGCGGGAATCGCTGTTCCACCGCCTGCCGCGCGGGCTGCAGCTGACCGACGCGGGCGAGGCCTATCTCAGGGTGGTGCGCGAAAGCTTCGACCACCTGACCTTCGGCACCGCCGAGATCTTCGGCCATGGCGAGGAGGGGCTGGTCACGGTGCGCACCAATGTCGCCTTCGCCACCCATTGGCTGGCGCCGCGCCTGGCCCGGTTCCACGCCCAGTTTCCCGCGGTCGCTCTGCGTCTCACGGCCGCGGTGCATGGCATGGATACCGTCTGGGAGGGCGTCGATCTCGAGATCCGCTATGGCCACGACCATGCGAGCGGGCTCTCGAGCCAGCCGATCACGACCGACCGTCTGTTCCCGGTCTGCGTCCCGGCCTTGGCCGCGACTCTCGGCGACCCGCGCGACCTGCTGGGCCAGCGCCTGATCCATGTGATCGGCAACCGGCAGGGCTGGACCGACTGGTTTGCCGAGGCGGGCCTTCGCGGCGTGACCTTCGACCAGGTGTTGCAGACCGATACCTCGGCGATCGGGCTGGAGCTTGCCGCCGCGGGGGTGGGGGTGGCGCTGGGGCACAGCTCGCTGGTGGAACCGATGATCGAGGCGGGCCGGTTGGTCCGTCTCTTCGACGCCGAGATCGACGCGCAAGGACCGTTCTATCTGGTGGCGCCGTCCGACCGGCCGATGCGCGCCGAAGCGCGGAGCTTCAAGACCTGGCTATTGGCGGAGGCGGCCTCCGAGAGCGAGGCCCCGGCCCCGGCGCCGGCGAAGCGGGGCCGCAGTCGCAGGATGCCGCAGCGGAGCGCGGCCCTGGCCAGCAGGCCCGGCCGGAGGAAGCGGGCGCCATGAACGCGGCGGGGACGGGCATGGACGGGCTCTTCGATGTCGCGGTCGTCGGTGGGGGCGTGGTCGGCTGCGCCATGGCCCGGCGCTTCGCGCTGGAGGGAGCCCGGACAATTCTGCTCGAGCGTTCCACCGACATCCTGGCGGGGCCGAGCAAGGCGAACAGCGCGCTGCTCCATACCGGCTTCGACGCCACGCCCGGAACCCTCGAGCTCGCCTGCGTCCGCGCGGGCTATGCCGAATATCTGGAGATCCGCGAGCGGTTGAACCTGCCGCTGCTCGAGACCGGCGCCGTGCTGGTGGCCTGGACCGAGGAGGAGGCGGCGAAGCTCGACGGCATTCTGGCCCAAGCCCACGCCAATGGCGTGACCGACGTCCGGCGCATCGGGCGTGACGAACTGATCGCGCGCGAGCCGCATCTGGCGACCGCGGCGCGGGAAGCCATCCTGGTGCCGGGCGAGCATGTCATCGATCCCTGGTCGGCGCCGCTGGGTTATCTGCATCAGGCGCTCGAGAACGGCGCGCAGGCATTGTTCTCGGCGCCGGTGGAGCGGGGGGAGTTCGACGGCAGCCGATGGAGATTGGACACGCCGCGCGGGTCCGTCAGCGCCGCGCTCGTGATCAATTGCGCCGGGCTCTGGGGCGACCATCTCGATCAGTCGCTGCTGGGGGGAACGGATTTCACGATCCGGCCGCGCAAGGGTCAGTTCGCCGTGTTCGACAAGGCCGCGGCGCCCTATCTGCGCAGCATCCTGCTGCCGGTCCCGACCGAGCGGACCAAGGGCGTGGTGCTGGCGCGAACCATCTTCGGCAATCTGCTGGTCGGACCCACCGCCGAGGAACAAATCGATCGCGAACATCCCTCGACCGACGGCCCAACCTTGGCGCGTCTGGTCGAGCATGCGGCACGCCTCGTGCCGATGCTGGCCGGGATGCCGGTGACGGCGGCCTATGCGGGCTTGCGGCCGGCGAGCGAGCATAAGGACTATCGGATTCGCGCCCATGCGGAGCGCCGCTGGATCACAGTTGGCGGCATCCGCTCAACGGGGCTGACCGGCGCTCTCGGGATCGCGCGGCATGTCTGGTCGCTCTATGAAGGCCTCGGTTCCCGTCATACGGCACCGGCGGCGCCGGTCTGGCCGCGCATGCCCAACATCGCCGAGCATCTTTCCCGCGATTTCCAGCAACCCGGCTATGGCGAGATCGTCTGTCACTGCGAGTTGGTGACAAGGCGCGAGATCGAGGCGGCCCTGACCGGCCCCTTGCCGGCCGGCGATCTCGGCGGGCTCAAGCGCAGGACCCGCGCGATGATGGGACGCTGTCAGGGCTTCTATTGCAGCGCCCATGTCTGCGCCATCGCCAAGGGCCGCATCGCGATGCCGGACAAGCTGGGCGAGACACTTTGATGATGGATCCGCAACCCCGTTCGTCGTCCTGCCGCGTCGCCATCGTCGGGGGCGGCCCGGCGGGCCTGGGCGCAGCATTGGCTTTGCGACAGCGGGGCATCGACCGCGTCGTCGTCATCGAGCGGGAAGCCGAGGCGGGCGGCATCCCCCGACATTGCGGACATCCCGTATTCGGCTGGCGCGAATTCGGACGGGTCCTGTCGGGCCCCGTCTATGCGCGGCGCCTGCGGGACGCCGCCCTTGCGGCCGGTGTCGAGATCAGGACGCGCAGCAGCGTCACGCAGCTCCATCCGGGTGGCGGGGTCGAGCTGGCGAGCCCCGCCGGCCTCGAACAGCTTGCGGCGGAGCGCGTCATCCTTGCGACAGGCGTCCGGGAGACGCCGCGCAGCGCGCGGCTCGTCGGCGGCGATCGCCCCTGGGGTGTTCTCACCACGGGGGCGTTGCAGAGCTTCGTCTATCTCGAACGCCTGCGGCCCTTCCGGCGGCCGGTCATCGTCGGCACCGAGCTCGTCTCCTTCTCGGCCATCCTGACCGCGCGGGCGGCGGGCATGCGGCCGGTGGCGATGATCGAGGAGAACGGGCACACGACGGCCAGATGGCCCAGCGCCTGGATGGCGCGCGCTTTCGGACTGCGTCTTTATCTGGGCACCCGGCTCGTCGATATTCGAGGCAACGGACGGGTCGAGGCCGTCAACGTTGAGACGGGCGGAAAAACCGCGACCATCGATTGCGACGGCGTCATCTTCACCGGCCGGTTCCTGCCCGCGGCGGAACTGGTGCGATCGAGCCCTCTGCGATGGGACAGCGGCAGTGGCGGACCCGTCATCGATCAGTTCGGCCGCTGCTCCGACCCGGCCTATTTCGCCGCCGGCAATCTCCTGCGCGCGGTCGAGACGGCCGGCTGGTGCCATCGCGAGGGACGCCGCGTCGGCGGGTTTGTCGCCGACGATCTGCAGGACCGCTTGCCGCGGTCTCCGCGACGCATCGAGCTCGAGCGCGGGCCCGGCATCAAGCTGATCGTCCCCCAAGCCATCGAGGTGGGCCTGACCGACCCCTCGGCCATGCTTCAGCTGCGTGTCGATCGCGATCTGTCGGGCCGCTTGACGATCGACGCCGGCGGGCAAAGGCTCTGGGAGCGCCGCCTCGCGACGAGACCGGAACGCCGAATCCTGATTCCGTTGCAGGCACTTTCCATTCCGCCCGGCGTGGACCGCCTGCAGGTCGGATTCACGCCCTGAAACCGGGAGAGGAGCGCCACGCGCCATGCGCATCGTCGCGATCGACCAGGGAACCACCTCGACGCGCGCCCTCGCGGTGGAGGCGGACGGCAGCTGCCGCGTGGCTCATAGCGAGCGCCACGAGCAGCGTCACCCGGGCGCGGGCCTGGTGGAGCATGATGGCGAGGAACTGGTCGCCAATATCCGCCGCTGCCTGGCCGCGGCTGGCAAGGCCGACGTCATCGGCATCGACAACCAGGGCGAAAGCTGCCTCGCCTGGGATGCGCAGACCAAACGCCCGATCTCGCCCGTGATCGTCTGGCAGGACGCGCGCACCAGCGATCAGGTGGAGCGCCTGAAGGCCGAGGGCGCCGAAGCGCTCACGCTGACGCGGGCGGGCCTGCCGCTCGACCCCTATTTTTCCGCGACCAAGCTGCGCTGGCTGCTCGATCACACCGAGGGCACCCGCGACCTGGCGCGGGGAGGGCGGCTGCGGCTGGGCACGACCGACGCCTTCTTCCTCGATCGCCTGACGGGACATTGCGCCACCGACGTCACCACGGCGAGCCGGACCTCGCTGATGAATCTCGAGACCGGCGACTGGGACCCGGAGCTCTGCCGGCTGTTCGGCGTGCCGGGCGAATGCCTGCCCCAGATCCGCCCGACAGTCGGGTCCTTCGGCGAGATCGACGGTGTCCCGGTGGCGGCCTCGATGGTCGATCAGCAGGCGGCGCTCTACGGCCATGGCTGCCGCGCGGCGGGCGACGTCAAGATCACCTTCGGCACCGGCGCCTTCGCCCTGGGCGTGACCGGCGCACACATCGTGCGGCTGCCCGAGCGCGGACTGCTGCCGACGGTTGCCTGGCAGATCGGGCGCGAGCGCAGCTATGCCGTCGATGGCGGTGTCTATAACGCCGGCTCTGCGGTCGATTGGGCGCTGCGTCTGGGCCTGGCGCCGGACCTGGCAGCGCTCGACCGCTTCGAGCGGCCGCCGGCCATCGAGCGTTCGCTCGCCTTCGTGCCGGCCCTGTCGGGGCTCGCCTGTCCGCATTGGGACCGCAGTGCCGCCGGCTTGTGGATCGGCATGGGGCTCGAGACCGATGCCCGGGACCTGCTGCAGGCCCTTCTGGAGGGGATCGCACTGCGCACGGCCGAGGTCATCGAGGCCATGGGCGCCGCCCTGCCGATCGGATCGCCGGTCTCGGTCGATGGCGGGCTGGTCCGCAGCGACTATTTCGTTCGGTTCCTGGCATCCTGCCTGGGCCGCTCTCTGGTCGTCCGGGCGTTCGACGAGCTGACGGCGTTCGGCTGCGCCGGGCTGGCAGCGGCCGCCACCGGTCGGCAGTTGACGGTGCCGCGCGCGGGCGAGCGCATAATCGAGCCAGCGAACGACGGTGCCGCTTGGCGGGCGCGTTTCGCCGAGGCCGTCTCCCGTGCCAAGGGTTGGCGTCTGGGTGCGTCTGCCTAGACGAACCGCGCGGCTAGGTCGCGCCAGGCGATGGGGCGAGGCTCTCGGCGAGCTTCGATTTCAGGATCTTGCCGGTGCTGCTGCGCGGCAGCTCGTCCACGAAATGGAACCGGCGGGGTATCTTGTAGGGCGCCAGCTCGGTTCGCAGGTGGCGCACCAGGTCACGTTCGACGACGCCGGGCCGGGCCATGACGAAGGCCGCGATCTCCTCGCCGAGATCGGGAACCGGATAGCCCAGGACCGCGACCTCGGCCACGCCGGGATAGGAGGCAATCGCCCGCTCGACCTCGGGCGCAAAGACGTTGATGCCGCCGCGGATGATGATCTCGCTGGTGCGGCCCTGCAGGAAGACATAGCCATCTTCGTCGAGATAGGCATAGTCGCCAGGATAATACCAGCCATCGAGAAAGGCCTCGTCGCCTCCCCCTTCGGAGCGATAGAAGCCGGCGGCCATGCAGGGGGCCCGGCAGCGCAGCCGCCCGGTGATCCTCGGCGGCAGCGGCTGGTTCAGGTCGTCGACGATGTCGACCTCGACGCCGTTCAGCGGGCGCCCGACGGAGCCGGCTTTGTGATCCATGTCTTCGCCGCGCAGCACCGTGGTGATGCCGCCACCCGAGCTCCCATAGAGATCCACCAGATGGGGCGTGAGGCGCTCCCGGATCGCCCGGGCTTCTTCCGGGAACAGGCCGGCGCCGATCGAGACCAGCAGCCGGATCGAGGACAGGAGCGGCTGGCCGGCGGTTGCGGGCAGCCGCAGGAGGGCGCGGCTCAGGCTCGGCACGAGGCACATGGTGGTTGCCTCATGCTCGGCGACGCCGGCAACAATTTCCTCGGCGGCCGCGAGCGTCGGGAACAGGATAACGGTGGCGCCCATGAAAAGCGTGGCCAGGGCCATGCCGCGGCCCGAGGCGAAGGCAATCGGCAGCACCGAGAGATAGCGGTCGTTCTGCGAGATGCCGGCTTCCCAGTAGTTCTGGCACATCGCCAGATAGCGGGCATGGGTCAGGTTGTAACCCTTGGGCTGGCCCGTCGTGCCCGAGGAGAGGGCCAGGATGGCGGGCGCCTCGCCACCGGGCACCGCTTCCACGGCAACCTCGCTGGCGGTTGCGGCCTCGCGCCAGGCGTTGTCGATACGGACGACAGGAAGGCCGGGCGCCATGGTGCGCCCGGGTTCGGCCAGGATGAGCTTGGGCCGGAAGACCTCGGCCGTGCGCCGCTGCTCCGCCTCGGTCCACCGCCAATCCATCGGCAGGAAGATCCCGCCGATCCGCAGGATCGCAAGAAGACTGGCGAGGAACTCGGCGTGATCCTGCAGGCACACACCGACAACGTCGCCGCGGCCGACGCCCTGGCGCATCAAAGCGACGGCATGGCCGGCGACACAACGATCCAACTGGCGGAAGGTGAAGCTGCGGTCCCGCTCGACGATTGCCGGGTGATGGGCCCGGTAGCGGCCATGAAGCGTGATCAACTGCGCTAGATTCATGGGATGGTCACGAGATAGGCCGGGGGCTCCGGTTGTTGGCAGGAAGGTCCACCGCTATATTCGCCCAGCCATGGCACGCGATCCACGCTCAAATTCCGGCCGGCCGGAGGATGTGCCGGCGCCGTCGGCCTTGCCGGGGTCGCCGCTTCCGGCGCGGGTCCTGGTCAGGCCGAGGGCGGCCGTGGCCCGACGGCTTCTGGGGATATGGAAGGCCATCCTCGATCTGGACGAGGTGGGCGCCCGCGACGATTTCTTCGAGCAGGGCGGCGACTCCCTGGCGGCGACTGCCCTGATGGCGGAGATCGAGCTCGCGTTCGGCGTCAAGCTGCCGATCTCGATGCTGCTGGAAGCGCCGACCATCGCCCAACTGACCGACCGGGTTCTGGCCGCTATTGGGAAAACGGAACCGCCCCTCCTGATTCCGATCGAGCCTGGCGGAGATCGGACGCCGATCTTCTTCGTTCACGGACTGCACGGCCAGGTGCTGTTCACGCGTCATCTGCGAGGGCAGCTGGACGAGGGGCGCCCGCTCTTCGGCTTGCAGGGCCGCACCGGCCCGCGCCCCGGTGGCGAGGCCGAGACCGTCGCGGAAATCGCTGCCGACTATGTGGCGGCTGTCCGTGCGGCGCGACCCGGATCTCGATTGATTCTGGCGGGCTATTGTGCCGGCACCTTGATCGCCTGGGAGATGGCGCGGCAATTGACCGAGTTGGACGAGCCCCCGGAGGCGGTGATCGGAATCGATCCGCCGGTCCTGCTACAGGGCGATGTTGGCGGCCCGACGAATGCGCCGGAGGGCGCCTATGGCAGTCCGTTGGCTTTCCGCGACGAGGCCAGGCTGCTGATTACCAGTGCGGCGGAGCAACATGCCGATCCCACGATCGTCGGCCGCGGCGACGATGCCGTCGAACGGGCTGTCGATCGTGCGGAACGCATGCGGCTCATTCTCAACCGTTACCGGCCGGCGCCCTGGGCGGGGAAAGTGGCGTTCATCTGCAGTGCCCCCCGGGTGAAGCGCCTCAGGGAACCAAGCAACCCCTGGCGGACCATTTTGGCCCGATCCATCCGCCTCTATGCCGTGGGCGACGGCCATCTGGAACTGTTCCGCGATCGCGGCCAGCGGGTCGCGCAGGCGCTGAAGCGGTATTTGAAAGAATTGGAACTCTAGGCGGCGGCCGCGAGCCAAGCCGGCGTTGCGGCGGATCAGGCGACGGTCTCGCGATCCACCAGGATCGCCTGCAGTTTGCCCAGCGCGCGCTTCTCGAGTTGGCGAACCCGTTCCTTGCTGACACCCAGCTCGTGGCTCAGGTCCTCGAGCGTGGCGCCGTTCTCCGCCAGATGACGCTTGCGAATGATGATCTGCTCGCGATCCGGCAACTCGCTCATCGCAGCGGCCAGCCAGCGCGAGCGGGTCTGGGAGTCGAGATCGGCGGTCACCTGTTCTTCGGGTGTGGCGCGTTCGTCGGCCAGCATGTCCTGCCATTCGCCATCGCCGCTCTCGCCGAAAGGCTCGTTGACCGAGCAATCCCGCGCCGAGAGTCGGGAGTCGATGTTCTCGATCACATCGAGCGAGACGTTCAGTTCCCGCGCCAGGATGGCGGCTTGCTCGGGATTGAGGGTGCCGACGCCCGATTGCGCGATCTTGGCCCGCAAACGCCGCAGATTGAAGAACAGCCGCTTCTCCGCATGGGTCGTCCCGACCCGGACGACCGACCAGTTGCGCAGCACATAATCCTGTATGGCTGCCCGGATCCACCAGATCGCATAGGTTGAAAATCGGACCTGACGTTCCGGATCGAACCGCTCAGCCGCCTGCATCAGGCCGACGGTGCCTTCCTGCACCAGGTCGGACAGCGCGAGGCCGTAGGACCGGTATCGGGTCGCCTGCGAGATCACCATGCGGAGATGAGCGCTGACCAGCTTCTGGAGGGCGGCCTCGTCGCGCTCGGTCGACCAGGCGCGCGTCAACCCCGTCTCTTCCTCGACGGAAAGGGTAGGAAGCCTCATCGCATAACGAAGGAGGTTCCGATCCAGCCGGTCGGTACTGTAGCTGGCGACGCTGCCCATGGTCGTCTCCTTCGTATCTCGCGGCCCCCACAGTCCGCTTGATGGGAATACGACGATCGAATGCCGTTGGATCAATGCAGCAGGGACAACCGATCCTGGCAAGTTAGAACTTGGTAAAACCTCACATCACAATGTCAGGTTCACACGAATATGATCGAAGAGCAAAAGCCAAGTTTCACACCATCCGAATAACCGATACTCATGCAATTCCGCCCCGTGATTTTTTTCGGGCAAGATTCTGGCGATCTCTGTAGGGGAAAATACCTACGACTTTCGTCGCAAGTCGCGACCGCAGTGGGAGATCTCGTATTGTTGAATCGCGGTCAAACAAAGAATCGATGGTTTCCGAGTGTCGTAGGACAGTTCTGTTGCAGAACAGAAGATCGAGAGCGAACCAACCGGCACCGGCGAACCGGAACCGCGCGTTGCGCAGGGTGAGGCAAAGCCAATTCTCGCCGGGGTCCGCAACCGGGCGATGAGTGACCGCGCCATCGGTCATGGCGAAATCGCCCACCAGGAAATGGTCGACCTCGTCGAGAAGCCGCCGGCAAGAACCAACGTCACTGGTGCCCCATGGGTGTGGCGCGGAATGGAGCAGCCCGCCCGAATTTGCAGCAGCCATGTCACGAAGCCGGCATTGTTGGGGAGTGGCCGGGCTTGTTAGACCGACCCTTGGCGCCGCCAGGCGACCTTGTCGATGCCAGCCCGATGTCAGACCGGCGCGTCGGCGACCTTGATCAGGAGCTTGCCGAAATTGCGGCCCTTGAGCTGGCCGATGAAGGCGGCCGGCGCGTTCTCGAGGCCGACCACCACGTCTTCCTTGTATTTCAGCTTGCCCTGTCGCAGCCAGCCGCCGACCTCGCGCAGGAACTCGTCGGTCTGATCGGCGAAGTCGGTGACGATGAACCCCTGCATGCGCCAGCGCTTCACCAGGATGGTGCCGATCAAGGCCAGCGTTCGGTCGGGTCCCGGCGGCAGGCCGGTGTCGGAGTAATTGGCGATCTGGCCGCAGACGGGGATGCGCGTGAAATTGTTCAGCAGGGGATAGACCGCATCCCAGACATGGCCGCCGACATTCTCGAAATAGATGTCGATGCCCTTCGGGCAGGCCGCCTCGAGGCGGGCGGGAAAGTCGGCGGCCCGGTGATCGAGCCCGGCATCGAAGCCCAGCTCATCGACGACGAATCGCGTTTTCTCCGGCCCGCCGGCGATGCCGACCACGCGGCAGCCTTTCAGCCTGGCGATCTGGCCGACGGCCGACCCGACGGCGCCTGACGCCGCCGCGACCACGAGGGTCTCGCCCGGCTTCGGCTGTCCGATATTGAGCAGCCCCGTATAGGCGGTCATGCCGGGCATTCCGAGCAGACCCAGCGCCGTCGAGATCGGCGCTGCCTTCGGATCGAGCTTCCTCAGTCCCTCGCCGCTGGCATGCGCATATTCCTGCCAGCCGGTATAGCCGACGACGAAATCGCCGGGTGCGAAATCCGGCTCCCGCGAGGAGAGCACGAGGCTGACGGTCCCGCCATCCATCACGCCGCCCACATCGACCGCGGGCGTATAGGAGTCGCCCTCGTCCATGATGCCCCGCATATAGGGATCGAGCGAGAGCCAGAGGGTCTTCAGGAAAAGCCCCTGTACCGGGCGATCCGGGATATCGGTCGTCGCCAGACGGAAGTTCTCCGGCGTGGGTTCGCCGAAGGGACGGGAGGCGAGCAGGATCTGGCGATTCTTCAACATGGTCGCTGGGCCGCCTCCGCGGACGCTGCTGCCGGCGCTAATCGCCGGCGACGAACTCGGACCAGGTCCCGTCCGAATTGATCGAGAGCCTCCAGCCGGCGTAGTAGCCGACCTCATGGCCCTCGATATACTGATCCTCGAGCCGGCCGCCATAGAGCTTCTGGAGGTCGGCGATCTCCTTCTTGGTAAGCTTCTCATAAGGGATGTCGGCGGCCGTCGGCCAGGTGAAGACCTCACCCTCGGCGCCCTGATAAACCGAACAAGGCATCTTCAGAAGGGCGGCCATGATCGGCCGCACGTCGTCGCCCTGCTTCTTCAGGCTTTCCCAATAGGAGATGGGCTCGATGTCGTCGCCCACCGAGGCGGCGAAGGCATTGCGATCGATCAGCGGCGAGAAGGCGCCGAAATCCTTCTCCTTCGTCGCGGCGATGATGGCATCGCGGGTCTTGGCGACGGGATTGGGAATGTCGGTGCAGCGGACTGCGTCCTGCGCCTGCGCGGAGGCGCCGAACAACAGCCCCAGCAGGCCGATGACCGGAAGGAATCCGGCTCTTGTGAACGAACCGGAAAGTCCCGAAACTCGCGTGAACGACACCCTTGCACCCCATGAACCCCGGTCCCTGGCGGAACCGGACACCACCCGATGGCAATTCTATAGCGGCTTGACGTTGCAACCAAGCGCGCCGCCTAATTCCGGCCGACGATGAAAAAAGAGCCGGCGGCTTGGCCGTGCGGCCGACAGGGGGAGGCAGCGCCGTGGAACATGTCGAGCGGGCTCTGGATTTTCGGTCGGTGCTGGGCGAAGGCCCGCTCTGGCGCGAGGCGGAACGGAGGCTTTACTGGCTGGATCTGCGCGCGCCCTCGATCTTTCGTTTCGATCCCGCCAGCGGGCGCAACGAGACGCTGAAGGCCAGTCTGCCGACGGGGCTGGGGGGAATGGTGTTCGATCGTCAGGGCCGCTGGATCGTCGTCGACGATAGCGGCCTTCATCGTCTCGATCCGAAGACGGGCCAGCGCACCGATATCATCAACCCCGAGGCCGGCCGGCCGGAGAACAGTTTCAACGACGCCAAGGTCGATCGGCGCGGGCGCTTATGGACCGGGAGCTGCAATCAGGATTGGGTCACGCCGACCGGCAGCTTCTACATGCTGGACCAGGCCGGCACGCTGTCGGTCATCGATCGCAAGATCGGCTGCGCCAACGGGCCGGCTTTCAGCCCCGACGGAAGGCGCGCCTATTGGACCGACAGCCCCGCGCGGGAGATCTATTGCTACGATATCGATCCGGCGAGCGGCGCCGTGGGACCTCGGCAGAGTTTCCACAAATTCGGCGCCGTGGCGGAGCAGCCGGACGGCATGACGGTCGACGCCGATGGCCATCTCTGGGTCTCTCTCTGGGATGGCTGGTGCGTGGCCCAGATCCGTCCGGATGGAAAGTTGGAGCGGCGCGTGAAGGTCCCCGTGCCGCAGCCGAGCGCCGTCGGCTTCGGGGGCGAGGGGATGAAGCAGCTCTTCATCACGACCGCCTCGCTCGGTCTGACCGACGAGCAGCTTCGGGCGTCGCCGCTGTCGGGCCATCTGCTGGTGGCCGATGTCGGACAGCGCGGCATCGCCGAGCCCGACTACGGGGGATGAGCGGCCGTCCGGCAAGGAGCGGTTTGCACCGAGCCGGTGATTTTCGAGGTGAACTGAACGCATCGGAACGCTGCGAATGCGATTGGCTCGCAGTCGTCAGCTTTCCGACAGCCGCGCTTGCCATTCTCCCCGGCGCTGCGGGCAACCTGTCGCGCCTGTGACGGCCGCCCGCAATGCTATCGTCGCCTTGTTTGCAATTCCGGGGACCCCATCTCATGTCTGCGCTGCTCTATGCTGGCGTCCCCTCGCCGGAGAAGATCGTCATGTCGAATGCTTCCGTCCGCGTCTGGGATCTCCCGACGCGCATCTTTCATTGGTTGCTGGCGGCCTCAGTCCTGGTCGCCTATATCACCGGCGGCGAACGCGGGACGGCCTTCGTCCTCCATGTCGGCGCCGGGCATCTGATTCTCCTGCTGCTGTTGTTCCGCATTTTGTGGGGCTTCATCGGCAGTCCCTATTCGCGCTTCGCGGACTTCGTCTATTCCTGGCGCTCGACTCTGACTTACCTGAAGGACGTCGTGCGCCTCAGGCCCACCCACTTCGTCGGACACAACCCGCTCGGCGGCTTGATGGTCCTGGCGATGTTTCTTCTCCTGCTGGCGATCGTCGGCACCGGTTTGTCGAGCGCGGCCGCGCGAGGCTATCAGGCGGGCGCGCCGCTGATCGCGGCCATGGGGAGCGGCAGCCGGGCCATGGGCGACATCCATGAGACGCTGGGCTCGCTCATCATGATCCTGGCGGGGATTCACGTTGCCGCTGTCTTCGCCCATTGGCTCTTTGCACGCGAGAATCTCGTGCGGGCGATGGTCACGGGACGCAAGAGGCTCGCGCGGGAGTCGACCGCGGTGGATCGTCCCTTCGCCGGGCGCGCTCGGTTGGCGATCATGGCCGTCCTGGTGCTGGTGACCGCCGTGGGGCTGTTTGGCCAATTCGACGCGACGGTCCTGTCGACCCGGCCGACCCAGCCTCTGAGCCAGACCGGCGAGGCCGCTTCCTCCGATATGGCCGACGAGCAGACGCAAAATCCCGACTCCGAGATTCCGGAATGACATAAAAGCCCTGTCGGCCAGAGGGTCGGCAGTCCTCCTGAGCCCATGATATAGTCGGACCTGCTCCGGAAACGGAGCAGGTTTCGTCATGATCATGCGTCGCAGAAAAGTGAGGATTCGTGGCCGCATCTGTCGCTCCGCTCAACCCCGAGGCGCTCTATCGCCGTTGTGAACCCGCCGAACTTCCGTTCCAGACGACGGCCGACCTCAAGGACCTTCATCGCATCGTCGGGCAGGAGCGGGCGCTCGACGCACTGGAATTCGGCATCGGGATCCGCCGCCAGGGCTACAACCTCTATGCGCTGGGCCCCGGGGGAACCGGCAAGCACACCATCGCCTTCGGCTTCCTTCAGCAGCGCGCCCGCGCCGGCGAGGTGCCGCCCGACCTCTGCTATGTCAACAATTTCGAGGTCTCGCACCGGCCCATCGCGCTGAAGCTGCCGGCCGGCCGGGGCAGCAAGCTGCAAAGCGAGATGCGCGGCCTGATCGAGGATCTGCGTGTCGCCATACCGGCCATCCTGGAAGGCGAGGAGTATCGCAACCGCCGGCAATTGATCGACGAGACCACCAAGAGTCGCCAGGCTGAAGTCTTCGAGCGGCTGCAGGCCGACGCCCAGCCGAAGGGCATCGCGCTCCTGCGCACGCCCATGGGCTTCGCCTTCGCGCCGGTTCGCGACGGGGCGGCGCTCAGCCCCGAGGATTTCCAGAAACTTCCCGAAGCCGAGCGCAAGCGAATCGAGGCCGACCTCAAGGCGCTGCAGGATGAGCTCGAGGAAGCGCTGCGGAAATTTCCGACCTGGGAACGCGAGCGTCGCGACCAGGCGCGCGAGCTCGATCGTCAGGTGACGAGCGCTGCCGTCGCCAGCGGCATCGCCGTGGTGAAGGATCATTTCCGCGATCTGCCCGACGTGCTGGCCTTTCTGGATGCGGTCGAGAAGGACATCGTGGACAATGCCGATGCCTTCCTGCCGACCGAGGGCGAGAGCCAGGGCATGCCGGGAACGCCGCGGCTGTCGCCGGCGGTGCGCGACCGCTTCCGCCGCTACCGGGTCAATCTCCTGGTCGATCACACCCACCAGGTCGGTGCCCCCGTCATCTACGAGGACAACCCGACCATGCCCAACCTGGTCGGACGGGTCGAGAACCTGGCCGAGCTGGGCGCCTTGATCACGGACTTCACGCTGATCAAGGCGGGCGCGCTCCATCGCGCCAATGGCGGCTATCTGATGCTCGACGCGCAGAAGCTGCTGGTGCAGCCCTATGCCTACGAAGCCTTGAAGCGCGCGCTGCGCGCACGCCAGATCACGATCGAATCGCCGGGCCAGGCCTTGAGCCTCGTCTCCACCGTCACGGTCGAGCCCGAGCCCGTCTTCCTCGACGTCAAGATCGTGATCGTCGGCACGCGCGATATCTATTATCTGCTGGCCGCGCAGGATCCGGAGTTCAACGACCTGTTCAAGGTCGCCGCGGACTTCGACGACGACATGCCGCGCGAGGGCGAGGCGGTTCTGGCCTATGCGCAGCTCATCGCCACGATCGGCCGGCGGGAAGGGCTGAAGACGCTCGATCGAGCCGCGGTCGCGCGGCTGATCGAGCAGGCGGGCCGGATCGCCGACGACAATCAGAAGCTCACCACGCGGTTCGGCGACGTGGCCGACGTGATGCGCGAGGGCGATTATTGGGCGGGCAAGGCCAAGCGCGAGGTGATCGGCGCCGACGACATCGAGAAGGCGATCGACCAGCAGATCTATCGCTCGGGCCGGGTGCGCGAGAAGTCGCTGGAGATCATCGATAGCGGCATCGTGCTGATCGATACGGCCGGGAGCAAGGTCGGGCAGATCAACGGGCTTTCGGTCCTGTCGCTGCCGAACTTCTCCTTCGGCAAGCCGAGCCGTATCACGGCGCGGGTCCGGCTCGGACGGGGCGAGGTGATCGACGTGGAGCGCCGGGTCGAGCTGGGAGGTCCGACCCATTCGAAGGGCGTGCTGATCCTCTCGGCCTTCCTCGCCGCGCGCTATGCCAGCGACCAGCCGCTCTCCTTGTCGGCGACCCTGGTGTTCGAGCAGTCCTATGGTGGGGTCGACGGCGACAGCGCCTCCTCGGCCGAGCTTTATGCGCTGCTGTCGGCGCTCTCCGAGCTGCCGATCGACCAGTCCTTCGCCGTCACCGGCTCGGTCAACCAGTTCGGCCAGGTGCAGGCCATCGGCGGCGTCAATCAGAAGATCGAAGGTTATTTCGATGTCTGCCGCCATCACGGGCTGACCGGCAAGCAGGGTGTGCTGATCCCGTCGACGAATGTCCGCCATCTGATGCTGCGGCGGGACATCGTCGAGGCCGCGCGCAACGGCCAGTTCCGGATCTATCCGATCGAGACGATCGATCAGGGTATCGAGCTGCTGACCGGTTTCCCGGCGGGTGCGCGCGAGGATGACGGAAAGTTTCCCAAGGGCAGCGTCAACCGGCGGGTCGAGGATCGGCTGATCGCGCTGGCCCAGCAGCGCCGCCGCTTCGGGGCCGGCGGCGACAACGGAGCCGAGACCGGACAAGGAGGCAGGACATGACCGCGGAACGCGAAATCGCCGCCGTACGGCGCATCCTGGTGGCGCTCGACGCCTCGCCCGAGAGCATGGCGGCGCTGGAGCATGCGGTAACCCTCGCCGCGCGCCTACATGCCGAGCTCGAGGGCCTGTTCATCGAGGACGAGGATCTGATCAATCTGGCCCGCCAGCCCTTCGCCCGCGAGGTCTGCCGCCTGACCAGCACGGTCCAGAGCCTGGACGCGGCCAAGCTCGAGCAGGATCTCCGCAACCAGGCGGGCATGGCGCGCAATGCCCTCCGGATGAAGGCCGAGGCGCTGCGGCTGCGATGGTCCTTCCGGGTTGTTCGCGGGCGCATCGAGGGTGCCATCGAAGCAGCCGCCGGTACGGTCGATCTCCTCGCGATCGGCCGTCGCCAGCGGATGATCGAGGGTCAGGCCCTCGGGCGCTCCTCGACCGAGATGGCCAAGCGCCTCGGCTGCTCGGTGCTGATGGCAATGCCCACCCAAGCGCGGGCCCAGGCGCCGATCGCCGTCGTCTTCACAAGTTCGCCCTGCGGCGACGCCGCGCTCGATCTGGCGCAGCGCACCGCGCGCGAGGAGAAGCGGCCCTTGCTGGTCATCGTCCCGGCCAAGGACAAGGCCGAGTACGAGACGCGCCGGCGCCTTCTCGAGGAAGGCATCGGCACCGATCCGAAACATATTCTGATCCGCCCCGCCATCGGCCCCGATGGTCAGGCCTTGAAGCGGGCGCTGCAGCGCGAACAGCCGCAGCTGTTGGTGCTGGGCTGCGACCTCGCCGGGCAACTGCCGCCGGAGTTGGCGGAGTTTGCCGCCGGCTCGAACTTCCCGGTGCTGGTGATGCGCGGGTCGCTTTGACCTTCAGGCTTCAACCCCGCTGCGCCGGGCTGCTCGCGCTGCAGGAGGGTGCGCTGTGCTCAACGCCTCGAGGAAGGCGGACAGCACCGCGGTCGCCATGGCGCCCCTTCGCTTCACCACCTCGAAGGCGGAATTGAAGGACAGCTTGGTCGCCATCAGTGGCCGCATCTGGCCCTGCGCCACCCAACCCGCCGCATAATGCGCCGGAAGATAGGCGACATAATGGCCCGACAGCACCAGCATCGCGAGCGCTTCCATATAATCGGTCGTCGTCGCAGCCTTGGGCGTGAAGGGGAGGCGACGTCTCGCGCCTTCCATATAGCCGCGGTCGGCGAAGGCTGCCGTTTCAATCTCGGCCACGGTCAAAGCGCGTTCGGGGCGTTCGAATAGCGGATGACCCCGCCCGCAATAGAGGGTTTGGCGCTCCAGGAACAACGGTGCGTAGGTGAGGCCGGCGACGTGATGGTGAAAGGCGCCGATAGCCGCCTGCAGCCTGCCGTCCAGCACGGCCCGCTCCAGATCGTGGGGCCCGGCGATTTGCAACCGCAGTGTCACGTCCGATGCCTGGGCTTTGAAGACGCGGATCGCCTCGACCAGCCGGCAGTCCGGATTGGTGCTCGTGCTATCGACGACGCCGATATGGAGTTCGCCCCACATCGCGCCCCGCAAGGTTCCGACCTCGGCGCTGAAATCGGAGAGGCGCGCAAACAGCCGCTGGGCCGCTTCATAGACGATCTGCCCTTTGTCGGTCAGGCGGAATCCGACGCGACCCCGCTGGCAGACCCGCATGCCCAGCCGGGCCTCCAGATCGGTGACGAGGGAGCTGATCCGGGATTGGCTCAGATTGAGCCGCGTCTGGGCGGGCGTGAATCCGCCCGCCTCGACGATGGTGCAGAACACCCTGAGGAGCTTGAGGTCGATGTCGGCAAGTTGAAGGCGCATTCGCGCTACATCTGGTTTTAGGAATATGACGGTTCGTTTTTTCTGATTTAAAGCAACTATCGTCCGGCGGACAATAGTCTTCGCGAGGCGGCACCAGAACCGCCATTCCTAAAAGATCGCGTCGGGGAGAGGGACGATGGCCAAACATCAGGCGAATCCACAGCCGGTGGATGCGGCAGTCACGCCGCGTTTCGGCTCGATCCCGACATTCATGCGGCTGCCGCATCTTCGGGACCCGAGCCAGCTCGATATCGCGCTCATCGGCGTGCCCTGGGATGGCGGCACCACCAACCGCGCCGGCGCCCGACATGGGCCCCGGGAGATCCGCAACATGTCGAGCTTCATGCGCAAGGTTCACCATGTGAGCCGGATCGCGCCCTACGAGCTTGCCCGCGTGGCCGATCTCGGGGATGCGCCGGTCAATCCGATCGATCTGATGGACAGCCTGGCGCGGATCGAGAAGTTCTTCGCCAAAGTCCATGCCGGCGGCTGCATTCCGCTTTCGGCCGGAGGCGATCATCTGATCACGCTGCCGATCTTCCGCGCCATCGCTGCCAAGCGCGCGATCGGCATGATTCATTTCGACGCCCACTCCGACACCAACGATCGCTATTTCGGCGACAATATGTACACCCACGGCACGCCCTTCCGGCGCGCGGTGGAGGAGGGACTGCTGGACCCCAAGCGCGTGGTGCAGATCGGCATCCGTGGCTCGATCTACAGCGCAGACGACATGGCATTCGCCGAGAACTCGGGGATGCGCGTCATCTATATGGAGGAATTCACCAAGCTCGGTGTCGAGAAGGTGATCAAGGAAGCGCGTCGCGTGGCGGGGCGAGGGCCGACCTATATCAGCTTCGATGTCGACGGGCTCGACCCTGTCTATGCGCCCGGCACGGGCACGCCCGAGATCGGCGGTATGACCACGCTGGAGGCGCAACATGTGCTGCGCGGGCTTCAGGGCCTCGATCTCGTCGGCGGCGACGTGGTCGAGGTGTCACCGCCCTTCGATCCTTCGGGCAACACTGCGCTGGTCGGCGCCACCATCATGTTCGAGATTCTGTGCCTTCTTGCCGATGGTGTCGCGCGCCGACGCAAGGGTAAGAAGAAATAGCGCCGGAAGGCGCGGAGGGGACGACATGGCCAAAGCCCGGACTGAGACCGTGCTGATGAGCGAGATGGCCTGGCCCGAATTCGGCCAGAAGATGAAGACCAATCCCGTCGTGTTCGTGCCTTGCGGCGCCATGGAGCAGCATGGTCCGCATCTGCCGCTGTCCGTCGATGCGATGCTGCCGACCGATATTGCACGCGAGGTCGCGGAGGAGGTTGGCGGAATTGTTGGCCCAACCCTGACCATGGGCTATCGCTCCTATACCAAATCTGGCGGCGGCCCGCATTTCCCCGGCACCATCAACCTCGATGGCGCCACGGTCATCTCGATCGTTCGCGATGTCATTCGCGAGCTGGTCCGCCATGGCGCCCGCAAGCTCTGCTTCATCGTCGGGCATTACGAGAACCAGTGGTTCGTCAGCGAGGGCATCGATCAGGCGATGCGCGAGGTGGGCGACCAGGGCGTACGGATCATGCGGCTCGAATATTGGGATTTCTGCACATCGGAAACGCTGGCCAAGGTCTTCCCGGACGGCTTCCCCGGGGTGGCGTTGGAGCATGCGGCCGTGATGGAAACCTCGCTGATGCTGCATTACCACCCGGAGATGGTGCGCATCGACAAGATCCCCGACAATCCGGGCGCCGAATTTCCGCCCTACGACATGTATCCCGCGCATGCCCATTGGGTGCCGAGCTCGGGCGCACTGGTATCGGCCAAAGCGGCCACGCGGGAGAAGGGGGTTCTCATGGCCCAGCAATATCGCCGGGACATCGCGGCCGCTGTCCGCAAGGAGTTCGGCGGCGGCAAGAGGAAGGCGAAGGCCGGCGGCAAGAGCCGCTGACGGATCGGCATTTCATATTAGCATTCCAAGGGCGGCATCGGACGCAACCGGCGCAAGGCCCAGGTCCAACAAGGACATTCAGGGAGGGAAACTATGCGCAGACTCTTGATAGCACTAACTTTGCTGGCGGGCGTCGCTATGACCGGCGCGTTCGCGAGCCAGCCGGCTCAGGCCGCCGGCCCCGATCATCTCGATTGCGCCTATCCGTTCTGGGTCGGCTTCGGGCCGGTTCATCTGGCCAACGAGCTCGGCTATTTCAAGGAGGAAGGCATCACCGTCAACGAAATCATCGATGACGATATCAGCAATGCCTACGCCGCCATGGAGCGCGGCGACATCGACTGCTATCTGCGCAGCGTCGGCGAATATCAGGGGCGCCCGCGGACGCCCGAGATGCAGGGCATCATTATCGGCACGATCGATGAATCGAATGGCGGCGACGGCGTCGTGGCCGACGGTTCGATCAAGTCGGTCTGCGACCTCAAGGGCAAAACAGTCGCGACCGAACCCAATCTGCCGGCAACGCTCATCCTGCAGATGGCGATGAAGAGCAAATGCAACCTGACCTTCGACTCCCTCAACCGCGTCGATATCGCGTCCCAGGACGCTGGCGCCATCTTCGCCGATCCCAGCGTTTCCGCCGTCGGAGCTTACGAGCCGGTCCTGACGCAGGCGGTCCAGGCCCACAAGGACCGGGGGGCCTATGTCATCGTCTCGTCCCGCGAATATCCGCATCTGATCACCGACACGATCATCGCGCGGACCGACAATCTGAGGAGCCAGCCCGAGAAATACGTGAAGTTCCTGCGCGCGATCTACCGGGCCATCGACTACATCGGCAAGGAGCCGGAGAAGGCGATTGCCATCATGGCGGCGCAATTCAAGCTCTCGCCGGAGGAGTTCAAGGAAACCATCGCCAACATCAACTATATCGGCTTGGATCAGTCGGTTGAGTTGATGGGCACGGACGGCAAGCCGGGCAAGCTCCATGACATCTTTACCGAGATCATGCAGCTCAACATCGAGAATGGCGCGGCCGACATCAAACTCGAGGCAGACAAGCAGATCGACAACGGCATCATCACCCAGGTCTGGAAGTCGCGTGCACAGTAGGGCCGCCACGACCCCGGCATCCGAAGGGGGTGCCGGGATCGGTCTTGCTCGAGGCGCGACCTGATGACCGAGTCCAAGCGGAGGCCGAAATCCGGCTCGGCGACCGAGAGCCAGTGGCGCACCTTGTTCCGCTTTCGCGGCAAGGCTCGATCGGATGTGGAGTTGACGATCGGTGTGGCCAGCTTTGTGGCGATACTGCTGGCCTGGACGGCGGTGGCGGAGCTGCGGTGGATCGCGCCGCAGTTCCTGCCGTCGCCTCTCATCGTTCTTCAAGCCATCTATCGACTCTTCACCGGCCAGAATTTCGCCGCGGACATCGGCATCTCGATCTTTCGCGTATGGGTGGCCTTCATCGTCTCGGCTCTGATGGCGATTCCAATCGGTATCCTGATGAGCTCCTACCGGATCGTCGGCGCAGTGACCGAGCCTGTGATCGATTTCATCCGCTATCTGCCGGTGCCGGCTCTGGTGCCGCTGACTCTCATCTGGCTGGGGATCGGCGAGATGTCGAAGATCACGTTGCTCTGGCTCGGCACCTTCTTTCAGCTTGTCCTTTTGATCGCCGATGACGCGCGACGGGTGCCGAAGGAGTATGTCGAGACCGGCCGGACGCTCGGCGCGAATGATCGGGAACTGATGCGCGACATTCTGCTCCCGGCCATGCTGCCCAGCATGGTGGACAATCTGCGGATCACGCTCGGTTGGTGCTGGACCTATCTCATCATCGCCGAGATCGTCGCCGCCAGTTCCGGTATCGGTTTCGTGATCTGGTCGGCCAAGCGCTATGTGAAGACTCCGGAAGTCTTCGCGGGCATCCTCGCCATCGGCATCATCGGCCTGGTGACCGACCAGCTCATCCGCTGGCTCCATCGCAAGGCCTTCCGGTATCTGGGATCGTGAGCCCCATGACCCCTTTCATCGCCATCGAGCGGGTATCGAAGGCGTTCGGCTCGGATGCAGGTCCGGTGCCGGTCATTGACGATGTCTCGTTGACGATTGCGGAGGGGGAGTTCGTCGTGTTTCTCGGTCCCTCGGGTTGCGGCAAGACCACCTTGATGCGGATGGTGGGCGGCCTCGATCATCCCAGCGAGGGATTGATCCGGCTGGCCGGCGAGCCGGTGACGGGGCCGAGCCGGGCGAAGGGAATGGTGTTCCAGTCCTATTCCTCCTTCCCCTGGCTGACCGTTCTTAAGAACATCCGCTTCGGGCTCAAATATCGCGACGACGTCTCCGAGGCTGAAGCGGACAGGATCTCGCGCCACTATCTCGAGCTCGTCGGTCTCACGGCCTATGCCGAGTTCTATGTCAACAGAGTCTCGGGCGGCATGCGCCAACGGGTGGCGATCGCCCGCACGCTGGCCGCCAACCCGCAGGTTCTGCTGATGGACGAACCATTCGGCGCGCTCGACGCGCAGACCCGCGAGCGGCTCCAGGTCCAGCTGCTTGACATCCGCCGGGCGGAGCGCAAGACGGTGATTTTTGTCACCCACGATGTCGACGAGGCGATCTTTCTCGCAGATCGAATCGTGGTGTTCTCCGCCCGGCCGGCGCGAATCATCCGTGATATCAAGGTGGCAGAACGGGTCCCGGGCGAAAGGACGTTGGACAGCCGAGAAGGGCGGCCCTTCCTTGATCTGCGCCGCGAGATCCTCGCGATCATCCGGGAGGAGGCGCAATACAACGAAGCCGCGCTGATCGCGGCGGGATGAGGACCAGATGGGTCAGTTGAACGGAAAGACGGCGCTTGTCACGGGCGGCGCGCGTGGCATCGGGCGTGCGATCGCGCAAGCGCTGGCGGCCGACGGTGCTCTGGTGTCGGTTGCGGATGTGCGCGATTGCACCGAGACTGCAAAAGCGATCACGTCGGCGGGCGGCCTCGCTCTCGAGTTTTCCTGCGACGTTGCCCGCGAGGATCAGGTGGAGGCCTTGTTTCGCGACGCGATCGAACGGATGGACGGGGTCGATATCGTCGTCAGCAATGCCGGCGTCATCCTGGAGAAGCCGTTGCTGGAGACGAGCTTGGCGGACTATGAGCGCGTGATGGGCGTCAATCTGCGCGGCTGTTTCCTGGTCGGTCGCGCCGCGCTCCGCCAGATGAGCATCCAGAAATCAGGCCGGCTCATCAACATCGCGTCTGATCTTGGGTTCGGGCCCCGCGAGAAGTTCTCCGTCTATTCGGCCTCCAAGTCGGGCGTGCTGGGTTTCACGCGGGCCTGGGCGCGGGAATTCGGGCCGCACGTGCTGGTCAACGCGATCGCCCCCGGACCGGTGGATACCGAGATGCTGGCGCTCGACCAGATGAGCCCGGAATGGCGCGCCAAAGAGGAGCAGATCCCCTTGGGTCGCGTCGGCAAGCCCGCCGAGATCGCGAGCGTCGCGCTGTTCCTGGCGGGACCGGGCGCCAGCTTCGTTACCGGCCAGGCGTTCGGCCCCAATGGCGGCAGCGTAATGCCCTGAAGGGCTTCAGCGGCGGCGTTTCGGCCAGATCCCCAGCACGCCGCCGGTCAGGGCAGCGGCGGCGACCGTGACGCCGACATCGATCCAGGCGGCGGGCCAGGTCGCCGGGATGAAGGCATAGTGGAGCAGGACGGCGCTGCCAGCGAACGCGATGCCGGTGAAGAGTCCCATGGCGAGGCCTTGCGCCAGACCGGGTTTTTCCATGGCCGCCATGAGCCAGGCCAGCCCGTAGGCCGAGACCAGGCCGCAGCCGATGGAGACGGCGAAGCGCCAGCTGCGCCCCTGCATCTGCTCGGGCGTCATGCCGAGGCCCGCCAGCCAGGCGGGTCCGAACAAAAAATGGTACCAGACGAAGCCCAGAACCTGCTGCAGCAGCACCGCCAGCAACACCGCAAAATGATTGATCTGTCTCATCTTCCTTCGCCTCGACGGTGATCGGGTCCCGAGGGCGCCGTTCTTAGCATGGGCCGGGGGTCGTGGCGAACTGGCCGCAGGCCGACCGCTTCGTTAGAGTGACGGCCGTCGTCGAAACGAGAGACCTGCATCCATGGCGCTGCCGCTTATCATCGATACCGATCCCGGCCAGGACGACTGCATCGCCATTCTCCTGGCCCTCGCTTCGCCGGAACTGAAGGTGCTGGGCCTGACGACGGTGGCAGGCAATGTGGCGGCGCCCCTGACCGCGCGGAACGCGCTGCGGATCTGCGAATTGGCCAAGCGCGGCGACGTTCCGGTCTTTGCCGGCTGCGAGCGGCCGCTCCTCAATCAGCCCTATCATTCGCCGGAGATCCATGGGGAGTCGGGCCTCGACGGCGCGCATCTGCCCGAGCCGCGGATGAAGCTGCAGCCGCAGCACGCCGTGGATTGGTTGGTCGAGACCCTGATGGCCCGCGGCGATCATGCCACCATCATCGCCGCGATCGCGCCCCTGACCAATATCGCGATGGCCCTGCGCCGGGAGCCCCGGATCGCGAATAAGATCGCCAAGCTCGTCGTCATGGGGGGCTCGCTGCGTGTGGGCGGCAACATGACGCCGGCCGCGGAATTCAATGTCTTCGTCGATCCCCACGCGGCCCAGATCGTCTTCGACAGCGGCATCGAGATCGCGCTCTTTCCGCTGGACGTGACCTGGAAGATACGGGCGCGCCAGGAGCATGTGGATCGGTTGCGGGCGTCGAAGAGTGCAGCCGCGCGCACCGTCGCAGACCTGATGGATTTCTATCTCGGTACCGAGGCCATGGCTGAAGGCGGCCTCGGCGCGCCGCTCCATGATGCCTGCACCATCGCCTGGCTGCTCGACCCGAAGCTGTTCCGCGGCTCGCGCCTCGCGATCAAGGTCGAGACCGGAAGCCCGCTCACGCTCGGCATGACCGTCCCCGACTGGCGCGGCCTCTGGGGCGGCCCCGCCAATGTCGAAGCCTTCGAGGAAGCGGACGCGCCGCGGATCTTCGATTTGCTGATCGAGAGACTGGGGCGGCTATAAAGCGTGCATTGGGCGACCCGCTACGCCCGCATGCCGATGGCCGGTCGGAAGGGAGGTCCCTCAAACGGCAAGAGCGGTGGCTCCCAGCGGCTGAATTTCGTTGTGAAGCTCCCTTCCCCGCGGGTCAGGGCGCTCAAAGATTTCGCATAACCCAACAGGTTGGCCAACGGCACTTCTGCGGTGATGACTCTCTCTTCGCCCTGGGTTTCCATGCTGTCTATCAGTCCGCGCCGACTGTTCAAGTCGCCAATGACATCGCCCATATAAGCGTCCGGCGTTATCACATCCGCAATCATGATCGGTTCAAGCAAGGTCGGCCGGGCTTTTGGAACGGCTTCGCGATAGCAAGCGCCCGCAGCGATACAAAAGGTCGCTAACGGTGCATCGGCATTTTGGCGCTCGGCGTCCATCAGCGTTGCCCGGACGCCGATCATCGGATAACCCGCGACCGGTCCGGACTGCATCGCGGCCTTCAAACCCTTTTCGACAATCGGAAGGATCTCGCGGATGAGTTTGTCACTGTTCGGCACGCTTCCGAACGAAATATCTTCGCCTGTGGGCAGAGGCTCAAATCGGACTCTAAGGCGGACGAACGCGTCGGGGCCGCCTATTTCCAGTTTATGAACGCAATCTGACTCGATCGCCTGCGTAATGGTTTCGCGATAGGACACCTGTGGAGGCCCGACATTGACCTTCACGTGAAATTCTCGATCGAGACGCGTGAGCGCGTCTTGAAGCTCGGTTTCTCTCTGCGTGCCGACAATGATCTGTCGGTTGTCACGATCGATGCTGCAATGAAAGGAGTCGTCACCTGCGGTGAGTTGCGCGAGGGCGTCGGCCATCCTGCCCCAATCGCGCTTCACGCTGGGCTCAAGTGTGACTGTTACGAGGGGCAGCATTGAATCACCCATCGATCCCTCACAAGTACCACGCATACTCCCGCGGGATGATCTCGCTCATGATCTGCGCATGCTCGCCGCGTTTGACGGCGGCGTAGATCTGCAGATAGAGCGGTTGGATCGCCTGCTTGAGGATCGTACCCTGTTCGAGCCGGTCCACCGCGGCCATCCAGTCGAAGGGCAGGTCGGGATCGACCTCCCCGCTGACATTGCGCTGCTCGGCGGGCTGGCCCGGATCGAGCTGGTTCTCGATGCCATGCTGGATCGAGGCGAGGAGGGCGGCGGCGACCAGATAGGGGTTGGCGTCGGCGCCGGCGGCGCGATGCTCGATGCGCCGCGCCTTGGGCGATCCGCCGGGAATGCGGAAGGCGACCGACCGGTTCTGGGCGCCCCAGCTCTTGTTCACCGGCACGAAGCGGTTGGGGCCGTAGCGGCGGAACGCATTGAGGTTCGGGCTGCAGATCGCCATCGCCTCGGCCATCGACGCCTGCAGGCCGCCGATCGCGTGGCGCAGGGTGGCGCTGCCGAGCGCCGAGCCGTCGTCGAAGACGTTGCGCCCCGCCTTGTCCAGCAGGCTGATATGGATGTGGGTGCCGCTGCCATTGCGGTCGAGGAACGGCTTCGACATGAAGCTTGCCTGCATCCCATGTCGTTGGGCGACCGCCTTGATCACGCGCCGCTGCAGGATGGCATGGTCGGCGGCCAGCACCGGATCGTCGACATGGTCGAGATTGATCTCGTATTGCGCGGTTGCGAACTCGGTGCAGGCGACCGAGCTCGGGATGTTTTGCGCGCGGCAGGCCTTGTCGACCTCGGCGAGGAAACTGCCGAAGGCGTCGAGCTCCTCCATGGAGTTGGTCTGCATGCTGACGAGACGCTGCCGGCTGCCGGGCTGGATCGGCGATTGCGGGCGACCTTGGGCATCCGGCGCCGGATCGAGCAGGTAGAACTCGAGCTCGAAGGCCATCACCGGTTTGAGGCCGGTCGTGGCGAAGCGGTCGGCCGCCTGGCGCAGGATCTGGCGCGGGTCGACAAAATGGGGCGGGCGCTCGCTGCGCGCCTGCGTCATCAGCAGCTGCGCGCGCGGCTCGTTGGCCCAGGGAACCGGCGCCAGGCTGCCGGGAACCGGAAAGGTCACGCAATCGGGGTCGCCGTCGCTGAAGCCTCGGCCGCAGGGGTCCACGGAATCGCCGATCGCGTAGAGGATGTAATGCGCTTCGGGCATCTGCATGCCGCTGGAATAGAGCTTCCCGGCCTTGTCGGCGGGATAGCGCTTGCCGCGCACGAAGCCGTTCAGATCGACATAGAGCGCGTCGATGAAACGCGTTTCGGGGTGGGCGCGCAGATAGTCATGAAGCTCGTTCGCCGGTAGGCCTTCATCCATGATGAACCCGAGGTGAGTGACAGAGGCCGGCACTCTACCGGGAAGCGGCCTGGGCGACAAATGACGATCTGTCCTGGGGCCTGAGCCTCGTCGCGCAATGCCTTGATGCGGAAAGCGTCGAGCCCCGGGTCCAAGGAACCCGGGGCTCGCTGTTCAGATTGGTACTGCCTGAAACCGTCGGGGCTTACTTGCCGCCCAGCGGATCGGGGCCGAAGCGATTGTCGCCGACCGTGCCGCGGAGGAAGCCGCATTCGACGAGGGTCCAGATCGCCCCGATCAGGAAGACGATGCCGATGATGGAGGCGATGTCCGGCGCAATCGCCATGAAGACATATTGCGCGATCATCGGCGCATAGACGAGCAGGATCCACCAGGCACTCTTGTTCCGGTCATGCCACCGCTTTCCGGAGACGCAGATGCCGGGATAGATCAGGACGACGCTGGCGAGAATGGTCAGTGGCCCGATCGGCAACACGCCGAATTGCAGGCCCAATGCCGCATCGATGAAATAGGCGATGGTCCCCAGTATCATATTGGCAATGATCAACCCCACCACGCCCCAGAGCCACCAGTTCGACCTTGTGGCGCGTCCCTGAAGCGATAGATACATCCACTTGAAGCCGCCCGATGGCACGGCTGCTGAAGGCATCGTCGTCATGGCACATTCCCCCTGATTCGGATGTGATGAACCCACATTCACGCGAGGGGATAATAGTCCTCATGGCCGGGCGCGACAATGACCGGGCGCCTGCGGTAACCCTAATCTGCCTCGGGTTGACCCATGGGCCGGACGGCGCGAATCTTAACCATCATGGATGATGGTTCGAACCGCAGCGAGTGGGTAAGAGCCTGTAGCCGCGACGAACTCGAGCGGAGCGGGCGCAGGCTGTTTCGCGCTGGCGCCAAGCAGATCGTGCTGTTCGCGACGCCGAAAGGTGTGCGCGCCTGCAACAACCGTTGTCCCCATGAAGGCTATCCGCTGAGCGAAGGGACGCTCGACTCGGAGTGCCGGCTGACCTGCAATTGGCATAACTGGAAATTCGACCTCGAGAACGGTGCCAATCTCTACGGTGGCGACCGCCTTCGCACATACCCAGTTACGTTGCGCGACGACGATGTCTGGGTCGATGTCTCCGATCCGCCGGCCGCGCAACGGCAGGCCGAGGCGCTGGCGCATCTGCGCGATGCCTTTGCCGATAAGGAGTATGATCGGATCGCCCGCGATCTCGTCCGGCTGAAGCAGGCCGGTGGAGCGCTGACCGATGCGCTCGCGGCGGCGATCCTCTGGTCGCATGACCGTCTCGAGTTCGGCTGGACCCATGCCTATGCGGGCGCTGCCGACTGGCTGGCGCTGGCCGAAGAGGCGGGGACCGATAGCGAAGGCGCCCTGGTCGCCGTTCTCGAAGCTATGACCCATATCGCCGAGGACAGCCTGCGCGAGCCTGAGTTCGGTTATGGCGAGGCAAGCCTGCCCTACGACGAGGACGCATTCCTCGCGGCCGTAGAAATGCAGGACGAGGCCGGAGCCTTGGCGCGGTTGCGCGGCGGGCTGGATCGCGGACTGGGCTTCGCCGACTTCGAGCCCGCCCTGAGCCGTGCCACGCTGGCGCACTACACGGATTTCGGCCATCTGCTGATTTATGTCGTGAAATGCGGGCGCTTGATCGAGCGTCTCGGCCGGCGCGTCGAGCGGCCGCTGCTGCTGGCTCTGGTGCGGGGATTGGTTTATGCCGCGCGCGAGGATCTGATCCCGGAGTTCCGGGCCTACGCCAAGGCGCTGGCAAGCTTCGGCGCGTCGCCCGCGCGCCCGCTCGACCGCGGTGCGCTCAGCAAAGCAGGGATCGGCCCGGCGCTCGATCTGGTGGCGGCCGCCGGCGCGTCGCCGCCGCTCGAACTCTATGCGACACTGCTCGGCGTCAATGCCCAGCGGCTGCTGAATTTCGACCTCGCCTTCGATAACCGGAACGACAAGCCCGTCGCGGACAATGCCAGCTGGCTCGACGTCACCCATGGCATCACCTTCGCCAATGCCGTGCGCCTGCAATGCAGCAAGTTCCCGGCGCTCTGGCCGGCGGGCCTGCTGCAGCTCGCCTGCCATGCGGGGCGCAATCTGGGGTTCACCGATCCCAAGCAGGATCCGGCACGCTGGCAGGTTTCCAATGCGGACGGTTTCTTCGAGACCGAGATCGCGGCCCTGTTCGATCACGGCATCGAAGAGGAGATCGTGGCGGTCCATCGGGTGAAGACGCTGCTGGCGGCGCGCGAGGAGTGGCGGTCGGGTGCTGCGGGAGAGGACGCGCCGCGTCTGTTGGCCGCCGTCAATCGCTATCTCCACGAGCCGATCAAGGGCCGCCACCCGCGCAGGACCGCGCGCCAGGCCATGGCCTTCGTCGCCCGCGAAGGCTAAGACATCGGCCCATGAAATCTCTCTGGCTGGATCGGCTGTCGGGCAAGGAACCCGGCTGGACGGTGGTGCCGTTGGCGGGCCTCACCAACCGCAGCTTCCTGCTCAGCCGCGGCGAGGAGCGCGCGGTCGTTCGGCTGCCCGGACCCGGCACCGAGCGCTATATCGACCGGCGTGCCGAGCTTCATAACCACGCAGTCGCAGCGGAATTGGGCATCGCACCGCCGATCTTGTTAGCGGACCCCGATTGCCTGGTGACGCGCTATGTCGAAGGGGCGCAGGGGCTCTCGCCTGAGAGCTTTCGCGATCCGACTGTGGTCGACGAGGTCGGCCGCTTGCTGGCACGACTGCATCGGAGCGGCCGCGCATTCCAGGGCCGGATGGAGCTCTTCCCGAAGGTCGATCAGTATCTGGGGCTCGCGGGCGACGAGGCTTCCCCCGCGCTGCGTCGCCTCCGCGATCGGGCCGAGCCGGCGCGCGCGGCATTGGCGGCGCATCCTGTGGCCTGGGTTCCCAGCCATATCGATCCTTCGCCGGCAAATTTCCTGAAGGGGCCGGAGGGTCTCTTTCTCATCGATTGGGAATATTCGGCCCTGTGCGAGCCCGCCTGGGATCTGGCAGGCCTCGCCATCGAGGCGAGGCTCGACGAGGCCCAGCGGCGGCGGTTGCTCGACGCCTATGCTCCCCCGGATCGGGAGAGTCTGGCGGCCCGGGTCGAGCTGTTTCGGGCGCTGCTGCACCTGGTCGCCGCGTCATGGGCGGCGGCCCAGGTGGTGACGGCCGAGGCCCCGGACGGCTATCGGCATCTCGCCGACGAATATACGGCCCGGGCCGAACCCCTGATCGCGGGAGCGGCATTCGGACCGCTCGTCGCCGGCCTGCGCTGAATGGGTTGGTTCCCGCCGGCTTGCAATCGCGGATTCCCTCCCTATGATGGGCGTCACTCAACGGGGTGCCCTTCGGGGCTGAGAGGAGAGACGGGGCCGTTCCCGCCTCCAACCCGACGAACCTGATCCGGGTCATGCCGGCGGAGGGAAATGAGCCGCTCACAGCGAACTGCTCGTCTGCACACCCTCCGCGTCACCTAGGGAGCGACGCGATGCGTTTTTTCATGTCTTTGGTCGCGATGGCCGCGGCGATTTCGATTTCTGTCGGCGCCGGAACGATGGGGTCCGCCCAGGCGGAGACCCCGACGCTCCGAATCCTGACTTACGAATCCTTCACCTCGGAGTGGGGGCTCGGGACCGCGATCAAGCCGGTCTTCGAGAAGGAATGCGGCTGCAAGATCGAATTCATCTCGGTCGAGGACGGGGCGGCGCTGCTGTCGCGGCTCAAGCTGGAAGGCGCCAGCTCGAAGGCGGATATCGTGCTGGGGCTGGACACCAACCTGACGGTCGAAGCGGCCGCGACCGGCCTCATTGCCGATCACGGGCTCGAGCTCTCCAAGCTCGATCTGCCGATGGCCTGGACGGACAAGCAGTTCGTCCCGTTCGACTATGGCTGGTTCGCCTTCGTCTACGACAAGACCAAGCTCGCCAACCCGCCGCAGAGCCTGGCCGACCTGCTCAAGGGCGACCCGAAGGACAAGATCGTGATCGAGGATCCACGCACCAGCACGCCGGGGCTGGGGCTCCTGATGTGGGTGCGCAAGGTCTATGGCGACAAGGCGCCGGAGTACTGGGCGAGCCTGAAGCCGCGCATCCTCACCGTCACCAAGGGCTGGAGCGAAGCCTACGACATGTTCCTCAAGGGCGAGGCGGCCCTGGTGCTGAGCTACACGACCTCACCCAGCTATCACCTGATCGAGGAGAAGACCGATAAATACGCTGCGCCGACGTTCGCCGAGGGCAATTACCTCCAGGTCGAAGTCGCCGCGAAGCTCGTCCATGCGCCCGACCCGGCGCTGGCCGACAAGTTCCTCGCCTTCATGCTGACGCCGGGATTCCAGTCCGCGGTCGCCACCACGAACTGGATGTATCCGGCCAAGATGCCGGCGGAAGGATTGCCCGCGGGGTTTGCGACCCCGCTGACGAAAGATCAGACGCTGCTCTTCACCGCGGACGAGGCGGCGAAGGGAAGGAAGGCCTGGGTCGACGAATGGCTCAAGGCGATGAGTCAGTAGTGTCGCTCGGCGAATTCATCGCTCAACCCCTCCCCCTACCCCCTCCCGCAAGGGGAGGGGGCTGGGATTTTTCTCTGACTTGCGCGTTTTCCTTGCCCATCCCCATGGAGGGAAAAGGCGTGTCGGAGTCTTCCTCGCCCCCTCCCCTTGCGGGAGGGGGTAGGGGGAGGGGGGCCGACGCGACGACGCATCGATGACCTTCGTCCGCCATCACGCGATTCCATTGCCCCTCATCGGCGGCCTCGCCAGCTTCGCGTTCATCGCGCTGCTGATCGGCGGGGCGTTTGTCGCTCTGCTGACGGCGGCGGCCGATATCGATCTGGGCGCGGTCGTCGGCGACGGCTATATCCGCCATGTCATCGGCTTCACTGTCTGGCAGGCGTCGCTCTCGACCTTGCTGAGCGTCGGCCTGGGCATTCCCGTCGCAAGAGCCCTGGCACGGCGACCGAATTTTCCCGGCCGCGAATGGCTGCGCTTTCTCTTCGCGATGCCGTTCCTCACGCCGGTCATCGTCGCGATCTTCGGGTTGGTGGCGATCTACGGAGTCACGGGCTGGCTCAACCAGGGCCTGGCGCTGCTGGACCTTCCCCAGAAGTTCTACCTCTATGGCCTCGCCGGTATCCTGATCGCGCATGTGTTCTTCAACATGCCGATGGTGGTGACGCTGCTCCTGCCGCGCTTCGAGGCCGTGCCCGCGGACAATTGGCGGCTGGCCTCCCAGCTTGGCATGAACAGCTGGGCGATCTTCCGTGTGATCGAGCTGCCCTTGCTCCGCCAGACGCTGCCCACCATCGCGCTGCTGGTCTTCCTGCTGTGCTTCGTGAGTTTCGTGGTGGTACTGGCGCTGGGCGGCGGGCCGGCCGCGACCACGCTGGAGGTCGCGATCTACCAGGCGTTGCGGTTCGATTTCGATCTCGGCCGCGGCGTCTCCCTGGCCCTGCTGCAACTGGCGATCGGCGCCGCCCTGTTCGGTCTGACCCGCATCTTCGAACGCCATATGCCCATGATGCCGAAGCTGCGCTCGACCGTCGGTCGACCCGACGCGGCCGGCTTCGTCGGACGCGTCCTCGATCCGATTCTCATCGCGATCGCGGCTCTATTCGTGGCGCTGCCGCTGCTCACGGTCGTAATCGAAGGGGCCCTGGGATCGATCGGCGAAGTGATGTCGAACGAAAGGCTGCAGCAGGGAACGCTCCGCAGCCTGGGGATCGCGGCTCTCGCGAGCCTTCTCTGCGCCTGTCTGGCCCTGGGAATCTCGATGGCGGCCCGTCAGCGCGGCGGCCGGACCTTGCGCTGGTCCGGGGCGTTTCAGGCGGCCTCGGTCGGTGGGCTCGTGGTCTCGCCGCTGGCGCTCGGCACGGGACTTTTCCTGCTGTTCCGGCCGATCGTCGATCAGGCTTGGGTGAGCTATACCCTCGTCATCGCGATGAACGCGATCATGGCGCTGCCCTTCGGCCTTCGGACCCTGTCCCAGGCGATCGCGGACGCAGCACGCGAGGACGATCGTCTCTGCGCGGCCCTCGGGCTTGCCGGGTGGAACCGACTGCGGCTCATCGACTGGCCCAAGTTGCGCAAGCCGCTGGGGCTCTGCCTGGCGCTGTCCTTCAGCCTGGCGCTGGGGGATCTTGCGGCCATCGCGCTCTTCGGGCGGGATGGCATGGAAACGCTCCCGCTGCTGCTCTATCAGCAGATGGGCGCCTATCATATGCCCGATGCGAAGGTGACCGCGGCCCTGCTGCTGCTCTTGAATTTCCTGTCCTACGCCGCGATCGCCAGGATGGTGGGGGGCCATGTTCGCCGTTGAATTGAGCGCCGTGACCTTCCGCTACGAGGCGCTGTTGATGCGCTTCGATCTCGCGGTCGAGGCCGGCGAAAGCCTGGCGATCATCGGTCCCAGCGGTGCCGGCAAGAGCACGCTCCTCAATCTGATCGCGGGCTTCGAAGCGCCGCTCTCCGGCAGCATCAGGCTCTCCGGCGTCGATGTCGTCGGCCTGCCGCCCGCGCGGCGGCCGGTGACGATGGTGTTCCAGGACCATAATCTGTTCGCCCATCTCTCGATCTTCGACAATGTGGCGTTGGGGATCGATCCGAGCCTGAGGCTCAAGAACGGCGACGGTGCCCGCGTCGATGCGGCGCTGGCCGAGGTGGGGCTTGCCGGCTTCGGCCAACGTAAGCCGGAGCAGGTTTCCGGCGGCGAGCGGCAGCGGGCGGCACTCGCCCGCGCCCTGGTGCGCAACCGGCCGCTGCTGCTGCTGGACGAGCCCTTCGCGGCGCTCGGCCCCAAGCTCCGGCGCGAGATGCTGGATCTGGTGAACGCCCTGCGGCGGGCGCGCGGCCTGACGGTCCTCTTCGTCAGTCATCAGCCAGAGGATGCGCGCCATGGCGCCGACCGCGTCGCCTTCCTCCAGGCGGGCGAGGTCCAGCGCGTCGCACCCACCTCCGAGTTCTTCGCCGAGCCGCGTTCGGCCGAGATCGCGGCCTATCTCGGCGAGACGGAAGGCTAGAGCCTGATCGTCTCAAGTCAACTCGACTTGAGACGTGAATCAGCCTCTCCTCATTTTGGAATCAGTTGTCCCCGCCGGTGATCAGCCGCGAGCCACGGTGGAACGAGAAATAGGCCCAGAGCCAGCTCAGCAGCACGAAGATCCGGTTGCGGAAGCCGATCAGGAAGAAGATATGCACGATGCCCCAGAGCAGCCAGGCGATCGTGCCGCTCAATCGGATCCAGCCGAAATCGGCGACCGCGGCCTTGCGGCCGATGGTGGCGAGATTGCCGTAGTTGCGGTAGGCGAAGGGCTTGATGCTCTTGCCGGCCAGGGTCGAGCGGATGCGCCGCGCGACATACTCGCCTTCCTGCTTGGCCACGGGCGCGACACCCGGTAGCGGCTTGCCGTCGGCGCCCCTCACCAGCGCCGTGTCGCCGATGACAAAGAGGTTGGGATCGTCGGGAAGATGGAGCTGGGGCGTGACCGGAACGCGGCCCGCGCGGTCTCCGTCGACGCCGAGCCATTTCGCGGCCGGCGAAGCCTGGACCCCGGCGGCCCAGAGCACGGTCGCTGCCGGAATGAAGCGCCGTCCTGCGCCGTCCTCGATCTCGATGCCGGCATCGTCGCAGCGCGTCACCTTGGCGCCGAGCAGCAGTTCGACGCCCAGGTCCTCGAGTTGCGTTTTGGCTTTGGCGGAAAGCCGCTCGGGGAACGAGGTCAAGGCCCGGTCGGCCGCCTCGACCAGCAGAATGCGCGCCTGGCGCGGATCGATGTCGCGGAAGTCGGCGGCCACGGCCATCCTGGCCAGTTCGGCGATGGCGCCGACCAGTTCCACGCCGGTGGGGCCGGCGCCGATCACGGCGAAGGTCAGCAGGCGCTGGCGCGTCGCGTCGTCGGTCGCCATCTCCGCCTTCTCGAAGGCGAGCAGGATGCGCCGGCGGATGTCGATAGCATCCTCGATCTTCTTCAACCCCGGCGCCACCGGCTCCCATTCGTCATGGCCGAAATAGGCATGGCGCGCGCCGGTGGCGACGATGAGGCTGTCGAAGGGAACCCGCCGCCCGTCCGAGAGCAGGACGATGCGGTTCTGGCGGTCGACGGCCTGCACCCGGCCCAGCAGGACGCGGGCATTGGATTGGCCGCGCAGGATGGCGCGGATGGGTGCGGCAACGTCGGACGGAGAGAGCCCGGCCGTCGCCACTTGATACAACAGAGGTTGGAACAGGTGATAGTTGCGCCGGTCGATCACGGTGACATCGACCGGCGCCTTGGCCAAGGTCTTGGCGGCGGAGAGCCCGCCGAAGCCGGCTCCCAGAATCACCACACGATGATGTTTGCCGGCCAGTGCCATGGGGTCGATCGCCAGTGATTCTTCCGCAGCCGAACGCCCCTCGGGTTCGGCTCGAGGCTCTATTCTGGGAGGTGGCGAGGCGTTCACGAAGCAAAATCTCGGTGACGCTCGTAGGACCTTAGGATGACGCGATCCAACGAAAGTTTACCGCCGCCCTGCGCCACCAGGAACAGCAGCATGGAGGCCCAGGTCAGGTGCTCGACCCAGTTCTCGGGATAGACGAAGACCTCGATCACGAAGGTCAGGCCCAGCAAGGGCAGGGCGGCGAACCGCGTAGCCAGCCCCGCCAGGATGAAGCCCGAACAACCCAGCTCGGTCACGGTCGCCAGCAGCGCGGCCAGCGCCGGCGGCAGCAGCGGGACCATATACTCGTCCTGGAACAGCGAGATGGTGAGGTCGAAATTGGCGAGCTTGGTCATTCCCGACTTGATGAAGATCGCAGCGAGGGCGACGCGCATCATCAAAGCGAGGAGCGAAACGGGAATCCGTCCGGCGAGGTCGGTCGCCTGGTGCAGTCTGTCCGCCAAGCCGGGCAGGGCGGGCGATTCCATGATGTGGGTGGCCATTCTCAGTCTCCTTTTCGGTGTTTGGCCGGTTTGGGTTCGGTTGGCTTTCTCTTTGGCAATCTGACGGCGGGCATTTCGCAGTCGAACTTGTCGACGTCGTAAGCCTGGTGGATGGCCGCGACGATCTCCTCGCGCTCCTGTCCCAGCCGGGTGACGCGGACGCGAGCCTTGGAACCTTTGCGCGGTCGTTTCTTCGGGCCGGCACGGGTGATAAGGGGCAATGAAGGCCTGTTTCGTTCAGAGATAGCGGTCCCGGATGTCGGTCGTGGATTCCCGGCCGACGCGTTCGAAATTGCGGTCGAGCCAGGCTTGCGCACGCTCGCGGCCCGTTTCCTTGAGCGCGGAGAGGAATTCCCAGTCCGCGTTGAGCTTCGAGGCGACGCCGAGCTTTCCCATCACATCGTCGGCGGCGATCGAATGGATCATCATCCGCCGCAGCTGGCGCTCCAGCCCGTCATTCTCGTCGATCAGGCGGGTGACGAAGCTGATCGCCCGCATTTCGCGCATGAGCGATGAATTGAAGCTGATCTCGTTGATCCGATTCATGATCTCGGTCGCGCTGCGCGGCAGTTCCTCGCGCTCGATCGGGTTGATATGCACCACCAGCACATCCGGGCTGTCGCAGTTGTAGATCAGCGGGAAGATCGCCGGATTGCCCATATAGCCGCCGTCCCAATAGCTCTCGCCATCGAGCTCGACCGCCTGGAACAGGAAGGGCAGGCAACCCGACGCCAGGACGGTATCGGCTGTGATATCCATATTGTCGAACACCCGCACCTTGCCGGTGCGGACATTGGTCGCCGACAGGAACAGCTTCACCGGGCATTCGGCGCGGCGGATTGCGTCGAAATCGACGGTCTGCTCCAGCACCTGGCGCAGCGGATTGAAGTTCGTCGGATTGAGCTGATAGGGCGAGAACAGCCGCGTCATCAGGTCGAACATCACGAAGGCCGGCGAGGCCTCGAGCGAACGGTTGCCCAGGATTCGATCGAGCAGGGTCGGCTGCAGCGGCCCGAAGGCGGCAGCGTGGCTGACACGGCGCCAGAAGCTGGCGAGGGCCTTCTTCGCGCCGTCGCGACCGCCCACGGAGAGCCCATAGGCCAGGACGGCGGCGTTCATGGCGCCGGCGGAGGTGGCGCTGATGCCGTCGAAGCCGATGCGCTCGTCTTCCAGCAACCGATCGAGCACGCCCCAGGTGAAGGCGCCGTGGGCCCCGCCGCCCTGCAGCGCCAGGTTCACCAGCTTGTCGGCCGGCATGATCCGCCGCTCCGCCTTGTGGTCGTCATGGCGATGCGTCCGGCCATGGGCATGGAAGGCATGAGAGTCGGCGCCACCTCCGTGGGGTGCGGCGGCTTCGGCGGTCATCGGTGCGTCCATGACGATCTCCTATGCGGTCGGAAACGCGCGCGGCGTCAGTGGGCGAGCCAGCCGCCATCGACGGGCAGAGCCGAGCCGGTGATCGAGGCGGCGTCGGGGCCGCAGAGGAAGGCGGTGAGGCCGGCGACTTCTTCGACGGTGGCGAAGCGCTTGGTCGGCTGCTGCTTCAACAGCACATCGCGGATCACCTGCTCGCGGGGAATGCCGTGCGACCGCGCCTGATCCTCCAGTTGCTTCTCAACCAGGGGCGTCCAGACATAGCCGGGGCAGATCGCGTTGCAGGCGATGCCGTGCTCGGCGCCCTCCAGGGCCACCACCTTGGTCAGCCCGATCACGCCATGCTTGGCGGCGACATAGGCGGCCTTGAAGGGCGAGGCGATCAGCCCATGCACCGAGGCGACATTGACGATGCGGCCCCATTGCCGCTCCTTCATGTCCGCGAAGACTGCCTGGATGGCGTGGAAGGCAGCGCTCAGATTGATCGCCAGCACCGCGTCCCATTTGGCCGGGGCGAAGCTCTCGATCGGCTCGACATGCTGGATGCCGGCATTGTTGACCAGGATGTCGACCTTGCCGAAGCTGCGTCGGGCATGGTCGACAATGGCCTGCACGGCGGCGGGCTGGCTCATGTCGGCGCCGTCATAGACGATCTCCCTGCCGGTCTCGGCCGCGAGGACGCCCCGCGTCTTCTCGATCTCGATGGCATTGCCGAAACCGTTGATCATGACCGCGGCGCCTTGGGCGGCGAGGCGGCGGGCGATGCCGAGGCCGATGCCGCTGGTCGAGCCGGTGACGATGGCGGCCTTGCCCGCCAGGGGGAGCAGGTCGGTGGCCGGCATCCGGGTCTCCTTCGGGGTCATCAGCATGGCGGCATTTTCTCCTATCGGCGCTTTTCCTGCGGCCGCCCGAGCCATCCCCAGGATGTGACCGGCGGCGGGGTTTTTTCCTGGGTTGGAATGTGCCAAACAGAGGCGGCAGCAAGGAAATGCCAGGGCCCTATCGTTTCGATGCCGCCCTGGTATGGCCGGATGGGGCATGCTCTTTGGGCATCGAGGGGTCATTCATGGAAATCCACCAGATCCGTTATTTCCTGTCCGTCTGCGAGACGCTGAACTTCACGCGCGCGGCCGAGCGCTGCAACGTGACCCAGCCCGCCCTGAGCCGCGCGATCCAGAAGCTGGAGGAGGAGCTGGGCGGTCAGCTCTTCCGCCGCGAGCGCAGCCTGACCCACCTGACCGATCTCGGGCATCTGATGCGGCCGCAGCTCGAGAAGGTGGTGATGGGCGAGAAGGCCGCCAAAGCCGCCGCCCGCGAATTCCTGAAGCTGGACGACGCGCCGCTGAAGCTCGGCATCATGTGCACGATCGGGCCGCTGCGCGGCATCGGCTTCCTGGCCGATTTCCGCGCCCGGCATCCCGGCATCGCCGTGACCCTCAAGGAAGGTGTGCCGACGGAGCTCAGCGAGATGCTGATGTCGGGCGACCTCGATGTCGCCATCATGGCGCAGGAGAAGCCCTTCGACGAACGCTTCGACCGGCGCCCGCTCTATCGCGAGCGCTTCTCCGTGGCGCTCCCGCCAGGTCACCGCCTGACGCCGAAGAACGCGATATGCGTGACGGACCTTGCAAACGAAAACTATCTGCAGCGGCTCAACTGCGAATATTACGATACGCTCCGGGCCCTGACCGACGACTGGGACAAGCTGAACGTCAAGACGGTCTATAAGAGCGAGCGCGAGGACTGGATCCAGACCATGGTGATCGCGGGCATGGGAATCTGTTTCATCCCTGAATTCTCCCCGACCGTGCCGGGACTGGTCACGCGGCCCCTGGTCGATCCCGAGGTCTCCCGCGAGGTGTTGTTGGTGAGCATCGCCGGCCGCCGCTTCTCGCCCGCGGTCGCGACCTTCGTCAAGGCGATCAAGTCCTATAAATGGCCGACCGCATAGGCTCGCGAGGCTGAATGCAAGAAAGCGCGACCAGCCATCGTTTCATTTCTGTCGATGGCGTCCGGATCTTCTATCGGGAGGCCGGGCCTACGGACGCGCCGGTCATCCTGCTCCTGCACGGCTTTCCCTCGTCTTCGCGCATGTTCGCGTCGCTCATGCCGCTGCTCGCGGACAGATATCGCCTCATTGCGCCGGACTATCCGGGCTTCGGCCATAGCGACGCGCCGGATCCGCAGGCTTTTGCCTACAGTTTCGATCATCTGGCGGCGGTCGTCGATCGCTTCACGGTGGCGCTCGATCTCCGTCGCTATGTGCTCTTCATGCAGGACTATGGCGGGCCGGTGGGCTTCCGCCTGGCGCTGGCCCATCCGGAGCGGGTCCAGGCCCTCGTCATCCAGAACGCCGTCGCTCATGAGCAGGGGCTGGGACCGCTTTGGGAGACCCGGCGCGCTTTCTGGCGCGACCGTGCGGCCCATGAGGAAAAGCTCCGGCAGAATTTCACCTCGCTGGAGGCGACGAAGCAGCGCCATATCGGGGCCAGTCCGCATCCGGAGCGCTACGATCCGGACCTCTGGATCGACGAATATGCCTTTCTCAATCGGCCTCGCCAGGCGGCGATCCAGAGCGATCTCTTCTACGACTACCGGACCAATGTGGAATCCTATCCGCGCTGGCAGGGTTACTTGCGGGAACGCCGGCCGCCCACATTGGTGCTGTGGGGCCGGTACGACCTGTCATTCACCGTCGCCGGTGCCACCGCCTATCGCGACGACCTGCCGGGCGCCGAGATCCACATCCTCGAGGCAGGTCATTTCGCCATGGACGAGAGGCTGGGTGAGGTCGCCGAATTGACGCGGCGATTCCTCGCCTCCCATGCTATCGGCGGGCCCTGAGCCGACGGCGGGTCAGCCCACCGCGTCCCTGACCAGCGCCCCGCGCGTCGCGAGGAACTCGTCCAACGCCGCCTCGAAGCGCGCCACGTCAGGTTCGCGCATCGGCAGCGACAAGGCGACGAATCCGCGCCGGGCGAGATAGATTCCGGCCGCGATCATGTCGAGATGGAACAGCTTCAGCAGCTCACCCATGCGGTTCTCGGTCGCGGGGTCGCTGGGATGGGCATCGGCGGGGGTGCGCACTGGGCCCTTCACGAAATGCAGATTCATCAGCGAGCCCACGCCCGTGATCTGCAGCGGCGCCTCGTGGCGGCGCGCCACCTTGTTGAGCCGGTTGCGCATCTCGTCGCCCAGCGCGTTGAGGCGGACCGCTTCCGCAGGCGTGAAGACCTGCGTCAGGCCGGCGACGCCGCCGGCCATCGAGCAGACATTGTTGTTGAAGGTGCCGGCATGGCCGATCGAATCCGAGCGATAGGGATCGAAGCGCTCCATCAGGTTGCGCCGTCCGCCGAAGGCGCCGAAGGACAGGCCGCCGCCCAGATATTTGCCGAGCGTCGTCATGTCCGGCTTGATGCCGACGAGAGCCTGGCAGCCCCCGGGCGAGAGCCGCGAGGTCATGACCTCGTCGAAGATCAGGACGATGCCGCGTTTCGTGCATTCCTCGCGCAGCATCCTGAGGAAGGCGGGATCGGCCGGGAGGCAGCCCGCCGAGCCCTGCATCGGTTCGACCAGCACGGCCGCGAGCTCGGCGCCATGCTCGGCGATCAGCCCTTGCGTATAGTCGGTCTCGTTGTAGCGGCCCTTGACCCAGTTGAGCGGCAGGTTGAGCGGGTTGCCGTGGCTGCCGAAATAGAACACGCCGCCATGATAGGCGAACTCGAACACCATGATCTTGTCGCGGCCGGTCATGATGCGCGCGGTCTGGATCGCGAACAGATTGGCCTCGGTGCCGGAATTGCAGAACCGCACCAGCTCGATCGAGGGGATCCGCTGGCAGATCGCCTCGGCCAGCTGCGCCTCGTAGCGGTTGGGTCCGCCCAGCACGATGCCGTCGCTCAGGGCCTTCGAGATGGCGCCCTGGATGACCGGGTCCGAATGGCCGTAGAGCCCCGCCGTATATTCGCCGAGGAAGTCGAGATATTCGTGGCCGTCGAGATCGGTCAGGCGGTTGCCCTTGCCGCCGGACCAGGCGAGGGGGAAGGGCGTGTAATGCAGCACCGTCCGGGTGTTGCCGCCCGGCATGACCTGGGAGGCGGCCTGCGCGCGCGCCTTGCTCTGCGGGTTGGCGGCGCCATACCGCGCCTCCGCCTCGGCGATCGCGGCATCGAGATCGGCGTTGGGACGGGAACCGTCGGCCATGGTCTTACGCTCCTGCTGATCGGCCTCCTTTTCCGGTGGCCGCGGCCCCGAGCATCGGCACTGCCGGGGCCTGCGTCAATCGCTCAACTGGAGTCTGAGGTTCAGGATTTATTGGGGCTGGAATCAATGCTGTGGAGGCTTAAACTGCTGCGGGAATGGGGTGCAAAAAGGCGCGACCCACATTCAGTCACCCCGGCGAAGGCCAGGGTGACGCATGGGGCAGGGGCCTGCGCGCAATCGCCCTCTGGCCGGGACGTGACGGCGCCTGCTAAACGACCGGCCCCCGCCGCCTCGTTAAGGGTCCTCCCGGAAGCCGGGAGGATAATGCGACCCGGCCCACGAATCCGGGGAGTCGCGCGGATTCTGTCCCCATCGCGTCGCCATCACCTGAGAGAGCAAGAGCTTGGACCGCGTTCTTCCTGCCGACACGGAACTGATTGACCGTCTCCTGGCCCTGCCGGAGCTGGAGCGTCCGTCGCTCTCGCCCGACGGTAATTGGCTGGCTTGGAGCTGGAGCGGTTTGGGCGCCACGGTCGAGGTCTGGATCGCGCCGACCGATGGCAGCGTCCCGCCGCGCCGTCTGGCGCGCAACGCCGACGATCTCCATGTCGAGGACTGGTGGCCAGACAGCCGGGCGCTGTTGCTCTCGGGCACGGAGGATGGCGCGGAGCGGGTGCGGCTCTATCGCCAGGAACTGGCCGGCGGCGCGTTGGTGCTGCTGACCGAACCGGCGCCCGAGTTCTACATCCATGGCGGCCGCGTGACGGCCGACGGGCTGTCGCTCGTATATGCCGCCAATTTCGACATCACGACCGGCCAGCCGATCGAGCCCGCCTGGATCTATCGCCACGATCTGGAGGGGAACCGCCGCACGCTGCTGGCGAAGCCCAAGCGCCCCCATCACGACACGCCTTTGCCGAGCCCGAACGGGCGCCAGGTTCTCTATGCGCGGATCGACCGGGGACCCGGCGCCCGGCAGCTCTGGCTGGTCGATCTCGACGGCAGGAACGATCGCGCGCTGCTGGATCTCGGCCAGGAGACGAAGCTCTTCGCCCATTGGAGCCCCGACGGGAAGGGGCTCGCGATCCTGGCGGAGGACGCCCGGACCAGTCTCGTCGGCTATTACGACCTGGTCGCCAACCGGATGCGATGGTTGATCGACGACGGCGTTCGCGGCATCGAGCAGGTTTCCTGGCCCCGCCGCAGCCCGGAGATCCTGGTGACCGAGACGAAGGACGGACGCAGCCAGACGTCCCTCCTCGATCCCGCGACAGGCCGCGAACGGCCTTTCCGCCGAGCGCCCGGCACCTGGCTGCCGCTGGGGCCGGTCCCCGACCGGACCGGCGCGCAGACCGCCTGGGTCGTGCGTTTCTACGATGCGCGCACGCCGCTGCGCGTGCTTCGCCTGGTCGGCCAAGGCGAGACCACCGATCTGACGCCGCTGCCGCCGGGGCAGGGCATTCCGCCCGACCTCCTGGCGGCGCCCGAGGATTTCCGCTGGCGCTCGGTCGACGGGCTCGACATCCATGGCTGGCTCTATCGCGCGGCGCAGCCTTCGAAGGGTCTGATCGTGTGGGTGCATGGCGGCCCGACCTGGCATCTCGAGGCGCGCTACGATCTCGAGCTGCAGTTTTTCGTTGGGGCCGGCTTCGACGTCTTCGCACCCAACTATCGCGGCTCGACCGGCTACGGCCCCGACTTCCGCGAAGCGATCAAAAAACAGGGCTGGGGTGGGCTGGAGCAGGAGGATATCCGCAGCGGCATCGAGACGCTGATCGCGCAGGGCCTGGCCCAACCGGGACGCGTCGGCATCGCCGGCATCTCCTATGGCGGCTATTCCTCCTGGTGGGCGATCACTCATTTCCCGACCGCCGTGGTGGCGGCCGCGGCGCCGATCTGCGGCATGACCGATCTGGTGGTCGATTACGAGACCACGCGGCCCGATCTGCGCAGCTACAGCGAGGAGATGATGGGCGGCGCGCCCAAGGGCATGCCGGAGCGCTATCGCGAGCGCTCGCCGATCCATTTCGTGAAGGACATCCGCGGCCGGCTCCTGATCGTGCAGGGCCTGCAGGATCCCAATGTCACGCCCGAGAACCTGAACGCCGTCCGCAAGGCGCTTGATGCGGCCGGCATTCCCTATGAGGTGCTCGCCTTCGCCGACGAGGGCCATGGCATCGCCAAGCCCGCGAACCGGGCGCGGCTCAATCGCCGGCTGGCCGCGTTCTTCGAGGAGGCGCTGCGCGGCTGAGCGGGCGCGGCCTAGAGCCCGCGGTTGACGCCGCCATCGACCATGATGTTCTGGCCGGTGGTCGCGCCTGACTCGTTCGAGAGCAGGAAAGCCGTCATGCTGGCGAGCTCGGCCATGCGCGTCGCGCGGGCAAGGGGAATGGTCCGTCGGACCTCCTCGCTCAGCGGCCAGTTATCCACGAATCCCGGCAGGATGTTGTTCATGCGGATGCCGTCGCGCGCATAGCGGTCGGCATAGAGCTTGGTATAGCCGGCCAAGGCCATGCGGATCGTGCCCGAGACCGGAAAGATCAGGCGCGGCTCGAGCGCGGCGAAGGTCGAGACATTGACGATCGATCCGCCGCCGTCGCGCTGCATGACCGGCGTCACCAGCCGCGCCATCCGCACCACATTGAGAAAATAGAGATCGACGCCGAAGCGCCAGGCCTCGTCGGAGATATCGATCAGCGAGCGATCCAGGTCCGGATCATAGGGCGGGCCCGAGACATGGTGCGATTCCGGGTCGCGGCCGGTGTTGTTCACGACCCCGTCGATGCGGCCATATTTTCCCAGGGTCAGATCGACCAGCTTCGCCAGATCGTCGGGCTCGGTGACGGAGCCGCGCATGCCGACGCCGCCGAGCTCCTCGGCCAGTTTCTCCGCAGCGTCCGTTCTCGACATCAGCGCCAGGCTGTAGCCTCGCTCGGAAAGCCCTCGCGCGAGGGCGGCGCCAATTCCCTGGCCCGCGGCCGTGACGATCGCTACCGGCATGAGTGGCTCCCCGCATTTCTCGTTGGCGACGCCATGAGCTTAGGCCTTGCCGCGCTGCGCATGCGAACGCTCATCCTGCCAGCGCTTGGCCTTGTATTCGCTGCGCGCCAGCGAGCCGGGCGCCAGGACATCCACCAGGAAGGTGATGCCGATGCGCTTGTTGATCTTTTCCGACAGATGACGCTGCCACTGGCCGGCATCCTCCGAAGACAGGCTCCGTTTCGGCATGACGCGCAGGGTGGCGACATCGGCATCGCGCGCATCGGAGGTCAGGATCACCTGATATTCGTCGACATCGGGCTCGGCGAACAGCACCTCGTCGACCGCCTGCGGCCAGATATTGACGCCCTTGACCTTCTTCATGTCGTCGAGCCGGCTGATGGAGGCGACCTCGAGCCCGGCGAAGGGACGCCCGCAGCTGCAATAGCCGGGCTCGTGCCAGACGCCGCGGTCGCGGGTCCGGCAGCGGATGAGCGGCGTGTCGGTGTGATAGAGGCTGGTGACCACGATCTCGCCCACCTCGCCGTCGCGCACGGGCTCGCCGGTCGCGGGGTCGATCACCTCGGTCAGGACCATGGACTCGATATTGTGCAGCATGCCGGGGCGCGACGCGGTGCCGATCCCCACCTCGCAGCAGAACATGTGGTCGTTGCCGGTCTGCGTCGAGCCGTAGCGATCGAAGACCTTGGCACCCCAGGCCTGCTCCAGCCGGTCGAGCCAGGCGAAACCCGAACCCTCGCCGCCGGTGAGGAGCGCACGCAAGCCCAGGCTCGACGCCTTGTCGCCCGCGACCGCCGCGAGATGGCCGAAATAGGAGGTGGTGCCGAGAAGGGCCGCCGGCCGGTAGCGCGCCATGAGCTCCAGCTTGCGGACCGCGTCGTAATTGCCGACCGGAAAGACCGACAGCCCGTAGGCGTCCGCGCCCTGGAACTCGCAGCGGCCGCCCGACATCAGGGTGATTGGTAGGGTCAGGAACACGCCGTCGCCCTGGTCGAGGCCGGCCCAGCGCATATGGAAGCCGTAGATATGGCCGGTCTGGTTGAACTCGGCGGCGGTCTGGGCGTGGATCTCGACTCCCTGGCCCGAGGTGCCCGAGGTGTTGCTCACGACCAGCGGGCAATGCAGCCCCAGCGCATGCTGGTGGCGCAGGCCGAAGGGCGGAGAACTGGCCTGGTCTTCGACGAAGTCCCGCTTTTCGACCATGGGGATCTTCGCCGCGAAGCTTTCGAGGCTCGTGATCTCATCGATGGAGACGCCCGCCGCCTGCCACCGGTTGCGATAGAACTCGTTCTCGCGCCAGACCTTCTGCAGCAGATAGGTCAACTGGCGCGTCTGCATCGCCTTGATCTGATCGCGCGAGAGCCGCTCGGCGCTGGCGTCATAGATGCGCTTGTCCAAATCCCACCTCTCCCGGCGACGTTCGCTTCGTAGGCTTTTGCACCACGACAATCGGTAATGTCTAGTTTAATAGACGGCCTTTCGGCTGCCAACAATCATCATTGCGCCCTGGGAATGGCGGCAGGGCGCGACAAAGTCAGTAATGGCAGCCATATGTGGATAATTCAGCCATCTCCCGCGCTTCCCGGGACGGTCCGGCTCCGGCGCGGGCGGGCAGAGCGGTGGACATTATGTTTAAACAATTATAGCATTTTCCAGACGCGACATTCAGGTCGCCGGAGAGACGGGCCCATGGCAGCCATCGATATCCTCTGCAACGATTTTTCGCCGGAAGGCATCCGGAAGAACTATGCCGAGAACGAGGAGGAGAAGAGCCGTTTCGCCCAGGTCGGCCGGACCCATAATTTCGTCGGCTACGAGACGCCCGAGTTCCTGCGGCGCATGGATGCGCTGGGCGTGGAGAAGCTGCTCGTCTGCGCCATCAAGACCTGGTCCTACAAGCATCAGCGGCCGCTCGAGAGCTCGTCTGTGGAGGAGGTGGCAGCACTGATGGCGCAGGCGCCCGGCCGGATCTTCGGGCTCTATGGCGTCAATGTTCATCGCGGCATGGCCGGGGTGGCCGAGTTCGAGCGGTCGGTGCGCGAGCACGGCTTCAAGGGGCTCCATATCCACCCGCACGGCTACGGGCTGCCGCCCGACCACGCCTTCTATTTCCCCTATTACGCCAAGGCGCAGGAGCTGAACGTGCCGGCCGTCATCTCCATGGGGCACACGCTCGACCTCATGCCGAACGACCCGGGTCGGCCGATCCATCTCGACGCGGTGGCGCTCTACTTCTCGGACCTCGCCGTCGTCTGCACCCATACGGGCTGGCCCTGGACGGAAGAGGCGATCTCGCTGGCCTGGAAACATCCGAACCTGTTTCTCGGCACCTCGGCCCATGCCCCGCGCTATTGGAAGCCTGAGCTGGTGAAGTTCATCAACTCGCACGGCCAGGACAAGGTGATGTGGGGCACTGACTATCCGCTGATCGACCACAAGGAGTCGCTGCAGCAGGTCGACGCCCTGGGGCTGAAAGAAAGCTCCAAGGAGAAGTTCCTGCGCAAGAACGCGGCCCGGGTCTTCAACCTCTAGAACTTTGGCGAACTCGAACCGGGGCCGGCCCATGGGTGCCGGGCCCCGCGATCTCATAAAGGAGAGACGAATGTCTGAACGCAAAGTCGCCTTGGTGACCGGCGCTGCCGGCGGCATCGGCCAGGCCGTGGTGTTGCGGCTCTTGAGCGACGGCTTCACCGTCGCCGCCATGGATATCGACGAGAAGGGGCTGGCCGCCGTCATGCAGCGCGCCGGAAGCCACAAGAGCGCGCTGAGCCTCTGGCCCTGCGACCAGACGGACGAGAAACAGACGCGCGACGCGGTCGCCAAGATCGAGGCGCGGCTGGGGCCGGTGGAGGGGCTGGTGAACACGATCGGCTGGGTCGGCACCACCCGCTTCGCCGACGAGGATTCCAACTACTGGCGCAAGGTCATCGCCATCAATCTCGAATCCGTCCTCTATGTGACCCACGCCGTGCTGAAGGGCATGGTCGAGCGCAAGGCCGGCAAGATGGTGCATTTCGCCTCGGACGCCGGCCGCGTCGGCACCAGCGGCGAGGTGGTCTATTCGGCGACCAAGGGCGGCATCATCGCCTTCGCCAAGAGCCTCGCGCGCGAGCATGCGCGCCACAACATCAACGTCAATTGCGTCTCGCCGGGCCCCACCGACACGCCGCTGCTGCAGCAGGAGATCAAGGACGATCCCGAGCTGATCAAGCGCATGGTCCGGCTCATTCCCTTCCGCCGCGTCGCACAGCCCGAGGACCAGGCTTCGGTCGTCAGCTTCCTGCTGTCGAAGGACGCCGACTACATCACCGGCCAGACCATCAGCTGCAGCGGCGGCCTCGTCATGATCTGACCGGAAGCGAGCTTCCCATGGACGCCGCACTGCAGACGCAGATATTGGAGACGGTCGACAAGCTGGCGCGGGAGCGGGTGCTGCCGCGCGCGGCCGAGATCGACCGCAGCGACGCGTTCCCGCGCGACCTCTACAAGGCCGCCGGCGATCTCGGCCTCTTCGGGATCTGGATTCCCGAGGAATTCGGCGGAACGGGACCCGACTTCGCCACGCCGCTCCTGATTTCCGAGCGGCTGGCGCGCGCCAGCGCCTCCTTCGCGCTGATCTACAGCAATTGCGGCGATGCCTGCACGCCGATCGTGCATTCGGCACCCCGACATCTGAAGGAACGCTATCTGCCCGGCATCGCGGCCGGCACGCTGATCCCCTGCTTCTCGCTCTCGGAACCGGGCGCGGGCTCCGACGCCGGCGCCATCACCACCTCGGCGCGGCGCGTGGGCGACGAGTATGTCATCACCGGCCGCAAATCCTGGTGCACCAATGGCTCCGTCGGCGACGTCTTCGTCGTCTTCGCCAAGACCGATCGCGAAGCCGGCAACAAGGGTGTCTCGGCCTTTCTCGTGCCGCGCAACACGCCGGGCTTCACCATCGGCCGCGACGAGGATCTCCTGGGCCTGCGCGGCAGCCCGACCACGCAGCTGCTGTTCGACGAGGCCCGGATCCCCGCGGACCACCGGCTGGGCGAGGAGGGCGAAGGTTTCAAGATCGCCATGGTCTGCCTAGACGAGGCCCGGCTCAATTGCGCCGCCATGGCGCTGGGTGTCGCGCAGGCGGCGCTGGAGGTGGCCGTGTCCTATGCCAAGGAGCGCGTTCAGTTCGGCAAGCCGATCATCCAGCATCAGGGCCTGCAGTTCCTGCTGGCGGACTCCACGGCCCGGCTCGCCGCCGCGCGCAGCCTGTGGGAGCAGGCGATGACGCTGGTCGAAACCCGTCGCGACCGGCGCGCCAGCACCTTCGCCGCGATGGCGAAGCTGGTCGCGACCGAAGCCGCGATGCAGATCACCACCGATGCGGTGCAGGCGCTCGGCGGCAGTGGCCTCAGCCGGGATTTTCCGGTCGAGCGCATGATGCGCGACGTGAAGGCCTTCCAGATTTTCGACGGCACCAGCCAGATCCAGAAGATGCTCATCGGCCGCTATCTGGAAAAGGTCGGGCTGCCTTTCGCGGAAACCTGACGGGCATGGAAAGGAATCGCCGTGGCTGACAGTCTCAGTCTGGACGTCGTCGACCGGATCGCCTGCCTGACGATCACGCGCGAGCAGGTCCGCAATGCCCTGAACGACGAAACGCTCGGACGGCTGAAGGCCAGTCTCGAGAGCCTTGCCCCGCCCAACGTCGCGGCCATCGTGATGCGGGGCGCGGGGCTCAAGGCCTTCAGCGCGGGCTCCGACATCAAGGAGCTCGCGTCCCAGTCCCTGAAGGATCGCATCGCCCACACCGATCTCGGCCATGCGCTGGGCGACGTGATCGAGCAGCATCCTTGCCCGGTCATCGCCGCCATCGAGGGCTATTGCCTGGGCGGCGGGCTCGAGATCGCGCTTTCCTGCGACTACCGGATCGCCGGCGCGAAGGCCAGCTTCGGCCTGCCCGAGGTGGCGCTGGGGGCGCTGCCGAGCTGGGGCGGCACCGTTCGGCTGCCGCGCATCGTGGGAGTCGCCCGCGCGCGCGAGCTCGTCCTGTTCGGGCGCCGGCTCACCGCCGAGGAAGCGCTGGACTGGGGCGTGATCAATCGCGTGGTGCCGGAGGGCGAGGCCTTCGCCGCGGCGCGGGCGCTGGCCGTGGAGACTTTCGGCCGGACCAATCCCGACATCGTCAGCATCGCCAAAGGCCTGCTCACGCACGGGACCGCGGTCTCGACGAGGACCGCGCGGCATCTCGAGCTGCTGGCGGACATGTCCGTGCTTGCGTCCGATGCGCTGGATGCGGGTGCGAAGAAGTTCACCGACAAGATGCCCTAACGAAAGGGGACGAGAGGCCGCCGCTCAGAAGCTCGGCGGCGTGGCGGCGCTCACCATTTCGCATTCCTCGGTCCCGAGATTGCGAAAGCGATGGGGCAGGGCGCTGGAGAAGTAGTAGGCCTCGCCGGGGCCGAGCTCCTTCTTCTGCCGGCCGACCGTGAGCTCGATCCGGCCGCGGATCACGACGCCGGCCTCTTCGCCTTCATGCTGCAGCATCTGCTTGCCGGTATCCGAGCCCGGGGCAAAACGCTCATGGAACACTTGGAGCTTGCGGCTCCGGTTCTGCCCGGCGACGAGGCGCAGCGAGATATCCTTGCCGCCCATCTCGACCAGGTCCTTGGCCGAGAAATAGATCTGGTGGTCGTCCCGGAGCTTCAGCGAGAAGAACTCGGCGATGCTGATGGGGAAGACGTTCAGGATCTTCCGCAGCGAGGCGACCTGGGGACTCGACAGGTTCTTCTCGATCAGCGAGATCGCACCGTTGGTCATGCCCGCGCGCTTGGCCAGCTCGCGCTGCGACAGCCCGTGCATCTTCCGCAGCCAGGCCAGCCGCGCACCGAGGTCGTCGGGAACTCCGTCGGCCTTGGCCGATTTCTGGCGAGCGCCCCCGTGACGAAGCCGGTCCAGTGTGGTCGAAACCCGATCTTCCATGGCCTTCACTCTGCGCATTGCCCCAAGCGGATAGTTATCGCCGATTCCGACCGGACTTCAAGTTGGTCCGGCGCCCCTTGCGCAAGAGGGGAGGGCCGTTTCATTATTCCCGCCATTCTTGGCAGAGGGAAATAGAGGATGACCGGACTTCTCCGTCTCCATCGCGAGCGCGTCCAGCCGGATTGGATCGACTATAACGGTCATCTGCTCGACGCCTACTATTTGCTGATCTTCAGCAACAACACCACGACCTTCATGGACCATATCGGTCTGGGCGAGAAGGAGCGGGCCGAGAAGGGCCACAGCCTGTTCACGCTCGAGGTCCACCTCAACTATCTGCGCGAGATCAAGGTCGGCAAGGAGACCTGGACCGACACTCAGGTCCTGGGCTGGGACGCGAAGCGGCTTCATGTGTTCTACACCCTCTATGCCGAGGACGCGCCGGAGCCCCGCGCGACCAGCGAGCAGATGCTGATGAACATCGACATGAACCAGCGGCGCTCGGCGCCCTTCCTCCCCGAGGTTCGGGCCAGGATCGAGCCCATCGCGCGCGCCCATGCCGGCCTGCCGCGGCCGGAGAATGTCGGGCATGTGATCTCCCTGCCGCCGAAGAAGTAAATCGCGCCTTTTGACTCTTGAGGATTTCCGCCATTAGATGAGGGCAACCGACAGCCTCCTCACGGCCGGATTCCGCCATGCCCACCGCCGCCCGCAGCGACCTGCCCGAGACCCTGGGTTTCCTGCTCCTGCCCAAATTCTCGATGATGGCCTTCGTCTCGGCGGTCGAGCCGCTGCGGGTCGCCAACCGGCTGGCCGGTGCCGAGCTCTATCGGTGGGAGATCGTCTCGCTCGAGGGCGCCTCGATCGCCGCCTCGAACGGGATGAGCCTCGTCGCGGATCGCAATCTGGGTCAACTCGGCCGCGGTCCCTCGCGCTATCGAACCGTGGTGGTGGGCGCCGGCTTCGAGCCGGAGCAGGGCTATGACCGGCGCATCCGCGACTGGCTGCGCCGGCTCGACCGCAACGGCGTCGAGCTGGGCGCCATGGACACCGGCAGCTTCGTGCTGGCGCGCGCCGGCCTGCTCGACGGCTATCGCGCCACCACCCATTGGGAGGTGCTCGACTCCTTCCGCGAGCAGTTTCCGAAGGTCGAGGCCGAGGGCGGGCTCTTCGCCATCGACCGCAACCGCCTGACCTGTGCCGGCGGCACCGCGGCACTCGACATGATGCTCCACGTCATCTCGCGCCGGCATGGCCATCGCCTGGCGACGGCCGTCTCCGAGCAGTTCATCCATGCCCGCATCCGCGATCCGCAGGACCGCCAGCGCATGGAGCCCGCTGCGAGGCAGGGCGTCTCGCATGCGGGGCTCGGGCGAGCGATCGCGCTCATGGAGAAGAATCTCGAGGAGCCGCTCGATGCCGGTCGCATGGCGCGCGCGGCGGGCCTCTCGCAGCGGCAGCTGGAGCGGTTGTTCCGCCTGCATCTCAACACCACGCCCCAGCGCTATTACCTCGATCTGCGCCTGCAGCGGGCCCGCGCCTTGTTGCAGTACAGCGAGATGCCGGTGGTCGAGGTCGCGGTCGCCTGCGGCTTCGGCTCGGCGGCGCATTTCTCGCGCAGCTATCATGCCTGGGCAGGCCGTTCCCCCCGCGCGGAGCGGCGTCCTGGTACAATAGGCGCCTGATCGGGCCGCTCCCTTCGAATGCGCTTGCCGCTATGGCGGAAAACGTCATATTGGCGGCGAAATCCGTCAAGCGAAGGCCGGCCTCTCGGCTGACCATCGCGCCCAGCTTCAAAAGACGCCCCCAGGGAGGAGAGCCCCATGAATTACGATGTTGTCGTGACCTGCGCCGTGACCGGCGCCGGCGACACGGTCGGTAAGCACCCGGCCATTCCGGTGACGCCCAAGCAGATCGCCGACGCCGCGATCGAGGCCGCCAAGGCGGGCGCCGCGATCGCCCATATCCATGTGCGCGATCCCAAGACAGGCAAGGGCGCGCGGACGGTCGAGTATTACAAGGAAGTCGTCGACCGCATCCGCTCGAGCAGCACCGACGTGGTGATCAATCTCACCGCCGGCATGGGTGGCGACCTCGAGGTGAATGACGGCAGCCCGTTGAAGCCCGGCCCGAACACCGACCTCATCAGCGCCATCGAGCGTCTGCCCCATGTCGAAGAGCTCCTGCCCGAGATCTGCACGCTCGATTGCGGCACGCTGAATTTTGGCGACGGCGAGACGATCTATGTCTCGACGCCGGTGATGCTGCGCAAGGGCGCCAAGCGCGTCCAGGAGCTGGGTGTGAAGCCCGAGCTCGAATGTTTCGACACCGGCCATCTCTGGTTCGCCAAGCAGATGTTCAAGGAAGGCCTGCTCGACGCGCCGCCGCTGTTCCAGATCTGCCTCGGCATTCCGTGGGGTGCCCCCGCCGACACCGTCTCGATGAAGGCGATGGTGGACAATCTGCCCGAGGGCGCCAATTGGTCGGCCTTCGGCATCGGCCGCAACCAGATGCCGATGGCGACCCAGGCCGCGGTGCTCGGCGGCAATGTGCGCGTCGGCCTCGAGGACAATATCTGGCTCGACAAGGGCGTCCACGCCTCGAACGGCACCCTGGTCGATCGCGTGATCAAGATCCTCAATCTCATGGGCGCGCGGGCCGTGACGCCCGACGAGGCGCGCAAGAAGTTCGGCCTGAAGAAGCGCCACTGAGCGTCAGCACGAAGGGAACGACCCCATGGCGAACGCGATCAAGACCTGTGCCGTCATCGGCACGGGCGTCATCGGTGCGGGCTGGGCCGGGCGCTTCCTCGCGCACGGGCTCGATGTGGTGGCCTGGGATCCGGGTCCGGATGCCGAGGCCAAGCTCAAGGCCAGCCTCGAGAACGCCTGGCCGGCGCTGACGCGTGTCGGCCTCGCGAAGGGTGCCGACCTCAAGCGCTGCCGCTTCGTGAAGACCGTCGAGGAAGCGGTGAAGGGCGCCGATTTCGTCCAGGAATCCGCACCCGAGGTGCTCGAGCTCAAGATCAAGCTGCATGCCCAGATCGATGCCGCGGCACGGCCCGACGTGATCGTCGGCTCCTCGACCTCGGGCCTGCTGCCGACCGACATGCAGGCGAAATGCCGGCATCCGGAACGGCTCGTGGTCGGCCATCCTTTCAATCCGGTCTATCTGCTGCCGCTGGTCGAGGTGCTCGGCGGCAAGAAGACGGCGCCGGCCTCGGTCGATCGCGCCTGCGCCTTCTATCAGTCCATCGGCATGCGGCCGATGCGGGTGAAGAAGGAGATCGAGGGCTTCGTCGCCGACCGCCTGCTCGAGGCCCTGTGGCGCGAATCCCTGCATCTGATCAATGACGGCGTCGCCACCACGGCCGACATCGACGACGCGATGCGCTTCGGCGCCGGAATCCGCTTCTCCTATATGGGTCAGATGATGATCTACCACATCGCCGGCGGCGATGCGGGCATGCATCATTTCATGAAGCAGTTCGGGCCGGCGCTGAAGCTGCCCTGGACCAAGCTGGTGGCGCCGGAGCTGACCGAGGACCTCATCAACAAGGTCGCCGACGGCACCACCGCCCAGGCCAAGGGCCGCACCGTCAAGGAGCTGGAGCGCTACCGCAACGACTGCATCATCGAGGTGATGGAAGCGATCGCGCGCGTGAAGAAGAAGCACGGGATGTCGCCGGAGGATTGAGGGAGGCGCCAAGGCTCCCTAACGCTTGCGGCATTTATTGTTCTGTCATCGCCGGGCTTGACCCGGCGATCCAGTCGCCTGGATGCCCGGGTCAAGCCGGGGCATGACAGTGCAGTCGAACGAGAGGCCGTTGCCCTTCAATCTTCGCCAGGGGGCAGCGGGACTCGCTATCGAAAGGCCATGACCATGGATTTCGGACTGAGCACCGAGCAGCAGCTCCTGGTCGACAGCGTGCGGGCCTTCGTCGAGGCGGAGCTCGTGCCTTACGAGAACGAGGTCGAGAAGACCAACGCCGTGCGCCCCGAGCTGATCGCGCAGATCCGCGACCGCGCGCTCAAGGCGGGGTTCTGGGCCGCCAACATGCCGGAGGAGCTGGGCGGCGGCGGGCTCGATCATGTCGCGCTGGCGCTGATGGAGCGCGAGCTCGGCCGCACGTCGTTCGCGCTCCAATATGCCGTGGCGCGTCCCTCCAACATCCTGCGCGCCTGCGTCGGCGAGCAGATCGATCGCTATCTGAAGCCCGCGATCCGCGGCGAGCGCGTCGAATGCCTGGCCCTGACCGAGCCCGGCGCCGGCTCCGACCTGCGCTCGATGAAGACCCGCGCGGTGCGCCAGGGCGACCATTACATCGTCAACGGCACCAAGCATTTCATCTCCTATGCCGACGTCGCCGATTTCATCGTGCTGTTCGCGGCCAGCGGCGAGGAGCAGACGGGGAAGGGGGCCAAGAAGCTCATCACCTCCTTCCTGGTGGACAAGGGAACGCCGGGCCTCGAGGTGCGGAAAGGCCCCAACTCGGTCTCGCATCGCGGCTATCACCATTGCGAACTGATCTTCACCGACTGCAAGCTGCCGGTCGCGCAGATCCTGGGCGAGGAGCATCACGGCTTCGACGTTGCCAACAAATGGCTCGGCGCCACGCGCCTCACGGTCGCGACGCAATGCGTCGGCCGCGCGCAGAAGGCGCTGGAGATGGCGACGCAATGGGCGGCCACCCGCAAGCAGTTCGGCCAGACCATCGGCAAGTTCCAGGGCGTCTCCTTCAAGCTCGCCGACATGGCGACCGAGATCCAGGCCGCCGAATGGCTGGTGATGAGCGCCGCCTGGAAGGCCGACCAGGGAACGGTGCAGGACCAGGACTACGCGATGGCCAAGCTCTACGCGACCGAGATGCTGGCGCGCGTCACTGACCATGCCGTGCAGATCTTCGGCGGCATGGGCCTGATGGAAGAGGTCGGCGTCGAACGCCTCTGGCGCGACGCCCGCGTCGAGCGAATCTGGGACGGCACCTCCGAGATCCAGCGCCACATCATCAGCCGCGCGCTGTTGCGGCCGCATGAAGGCTGAGGCCCGCCTCCCTCGCCCCGCGCTTGCGGGGAGAGGGTCGGGGTGAGGTGACTTTCTGTTCCCTACTTCCTCTTCGGCTGCCAGAGCCCCAGCGTCGCGCCGCTCGGATCGATGATGATCGAGAGCGAGCCCATGCCCATCACCTCGGTCACGTCCTTCATCACCTTGGCGCCGAGCTTCTTGGCTTTGGCGGTCGCGGCGGCGATGTCGTCGACCAGGACATAGGGCAGCCAGAAGGAGGGCGCGCCGGGGGTCATCTGTTTCATCATGCCGCCGCCGGTGCCGTCGCCGACCTTGATCAGGGTGTAGGTCACGCCGCCGCCCATCTCGACATCCTCGAGCTTCCAGTCGAACAGGGACTTGTAGAACGGCCTGGCCTTGGCGAGATCGGTGCTGCTCAGTTCGACATGCACGAAGGGGTTGCCCATGATCGCTCTCCGGGTTGGGGGTGACGCGGCATGGACTTCAGTCCTGGGCCAAAATATGTTCAAGAACATATTTTAGTTCCGGCTCACTCTCCTGCATGACACAGAGGTGACGGACCATGCCCTATCCCCAGGACCACCGGCAGGAAACCCGCGAGAAGATCCTCGCCAGCGCCCGGCGCCTGTTCAACCGCAACGGCCTGTCGGAGGTCTCGATCGACGCGGTCATGGCCGGGGCCGGCCTCACCCGCGGCGGCTTCTACAGCTATTTCGACAGCAAGGACGAGCTCTATGCCGAGGCGATCACGGCCTTCACGCGCCGTTTCCCGAGCGAGCCCTGGCAATGCAGCCAGGGCATTCCGCCGCCGGCCGACCGTCCGCTCGCGGCCACGATCGTCGATGTCTATCTCTCGCGCGAGCATTTCGAGGATGTCGAGGGTTCCTGCCCGATGCTGGGGCTGCCGAGCGATGTGGCGCGCGGCGGCACTGCCGTGAAGGCCGCCTATCGCGAGGTGCTGGACATGATGGTCGGCGCCTTCTCGGCTAACCTCGGCCCCGATCGCAAGGCGGCGCGCGAACGCGCGCTCGGGATCGCGGCGCTCTGCGTCGGCGGCATGGTGCTCGCGCGCGCCGTGGACGATCCGGCGCTGGCCGACGACCTGCGTGAGGCCGCTCGCAAGATGGCGCAGTCGATCGGCGCCTGGGGCAAGACACCCGAGCCCGCCTGAGCGGGCCGGGGACCCGTCATCCGCCGAGGAAGGAAGCGAGCTTCTCGAGCGAGGCGCGGCAGCCTTCTTCGTTATCTTCCGGCTTGATGCCCGGCGGGATGTTCTCGCAGGTGATGGTGACGTTGGTGCCGCCCTCGACGGGCTCCAGGGTCGTGGTCACCGTCATCTCGCCGGAGAAGGCCATATCCGCAGATTCGAAGACGCTCGCCCAGACGATCTCCCGGTCGGGGACCAGCTTCTCGAAGCGGCCCTTGAAGGTATCGGTGCTGGCCGAGCTCTTGCCGCGCGAGCTGCGGTCGTCGTCCGGATAGACCAGCGACATGCTGAAGGCGCCGCCTTCGCGCGGGTCGAACTCATGGACGATGCCGCTCATGGAACCCGGCGGCAGCCAGGCCGCCACGGCCTCCCGATCCAGGAAGGCGTGATAGACCCCATCGGGAGGGACCGCGATGACCCTGGAAACGACCGTGGTTGCTCGTTCGCTCATAGCGGCCATGATAGAGCGGAAACGGGCCGGGCGGCGAACTGTTCCCCTTTTAAAGCTTGGCGGCTAGCCAGGATGGCGGCGGCTTTGATAGCCTGCCGGCCTGTCCGCCGATCGGAGCCCCTTCCTTGGCCGTCATCCGTGAATTTCGACCGCGCGATCGCCAGCACCGGCTGCTGAAGGAGGCAAAACCGCGTGCGGTGGCGGCCGCTCACCGTCGGGGGTCGCTGTCCACGGCCATCCTCGATCCGGCCGCCCTCGGCGGGCTGGTCGAGCATCTCGAGACCGAGCGGTTCTTCGACCATCTGCACGACCTCTTGAACACCGTGCTCCATATCAACAATCTGGTCGCCATCGTCTTCCGCAACATGGGCTCGCCGCTCATCCTCCATCAGAAGTCGCCGCAGGAGCCGAATTTCTTCCGGATGATGTATGCGCAAGGCGCCTATCTGCTGGATCCCTTCTATCTCGCCAGCAAGGACGAGCGCCGCGCCGGCATCCACCGCCTCAAGCATCTGGCGCCCGACCGCTTCGTCGAGAGCGAGTTCTACCGCAGCTACTACGCCAAAGTGTCGATGATCGACGAGATCGGCCTGCTCTGGCCGTTCGACGAGGATCTGACGATCCATCTCTCCCTGGGCCGCCGTCTCGGCTCCGAGCGGTTCAACGCGCGCGAATTCGCCGCCTTCTCGCATATCGCGCCCTTGCTGACGGCGCTCCTTCGCCGCCAGGTCCGCGGTCCGATCCAGACCTGGCTCGAGCCGGTGACCTTCGACGGACTCGCCGCTGCGAGCGCCCCCGTCATCGACATCGCCCAGGACTGGCTCCGGGGGTTTCACGCGACCGCGCGCGAGACCGAGATCGCGGCCCTCATCCTGCAGGGCCATTCCAACGTCTCGATCGGCCAGGCGCTCAGGATCAGCGGCGAGACCGTCAAGGTGCATCGCAAGCATCTCTATGCCAAGCTCTCGATCTCGTCGCAGACGGAGCTGTTCCTGCTCTTCATCGACCGCATCAAGCAGTTCTCGGCGAGGGCGCGCCGGTCCTAGCGCCTACCTTCCGCAGGGTATTGGGCGAGGGGTCCGGCAGGGCATAATGGGCGCAGGGCAAGGACGGATCGCATCAGGCAGGAGAGGCCATCATGACGCTCGGATGTGCATTGACTTTCGACTTCGACGCCATGTCGGTGTGGGTGGGCTCCTACAAGGCCCGCAACCCGAGTGTGGTCTCGCGCGGCGAGTTCTGCGCCGTCTCCATCCCGCGCATCCTCGATCTCCTCGCCAAGCATCGCATCCCCGGCACCTTCTGCGTGCCGGGCCATACGGCCCTGGCCTATCCGGAGCTCATCAAGCGCATCCATGGCGAGGGCCATGAGATCGCGCATCACGGCTGGGTGCATGAGAACCCCGCCGATTTCGACGAGGCCGGCGAGCGGCGCAATATGGAGCTGGGGCTCGAGGCGCTGCAGAAGGCCGCCGGCGTGAGGCCGACGGGCTATCGCTCGCCGTCATGGGATTTCAGCCAGCACACCATCAAGATCCTGCTCGATTACGGTTTCTCCTACGATTCGAGCCTGATGGGCGGCGATTTCATCCCCTATTACGCGCGGGTCGGCGACAAGTATGACGACAAGACGCCCTATGTGTTCGGCGCGAATGTCGATCTGGTCGAGCTGCCGATCACCTGGCTGCTGGACGATTTCCCGCATTTCGAGTTCGTCGATCGCGACTGCCAGGGCCTGGCCTCGGCCTCGAAGGTGGAGGAGATCTGGCGCGACGAGTTCGACTATGCGCACCAGAACGCGCCGGGTGGGCTGTTCAATCTGACGATGCATCCGCAGGTCATCGGCCGCGGCTATCGCATGATGATGCTGGAGCGCCTGATCGAGCACTATAAGAGCTTCACCGACGTGAAGTTCACGACGCTGAACGACTATGTCGAGGGCTGGCGCAAGGCCAATCCGCTGGAGGCCTGGCGGAACTCCGGCGCGATCCAGGCTCAGCCGGCCTCGCACCGCGTCCCGGCCTGAGCGTCAGGCCGGCCTTACCGCCAGGATGAAGATCCGGCGGAAGGCGAAGAGCGTGCTGCCATCGGCCTCGGGCGGATAGGCGGCCCGGATGCGGGCGGCATAGTCCGCCTCGAAACGCGTCCGCTCAGCCTCGTCGAGCGGCTCCATGAAGGGCCGCAGGCCCGTCGCCCGCGTCCAGGTCACGACCGGATTGTCGCCCTGCAGGCGCATGAGATAGTCGATCTCCCAGATATCGGCGGCGCTCGTCATCGAGGCCATCAGCCGCGCATAAAAGGCGGGCTCCGCCACGCGCTGCGGCCGGTCGATCTGAACGGCGAGCTTGTCCCGCCAGGGCCCGGCCTTGGCCGTCTCGATCATCTGCGTATGAGAGGGCCGGTCGTGGTTGCGCGGCATCTGCACCGCCAGGACGCCGCCCGGCTTCAACTGCCCGAAGAGATGCGGGAACAGATGTTCATGATCGGGCAGCCATTGCAGCACGGCGTTGGTGAAGAGCAGGTCGGTGGGTACGGGCGGGCGCCAGCGCGAAGCGTCGCCTTCGACGAACTCGACATCGGGCAGCGCGGCGCGGGCCGAGGCCAGCATCGCCGGCGAATTGTCCATGCCGAGAAGCCGGGCCCGCGGCCAGCGCGCCCGAAGGAGGGCCGTCACATTGCCGGCGCCGCAGCCGACATCGAGGATGAAGCCGGGCTCGTCGAGCGGAATGCGGTTGATGAGGTCGAGCGCGGGACGCTCGCGCTCGCCGACGAACCGCTTATAGAGCGCCGGCTGCCAGTCGGGCTTCGCGGTCGAGGGTGCCGGCGCGGCTCTCATCCGGAACTCAGGTGTCCGCCCACATGCGGATCAGGTTGGCGTGATTCTTCTGCACCAGATAGGTCTCCTCGGCGTCCGGCTGCTTCTCATGCAGCTTGCGCCGGACCACATCCAGCTCGTAGAGCACCTCGCGCCGGGCCGGATCGCGCACCAGGCTCTGGATCCAGGTGACGGCGCAGAGCCGTTCGCCGCGCGTCAGGGGCGTCACCTCATGCAGGCTCGAGGCCGGATAGACCACGGCCGAGCCCAGCGGCAGCTTCACCTGCTGCGGGCCGAAATTGGTGTGGATGACCAGCTCGCCGCCGTCATAGTCGCCGGGCTCGCAGAGGAACAGCGTCACCGCGATATCGCTGCGCACCGGGCTGTCGCTGCCCATGACGCCGTTGTCGACATGCGGGCCGTAGCGCATGCCCGGGCGGTAGCGGCTGATGAGGCAGGGGCGGATATGCTTGGGCAGGGTGGCGCGCTTGAACTCGACGCTGCGCAGCAGCATGTCGCGCACACGCTTCTGCACCTCGGGCTTGTTCTTGTCGGTGCGGGCCAGCTGCTCGTTCTTCTTGACGCGCCGCGCCTGGCTGCCGGCGGTGGCGATGCCGTCCTCGAAGCTGCTCTCGGCGACCAGCTTGGTGAACTCCGCCACCTCGGCGGCGGTCATGATGTTGGGGATGAGATAGATCATCGGGCGGTCGCTGGGCCTCTGAAGCATGGCTGAGGAAGGCTGTCCGTGGCCGATATCTTGGCCGCCGGCCGCGGGCGCGGCAAGCCTTCATGGACGGCCCAGCGAGGCTTCAGGAGGCGGGGACGGTTTCCTTCACCAGGTCCAGCGTCACCCGAACGGCGTCCGGCCGGCCCGATTCATATTCGATCCGGAATCCGAGCCGGCGGCAGATATCGATCATCGCGACGTTCTCCATGAGGACGATGCCGATCATGTGGCGGATCCCGCGATCCTTCGCATAGGCAATCATCCGCTCCATCAGCCGCGTGCCGATGCCCTGACCGGCCAGCTCGTCGCGCAGCGCAATGGCGAACTCGGCGGTGTCGTTGTCGGGGTCGGCGGTGATCCGGACGACGGCGAAGATCTCGGCCTTTCCCGGAGCGCCGGCCGAGACCACCGCCAGGGCCATCTCCCGCTCATAGTCGATCTGGGTCAGCCGCGCCCGGATGTAGGAAGGCAGTTCCTTGATCGACGAGAAGAAACGCATCCGCATGGATTGGGGCGACATATGGGCGACCAGCGTATCCAGTTGCGGCGCGTCCTCCGGAAGGATCGGGCGCAGCAGGAGGGTCTCTCCCTTGGGCATGGGGAAGGGCTGTTCCAGCTGGCGCGGATAGGGACGGATGGCGAGGCGCGAGGCGCCCGGCTTGGACGTGGCTTTGAGCCGAATGCGGCTGTCCACCGCGAGCACGCCCTTCGCGTCGGCCAGCAGCGGATTGATATCGAGCTCCGCCACCTCGGGCAGATCGACCGCGATCTGCGAGAGCTTGACCAGGGTGAGCGCGATGGCGTCGAGATCGGCCGCGGGCTGGTCGCGGTAACCCTGGAGGAGACGATGGATCCGGGTCCGTGCCATCAGTTCCCGGGCCAGGGCCATGTTGAGCGGCGGCAAGGCGATCGCCCGGTCCGCGACCACCTCCACCGAGACGCCGCCGCTGCCGAAGAGGATCACGGGTCCGAAGGTGGCATCCTCGGACAGCCCGAGAATGAGCTCATGGGCCCCGGTGCGGCCGACCATGGGCTCGATCGTGAAGCCCTCGATCCGGGCTTCCGGTTTGATGCGTCCGATATGCTCGCGCATCGCAGCGAGAGCGGCCGCGACGTCGCTGGGCGTGTCGAGATTGAGCGCGACGCCACCGACGTCGGATTTATGCGAGATGTCGGGCGAGCGGATCTTGAGGGCGACGGGCCGGCCGATCCGGCGCTGCGCCTCCATGGCCTCGGCCCCGTTCGTGGCGACGATGCTCTCCACAGTCGGAATGGCGAATGCCTTCAGGATGGCTTGCGCCTCCGGGCCCTGGAGCAGCGATCGGCCCTCGCCGAGGGCCGCCGCAACCGCGGCCTGCGCACCCGGCAGATCGACGACGAACTGCTCCGGCACGGACGGCGGCGTCTGGATCAGGATCTCCTGATTGCGCCGATAGCGCACCAGATGCATGAAACCGCGCACCGCCTGCTCGGGCGTCTCGTAGCTCGGAATCTGCGCCGCCGCGAGGAGCCTGCGGGCGTCGCGCGCGTCCTGCTCGCCGATCCAGCTTGCCAGCACGGGGCGGTCGGCCTTCCGCACGGCTTCGATCACGGCGGCGGCGGTCTGGACGCTGGGCGCAATGGCGGTCGGGCAGTTCAGGATCAGCAGCACATCCGAGCCGGGGTCCGTCAGCAGTGGACCGATCGCCTGCGCATAGCGTTCGGGCGTCGCGTCGCCGATGATGTCGACCGGATTCCCATGCGACCAAGTGGGCGGCAGCACCGCTTCGAGCCTGGCCTGGGTGCCCGGCGAGAGCTCGGCCAGCTTTCCGTCCTGGGCGGCCAGCTCGTCGGTCGCGAGAATGCCGATGCCGCCGCCGTTGGTCAGGATCGCGAGCCGGTCGCCGGCGATGCGCCGGCCATTGCCGAGGGTCTCGGCGGCCGCGAAGAGCTCGTCGAGGCTGAAGACGCGGAGCATGCCGGCCCGCCGGAAGGCGGCGTCATAGACGGTGTCCGATCCGGCGAGCGAGCCGGTATGGGAGGCCACGGCCTTGGCGGTCTGGGCAAAGCGCCCGGCCTTGATGACGATGACGGGCTTGCTGCGGGCGGCGATGCGCGCCGCCGACATGAATTTGCGGGCATTGGTGACCGCCTCGACATAGAGCAGGATCGAGTGGGTGTTGGGGTCGCCCGCCAGATAATCCAGCATGTCGCCGAAATCGATGTCGGCCATCTCGCCCATCGAGACCATGCAGGAAAATCCGATCCCGCGCGGCTTGGCCCAGTCGAGGACCGAGGTGATGATCGCACCCGACTGGGACAGGAACGCGATCGGGCCGTTCAGGGGATCGAGATGTGCGAAGCTGGCATTGAGCGACAGACCCGGCAGCATGAGCCCGACGCAGTTGGGCCCGAGAATGCGCAGGAGATGCGGCCGCGCGGCATCGCGCATGGCCTGGGTGAGAGCTTGGCCTTCCGCGCTCGAGCCGAAGGCGGCGCTGATGACGACCGCGGCCTTGCAGCCGATCCCGCCCAGCTCGGCTACGATGCCCGGGACGGTCGGAGCGGGCGTGGCGATGACGGCCAGGTCGGGTATGAAATCCAGCGCGCCGACATGGGGCACCACGGCCGTGCCGAAGATGTCGGCGTGACGCGGATTGACCAGGCCGACCGGCCCCTTGAAGCGATGCAGCAGGTTTCGGGTCAGGACGCCGCCGACGCTGTCGCGCTTCGGGCTCGCGCCGATCAGGGCGACGCTCGACGGCTTCATCATCTTGTCGAAGTTGCGAATGCTCATGGCAGGTTCAACTGCTCCACAGAGGCAGGCTCGTCCCGGCTACCGGGCATTTCCAGGACGCTCGGTCCCTGCGGTAGATCAAGGCACCCGTGGCTGGCGCGGGCTTGAATGATCAAGCTCTCCCCTTGCGGATGCGACAGTTAACAGGATAGCGGCAGTCCATGGCAATTGGCCGTCGACCGATGCGAGCGAATGATGCCGATGGACCGGTGCCCAATTGGCATGCGCTTCCCGCGGCGGATTGTCTCTTGCGCCTTGGGAGTGGCGCGCGGGGGCTGACCGAGGAGGAGGCCGAACGCCGCCTGGCGAGCGTCGGCTGGAACCGATTACCGCAGCCGCCCAGGACGCCGGCCTGGCGGCGTTTCGCCGGCCAGTTCCGGAGTCTCCTGATCTACATCCTGCTTGCCGCCGCGATCCTGACCGCGGTGATCGGGGAGTGGCTCGATTGCGCGGTGATTCTCGGCGTGGTGCTGATCAACGGGACGATCGGATATCTCCAGGAGGCGCGCGCCGAAAACGCACTCGCCGCCATCCGCAAGCTGCTCGCGCCCAGCGTCACGCTGCTTCGGAATGGCGTTCGCCAAAGGATCCCGGCCGAGCGATTGGTGCCGGGCGATATCGCCCTGCTCGAACCCGGCGACCGTCTGTCCGGCGACATGCGGCTGATCGAGGCACACGGGCTGTCGATCCAGGAGTCGGTTCTGACCGGAGAGTCGGCCCCGGTCGAAAAGACATCCTCGCCGGTCGGCGTCGATGCCGAGCTCGGTGATCGACGCTCGATGGCGTTCGCCGGCACCCTGGTGACCCGTGGCCATGGAACCGGCGTCGTGGTCGCGACCGGCGAACGAACCGAGGCGGGGCGCATCGGCCGGCTGCTGATCGCCATCGAGCCTTCCACGACGCCGCTCGCCGAAAGCCTCGACCGCTTCGGCCGGCAATTCACCTACGCCGTGCTGGCGCTGGCGATTCTTGGATTCGGGCTGGGCACGCTGTGGCGCGATTACGACCATGGCGAGATGCTGCTCGCGGCGGTCGGGCTGGGGGTTGCCGCCATTCCCGAAGGCCTCCCGGCGATCGTGACGATCGCGCTGGCGATCGGGGTGCAACGAATGGCGCGCCGCCACGCCATCGTCCGCCGGCTGGCGGCGGTCGAGACGCTGGGGGCGGTGGACATCATCTGCACGGACAAGACCGGGACCCTGACGCGGAACGAAATGACGATTGAATCTGTCGTCACCGGGGCCGCTGCGGTCGAGGTTACCGGCGTCGGCTACGAGTTGGGCGGTTTCTTGACAGCATCGGACGTTCCGATCGCGGCCGGGGCAATTGACGGCGATCTCCTCGAGGTGATCCAGGGCGGCTTGCTGTGCAACGACGCCGACGTGTCCCGGGATGCGACCGGCGCCCCGCAGGTTGCCGGCGATCCGACGGAGATCGCCTTCCTGATCCTGGGATACAAGGCCGGCCGTGACTATGCCGTCATGCGGCGGAGCAAGCCTCGCATCGATCAACTGCACTTCACGTCCGAACGGCGCTTCATGGCGACGCTCCATGAATCGGGCGATGGCAGGCGCGTCCTCTATGCCAAGGGAGCGCCGGAGCGTCTGCTGGACCTTTGCGCGATCGCACCCGGCAGCGCCGAGCGGGCGGCCTGGGACGCCGCGGCGAACCGGCTGGGGCAAAGAGGACAGCGCGTTCTGGCGGTGGCGGCAGCCCAGGGCGTTGCGCTCGCCAGGCTCGACGATCGGGGGCGCGACCTGCCGCCGATGAAGCTGCTGGGCCTTGTCGGCATGAGCGATCCGCCGCGGCCGGAGGCGATCCAGGCGATCGCCCGCTGCCGTGCGGCAGGCATCCGGGTGAAGATGATCACTGGCGACCATGTGGAAACCGCGCGGGCCATCGGCCGGAAGCTCGGTTTCGCCAACGCGGAGCAGGTCGTCACCGGCGGGGCGATCGACCGGATGACACCGGCGGAGCTGCAGCGGATCGCCGGCGATGTCGATGTCTTCGCCCGCACCGGGCCGGAGCACAAGCTTCGTCTGGTCGAGGCCCTGCAGGCCGCGGGCGCCGTGGTGGCGATGACGGGCGACGGCGTCAACGACGCCCCGGCGCTGAAGCGCGCCGATGTCGGCATCGCGATGGGGAAGGAGGGAACGGAAGCGGCGAAGGAGGCGGCACAACTGGTCTTGTCCGACGACAATTTCGCCACCATCACGGCGGCGGTCGAGGAGGGGCGCACGATCTACGAGAACCTGCGGAAAACCCTCACCTACCTTTTGCCCACCAATGGTGGCGAAGCGGCGTCGATCATCGTGGCCATTCTGTTCGGCGTCACGCTGCCGATTTCGCCGCTGCAGATCCTGTGGATCAATCTCGCCACCGAGATCACGCTGACTCTGGCGATCGCCTTCGAGACGGCGGAACCCGGCCTGATGCGGCGTTCGCCCCGCCGCCGCGACGCGCCTCTGCTCGATCGCACGTTGCTGTGGCGGATTCTGTTCGTCACGGCATTGATGACAGCCGCCTGCTTCGGCACGTTTCTCTGGGAGATGTCCCAGAGCGGACATGTCGCTCTGGCCAGGACCGTGGCGGTCAACACCCTGGTGGGCATCGAGGTCGCGTATCTCTTCAACATCCGGTCCTTGACCGGGTCGGTGCTGAATTGGAAGGCGCTGACCGGCAATCGGGTCGTGCTGGGAGCGGTCGCCGCGATCCTCGGTCTGCAGGCGGCATTCACCTACGCGCCGCCGATGCAGTCCTTTTTCGGAACGGTGGCGATGCCGCTGGCGAGCTGGGGCGCCGTGGCCCTTTGTGCCGGTGCCGCGTTCTTGCTGATCGAGCTTGAGAAGCTCATCAAAAGGCAGGGGGCGAGAGGAAATGCGGACTCGCCGGCCGCGGCCTAGCTATCGGCGCTGTCGTCGCCCGCGAGCAGGCCGCTCAGCGCCGCCATATCGACCAGGCGCACCGTGTCATTGCCCTCGAGCGCGATGACCTTGGCGTTGCGCAGCTTGGTGAAGGTGCGACTGACGGTTTCCGTGGTCAGTCCCAGAAAATCGGCGATGTCGGTTCGGCTCATGGTCAACGCGACCGGGTTGTCCGGCAAGCCATGCCGCCGGGCCCGCTGCGAGAGGCTGAGCAGAAAGGAAGCCAGGCGTTCCACCGATGTCTTGCGGCCCAGCAGCAGCATCTGGTCCTGGGCCGCCACCAGCTCGTGAGCGGCCTCTCCGAGCAGGCGGTGCTCGAAGTTCGGAATGCTTATCATCTGCGCTTCCATGTCGCGGCGCGCCATGCGACAGAGCTTGCTGCCGACGATCGCTTCCGCGGAATAGGCATAGGTGGCGTTGAGGGCAATGCCGAGAAAATCGCCCGGGAACAAGAATCCGGTGATCTGGCGGCGCCCGTCCGGGAGAAATTTGATCAGACGCACGGCGCCGGAAACGACATTGAACAGATTCTCGGCCGGCTCCCCTTCGCTGAAGATCGATTGACCCGCGTCATAGTGGACTTCTCGCACGAGCCGGCGCATGCGCTCGAGCTCTTCCGGCTCCAGCGACCCGCAGATACCGATCCTGCGAATCTCGCAGTCGGCGCAGGTTCCGGCAGCGGCCGACAGCTGACGCCGCTCAGCCTGTGAAGAGGTCAATCCCATGTCCGATCCCCATTGGGAATTCCATCTGCGCATCATCGACGCAGTTTGGCCCCAACACAATCTGTTCGGCGGGCCATCAGCGCGACAGTTTGATCCAGATCATCGAAAAGGGCGGGCCTTTGGGGGCAGAATACGCGTCAACTGCAATCCAGTTGCAATTGGACCGCCATGAGCACCAGGCTGCGGACCTCTCCGCTGATCGCGCCCGAAGCTGACCGGGCCTATCCGATTGCCAGATTGGCGGCGGGCGTGACGCTGGCCCAATGGCGGGCCTTCGTGTCACGGCGGACCGGGGACGATAGCTTCAGATCGGGCATCCTGGTGGTTCAGGACGCCCGCGATTACATCCTGGGCTTGGGCAGCTACTACGTCGCGGAAGAATTGGGCCACGGCTCCGTCATGGTCGTCGACAAGCTGTTCGCACTCGACATGATGGGAGGAGAGTTCGTGTCCCGGCTGTTGCTGCGGCATCTGGTCCGGCTCGCGCGGGAGCAGGGATTCTGCGCCGTCGAGACGCATCTGCCCGCCACCGATGTGGAGATCCATGGGCGAGCGGACAGCCTTCTGCGTCTGATGCGGGAGGACGGCCATCAAGTCGGGGAGATATGCACCATGCTCGACCTCAGCAAGAGCAAGGAGAACGTCTCGTTTCTGCCGGCCCCCGCGATCAGGCGCGCGGCAAAAGGCGGTTGATCCGGGCGATGAGTTCCTCGCGCGCGCTGTCGTCGGGAAGACTGTCGAGGCGCCGGCGCAGATCGAGCGACATGGCCGCGTAGCGGTTGTGCCAGTCCGTCTGGGGAGGTTGCCCACCTGGGAGCCGCCCGACCGTTCCTTCGATCTTCGTCGGCCTGCTCGTCGACAGCGTGAAACTGTCGTCGAGGCCGGGAATGACAATCTGTTCGGGGTTGCAACCCGCCGCGGCCAGTCCGTCGCGAAGGCTGATCGTGGCCGCCGGCTCGCCATGGGTCAGGAAGATGGCGCGGGCCACGGGCAGCCGTGCCTGGACCCACTCGATCAGGCCTTTGCGATCGGCATGTCCCGAATAGCTGTCGATGCTGCGAAGTGTGGCGCGAACACTGACTTCTTCGCCTTGAATTCTTACCGATCTCACCCCTGAGAGCAGAAGATTGCCGAGGGTGCCCGGCGCCTGATAACCCACGAACAGGACCGTCGCGTCGTGACGCCAGAGATTCTGCTTCAGATGATGGCGGATCCGGCCGGCGTCGCACATGCCGCTGCCGGCCATGATGATCGCGCCGCCATTGATACGGTTGATGGACTTGCTCTGCTCGACCGTCTGCATCAGGTGCAGATTGGGTGCCGAGAACGGGTTCCCGATATCGCCGAGATCCTCCAACTCGCGGGCATGAGCCAGGAAGACCTGAGTCGCCTTGATGGCCAGGGGCGAGTCCAGGAAGATCGGCATCTTCGGCAACTCGCCGGCGGCGACGAGGATCGCAAGGTCGAGCAGAAGCTCCTGGGTGCGCTCCACGGCAAAGGCGGGGATCAGCAGATTGCCGCCGCGCGCGAGCGCGGCCTTGACCTCTTCGCGCAATTGTGCGCGACGTCCGGCTGCGTCACATTCGATGCGATCGCGGTCGCCATAGGTGCTTTCGACGATGAGGTAGTCGCAGGCGGTGGGTCCCGTCGGGTCGGGATGGAAGGATTTATGCCGCGGCCCGATGTCTCCGGAAAACAGCACGCGCAAGGGCGGGTGCGGCGGCGGGCCGTCGGGAATCTCGACCTCGATCGAGGCCGACCCCAGGATATGCCCGGCGTTCCAGTAGCGGGCGCGAATCCCCCGGCCACAATCGATCCATTCTCCATAGGGATGAGGCTGGATCTGTTTCAAGGAGGCTTCGGCGTCGGCGCGCGTATAGATCGGGTCGACCGCGGGAATGCCCCGCCGGACATTGCGCCGGTTGAGGGTCTCGACTTCCATTTCCTGCACATAGCCGCTGTCCGGCAGGGTGAATTCGAGCAGATCGCGGGTCCCGTTGGTGGCGAGAACCGCATGGGAGAAGCCGGCTTTGATGAGCTTGGGCAGGAGGCCGCAATGATCCGTGTGGGCATGGGTCAGCAGGACGAAATCGATCCCGCCCGGCGTGAACGGGAAGGCCGCGTAGTTCAGGGCCTTCAGGGTCTTGGGCCCCTGGAACAGGCCGCAATCCACGAGGAACGAGCCGCGGGGATGCGTGACCCTGTAGCAGGACCCCGTGACTCCCCCGGCGGCCCCGGCAAAGGCGATCGAGACGGCTATGGCGCGCCTCCGGCCCCGTATCGCGGCGGCTCCCGGTCGTCGATGCCGTAACCGCTGCTGTCGGCGGCGAGGTCGCAGGCAAAGCGGAAATCGGATTGGAAGCAGGCATGGATGCGATAGAGCGGCTGACCGCGTTCGACCTTGTCGTCCAGCTTGGCGAGCAGATCGATTCCGGCGCCCTTGTCCATCGGTGCGCCGGCCAGCCTTGCGATCCGGCCGATGCGGAAGCAATCGATCGCCGTGATCCAGCCGCTGGAGGGTGCGGGGATCTCGGCCGTCAACTCGCCCGGCACCTGTCGGACGGGATTGCGGCCCTGCCCGTCGATGATCCGCTCCATGGCGGCCAGCGCCTGGCCGCTTTCGAGAATCTCCCGGGCCCTGGCATGACCCCCGCCGCCGCGCAGCGCCGGATCGAAGTCGATGATCCGGCCGGCGAGGAGGAGCGACTTTTCCTTCAGATCCTGCGGCGCCCCATGAGCGTTCGCCAGCACCGCCATCGCATCCCGGGCCTCTAGAACCGGCCCGATTCCCCGGCCGACGGGCTGCCGCCCATCCGTGAACTCGATCTCGACTTGCAGCCCGACGCGATCGCCGACGAACTCGAAGAGCTTTCGCAGGCGGATGGCTTCGGCAAGACTGCGGACCTTGGCGGTCGGGCCGACCGGAATGTCGACCAGAAGATGAGTGGAGCCCGCGGCGAGCTTCTTCGACAGGATGGAAGCCACCAGCTGCTCTTGCGTGTCGATCGCCAAGGGCCGCTCGACGGATATCAGGATGTCGTCCGCCGGCGACAGATTGACGTGGCCGCCCCAGACCAGGCAGCCTCGCGCCTTCTCCACCACGTTGCGCATTTCGGCAATACCGAGGTCGACGCGCGCCAGAACCTCCATGCTGTCGGCGGTGCCGGCCGCCGAGGTGATGGCGCGCGAGGAGGTCTTCGGCATCATCAGGCCGTGGGCGGCGACGATGGGGACCACGATCATCGAGGTTCGGTTGCCCGGAATCCCGCCGATGCAATGCTTGTCGACCACCACCGGATCCGCCCAGGAGAGCCGGTTGCCGACATCCGCCATCGCGCGGGTGAGGTTGAGGACCTCGTCCGCCGAGAGAAAGCGCGCCGAAGCGATCAGGAAGGCGGCGATCTCGGTCTTTGAGTACCGGCTGGCCGCGATGTCCTGTATGATCGCGGTGATCTCGGCCTGCGTCAGCTGCGCCCCGCCGATCTTCCGGCGGACCGATTCCAGACTCTGGGGCGGCGAGGCCGGCGCGATCTCCACGCGTTCGCCTTCGGGCAATCCCAGCTGGCGAAAGGCCTGCTCCGCCAGGCCCAGCTCGTCCGGCGCGATCATGCCCGGCTCGTCGACGATGTTGAGCACGGCCAGAATGCGCCTGCCGTTCTGCTGGATTTCGATCTTGTTCAGCGCCTGAAATTCGGCCGGACGATAGACAGGGCAATTGCGCGCCAGGAAGGCGACATTTTCCCGGTTGGTGTCGATGGAGAGACGGCGAAGCCTGAGCATCGGAGCCATGTCATATAGGGATTTCGGCGGGGAGGATAGGCGCGAGCGGACGTTCGCGCGCATGACCGGGCGGGGAATGCAGAGCTGGCTGCGACGATCGCGGTCTCGGCGTGGAGAAAAGCGTCCCCCGGCCTCGGGCGGAGAGCCGGGGGACCTACCCGAACGCGGGCGTCAGCGTCTAACGCTTCGCAATCGGGATCTTCTTCTGCTGACCGATCGCGGCCGGAGTCTTGGGCAGCGTCACGGTCAGCACGCCGTTTTCGAACAGCGCCGTGATGTGGGCCTCGTCGACATTCTGGGGCAGCCTGAAGCTTCGCTGGAAGCTGCCATAGCTGCGCTCGGAGAAGTGATAGTTCTTCTTGGTATCCTTCTCGTCGCGCCGGGTTTCCTTTTTCCCCGTGATCTGGATTTCGCCGTCCCGGAGCGTCAGCTCGATGTCCGCCTCGGCAAGGCCGGGCAATTCGCAGCTGAGTTCGTAACCCTTCTCGGTCTCGCTCAGCTCGGACTTGGGCAGTGCCGCAGCCGCGAAACCGGCGGCGGTGCCGCTCCGACCCTCGGGCAGCTCCAGCAATCGCCGCTCGAAGGGTGATAGAAAGAGACCGCGCATCATGCCGTCGACCAGACGGTCGAAATTGCCGAAGACACCCGTTGTCCCGAAGGGGTCGGCGACGGTGGGTGCCGTCTCTCCCCGTGCGGGGCGCTGTTCCATGCCACGCTGCTCGTTGCCTGCCATGTCGTCCTCCATCGTCGGATCGTCGATTGGGGCATCTCGATGAGCGCCAGGATGCGATTCAGGGGAGGGCGCGGCATTGACTTGAATCAACTGGTTCGACGGCGATCCCGCGGTCATGGGGCCCCGGTGCGTCGCCGATCGCGAGGGCCCGATGGCCTGACTAAGCCGCCTCCGTGGACCTCCGGAATGACCGATGCTAGGGTCGACCGCGCATCACAGCTCGTGCCATGGTCACCACCCCGACTCCCAATCCCAATCTGCATGTGACGGCGACGGTTCGCGGCTATTTCACGCCCCGCGAATGCGAACGCATCGTGGCGCTTGGAAAATCGCAGCTGGCGCATGACGCGACCATCATGACTCCGGAGGCGGCCGGTCCCACGATCGACCGCAGCAAGCGGTCGAACAGCGTCACTTGGTTCAAGCAGGGCGATGCCGCCACCCAGGCCTTGCAGGCGAAGCTCGGACGGCTGGTGCAGGACGTGAACAAGGACGTCTATCACTTCGACCTCGCCGGTTTCGGCGAGGCGCTGCAATTCACGCGCTATGAGAGCATCGGCGATACCTACACCTGGCATCAGGATCTGGGAATCGGCAACACCTCGACGCGGAAGCTTTCCGTGATCGTCCAACTGAGCGACCCCGCGACCTATCGCGGCTGCGACCTCCAGATCTACAAGGAGGGAGAGCCCGCCGCGGTCGAGCGGAATCAGGGCACGGTCCTGATCTTCCCCGCCTGGACCTTGCATCGCGTGACGCCGCTCGAGGAGGGCGTGCGTTACAGTCTGGTCGCCTGGATCAGCGGCGAGCCGTTCCGGTAGCCCGCCCGGTGTCCGCGCCCTGGCCGATCCGGAATCGGGATCGATCAAGGCGATGGCGGACGACCTTCACAGTCTCGCCATCCCCCTCGGCCCGACGCGATCCTTGCAGCCCGCATGAGGCTGGAAGCTCTAGGGCAATGATGGAACTATGAAATTATAGGGGGATGAGAGGCGGCAAGGCGGTGCCGACTCGGCCTTTCCCAATTCGCGAGCGGGATTCAGGGCGGTACTTCTCCCTCCACCCGGCCATTGACCGGCCCTGAGCATCCAGCCATAGATTCTTGTGACACAACAATAATCGGAGGAACCCCCCCATGCTTTCTCGTCGTGCCCTGATGGGCACTGCCGCTGCCACCTTTGCCGCCGCGGCCACCCTGGCCGTCAGTCCTCGCGCTCGGGCAGCCGGCGATCTTCGCGTTCTGAACTGGCAGGGCTACGGCACCGACGAGGCGTGGGCGCTCGAGTCCTTCAAGAAGAAGACCGGCCTCAATGTCGTGCATGATTATTTCAATTCCGAGCAGGAGATGCTGACCAAGCTGCGCACCAGCCCCGGCGCCTATGACGTCGTGCTGATCAACAGCACCTATACGCAGCAAGCCGGCGAGGAGGGCCTGATCCAGCCGATCGACACCTCCAAGATCACCAATTTCAGCACGCTGCTGCCGGCGATGCGCGACTCGGTCTATCTCAACACCAGCGGCAAGACCTACGGCATCGCCTGGGTCTGGGGCATGACCGGCATCGCGTTCAACGAGGACACGGTGAAGCCGGCGCCGACCTCGGTCGAGGTGCTCTGGGATCCGAAATTCGCCGGCAGGGTCTGTCTGCGCGACGACGCCATCGAGGTGGTGAGCTTTGCTGCCATCGCCACGGGCCAGGACATGAATCATCCCAAGGATCTCGACAAGATCAAGGCGAAGCTCATGGCCCTCAAACCCCAGGTGAAGACCTTCTGGGCGTCCGAGGACGAGTGGAACAAGTTCTTCGCGGCCAAGCAGTTCGACGTCTCGACCTATTGGAGCGGCTCGGCCGCCCGCAGCAAGACCAACTCGAAACTGCCGGTCGGCTTCATGATCCCGAGCGAAGGCGGCATCGGCTGGTTCGACGGCCTGTCCGTCGCCAAGGGTGCGCCCAACGCAGACGGTGCGGCCGCCTTCATCGACTACATGGTGAGCCCCGAATTCTACTATGAGTGGGCGACCAAGATCGGCGCGCCGGCCTCGGCCAATCTGAAGGCCAATGCGACTTTGCCCGACAGCGATATCGGCAAGCAGATCCATGGCGATGCAGAGGCGATCAAACGGCTCACCTACATGGCGCCGCTGAGCGACAAGGAACGTCAGGCCTATGGCGACCTCTGGGCGGAAGTGAAGACCGAGCTGGCGCAGTAAAACTCATTGGCGGAAAGGCGTGGGCGCGCCCGGCGTGCCCGCGCCTTTCTCTTTTCCGAGGGATTTCCATCCGCATGATGCAGGAAGCACGCCGACGCGTCGCCATCGGCTTCCTGACGGCACCGGCCTATGTCTGGCTGACGGTGACCGTGCTGCTGCCGCTGTCGGCGATGCTGTTCTTCAGCTTCCTGACGGTGGCGCCGATCAACGGGCGCGAGGCCCAATTCACGGCCGAGCATTACCTCACCTTCATCGACAAGGATTTCTACCGGACGCTGACCTGGCGGTCGTTGCGGCTGGGATTCGACGTCACCCTGGCCTGCGTGCTGATCGGCTACCCCGCGGCGCTCGCCTTGGCGAAATATGTCCGCGGCCGTTGGCGCGAGGGGATCTTTCTCCTGATCATCCTCCCGTTCTGGAGCAACGGCCTGGTGCGGGTCTATTCCTGGACCATGGTCTTGCGCGAAGGCGGCCTTCTCGACCGCGCCATTCACTGGTTCTCGCCGGATTCGCCGCCCATGAGCATCCTCTTCACCTATCCGGCCATCGTCACTGGTCTGGTCCACAGTTATCTGCCCTATGTCATCCTGACCTGCTACATCTCGCTCGAGGCGATCGACGACAGCCTGACGGAGGCCGCCCGCAGCCTCGGCGCCTCGGCGGCGCAGGTCTTCCTGCGGGTCATTCTGCCCCTGAGCCTGCCGGGACTGCTGGTCGGAGTCATCCTCACCTTCATCCCCGTGATCGGCTCCTTCATGGAGCCGCGAATCCTGGGCGGTCGCGCGGGCATCATGCTGGGCACCGTCATCGAGGACCAGTTCACCACGGTATTCAACTGGCCGCGGGGTGCGGCTCTCTCCTTCATCATGCTGGGTATCGTGCTCCTGATCTTCGCCGCCAGCGCGCCGTTGTTGCGCGGCCGCCTCAAGGGCTTGTGAGGCCGGACATGCGCGGTTTGGGAATCTGGGCCATTCGCGGTTATCTGGGGCTGATGCTTGTCTTCCTCTATCTGCCGATCGTGGTGATGGTGCTGCTCTCCTTCAACCAGTCGCAGTTCTACGAGCTGCCGATCGTCTGGGACACGGTCTGGTACCAGTCGCTGGCCCATAACGATCGCCTGATCCGTGCCGGCCTCAACAGCCTCGGGCTCGCCCTCGCCAACACCGTGGTCGCGACCACGCTCGGCACCATGGCGGCGATCGCCTTCGCGCGCTACAGCTTCCGCGGCAAGTTCCTGCTGGAGATCATGCTGTTCCCGCCGATCACCATCCCCTGGCTGATCATCGGCATCTCGATGCTGATCTTCTTCTTCTGGGTCGGGATCGGCCGCGGATTGCACGCCATGTTGCTCGGCCACGTCGCCCTGTCCTTGCCCTATGTGATCATGGTCGTGGGTGCGCGGTTGAAGGGGCATGGGCCCTTCCTCGAAGAGGCGGCGGCGACCCTGGGTGCCTCGCCCTGGCAGGCCTTCTGGCGCGTGTCGTTGCCGGTCATGGCGCCGGGCGTGGTCGCGGCTGCGCTCTTCGCCTTCGCCATCAGCTTCGACCAGTTCGTCATTTCCTACTTTCTGGCGCCGCCCGGCACCTCGACCCTGCCGGTCGAGATCTATGCCGCCATCCGCAAGGGCTTCACTCCGGAGATCAATGCCATCTCGACCATCATCATCCTGTTTTCCATGGGCCTGATGCTGCTCTTCGCCAGGCTCTATCGTTTCGGCGGCGAGCGATGAGGGCCTGTCCGTGAGCACCGTGGACGTGATCGACGCCGTCAAGCGCTATGGGCGGGTTGCGGCACTGGATCAGGTCACGATCCGTTTCGGCGACGGCGAGTTCTTCGGGCTGATCGGCCCGTCGGGCAGCGGCAAGACGACCTTGTTGCGGGGGATCGCCGGTTTCGCCGAGCTCGATTCCGGCGAGATCCGGATCGACGAGCAGCCCGTTGGCGATCGTCCGCCGCACAAGCGCGACATCGGGATGGTGTTCCAGAACTACGCGCTGTTCCCGCATCTGACCGTGTTCGAGAACATCGCCTTCGGACTTTCGGTCCGCGGCCGGCCGAAGGAGACAATGCGCAAGGAAGTGGGCGCGATGCTCGAGCTGGTCCGGCTGTCGGGCTTCGAGGGGCGCAAGCCGCGCCAGCTGTCGGGCGGGCAGCAGCAGCGCGTGGCGCTGGCGCGCGCGCTGGTGACGCGCCCGCGCGTCCTGCTGCTGGATGAGCCCTTGGGTGCTCTCGACAAGCGGCTGCGGCAGGAAATGCAGATCGAGCTGCGGCTGATCCAGCGCGAGGTCGGCATCACCACGATCTTCGTGACCCATGACCAGGAGGAGGCGCTGACGCTGTCCGATCGGATCGCCATCTTCAATGACGGCAGGATCGTGCAGGTCGGAACGCCCGGCGAGGTCTATGAGCGGCCACGATCCGCCTTCGCGGCGGGCTTCCTGGGCGACGCCAATCTGTTCCAGGGCGCGGTTCTGGACGATCGCGGGATCGAGATCGGCGGCTTGGGTGTGTTGCGCACGTCCGACCCGTTGCCGGCCCAGGGCACCCATGTCAGCGTCGCGGTGCGGCCGGAGAAGATCCAGGTCTGGGTCGAAGGACTGGCGACGCCGGGCGCCGATCTGAACCGCTTCCGGGGCAAGGTTCTGCGCACCGTCTATGCCGGCACGAACCTGACCTACAAGATCGAGGTCGGTACGCATCTCGTCACGGTGTTCGAGCAGAACCGCGCGGCGCATCCGCTGCCGGCGGGAACGGCGGTCAATGTCGGCTGGCTGCCGGTTCACAGCGTCGTGGTCGCGACATGAGCGAACTGACGCGCCCCCTGAGCCCCTCGGCCGTGCATGCCGTCATCGACATGCAGCGTCTGTTCCTCGAAGGGACGGCCTGGGGTTCGCACAATACGCAGAGCCTGGTCGCGCCCATCCTGAGGTTGCTGCGCCACCGGCCCTCCGCCGCGGTGTTCACGCGCTTCATCACGCCCCGCCGGAAGGAGGATGCCCCCGGCAGCTGGGGCCATTTCTACGATCATTGGCCGAGCGTCCTGCAGAACAACATGGATCCGGCGCTGCTGGATCTCGTTCCGGAACTTCGGGGCTTCGTCCCGCCGGGCGAGGTCGCGGACAAGTTCACCTATTCCGCCTTCGCAGACGGCGATTTTTCGGGTCGATTGCGACGGCGCGGGGCGGATACGCTGATTTTCAGCGGCGTCGAGACCGATGTCTGCGTCCTGCTCACCGCGCTCGATGCGGTCGATCGCGGTTATCGCGTGGTCGTGGCCACCGACGCGGTCGGCAGCACGGTCGAGAAGGCGCATCAAGCCGCCCTCGATCATGTCTATCCGCGTTTCGACAGACAGATCGAGCTTGCCACGGTGGCCGAGATCATGGCGGCCTGGTCGCCGGCGGAAGGCAAGGGATGACGGAAAAGCTGGCAACCGAGAAAGCGGTCGCGCTCGCGCGCGACTGGAACAGCTGGGACAGCGTCTATCCGGCGGAGTTCTGCCATCTCTCCACGGGCGTGAAGCTGGGCGTGGCGGCCTATGCCGGCAGCCGGAACAGTTTCACACGCTTTCCTCCCGGGGCCGGCGTCACGCTGGGCCCGCGTCGCATCGACGGCAGCGTCATGACTCTGACCCTGCGCCATGCGGGCACGGAGATCGAGCTCGCGATCGACAAGCCCGCCGGTCATCTGCTGCGCGGCCGCTGGCGCGCGCTGAAGCTCGGCGAATGGGGCCTGCGGTTCTGGGTGCTGCTCTGTCTGCGCTGGGAGCCGCCGGGAGAATTGGGTGCGGTGCCGTGGCGCTACCTGCCGCAGAGTGGCCATCTGGTGGCGGAACGCGGCACGGCCCAGGCCATGATGCTGGCCCAACGCCTGCCGCTGATGACGACGTTCCACGATCCGGTCGGTCCCGCCTCCGGCGACGGCTTTGCGGCGCTGGCCGGCGAGCTGGAGCGCCATGGTTATTTCTATCTGGCCTCGCAAGGGACCGGTGGCCGGTTTGCCGTGATGCGTTTCAATCTGGAAGAGATGCCGGAATGCCGCTTCGCGGTCGGCGTGGGCGCCGATCCTACGCAGCTTGCGCGCGAGTTGAGCGACACGGTGGCCGCAGCCCCTCCGGCGGTCCCGCCGGAGCCGGCGTCTCAGGGCAGCTTCGCCGGCGCTCTCGAGGCGGTCCGCGATGTGGTGGGCTGGAATACGGTGTGGGATCCGATCAACCGGCGGCCCTATACCAGCCTCAGCCGCAATTGGGTGGCGCAGAAGTTCGGCGGCTTCGGCGTCTGGCTCGACGACATTCTCTATCACGCGCTGATGGCGGGCGCCTTCGATGGCGAGGTGGCGCGGGAAAATCTGGAGGCGGTGCTGGCAGGCTCGCAGCCGGCCGGCAATCTGCCCTGTCTTCTGACCGGCAACGATTCCTGGGTCGACCGGTCGCAGCCGCCGATCGGCGCCTTCATCGTCTGGATGATCTATCTGCGGTTGCGCGATCGCGGCCTCCTCACGCTCTCCTACCGCCGCCTGCTCGCCAATCATCAATGGTGGTGGCGCCTGCGCGATGGGAATGGCGACGGGCTCGTCGAATACGGCACCTCGGCCGTCGGGAACGGGCTCTATCGCGGCACCAAGCTCGCTGCCAAGGATGAATCGAGCATGGACAATTCCCCGGTCCATGACGAGGCGCGGCTCGTGCCGGAGACCGGCACGCTCGATTGCGCCGATGTCGGGTTGAACAGCCTGCTGGCGCTCGACGGCGAAATGCTGGCGCGGATCGCGCGCGAGCTCGGCGAGACCGCCGAGGCCGAGGCGCTCGACCGGCGTGCGGCGGGCCTGCGCGACCGCATCGCCGACCGGCTCTGGGACGCGAGCCGGGGCGTCTTCGCCAATCGGCTCTGGTCGGGCCGGTTCGTGAAGAGTCTGGCGCCGACCAGCTTCTATCCGATGATCGCTGGCGCGGCGCGGCCGGAGCAGGCGGCGGCGATGGTCGGGCTGTTGCAGGATGTGAGGAAATTCGGCGGCAGCTGGCTGTTGCCTTCAGTCACGCGCGACGATCCCGCCTTCGACGACAATGTCTATTGGCGCGGGCGCATCTGGCCGCCATTGAACTTCCTGGTCTGGCACGGCTTGCGCCGCTACGGTTTCGATCGCGAGGCGAGGGGGCTGGCCGACAATGGCTGGCGCTTGTTCCAGGGCGAATGGCGCCGTCATCGCCGTTGCCCGGAAAACTTCAATGCCGTGACGGGCGCCGCGATGGATCAGCCCGATACCGATTCCTTCTATGGCTGGGGGGCCTTGATGCCCTGGCTGGCCGCCGCCGAGATCGCCGATTTCAATCCCTGGCATGGCTGGGAAATCGCGCATGAGGGTCTCCCGCTCCATCACGGGCCGTTCCGGACGCCGGCGGGGACCGCGACCCTGTCGGGGCAGCAGGGGGTGATGACGCTCTCCTTGAACGGCGCGCCTCTCTTCGCCACCAATCTGCGCGGGCGAATCGCCGAGATCGAGATCGAGGCCAGACGCATCGCGCTGACGCTGCCGCCGCTGCCGGGCGAGGGTTCCTGGATCGAGATCTGCGGCCGCGACATCGCCACGGCGTCGATCGAGGGGCGCCGCGTCACGCCGGCGGGCCGGCGGGTCGTCCTCTTGCCGGCAAAGATGCCTCATCGTCTGGAGATCGGTTTCGCGTGATCCTGGTTTTCGGCTCGCTCAACGTCGATCTGGTAGTGCCGGTCGCACAATTGCCGGTTGCCGGCGAGACCGTGCTCGGCGAGAGCTACCGCGTCGTCGCGGGAGGGAAGGGCGCCAATCAGGCGCTGGCGGCGCGCCGGGCGGGAGCCGAGGTCAGGATGGTGGGCGCGGTCGGCCGGGACGGCTTCGCGGCGATCGCGTTGCAGGAGCTGGTGGCCGCGGGCGTCGATATCAACGGCGTCGCCCGCGTCGATGCGCCGACGGGGGCCGCCTTCATCGGGGTCGATCCCCAAGGGCAGAACCAGATCACTGTCGCCTCCGGCGCCAACCTCCTGGCCCGAGCCGAGCAGGTGCAGGACGCCTGGCTGCACTCGCCGGGGCTGCTGCTCCTGCAAATGGAAGTGCCGGAAGCGGAGAACTGGAGCCTGCTGAAGCGCGCGCGCAAGGCCGGCTTGTCGACGCTCCTCAATGTCGCGCCGGCACGCCCTCTACCGACCTCGATATTGCCGCTAATCGATTGGCTCATCGTCAACGAGCTCGAGGTCGTCACCGCCGCCGCCGCGGCCGGCCACCGGACCCAGGATCCTTATGAAGCCGGCGCCCGCCTGGCGAGCGGCGGAACCCAGACCCTGGTCACGCTCGGCGCCAAGGGCGCCGTCGCCTTCATGAAAGGCGAGGCCTGGCAGGTCGATGCCTTGCCGGTCCGCGTCCTGGATACAACCGCCGCTGGCGATGCTTTCGTCGGTGCCTTTGCGGCAGCCCTCGATTCGGGGCTTCGCTTGCCGGAGGCGTTGCGCTGGGCCAGTGCCGCCGGGGGCCTTGCCTGTACCGTGGCCGGCGCACAGCCGAGTCTGCCCGCGCGCGCGGCCATCCTCGCAGGGGTCGCGGAAATCGCGCCGGCCCGCTCTATTCCGGTGCAGATGACATAGAGGCACTCCAGGTGCCCGAGCAGGGGCGGCCGCGATATTTGTTTCGGAAAGATTTACGTTTTGTTGTCTCCCCGCGACTGTGGGCCAAGCTATCATCGGACATTGGTGAAACATGATCGCGACGGCCAGCCGGCCGAGGCGAGTCGACAATCTCTCCGGTGTCTGTGACCCAATCTCTTCGCCCGATTCCGTTCATTGATCTGCAAGCGCAACGCGCGCGCCTGGGCCGTCGGGTCGAGGAGCGTATCGAGCGGGTCCTGGCGCATGGCGCCTTCATCATGGGCCCCGAAGTGGGCGAGCTCGAGCGGCGGCTGGCGGCGTTCGCGGGCGTTCGGCATTGCATCACCTGTGCGAACGGCACGGACGGGCTGCAGATGGCGCTGCGTGCGCGCGACATCGGCCCCGACGACGCGGTCATCGTGCCCGCCTTCACCTTCGTCGCGGCGGCGGAAGCGGTCTCGCTGGTGGGCGCGACGCCGGTCTTCGCCGATGTCCGGGAGGAGGATTTCAACCTCGATCCTCTGAGCATCGCTCCGGCAATCGCTGCCGCCCGGAGCGCCGGCCTGCGGCCCGCGGGCATCATCGCAGTCGATCTGTTCGGACAGCCGGCCGACTATGCGTCGTTGGAGACGATTGCGGCCGAGCAGGGGCTCTTTCTCATCGCTGACGCGGCGCAGAGTTTCGGCGCCGCGCTGCACGGAGAGCGGGTGGGCCGCTTCGGTCATGTGACGGCGACGAGCTTCTTTCCATCGAAGCCTCTCGGTTGCTACGGCGATGGCGGCGCCCTGTTCACCGACGACGACGAACTGGCGGCGGTGATGCGGAGCCTGCGCCAGCATGGTCAGGGCAGCGACCGCTACGATCACCAGCGTGTGGGGCTGAATGGCCGCCTCGACAGCATCCAGGCGGCGGTGCTTCTGGCGAAGCTGGAATTGTTCGAGCAGGAGATCGTGGCGCGGCAGGAGATCGCCGGGCGTTACGATGGCGCGTTGGCCTCGCATGCGAACCTGCCCAGGGTTCGGGCCGGCGCGCTGTCGGTATGGGCTCAATACACCATCCGGGTCGCCGATCGTGATCGCGTGGCGGAAGCCCTGAAAGCCGATGGAATTCCCACGGCGATCCACTATCCGCGCCCGCTCCATCATCAGCCGGCCTATGCGGGATTCCCGATCGCGGGGAGCGGACTGGCGCGAAGCGAGAAGCTCGCCGGCGAGGTCTTAAGTCTGCCGATGCACGCTTATCTCGATGGCGTCACGCAAGATCACATCGTTGCGTCGCTGCGGCGCGCCGTTGCCGGGTCCGACGTCGGCCGAACCGCGTCGGGCTATCGCTAGCCCGACCTTTTCGTCAGCCCGGCGTTCGTCAGATCAGGCCGACGCCTTCGTCATCTGCGGCGAACATGCCCGTGATCGGTGCCAGGGAGGAGCGCAGCTTCTTGCGCTTCACGATCTTCTCCTGGGCAGCCTGAGGGAAGTCTGTCAGCAGAATGATCCGCTTCGCCATCAGGATGTCCATGAGGTCTTCATAGACGCGGATCATCTCCATGTCGGAGCGGGTGAAGTCCACGCGCCCCGATGGCGTCTCGGCATCGGGGCCGAGCCCCGGCAGCTTGACGATGGAGTGACCTTTGTCGGCGTCTTTCATGAGCGGCGATCTCCTTATGCCCGGCGCGCATATTAGCAGGGCCGTGTCGTTAACATTTCGCGAACCTTGGGCCTCCCTCGCCCAGGGGCACTGATTCCCCTCGTTTCCGTTCCCGTCTCTTTCTAACTGACAGAGGCGACACCGCACACTATGATGTGGGCTGTGGGGTGAGGGGGCCAATGCGACATCGAATCGTTCAATTCGAGGGGCGACGTTATTCCGTGAAGCTGGAGCCGATCTGGTGGGAACGGCTCGAGGATCTTTCACAGCAGCAGGGCTTGCGGCTCAACCAGCTCATCGGCCACGTGGCCCGGAGTGCGACGGAAGAGATCAATCTCACCGCCGCGATCAGATCCTATTGTCTTTCCAGGACCTTGGAGCAGCTTAATCGGGTCGAAGGCGAGCTCGAGGAGCGGAGTCTGACCAACCAGGGCGTGCCTTTGGGACTGATCGTCGACGCCTGTCCGAGTCCCACCTTGATGGTGTCGCACAATCAGTCGATCCAACGCGCCAACCAAGCGGCCGTGCAGTGGCTGGGTGTCGAGGCGGCGGCGCTCATCGGCCGGATGATCGGTCATTATATTCAGATTAAATCTCAGATTCCATTAGATAAAATATTGCAGGAATTCGAGAATGGGGCACATCATGTCTATCAGGGGCGGATTGTCTATCTGCGCCCGGGACGGGTCGTGACAGCCAGGGCCAACATCTGCCCGGGCGTGATCGACCCGGTCGGTGGCTCTTCGTTCCTCCTCCTCGTCGACCGTGGACCGAGTTAATGTTTCGCGGCCGAAGGCCTGGGCGGCTGCTAAGTCCGTGTCACGCCTGCCAGATGCGACAAATTTGCGCTAAATTCTGTTGAAATCGAACGCCACTGACCCTACAGTTTAACGGCGTGTAAACCCTAACCATCCCGTAAGGTTTCGCGGACGGGGCTTGGCAGGGGGCTGAGGAGCGATGGCTATGAGTATCGTCGATGACGGCGGCGACCTGAAATTGTCTGCGACGCCCCCAGCGCCGGCAGCGAATTCGGATGCCGACCACATCACCTTGTCGCTGAACGATCTCTTGCCGGACTCGAACGGCGAGATCGTGGTGATGAATCCTCAGGGGCATCTGCATCTGAATATCGTGACCGATCTTCAGATCTCGGAGAGCGGCGTTGCGGACAGCCATTTCACGGCTGACGGCACCGATGTGAACGGTCTTTCTTTCTATGCGTTCGAAGGCGGGATGAGGCTGTACTACTCGCCCGAAGTCGAGATCACGATCGCATCGCACGTCGGCTGATCTCGATTGGCTCCCGCCATAGGGAGCCAAATTTATTTTGCATCTATCGGGCCTGGCCACACCGTGGTGAGGGAACGGGACTGCGGTCCCTTCGTTCCTTGGCGGAGATGTCGCGCTGGGGCTTGCGCGCGACACAATCAGGTTTTCGTGACGCCCTCACGCAATGACAAGAATGTAATCTTGTCTCACGATCGCCGATGCCGCGTTCATGGGCGGCAAAGAAGAAGCGCGCGAGCGCGCCATTGATTTGCCGTAATGCCTTAACCCGATTGCCGAATTCCGAGAAAACGAGCGATCGCTCTTCCGCGAGGACGGCAACTCCGATATAAGGCTGCCCTCTCGTCGGCCACAGAGCGGTCACAATTAACGATAATCTAAGACGCGACCGTCAGATTGGGGCGACTGGTAATACAAGGACAGTTCAGATGGATTCGGCGGTTCAGAAAGCCCCAGAAGCGGCCGTGCCTGTCGAGTATTCGGGCCCGGTAGAACGCGACGATCCTCTCCTTCAGACCCTGGTCATTCTCTCGCGCCTTTATGGCGCGCCGCGGTCTCCCGCCGCGCTGGCCGCCGGCCTGCCCGTTGCCGCCGGCGGACTGACGCCGCCGTTGTTCCTGAAGGCTGCCGAGCGCATCGGCCTCGCGGCCAACGTCTCCAAGCGCACGCTTCCTTCGATTCCGGATCTGGCACTGCCTTGCGTCCTGCTGCTGAAGGACAAGCAGGCTTGCGTGCTGCTGCGCCGAGACGGCGAGTTCGCCGAGATCGTCACGACCGACAATATCGACGGCAGCAAGCGCGTCTCGATCGCCACGCTCGAGGATCTCTACAGCGGCACCTGCATCATCGCGCGCCCGAAGATCCGCATGGACGCGCGCTCGGGCGACATCTCGATCGAGCATCACGGCAACTGGTTCTGGGGCTCGGTCCGCAGCTTCTCGACCATCTATGTCGAGGTGATCATCGCCTCGCTGCTGCTGAACATCTTCGCCGTGATCTCGCCCGTCTTCGTGATGTCGGTCTATAACCGCGTCGTTCCGAACCGCGCGTTCGACACCCTCTGGGTGCTGGCGATCGGCGTCTCCGCGGCCTACTGCTTCGATTTCATCATGCGCACCCTGCGCGGCTACTTCCTGGAGCGCACCGGCAAGGCGCTGGACCGGAAGATCTCGGCCCGCATCTTCGGGCAGGTGCTCGGCATCCGGATGGACTCCGCGCCGCAATCCTCGGGCGCCTTCGCCAACTACATCCAGGGCTTCGAGCCGCTGCGCGATTTCTTCACCTCGGCATCGCTCGCCGCCATCGTCGACCTGCCGTTCCTGTTCCTGTTCATCTTCGTGATCTCGCTGATCGCGGGTCCGATCGCCATCGTGCCGCTGGTCATGATTCCGGTCGTGATCGCGGTGAGCATGATCGTGCAGGTGCCGATGCGCAAAGCGTCGGAGAAGGCCTACCGCCAGGGTGCGCAGAAACACGCGGTCCTGGTCGAGACCATCTCGGGCCTCGACACGATCAAGGTGGCGTCGGCCGAAGGCCATCGCCAGCGCGACTGGGACGGTTTCGTCGATGCGCTCGCGACCACCTCGACCAAGTCGCGGTTCTGGTCGTCGATCTCGGTCAACTTCGTCTCGCTGTCGCTGCAATTCACCACGCTCGCCACGATCATCTGGGGCGTCTATCGCACCGCCGAGGGCGAGATGACCATGGGCGCGATGGTGGCGACCTCGATGCTGGTCGGCCGTGCCATGGCGCCGCTGGGCCAGATCGCCGGCATGATGGTGCGGCTCAATCAGTCCTGGAGCTCGCTCAAGGGCCTCAACAAGCTCATGACCCTTCCGGTCGAAAGGCCGCTGGGCAAGGACTTCCTGCGCCGGCCGCATGTCGAAGGCGCGGTCGAGTTCCGCGACGTGTCGTTCCGCTATCCCGGCCAGCAGGGCAAGGCGCTGGATTCGGTCTCGTTCAAGATCCAGCCGGGCGAGCGCGTGGCCATCGTCGGGCGCATCGGGTCGGGCAAGACCACGATCGAGCGCCTGGTCGTGAATCTGTTCGAGCCCGAGGAGGGCGCGGTGCTGGTCGACGGCACCGACATCCGCCAGCTCGATCCCGCGGACCTGCGCCGCAACATCGGCTGCGTGCTACAGGACGCCCATCTCTTCTTCGGCTCGGTGAAGGACAATATCGGCATCGGCGCGCCCTATGTGGACGAGGCGTCGGTCCTGCGGGCGGCGACGGTGGCGGGTGTCGACGAGTTCGTGCGCAGCCATCCGCATGGCTACGACATGCAGGTCGGCGAGAACGGCCGTTACCTGTCGGGCGGTCAGCGCCAGGCGATCGCCATCGCCCGGTCGCTGCTGATGAACCCGACCGTGCTGGTCTTCGACGAACCGACCAGCCACATGGACAACAGCACCGAGACCACCTTCAAGAATCGCCTGGCGCAGATTCTGCCGGGCAAGACCCTGCTCCTCGTGACGCACCGCAACTCCATGCTCTCCCTGGTCGATCGCCTGATCGTGATCGACGGCGGCAAGGTGGTGGCGGACGGCCCGAAGGCAGGCGTGCTCGACGCGCTAATGAAGGGCCGCGTCAAGGCCGCCGAAGGCTGAGATCGGAAGGGGCATCAAGATGACTTCGTTGCAGCATTACGACGACTGGATCGATCCTTCGGAGATCGACCGCCGCGTCACGCGCCGCTTCGCCCATATCCTCCTGGGCATGGTCTTCGTCATCGTCATCTCGTTCCTGATCTGGGCCGACCAGGCGGTTCTCGACGAAGTGACCCGCGGCGAGGGGCGCGTCGTCCCGTCCGGCCAGACGCAGGTGATCCAGAACCTTGAAGGCGGCATCCTGGCCGAGGTTCTGACCAGCGAAGGCCAGATCGTCGAAAAGGGCCAGGTGCTGATGCGCATCGACAACACGGCCGCCGAATCGCGCCTGCGCGAGTTGAAGCAGCGCTATTTCAGCGGGCTGTCGACGGTCGCCCGCCTGGAAGCGGAGATCGCGGGCGTCACCGATCCCGAAGCGATCAAATTTCCCGACGATCTGCTGCAGGGCGCGCCCGAAGTGGCCCGCTCCGAGCTGGCGCTCTTCAACATCCGTCAGCAGCAGTTGCAGTCGCAGCTCGCGATTCTCCAGGATCAGCTGTCCCAGCGGCAGCAGGAACTGGCCGAGCTGCGAGGGAAGGCCGACAATCTGCGCAGTTCCTTCGGGCTGGCGCAGAAGGAGCTCGACATCACCCGGCCGCTCGCGGACCAGGGGGTCGTCTCCAAGGTCGATCTGCTGCGCCTCGAGCGCCAGGTCAACGACCTCAAATCCGATATCAATGCCGCCGACCTCGCGCGGCCCCGCGCCGAGGCCGCGGTCGAAGAAGCGCGCAAGCGCCTCAACGAGCGCCTAGTGACCTTCAAGACCGACGCCTCGCAGGACCTGACCAAGGCCAAGCTGGAACTGTCCGCCACGACCGAGGAAATGGGCGCCAACCAGGACCGCGTGACCCGCACCGAGGTGCGCTCGCCGGTCCATGGCACCATCAAGGAGATCAAGATCCGGACCATCGGCGGCGTCATCCAGCCGGGCCAGAACCTGATCGAGGTGGTGCCGATCGAGGACACGCTGCTGGTCGAGGCGCAGATCCGCCCGTCCGACATCGCCTTCATCCGCCCGAAGCAGGCGGCGGTCGTCAAGGTGACGGCCTATGATTTCTCGACCTATGGCGGCCTCGATGCCGTGGTGGAGGAGATCAGCGCCGATACCATCCAGAACGAGAAGGGCGAGCATTTCTTCCGCATCCGTCTGCGCACGGATAAGAACTTCCTCGGCTCCACCGACAAGCCCCTGCCGATCATCCCCGGCATGACGGCCTCGGTCGACATCCTCACCGGCCATAAGACGGTGCTGGAATATCTGCTGGCGCCCGTCATGCGCGCCCGCGATACGGCCTTGCGCGAACGCTGAGCCAGGAGGGGCGACAGGGCAGGGCCGTCGAGGTCCTGCCGGCCCCGCTCCCCGTGAAAGCCCCAGCTATGTCGCCCGGTTTCCGCGGCGGGCCGTTGTTGCGCTGCAGCGAAGGGGCGCGCGCCCCGGCGTCGGCATAATTTCCTAGGATCGGTGAGTCTTCCGTGGCCGGCCACGACGCCCTTTGTCTCGGGCGGGTTTCAGCCCGGCGCGATAGGAAAGAATATTTCCGTGCGCTTATTCCGGACGCTGTTGCAAGGGAGCCACATCGACGTGACGGCGACCTGTCGGAAAAGTCTAATTTTGGCCATTCTAAAGGACATGCAGCAATTTCTTGCGGCGCTGTGGCCGTAAAAGGGCGTGCATTTGTAAATAGGTAATGCTAATTATCGGGCAGTCCCGCCTTGACCGGCGGGGAGGGGGCTCGCATCGCGTTCCGCGACGAGAGCCATTGATCATGGGGGCTGGTGCGCTGGGTTCAACTGGCGAGTCCCCAACCATATGACCAGGTGTGGGGGCCTGAATCCAATGAAGCATCGCAAGTCAATTCTTCTCGCTGCCGTTGCGGCGACGGCAATGTTTGCCATGTCCGACAACGCCAGGGCGATCACGCTCGAAGAGGCGGCGGCGCTCGCGGTTTCGACGAACCCGCGCGTCGGTGTCGTGTCGAACGACCGCAAAGCGGTCGATCAAGAGCTGCGTCAGGGTGAAGCTCTCTACTATCCGCAGGTCGACGTCCGTTTGGACGGCGGCCCGGAGTGGACGAAGAACAACACGACGAACAACAGCGACGGCGGCAGCAATTTCGAGCCGCGTGCGGACGCGTCGATCACTGTCAGCCAGCTGATTTTCGACGGCTTCTTCGCCGACAGCGAAGTCGCCCGTCAGCAGTCGCGCGTGCAGTCGGCGGCCAACCGTGTCAGCGAGACCTCGGAAGACGTTTCGCTCGATGCGGCCCGGTCTTACATCGAGGTCCTGCGCAATCGCGAGCGTCTCGCGATCGCCGAGGATAACGTGGCGATCCATCGCAGCACTCTTTCCGATGTGCAGCTTCGCGCCCAGTCGGGTGGTGGCAATATCGCCGACGTTCGCCAGGCGGAAGCCCGCCTCGCTTCGTCGGAAGCGGCACTGACGCAGATTCGTGGGGATCTCGCCGACGCCGAATACGCATTCATGAAGACGGTTGGCCAGGCGCCCGATTCGTTGACGGTGCCGACGGTTCCGGCCGACCTGTTGCCGCAGAGCCTTGAAGACGCGGTGGCGCAGTCGATCGCGAACAGCCCGACCATCGGCTTCTCTCGCGCCGATGTGGAAGTTGCCGCTCATGACGTCGAGCAGCAGCAGGCCTCCTACTGGCCGGATGTTCGTCTCGAAGTCTCCGCCAACAACAATACCAACGCTGGCGGCACGACCCGCAGCGACCAGGATGCCTCGGCACTTCTGGTGGCTCGCTGGAACCTCTATCGCGGTGGTGCGGATACCGCTCGTGTCCACGAGTTCAAGCACCGCCTGACCGAAGCGACCGATCAGCTGCTGACGAACGAGCGGCAGGTCGCCGAGGACGCGAAGGTGGCCTGGAACGCGATCCAGACCGCTCGCTCGAACGTCGAAATCCTGCAGCGCAGTGTCGAGGCGTCGCGGAATACCCGTGACATCTATCGTCAGCAGTTCGATATCGGCCAGCGCGGCCTGCTCGATCTGTTGGACGCCGACAACGAACTGTTCCTCAACCGTGACGCCTTGGTGACCGCGACCTACGCCGAGATGGTGGCCAGCTACCGCCTTCTCGCCACGATGGGCATCCTGACCAAGGGCCTCAATGTCACGAAGCCGGAAACCTCGATCGTCCCGACCTATAACTGAGACGACGATCAATCTGCGCCAACGGGCCCGCCAGCGTTCAAGCAGGCGGGCCCAGGCCAGGAACCGGCCCGGTACCCCCACTCACGCCAGCGGCCGGCGTACACTGATCCCCCGGATCCCCCGATCCGGGGGATTTTCCTTTTGGGGCCGCTTTCCACACCAACCGCCTCGGAACGGCTTCTCCCCAGAAGGTCTAAGGGGGCCTCCAGGCCAGCGCCAAACGATTAATCCCGCTCGATTTTAGGGGATTGGCAGCGAATCGGCGGAATGATCGGAGTGACGCCGTCCGTTTGCCGCCCGGCCCCTCGCCCGTGCCGCAAGAGAGGTGACAGCGCTGGATTCGGCGCGCGGGGGGAAAGGCGTTCACGGGCCAATGAGCGGCGTGCTTTCAGGTCTCTACGACGTCGTCTTGCACGCCTCTGTCATGGGCGTCTTCTGCCTGTGGATCGGATGGCAGCGATCCATCGTGGATGCGATGCCGGTCGCCCGCCGTTCGGCGATCTGGGGAGCGACCTTTGCCGTCATGGCGATGCTCTCGATGCTTCAGCCGACGCAACCCTATCCGGGCCTGCATATCGATGTCCGCGCAGCCATGATCGCGCTCAGCGTGCTCTTCGGCGGGCCCCTGGCCGGGCTGTTGACGGCCGCCGTGGCAATGGCGACGCGGGTTGCGGCCGGCGGTCCGGTCATGATGGCCGGCCTCGCGTCGATCGGTCTTTGTTATCTCGTGGCCACGAGGCTCATCGCATTTCTGCGCCGGCAGGGAGGGCGGCCCGGCCTGCTGCAGCTCTCGATCCTGGGCGTCGTCGTCGGGATCGCCGGTCCGCTGGCAGCCTTCCTGACTGAGAGCCGGTCGCGGGCGCTGGAACTCATGATCGCAGGCGGACCGCACCAAGTGATCGCGATCGCGATCACGACGCCCCTGTTCGCTGCGATCGTCCTCCAGACCGACCGGGCTCGCCGGTCGCAGGAATCCCTGCGCCAGCATGAGAGCGACCTGCGTGCGAGCAATGCCCGGCTCTCGGAACTGGCGGTGCAGCTCGAGCGCCGCAATGGCGAATATATGGCCGCGCTGGATCGGGCGGAGAGCTTCGGGCGCGCCAAATCCCAGTTCATGGCCAATATCAGCCACGAGTTCCGGACGCCGCTGAACGCCGTCATCGGTTTTTCCGATCTGCTGCTGATGCAGGCGGCCACCGAGCCCGAGGCGAACAAGGAGTATGTGCAGATGATCCGGGCCTCGGGCGAGAGGCTGCTGGAGATCGTCAATGACGTGCTCACCGCGGCGCGCATCGACGGCACCGGCTTCGAGGCCGAGAAGCGCGAATTCTCCGTGGCGGCGGTCCTGCGCGAGGTGATCGGTTTCATCGAACCGGCCGTCAGCGAGAAGCACCAGCGCATCGAGAGCGACCTGGACGACCGCTTGCTCGCTCATGGCGATGCGAAGCTTCTGCGCCAGGCCTTGATCCATGTGATGGGCAACGCGTCGAAGTTCGGGCCGCGCGGCAGCCTGATCGAGGTTCGATCCCGCCAGGTCGATCGCGACATCATCGAGCTTACGGTCATGGACCAGGGACCCGGCATCGAGGGCGAAGCGATCGATGCGGCCTTCCGGCCCTTCTGGCAGCGCGACGGGTCGGACACGCGGGAGCATGGCGGGCTCGGGCTGGGCCTGACGATCGCCCGCCATTTCGTCGAGCTGCAGGGCGGCAAGATCGAGATTTCGCGCCGTTCTGAGGGCGGCACTTGCGTACGGATTCTGCTGCCACGGAGCGTGGCGGCTCTCGCGGCCTGACGATTTTCCGGAATAATACACGCTATAGTAGTGTCAGGTCGGCTCTTTCCCTAGGGATCGGCCATCCCCCATGGTCGCTCTTGACGGGATATCCCGCAAAAGTAGTAACCTCTGCCCCCGCGGGTATCGCGTGACGCAAAGAGCCGAACCCCGATAGGAACGGCTCCAGCCCGACAGAACCAACGGCTGAAGAACAGCGCTGTGGGGCAGGTTTCGATCTTGCGTCGCGTGCTTCTCGCGGGGGAGGCGACGCCATGAAGATGGCTCCGATTGCCGCGCTTTTCTTGCTCGCAGCCTTGACCGGCTGCGCCGGCGCTCAGTTCAGGCTGCCGGCCATCAGCGACGCCGACGTCAATCGGGCGAGCCTGGCGGTGGCCGGCGAGCCGTCGAATCTTCCCAAGCATTACCGGACTGCCGAGGAGAACCGCGACATGGTGAACCGGGTCGCGGGCCGGCTGGAAGCCGCGGCGCCCGGTCTGTGCACCTACGCGCATGCGCCGCATTGCACCTTCAACGTGGTCTATGTCGCCGACGATACCGTCAATGCCCAGACCGACGGCACCCGGATCGAGATCTATCGCGGCCTCATGGAATATCTCGATACGGAAGACGAGGTGGCTGCCGTCGTCGGCCATGAGATGGGTCACGAGATCGCGCAACATGTCGAGGAGAAGCGGCAGAATGCGACGATCGGTGCCGTCCTCGCGGGCATCCTCATGGGCGGCGCCATGGTGGCGACCGGTTATCGAGACCCGGACGCGCTGAACAACTCCGTGGGGCTGGGCGCATCGCTCGGTGCGCTCTCCTTTTCGAAGGAGGAGGAGCGCGAAGCGGATCTGCTGTCCTGCTATCTGCTGGCCCGCGCGAACTACGACCTGGAGAAAGCCGGCCGGGTCTGGGTGGTCCTGTCGAAGATGGACAGCGAAACCCACGCCTCCTGGTTCGACGACCATCCGGCGGGGCCGGAGCGTGTCGCCGCCTGGGACAAGGCCATCCTCGAGGTCGAGGCGAGCCCGAACAAGCTGCCTCAGGAGTAGAGCCCAGCTCGGGCGGGCCTTTTGAAATTGCCGCTCCGCCGGGTCTGCCCTAGGTTCGTCCCCGAACGGATGCAGAGCGGAGCGTATGCGATGGCGTCGATCGCCGGACGACAGGGCCCTGGAAGCCAAGAGGGGGCGGGACTGACCGGGCAGGGCGGTCGCGCGCGCTGAGCGGGCGGCGGGCATGACCGTCTCCGACATCCGGGCCGTTGACGGAGAAGCCGGTGCCGGCACGGCCACCGAGCTTGTCCTGGTCGCGATCACCACGCGCCAGCGCCCTCGCATGCTGGCTCATTGCCTTGGAGTCTGTCTCGCCGCCGAAAGGCCGCCGGCAAGCTCGGTGATGTTCCTGGTGGTCGACAACGATCCTGCCGAGAGCGCCCGGAGCGTCGTCGCCGCTGCCGCCGCCGCAAGCGGCACCCGCATCGATTATGTCATGGAGCCGCAGCCGGGGATTCCGGCCGTGAGAAATCGCGCCCTCGACGCCGCGGCCGCCTTGCGGGCGAGATGGCTGGCCTTCATCGACGATGATTCCTTTCCCGAGCCCGGATGGCTGGTGGCCCTGGTCGAGACCGCGCGTCGGGAAGGGGCGCAGCTGACGGGCGGGCCCATCCTGTTCGGCCCGCCGCAGGAGCCGATCGGCGCCTGGCGCGACTTCATCTGTCGCGGCCTCGTCGCCAGCTCGCACCGCCGTCAGCGATGGCGCGTTCGGCTGACCGCCGGCAAGGCCGGCAACAGCGTCATCACCACGGCCAACTGGTGTGCCGATCTTCCCTGGTTGATGTCCCAGGGTCTGCGCTTCGACAGCCGATTTGCCCGCTCCGGCGGCTCCGACACCGCCATGGACCGAGCGATCCGCAGCAAGGGAGCGAAGGTCGTCTATGAACCGGCGTCGGTGGTGACCGAGATCCTGCCGGCGGAACGCCTGACCCTGCGCTATCAGTTTCTGCGGCGCATGCATTCCGGCATGGTGCGCAGCTATCAGCGTCGGAGCGCAGGCCGCTTCGGTCAGGCCCTGATCAGGGCCGTCATCGGGGGCGCGGTCTCGGCGATGGGGGCGGTCGTCCTGTTCCCGGCGGGGATGCTCGTCGCCTTGGCGAACCGTACCGCCGGTGCCCAGCTCGTCATCGGTGCGACCCGCATGGCGGGACGCGGTGTCGGCTTCGTTCGCGGCGTGCTCGACGAGTTGCCGCAGCAATATCGGAAGGTCCAGGGTTACTGAGGGCTGGCGGGGGGGTCGGCCGGGCGTCCGATGGCCTGACCGACGCTTCCGCGCCCGAGCATCAACGCGAAGACCAGGACGAGCCCCTGCGTGATGATCTCCATCCGGTTCGCGCTCTCCGCGATGGCGACGACGGCGACATAGGTGAGGCTGCTCGCGAGCAGGGCTGCCAGCACGCTGCCCAGCTCGGGATCGAGCGGCGCGGCGGTTCGCCGCCGGCAGGCGAAGGCGACCGCCGCCAGATGACAGGCGATCAGGCCCGTGCCGACGATTCCCAGCCCAACCAGGGATTCGAGATAGGCGTCGTGAAACTGCGTCTTTCCCTGCAAGGGTTTGACGCCGACATGCGCCTTCACCAGGGGCCCGATATCGGGCCCCCATCCGAACAAAGGCTTCGCGGCGATCAACTCGCGGGCCGTGACGAAGAGATAGAGGCGGGGATCGTACGCCTCGAAGTCGATCGAGGATCGGTCGACCTTGCCGGTCACGATTCCGGCGAACAATTCGGCATTCGCGGTCACGCCGCCATTGTCCGAGAGGCGGGACGCGATCTGGCTCGAGAAGCCGGCGAGACCGGCAGCGGCGAGGACGACCACCGCCAGCGCGGCACTCCATAAAGCCGTCTGCCGCGTCCCGCCGCGGCGAAGCGACCCGATGAACAGCGTGAGCAGCCAGACCAGGCCGGCGATGGCCGCGGCGATCCAGTTCGTCCGGCTCTTCATCTCGACGAGTGCCAGGAAATCCAGCGCGCACACGGTGGCGAGAAGGCCGCCGCCGATGAGACGGAGCGACGGCCGCCAGCGCCGGGTCGCGACGGCCAGCACCAGCAGCGATCCGCCGGCCAGCAGCGCCAGCCCGGCCTCGATCGAGAGGTAGTTCCGATTGCTGCCGCCCGCACCCCACTCATACTCCCCGAACAGCAACAGGCCGGCCGCCCAATCGGCATTCCAGAACAGCCTTGCCGACGAGCCCGCGACGAAGAGGGCGGCCGTCAGCAGACAGAGCCGTTCGAAGCGCATGCGGAAGCGCAAGGCAATCGCCACATGAACCGCGACGAAGGGCGCAAAGGCGAAGAAGGCGAAATTGTCGATCGCCCGGAGATGCCGGCCCGGGACGCCCTGCAGGTCGGCCCGGATCGCCATCGCCAGCAGATAGAGGAGGAGGAGAAGGGAGAGAAGCAGGATCGGGCTGCGGCGCAGCTCCGGACGCAGGGCGACGATCGGCAAGGCCGAAATCGCCAGGATCCCCAGCAGCACATTTCCCGGGCTGTTCCCGATCGCGAGGCAGCCGGCATAGAGAAGGACGAGCGTGAGCGAGGTGGGCGCCAGGCGCTCCATGGCCTTCGCGTCGAATGCTGCCAGCGAGCGCAAAAAGCCGACAGGGCCAGGCTCTGCGGCCTTCATCGGCCGCCGCCTTGCCAGAGCGTCTCGTAGACCTTGGAGATTCCTTCCGCTTCGGTTTCCACCCCGAACATCGCGGTCGCTCTCTGCCGCCCGGCGACGCCCATGGCCTGCATGCGCTGCGGTTGCGACATCACCCTTTCCAACGATGCGACCAGCTCCTCGATATTCCCGGGCTTGGCCAGGAAACCGTTCTGGCCTTCCTCGATCATCGCCTCGTAATTGCCGGTACGCGTGGCCACCACCGCGGCACCCGATGCCATCGCTTCCAGGATCGTGACGCCGAAGGGCTCGTATCGTGCCGCGGCCACGACGATCGACAAGCGGCGATACCACGCCGCAACCTCGGCCCATTCGATCTCGCCGAGAAAACGAATGCGATCGGAAAGATTGGCCGCCGCGATGCGCTTGATGAGGGTGGCCTGAAAGGACCGGTTCCTGATCTTGCAAGGCCCGATGATGACGGCGGTGAAGTCCGGGTAGCGGGGGAGCAGCCGCAACAGGGCCTCGACGAAGAGGTCGGTCCCCTTCCCGCGGCGGACGCGTCCGAAGATGCCGATGCCATAGCGGCCGGGCAGCCGGGCCTGCGCCCATTCCTGCCCGCGATCCGCCGGCGGATGGAAATAACCGGTGTCGACGCCGTGGGGCACGATGCCGGCCACGTTGGGTCGCAGGCTCGCCGCACGCATCGAGGTGGCGATGACCGCATCCGCGCGCGCGATCAGGAAGCGCGGCCAGAAGGAGTGCGTATGGAGCGCGACCGAGGTGAAGACGATCCGGATCGGCAGACGGAGCAGGTCGCGCGCCAGCCAGGCGACCTGAAGCTCCACATTGCGTCGCACATGCCAGATGCGGAAAGGCCGCCCCGCCGGAGGACGGCGCGAGACGGCCAGGGCCGCGGCCAGGGAATGGGCTGATGGGCCGCCGGGCAGGGGACGTCCCATCAGCCACAGCCGATGACGCGCCGCCTGCAGCGGCAGCAGGGCGCCGATCGTGGTCGACACGCCGGTATAATTGCGGTGCAGATTGGCGACGATCAGCTCGGGGTCGGTCACCTCGGCCCAGGGGCGAGCGGAACCGGGATTCGCCGCTTCAGGTGACAAGGCCGCCCCCATCTGCCCAGCCACCCCTTCCGGACCGCTGCCGGCTTTAGTCTAGTATGTGGAGGCCCGGACCGGAATCGAACCGATGTACGAGGATTTGCAGTCCTCTGCATAGCCACTCTGCCACCGGGCCGGAGGGCGTCCGGAGGCGCCATCGAAGAGGGCGGCCACCGGCGGAGCGCGATGTATAAGCGGCGGCCCGGGACAGGGTCAAGGCGCGGGATCGGCCTTTGCGCTCAAGGGCTTTCCAGGCGGATTGTCTAAGGACCGGCCGTCATTGTATATCCGCTGGGCCTCGAGCCTGCGGGGGACCTGCCCGGAAAGGGTCCGCCGCGGCGCTGGGAAGGCCAGGAGAGGGATTTCATGGATTACTCGGCCCTGCGCCGGCGCATGGTGGAAAGCCAGCTGCGCACCAACAAGATCACCGACGATGCCGTGCTCGATGCCATGGGCGAGGTGCCGCGCGAGCTGTTCGTGCCGCGCGCGCTCAAGAGCATCGCCTATCTCGACGAAGACCTGCAGATCGCGCCGGGCCGCTATCTCATGGAGCCGATGGTGCTGGGCCGTCTGCTCCATCTCGCCGAGGTGAAGGCGAGCGATCAGGCGATGGTGATCGGCTGCGGCAATGGCTATTCGGCGGCCGTGCTGGCCCGTATCGCCAACAGCGTCGTGGCGGTCGAGAGCGATGCGGCGCTGGCGCAGAAGGCCCAGGAGCTTCTGGTCGATCTTGGCGCCAGCAATGTGAACCTGGCCCGGGCACCCCTGACGGCCGGGTACCCGGCGAAGGCGCCCTACGACGTCATCCTGTTCGACGGCGCCGTCCAGCAGATCCCCGACTCCATCGTCGGCCAGCTCGCTGTGGGCGGCCGCCTGGTGGCGGTCCTGCAGGCCGACGGTCCCGGCCGGGCCATTCTGGCGACGCGAACCGAGGCGGGGCTTTCGCAACGGGTGGTTTTCGACTGCTCCGTGCCGTCCTTGCCGGGTTTCGCCAAGGCCCCCAGCTTCGTGTTCTGACCGGTTTCGGACGTCTTGGACGACGGCGACTCGGGAGGCGCGTTCCGACTCGGTCAAAGGCCTGAAAGCGCTCCCATCTTCAGGGGAAGCGCCGATCCCGCTTTGCCTGAGCCCCGGCACGTTTTATGGTAAATTAACTGTTTACGGTTGAAGACTAGGTGATCCCGCGCAATCACGCGCGGTCAGGAGCAAAACCATGAGCCAGGCGCGCGGCGCGCAAGAACCGACGATGGAGGAGATCCTCTCCTCGATCCGCCGCATCATCTCGGAGGATGGTAAGCGCGCGCCGGACGGAACGCCCGAAACACTGGCGGCTCCGGCCCCGGCTGCCGAGGCGCCGCAAGTGCCACCGGTGACGCTGCGCGCGGTCCCGCCAGCCGCCGAGCCGGCCCCCGATCCTGATGATGTCCTGGAACTGACCGAGATCGCGTCCGAGGAGGCCGTCGAGCCCGAACCGCTGGAACTGGTGGAGGAGGTTGCCGCGCCGACCCTGCCCGAGCCCGAGCCCGATCCCGAGCCGATGCCCGCCGCGCCGCCTGCAGCCCTCGCACCCGTGCCCGAGCCGGCGCCGATCCCCGCGGCGGCGGTCCCGCCCGCCGCGCCCGTTCCCCCGCCTGTGCGGGCGGCCCTGGCGCCTGTCCCCGAACCGGAGCTCGAGCCCGAGCCCCTGCATGAACCAGAACCCGCGCCGGAGCCCGAATCCGAGGCCCAAATCGAGATCCAGGCCGAACCAGAACCGGAGCCTGAGCCCGACGTGCAAAACAACCTCGAGCCCCTCGAAATCTCCGTGGCGTCGCCGCCAGCGCCGCCACGGCCCCAGCCGTCGACGACAGGCAGCAGCCGCCTCATGTCCGAGGCCACCGAGATCGCCTCGTCGGCGGCTCTCTCGGTGCTGGCCCAGGTGGTCCAGCCCGGGCGCGGCTTCACCGAGGAAGGCCGCCGCATGGTCGATCAGATCATGCGCGAACGGCTTGAGGTCCATCTGCGCGAGTGGATGGATGCGAACCTGCCGGGCCTGGTCGAACGGATCGTCCGGGAAGAGATCGCAGGGCTGGTCGAGCGGTCTCTCGGCCGCCGCAGCTAGCACCGGCCCCGGCGGGCCTCAGGGCCCGTCCCGGACCCATCCCGTCAACCCCGCCGCCAGCTGGCGCGAACGCCCTGCGCGTCCCCGCGAGGGGTTGCGTCCGACCCCTTGCCAAGGCTAATCCCCTGCGTTCGTTCCCGAACCGCCAGCCCACGACCCGCAGACCCTTGAGAGCTTAGGAAAGCCCCCGACGATGCTCGAGAAGACCTTCAATCCCGCCGAGGTCGAGGCCAAGCATTACGCCCGTTGGGAAGCCGAGGGGGCCTTCGCCGCGGACACCAATTCGAACGCGAAGCCCTATACGATCATGATGCCGCCGCCGAACGTGACCGGCAGCCTGCATATGGGCCACGCGCTGACTTTCACCCTGCAGGACGTGCTGATCCGCTATGAGCGGATGCGCGGGCGCGATGCACTCTGGCAGCCGGGGACCGACCATGCCGGCATCGCGACCCAGATGGTGGTCGAGCGCCAGCTCGAGGCGCAAGGGCTCCACCGCAGCGATCTCGGCCGCGAGGAATTCATCAAGCGGGTCTGGGAGTGGAAGGCGGAATCCGGCGGCACCATCACCCGCCAACTGCGCCGGCTCGGCGCCTCGCCCGACTGGGCGAAGGAGCGCTTCACCATGGACGAGGGCCTCAACCGCGCGGTGCGGAAGGTGTTCGTCGAGCTCTATCGCCAGGGCCTGATGTACCGCGACAAGCGGCTGGTCAATTGGGACCCGAAGCTGCACACCGCGATCTCGGATCTCGAGGTCGAGCAGCGCGAGATCAAAGGCCATCTCTGGCATTTCAAATATCCGATCGAGGGCGAGGAGGGGCGCTTCATCGTGGTGGCGACCACGCGCCCCGAGACCATGCTGGGCGACAGCGGTGTCGCGGTGCATCCGGACGACCCGCGCTACCAGGATCTGATCGGCAAGCACGCGATCCTGCCCCTTGTCGGGCGCAAGCTCAGGATCGTCGCCGATCTCTATGCCGATCCCGAGACGGGCAGCGGTGCCGTCAAGATCACGCCGGCCCATGACTTCAACGATTTCGAGGTGGGACGGCGCCACGATCTCGAGCGCATCAACATCTTCGACGCCGATGCTCGTCTGAACGAGAGCGTCCCGGAAGCCTATCGCGGCCTCGATCGCTATGAGGCGCGCAAGAAAGTCGTCGCGGAGCTCGAGGCCATGGGGCTGCTCGAGAAGATCGAGGACCGGGTGATGACGATCCCCTATGGCGACCGCTCCGGCGTCGTCATCGAGCCCTGGCTGACCGACCAGTGGTATGTCGACGCGGCCACGCTCGCCAAGCCCGCGATCGAGGCGGTCGAGCAGGGCCGCACCAAATTCGTGCCCGAGCAATGGACCAAGACCTATTACGAATGGATGCGCAACATCCAGCCCTGGTGCGTCTCGCGCCAGATCTGGTGGGGCCATCAGATCCCGGCCTGGTATGGACCGGACGGCAAGGTGTTCGTCGCCGAGGACGAGGCGACCGCCATGGCCGAGGCCAAGGCGTTCTACGGCAAGGTCGTGCCGCTCAAGCGCGACGAGGATGTCCTCGACACCTGGTTCTCCTCGGGACTCTGGCCGTTCTCGACCCTCGGCTGGCCCGACCAGACGCCGGAGCTTAAGCGCTATTACCCTGGCGACGTGCTGGTGACCGGCTTCGACATCATCTTCTTCTGGGTTGCCAGGATGATGATGCTGGGTCTGCATTTCATGAAGGATGTGCCGTTCCGCACCGTCTACATCCATGCGCTGGTGCGCGATCAGCACGGGCAGAAGATGTCCAAGTCGAAGGGGAACATCATCGATCCCCTCGAGCTGATCGACAAATATGGCTGCGACGCGCTGCGCTTCACGCTGTCGGCGCTGGCAGCCCCGGGCCGCGACGTCAAGCTCGCGGAATCGCGCGTCGAGGGCTATCGCAATTTCGCGACCAAGCTCTGGAACGCCACGCGCTTCTGCCAGATGAACGGCGCCCAGCTCGATCTCTCCTTCCGGCCGGTTGCCGCAAAGCAGAAGGTCAATCGCTGGATCCTCGGCCGGCTGGCCCTGGCGAAGCAGGAGTTCGAGACGGCGATCGCGGGCTATCGCTTCAACGATGCTGCCAGCAGCCTCTATCAATTCACCTGGGGCCAGTTCTGCGACTGGTATCTCGAATTCGCCAAGCCGATCTTCGGCGGCGGCGACGAGGCGGCGACGGCCGAGACGCGGGCGACCGCCGCCTGGGTGCTGGGGCAAATCTGCCATCTGCTGCATCCGCTGATGCCGTTCATCACCGAGGAAATCTGGGGGCAGCTCGGCGGCAATGGCGAGCTGATCCGCGCCAACTGGCCGGACTATCCCGCCGGCATGGGCGATCCCGAGGCGATGGCCGAGCTCGATTGGGTGGTCCGCCTGATCTCGGAGATCCGCACGGTGCGCGCCGAGATGAATCTGGCACCGTCGGGCCAGCCACCGATGCTGGTGCAGGGGGCGGGCGAAGCGACGCAGAAGCGCCTCGCCACCTATGGCGACCTGATCCGGCGACTCGCGCGCCTGAGCCAGATCGATTCCCTTGCCGGAGCCCCGCCCGAGGGCGCCGTTCAGATCCCGCTCGAGGAAGCAGTCTTCATCCTGCCGGTGGCCGACCTGATCGACGTCGCCAAGGAGAAGGCGCGCCTGACCAAGGAGCTCGGCAAGGTCGAAGGCGAGATCGTCAAGATCGAGAAGAAACTCGGCAACGCCGACTTCGTTGCCAAGGCCCCACCCGAGGTCATCGACCAGCAGCATGAGCGCCTGGCGGACGGGAAACAGTCGCAGCGCCAGCTCAAGAGCGCGCTGGAGCGGCTGGCGGGGCTTTGATCTAATCCTTCCTCTCCGCCCGCGTAGCGGGGGGAGAGGGATGCGAAGGGTTGGCGCAAGCGCAGCTTGCGCTTACCCGAAGCTGGGAGAGGTGGGCCCCTCTTGCGCACACACCCTCTCCCAGCTCCGGCTAAGTCTCCGCTGCGCTCCGACTAAGCCTGCGTAACCCTCCCCCTCACTGCGTGAAGGGGAGGAAAGAAAATCCATCACCCCTTCGCGATAACCTGATCCAGCGCCGTGAGTGCGCGGTCGAGTTCCTCCGCCCCATTGTAGTGGGCGAGGCCGATGCGCACGACGCCGTCCTGGGGTGCGGTGCCGAGCGCATCGATGCAGCGCTTGGCGTAGAAATCGCCATAGCCGATGGCGATCTTCTGGGCGTTGAGCGCCTCGGCGATCTTGCGGGAGCTCATCCCCTGGACGGTGAACGACACCGTCGGCGCGCGTCGGCCGGCGGCCCGCGTCTGGCCGATGATCCGCACCTTCTTTCGCGCGCGCAGGAAATCGAGTGCCTGGTTGGCCAGCGCTTCCTCATGCGCGCCGATCAGCTCGAACACGCGCTTCGTGCGGCTGAGAAAGCTGTTCTCCGGCGCCTTGAAGTGATGCGAATAGAGTCCGTCGATATAGTCGGCGATGCCCGTCAGGCCGGCGGTGAATTCGTGGTTCACGCCGCCCGGCAGCAGCTTCAGCGGGATGTCGTTTTCCTCGATGAAGAAGTGATTCTGCCCACGCGCCTTCAGCAGATGCTCGCGCTTGCCGTAGAGCAGCCCTTGATGCGGTCCGAACACCTTGTAGAGGCTGAAGGCGTAGAAATCGACATCGAGCGCCTTGACGTCGATATGGCGGTGCGGCGCGCAGGCGACGCCGTCGACCATCACCAGCGCGCCGGCTTGGTGGATGCGCCTGGCGAGGTGCTGTACATCGTGGATCGTGGCGACGATGTTGGAGCAATGGGTGAAGCAGACGAGGCGCGTGCGCGGATTCAGCAGCCGCTCCAGCGCCGCCTCCTCGAGCTCGCCGGTGACCGGATCGATCTGCCACTCGCGGATCACGACGCCGTCCTCGGCGAGGCGGCGCCAGGCGCCGATATTGGCCTCGTGGTCCTGGTTGGTGACGACGACCTCGTCGCCCGGCTTGAACCAGCTCCGGATCGACTGCATCAGCAAATAGACATTGAGCGAGGTCGAGGGACCGATGGAGACTTCCTCCGGCTCGGCATTGATCATCTCGGCCATCAGCCGCCGCCCGGTGGCGATGCGCGCGGCCGCGTCCGCCGAGGGGCCGAAATCCCAGCTCGGCTGGATCTGGACCTCGCTCATATAGCTGGTGACGCGATCGATCACGCTCTGCGGCACGTAGGAGCCGCCCGCGTTCTCCAGCATGATCCAGCCATTGGCGAGCGGCGGAAACTGGCGCCGCACGAAATCCAGGTCGAGGGAAGGCGGGTTCATGAAGAGAAGCTCATGGAACGAGGGAAGGGCGGGGGAGGCTAACGGTCCGGTTCGGGCAGGGTCAAGGGCAGGAGACCCACTCTTTCGGTGGAGCTTTACGTGACGAAAGGGCGGCCCGATGATGGCGCCATGCGGGGGCTGATCGGACTTTCGCTGGTCTTCCTGATCCTGGCGCCCATTCTGCCGGCCGGGGCGGCCTCCTTTACCGTCGAGGGTTTGACCTTCAGCGACGAGCTGGGCGGATTCCGGCTCATCGCCGTCACCGGCACCGGGCGTCTCGAGGATCCCTTCGTCGTGGTGGAGGAGATCGGCAGCCAGGGCCCGGCGATCCTGCAGATCACCGGCCTGCGGTCGACCTTCGGCAATCGCTGCGCAACCCAGCATCTGACCGGCTTCGCCATGACCAAGATCGTCCGAAACCTGAGCAACCAAGCCTGGCATGATTTCCGGATGGAGCTGCGCGAGACCGAGGAGCGCTCGAGCCCTTATGGCGACGGGCTGTCCTTCGGTCAGGGGGCGGCGGGCCGAACGGTGACATCCAGCAACTTCGGCCAGATCCGTGCGATCGACGAACCCTATGACGGCCTCACCTTCGAAGACGGATTCGTGCCGCCCGGCGCCTCGGCCGATTTCCATTTCCTGATCACCGACGAGACGCCGTCCATGCGCATCCTGCTGGTCCAGGACCTGTCGCCGCCCTCGGCCTCCCTGCAGCCTCCGCGTCCGACGCCCTGGCCCCACCCTATGCTGGCACAGCGGCCCGCACCCGTCCCCTGACCCGTTCCGGACGCAGGGCAGGCTTGCGGGCTTTAGGGGCTGGCGAGCCCCCGGGGGCGCCGGTAAGGTGACGCTCGCAAGTCCTTGAGAGAGCAAGGTTCACCAGAGCGAAGGCCTGCCATGACCGCGACATTCGATAAGAGCAAGCTGCCCAGCCGTTACGTCTCCGTCGGCCCCCAGAGCGCCCCCCACCGTTCCTATTACTACGCGATGGGCATGACCGAGGCCGAGATCGCCCAGCCCTTCGTCGGCGTGGCGACCACCTGGAACGAGGCGGCGCCCTGCAACATTTCGCTGATGCGCCAGGCGCAGGCGGTGAAGAAGGGCGTGAAGGCCGCCGGCGGCACGCCGCGCGAATTCACCACCATCACGGTCACCGACGGCATCGCCATGGGCCATGCCGGCATGAAGTCGTCGCTGGTGAGCCGCGAGGTGATCGCGGATTCGGTGGAGCTCACCATGCGCGGCCATTGCTACGACGCGCTGGTCGGCCTGGCGGGCTGCGACAAGTCGCTGCCCGGCCTGATGATGGCGATGGTCCGCCTCAACGTCCCCTCGGTCTTCATGTATGGCGGCTCGATCCTGCCCGGCCGCTTCCGCGGCAAGGATGTGACGGTGCAGGACGTGTTCGAGGCGGTGGGCGCCCATGCCGCGCACAAGATCGACGACGCCGAGCTGCATGAGCTCGAATGCGTCGCCTGTCCCTCGGCCGGCTCCTGCGGCGGCCAGTTCACCGCCAACACCATGGCCTGCGTGTCCGAAGCGATCGGCCTCGCCATTCCGGGTTCGGCCGGCGCGCCGGCACCCTATGACTCCCGCGACGCCTATGCCGAGGCGTCCGGCCAGGAAGTCATGAAGCTGATCAAGAGCCAGCTCCGTCCGCGCGACATCGTCACGCGCGAAGCGCTCGAGAATGCGGCGATGGTGGTGGCGGCCTCGGGCGGCTCGACCAATGCCGGCCTGCATCTGCCGGCGATCGCGCATGAGGCGGGGATCGAGTTCGATCTCCACGATGTCTGCGCGATCTTCCGCAAGACGCCCTATATCGCCGACCTGAAGCCGGGCGGACGTTATGTCGCCAAGGACATGTTCGAGGTCGGCGGCGTGCCGGTGCTGATGAAGGCGCTGCTCGAAGGCGGCTTCCTCCATGGCGATTGCATCACCGTCACCGGCAAGACCGTCGCGGAGAACCTGGCCTCGGTCGAGTTCCCCGAGAACCAGGACGTGATCCTGCGGACCTCGAAGCCGCTCTCCCCGACCGGCGGCGTGGTGGGATTGCGGGGCAATCTGGCGCCGCAGGGTGCCATCGTGAAGGTCGCCGGCATGAAGAAGCAGCAGTTCTCAGGGCCAGCCCACTGCTTCGATTGCGAGGAGGATTGCTTCAAGGCGGTGCAGGAGCGCCGCTACAAGGAAGGCGAGGTGCTGGTCATCCGCTATGAGGGGCCGCGCGGCGGCCCCGGCATGCGCGAGATGCTGGCGACCACGGCGGCACTCTATGGCCAGGGCATGGGCGACAAGCTGGCACTCATCACCGACGGCCGCTTCTCCGGCGCCACGCGCGGCTTCTGCATCGGGCATGTCGGCCCCGAGGCCGCGGTCGGTGGGCCGATCGGCCTGATCAAGGACGGCGACATCATCACCATCGATGCCGCGGCCGGCACCCTCAGCGTCAACCTCAGCGACGCCGAGCTGGCGGAGCGCAGGAAAAGCTGGAAGCCGCGCCGCCACGACTATCAGTCGGGCGCCATCTGGCGTTACGCCCAGACCGTGGGCGACGCTGAGAAGGGCGCCGTCTGTCATCCCGGCGGCAAGGCCGAAACCCACAGCTTCGCCGATATCTGACCGGTTCGGCTCCGGATCGGAGCCGTTGGACGACGACAGGAACCCCAGGGACGGTCATGCAGGAGCAGAACCGTTCGCTGGGGTTTCTTCTTCTGGCGACGGCGACCGGTTTCACGGCCACCGCGGGGATGCTTCTGCGCTGGCTCGACGAACCGGCGGCCTGGCGCACGATCTTCTATCGTTCGCTCTTCTTTGCGCTCACCGTCATCGTCTGGATCGCCGTCACGCGCAAGGGCCGGATGATCGAGGCGATGCGCAGCGTCAATCTCAACGGCCTGCTCTGCGCCCTGGTCTTTTCGCTCTCGACCATCTCCTTCATCTTCGCGCTGTTTCTGACCACCGTTGCGCGGACCACCTTTCTCAACGGCTTGACGCCGCTCCTGACCGGCCTGCTCGGCTGGTTCGCCCTGCGCGAGCGCATGTCGCCGGCGACCTGGCTGGCGATCCTCCTGGCGCTGGTCGGCGTCTTCCTGATGACAGCGGAAGACCTGACCGGCGGCAACCTGATGGGCGACGGGCTTGCCTTGGGGGCGTCGCTGTCGGCGGCGGCCATGTATGTGCTGATGCGGCGCGCGCGGACGATCGACATGCTGCCTTCGTTCGTTGTCGCCGGCTTCTTGACGGCCGCGCTGGCCGCGCCCTGGATCGCCGATTTCTCCCTCTCGGCGCATGACCTCGCGATCTGTGCGGCCCTCGGGATCTTTCAACTGGGCTTTCAATATGTGCTGCTGGCGATGGGGGTGCGGCATCTGCCGGCGGCGGAGGCCGCGCTCACCACGCGGCTGTCTCTGATCTTTGCGCCATTGCTTGCCTGGATCGGTGCGGGCGAGGTTCCGGGACGGTCGACCCTGATCGGCGGCGCCGTCATCGTCGGCGCGATCCTCCTGCACGGGTTCTGGACCTTGCATGGCGAGACGCGGCGGGCCAAATTGCGGCCAACAGGAGGCTGATTCCAATGACTGAAATCCTTCACCACCAGAGGGCGCCCGCCCGATGGCGTCTGTCGCTGGGTCTCCTGGCGCTGCTGCCGCTGTTCCTGTTGGCGGGCTGCGGCGTCAATTCGATCCCGACCTATGAGGAACAGGCCAAGGCCGCCTGGAGCCAGGTGCTGAACCAGTATCAGCGCCGCGCCGATCTGGTGCCGAACCTGGTCGAGACGGTGAAGGGCTATGCGGCCCATGAGAGCGACACGCTCCAGGCCATCGTCGAGGCCCGCAGCAAGGTCACGCAGACCCAGATCCCCGCCGACATCCTGACCAATCCCGACGCCTTCAAGGCCTTCCAGGAGAACCAGGCGGCCCTGACCGGGGCATTGTCGAAGTTGATGGTCGTGGTCGAGGCCTATCCCGACCTCAAGGCCAATCAGAATTTCCTGACGCTGCAGTCGCAGCTCGAAGGCACCGAGAACCGGATCGCCGTGGCGCGCCGCGACTATATCGAGGCGGTGCGCGTCTATAACACCGAGCTCAAGACGATCCCGGGGCGCTGGTGGAAGGCGCTGCTCTATCCCGACGCCCAGCCGATGGAGAACTTCACCGTCGCGGCCGACGTCATCAACGCGCCCAAGGTCGATTTCGGCACCGGCACCACCGGTTCCAGCGGCAGCGGATCGGGCAATTGATGCGCGCGCGGATGGCGATCGCGCTCTGGCGGGGCTTGTGGCCGGCGTTGCTGCTGGCGGCGATGCTCGCATCGCAAAGTGTCTCGGCGGCAGAACCCAAATGGCCGGAATTGACGGGTCGGGTCGTGGACGAGGCGGGACTGCTGTCGCAGCAGCAGCGCGCCGAACTCGACTCCAAGCTGACGCAGATCGAGACGCCTTCCGGAACGCAGCTCGTGGTCGTCACGGTCAATTCGCTGCAGGGGCTCGAGATCGAGGAGTATGGGGTCGGACTGGGCCGGCATTGGGGCATCGGCCAGGTCGGTAAGAACAACGGGGCGATGCTGATCGTCGCGCCGAACGAGCGCGAGGTGCGCATCGAGGTCGGCTATGGGCTCGAAGGCGTGCTCACGGACGCCATCACCGCCAGCATCATCCAGACCGATATCCTGCCGGCCTTTCGGGCCGGCCATATGGATCAGGGAATCGTCGCAGGCACCGACAGCCTCCTGAAGGCGCTCAATGGCGACTATGCGCCGAGCCAATGGTCCGGCGGCGACAACGCCGAGCTTCAGACCAAGCTGCAGGAGCAGATGCGACAGGAGAATGATTTCTTCTTTCCCTTCTGGATCGTCCCGGTCGCCTTCATTTCCTTCTGGCTGGCGATCGTGATTCTGGCGATACGGTTCGGGAAGAAGGGCAGAGGCACGACCGGTCGGGGCTGGACCTCCAGCAGCTCTTTCGGTTCTTCCAGCTCCTTCAGCTCGTCCGGTTCGGGCTTCTCGTTCGGGGGCGGCTCGTTCGGGGGCGGTGGCTCCTCGGGGCGCTGGTGACCCCCGTGATTGAGGTGCTCCCATGTCCGTTCTGAGCCAGGCCGAACGCGACCGCATCGAAGCGGCGATCCGCGTGGTCGAGGCCCGCACCAGTGGAGAATTGGTGACGGTCGTGGCGGATCGGGCCGATTCCTATCTCTTTGTCTCGCTGCTTTATGCCGTGGCCGGCGCTTTCACGGTCGCGCCGGTGTTGTGGGCCTTGGATGCGACGACCAAGTTCCTGCCGCTCTACGTGATCCAGGTCGTCACCTTCCTGGTCCTCCTGCTGCTGCTGCGCTGGCGTCCGGTGCTGATGGCGCTGGTGCCGGACTCGATCCAGCGGCTTCACGCCGAGCGCCTCGCCCGCGAGCAATTCGTCAATCTGGGGCTGGCCGACACGCCCGAACGCGCCGGCATCCTTCTCTTCGTCTCGGCCGCCGAGCGCTATGTCGAGGTCATTGCCGACCGCGGCATCCATGAGCGGGTCACGGTCGGCGTCTGGAGCAAGGCGGTCGCGGCCTTCGCGGAGCAGGTCAAGCAGGGGCGGGTGGCGGACGGATTCCTCGCGACGATCGAGATCCTCGGCGGCCAGCTCGCACGCCATATGCCCGCCGAGACGGACAACCCCAACCGCCTGCCCGACGTGTTGATCGAAATACGCGGATGATGAACGAGGGATCGATCTGATGGCGCGGCTCGCGATCGGCGGCTTCGTTCACGAAACCAACACCTTTGCTCCGACGAAGGCGCGCTTCGAGCATTTCGCCATGGCCGATGGCTGGCCGGCGCTGGTGCGCGGACCCGCCATGGTCGAGGCGGTCAAGGGCATCAATCTTCCGGCCGCCGGTTTCGTCGAGGCGACGCTGGGGCTGGGCCATGAGCTGGTGCCGTTGACCTGGTGCTCGGCGACGCCGCTGGCCCATGTCGAGCGCGAGGCCTATGAGCGTATCGCCGGCATGCTGCTCGACGACATCAGGCAGGCGCTGCCGCTCGACGGTCTTTATCTCGATCTGCATGGCGCCATGGTCGCCGAGCATCACGAGGATGGCGAAGGCGAGCTGTTGCGGCGGATCCGCGCTCTGGTCGGCGAGACGCTGCCGATCGTGGTCGGGCTCGATCTCCATGCCAACGTGACGGAATCGATGGTGCGCCATGCCACGGCGCTGGTGGCCTTCCGCACCTATCCGCATGTCGACATGGCGGAGACGGGCGCGCGGGCGGCAGGGCTGCTGGACCGCCTCATCGGCGGCACGCCCTGTTTCGGGGCGCTGCGCAAGGCGCCGTTCCTCATCCCGCTGACCTGGCAATGCACCCTGATCGAGCCGGCGGCCTCGATCTATCGCCGGCTCGAGGAGCTCGAGCGCGAGCCCGGCATCCTGTCGATGTCCTTCACGCCCGGCTTTCCGCCGGCGGATATCCGCGAATGCGGCCCTGCGGTGATCGCACAGGCGACGACCCAGGCCGCGGCCGACCGTGCGGCGGACCTGCTGGAGCAGCTGGTGGAGAAGAGCGAGCCGGCCTTCGCCGGCCGCCTCTGGAAGCCCGACGAAGCCGTGGCCGAAGCCATGGTGCGCGAGGCGCGCGCCGCCAAGCCCGTCATCCTCGCCGACACGCAAGACAATCCCGGTGCCGGCACGAACTCCGACACGATGGGCGTCTTCGCGGCCCTGGTGCATGCCCATGCCAAGGGCGCGGTCGTCGGATTGGTCTGCGATCCAGAGAGTGCCGCTCACGCGCATGAAGCGGGCGAGGGGGCGACGATCGAGATCGGCCTGGGCAACAAGTCGGGGCTCGCCGGCCTCACGCCCTATCGCGGCCGTTTCAAGGTGGAGCGCCTCGGCAGCGGCAGCTTCACCGCGACCGGACCGTTCTATCTCGGCTCGCGGATGCAGCTCGGGCCCATGGCCTTGCTCGAGCATGAAGGCGTGCGCGTCGTGGTATCGAGCCGCAAGCAGCAGGCGGCCGACCGCTCCATGTTCCGTCATGTCGGGATCGAGCCGGAGCGCCAGAAGATCCTGGCGCTCAAAAGCTCGGTGCATTTCAGGGCGGACTTCCAGGCAATCGCCGAGGAAATTCTGGTGGTGGCCTCGCCCGGATCCAATCCGGCCGATCATCTGCAGCTGCCCTACAAACATCTGCGCCCGGGCTTGCGGCTCATGCCGCTGGGGCCCGCCTTCGCCGGTACCGCCCGCTGAAGCGAACGATCAGTCGCCGACCACGGCTTTGGCTGCACTCCGCAATTCTTCCGACAGGGCTTCGGCTTCCGCCATCCGGCCGTGGAAGGCCGCCGGCGTATTCTGGAAGAGCTGGACCTGCCAATTGCCGTCGCGGCGCACGGCGACGAGCGATTGGATGGCGTTCAAGGCCGGGTTGATGTCGCCGGCGCCGGGCGCGACCATGGCCGCTGCGGCGCGCAGCAGCATGACCTTCGGCGCCAGGCACCGGATCTCGCGGACCTTGGCCACGAAGCGCGGCGTGGGATGATCGCGGAAGATCGGACCCAGATGGTCTTCGATCGGCATCCGCCCGTTGACGGAACTGCCGTCGAAACCGACCAGATTGCCTTCGATCGCGAACAGGCCCGCCATGCCGCGGGCATCGCGCTCGTTCCATCGTTCCAGCAGGCGCTCATAGAGCCCGCGAACCGTCTCTTCCGGCGATGGCATCATCTGGGTTGTCCCCGTGCTCGTTCGGAGCGGCAATGCCAGTTCTTCCGAAGGTTCCGGCACCCTATCGTCCCGGTCCGGCCCAGGGCAACGGCCGGCCGGCAAGGACCCAAGATTGCCACGACCGGTCCTTGAAACCGGTCCGAACCAATGAGGTTCCACCGCCGGTTTCGTTCATGAAGGGTTGATCGGCCCGGCCTCCATCTTCCGGGCAGTTGACCGGTCGAGGGGGATCGGGGAACATCCCCCAACAACAACGCGGCAATACAGGGACCGCGCCTTCGTAATCTCATCGAAGCTTGCGATCGGTTTTCCCTGATCTGGGAGACGGCGGAGCGCGTTCTGGTTGCGAGCGGCTCCGAACGACAGGAACGAACATGACGGTTCCGGCTCGCGAAGGCCGCGCGGACTTCCGCGGATATCAGACCTGGTACCGGGTGACCGGCGATCTCAAGAGCGGCAAGCCGCCCGTGGTCATCCTTCACGGTGGCCCCGGCGCCGCCCATAACTACACCGACAGCTTCAAGCGCCTGGCCGAACGCGGCCGGGCGGTCGTGCATTACGACCAGCTGGGCTGCGGCCTCTCGACCCATCTGCCGGAGAAGGGCGCCGATTTCTGGACCGTCCAGCTCTTCCTCGACGAACTGGACAACCTCCTGGCCCATCTCGGCATGGCCACTTCCTATCATGTGATCGGCCAGTCCTGGGGTGGGATGCTGGGCGCGGAGCATGCGGTCCGGCGGCCCAAGGGCATGCGCTCGATCGTGATCGCGGATTCGCCGCCCTCGATGGTGCTGTGGGTGCAGGAAGCCAACAAACTGCGCGACGCCTTGCCCGCCGAGGTTCAGGCGACGCTGCTGAAGCATGAGAAGGCCGGCACCACGAACTCGCCCGAATACGCGACGGCCATGCGCGTCTTCTACGACCGCCATGTCTGCCGGGTGACGCCCTGGCCCGACGAGGTCGCCAAGAGCTTCGCGCAGATCGAGGCCGACCCGACCGTCTATTTCACCATGAACGGGCCCAGCGAGTTCCATGTCGTGGGCACGCTGAAGAACTGGACCATCGTCGATCGGCTCGATCGCATCACGGCACCCGTGCTGCTGATCTCCGGGCGCCATGACGAGGCGACGCCGGCCGTGGTGCAGCCCTTCAAGGACAAGATCAAGCAGGCTCGCTGGGAGATCTTCGAGCAGTCGAGCCACATGCCGCATGTCGAAGAAACGGAGCGATGCATGAAGGTCGTGGGCGATTTCCTCGACCAGCATGACCGCTGACCATAACCAGGCCCGACCCCACAAACCGGACAGAAAGGGAGAGCGAAACATGAGCTGGAGAAAATCGACGCTGGGAGGCCTCGCGGTCGCCGGCGCCCTGCTAACCTGGAACGGCGTTGCCGCGGCGGACGAGCCGGCGGCCCCGGGAACGGTCCTGTCGCCGCAGCAGACGCAGGTCGCGGCGCTGATGGCCGAGCATAAGGGGGGAACGATGCGCCTGGTGGCGCGCTCCGCCGGCGGCACGATCGACCCGCACATCAATTACACGCTGCAATATTGGCAGATCTATCAGTCGCTCTATGACGGGCTGGTGACCTTCAAGCATGCCGGCGGCGCCGACGGCTTCACCGTCGTGCCGGATCTGGCCGAGGCGATTCCCGCCCCGCAGAACGACGGCAAGACCTATGTCTTCAAGCTGCGACAGGGCATCAAGTTTTGGGACGGTCGCGACGTCACCGTGAAGGACGTGGTCGCCTCGTTCCAGCGCATCTTCAAGGTCTCGAGCCCGACCTCCGGGACCTTCTATGCCGGCATCGTCGGCGCCGACGCCTGCCTCAAGGATCCGGCCACCTGCACGCTCGATGGCGGCGTCGTCGGCGACGAGGCGGCTGGGACCATCACCATCAATCTGACCGCGCCCGATCCCGAGCTCTTCTACAAGCTTTCGGTACCGCATGCCGTGATCGTTCCGGCCGATACGGCGACGAGCGATCTCGGCACCGTGCCGGCAGTTGGTACCGGCGCCTACATGATCGAGAGCTACGATCCCAACAAACAGATGAAGATGGTGCGCAACCCGCACTTCAAGGAATGGAGCGCCGACGCGCAGCCCGACGGCTATCCCGATGTCGTGCTCTATGATTTCAACCTGACCGACGAAGCGGAAGTGACGGCGGTGCAGAACGGCGAAGCGGACTGGATGTTCGACCAGCCGCCGACCGACCGTCTCGCCGAGATCGGCACCAAATACAAGGACCAGGTCTTCATCAACACGCTGACGGCCTGGTGGTACGCGCCGATGAACGTCAACATCGCGCCTTTCAACAATGAGAAGGCGCGCCAGGCGGTGAGCTACGCCATCGACCGCAAGGCGCTGGTGAACCTGTTTGGTGGTCCCGCTCTGGCGGCGCCGGTCTGCCAGGTCCTGCCTCCGGGCTTCCCCGGCCATGTCGATTACTGCCCCTTCACCAAGAACCCGGGCACGAAATGGTCGGCTCCGGATCTGGAGAAAGCCAAGGCGCTGGTGAAGGAATCCGGCACCGCTGGGCAGAAGGTCACCGTGATCGTCGAGGACACGGCCGTATCCAAGAGCATCGGTGTCTATCTGCAGAGCGTGCTCAAGGATATCGGCTATGACGCCAGCGTGAAGCCGATCTCGCCGAACATCCAGTTCACCTATATCCAGAACACCAACAACAACGTCCAGATCAGCGTGTCGCAGTGGTATCAGGATTACCCCGCGGCGTCGGACTTCCTGAACATCCTGTTCGGCTGCGATTCCTTCCATCCGGGCTCGGATTCATCGGTGAATATTTCCGGCTTCTGCGACAAGGCAATCGACGCCAAGATGAAGCAGGCGCTGGCGCTGGCGGTGACCGACCAGGCCGGAGCCGATAAGCTCTGGACCGAGATCGACAAGGCAGTGACCGACGCCGCCCCGGCCGCGGCGCTGTTCACGCCGAAGCATGTCGACTTCGTCTCGAAGCGCCTCGGCAACTTCATCTTCAATGCGCAGTATTACTGGGTCGTCACGCAGTCCTGGGTGAAATAAGGCCTGAGTGATCAAGGACACGTCGGCCTCGGCGGTCGCACCGGAAGGTGCGGTCGCCGGGGCGGCGACCGCATGATATGACCGACGATACCGCATCTCCAGGTGGCCTCACCAAGGCGCTGGCTCCGCTGACGCGCACCAGCCGCGGCCCCTGGGCCACGGCCTTTCTCAAGCTCTGGCATGACCGGGCGGCCATGGCGGCTCTCGGCGTTGTGATCCTGGTTGTCCTGGCCTGCCTGCTGGCGCCGGCCTATGCGGAGTATGTCTCCCACACCGATCCCTTTCGCTCCAATCTCGACGGCCAAATCGAGCGCAATGGCGAGATGGTCCCCGTCATGGAGAATTCGACCGAAGGGTTGGGGCTGGGCTTCACGCCGATCGGACCGACCTGGGATATCCGGAATTTCTTCCTCGGCGCCGACAATCAGGGCCGCGATGTGTTCGCCCGGCTGCTCTATGGCGGCCGCAATTCGCTCTGGATCGCGGGCGCCTCGACCGTCATTTGCCTCTTCTTTGCGACTCTGACCGGTCTCGCCAGCGGCTATTTCGGCGGGCGCACCGACTGGGTGCTGTCGCGCGTTCTCGACGTGCTCTGGGCCTTCCCGGTCTATCTGCTGGCGATCTCGCTTTCGATCGTGCTGATCGCCAAGGGCATCGATATCGGACCCATTTCCATTACCTCTGACAGCTTGTGGCTGCCGATCTTCATCATCGGTATCGTCTATGTGCCCTATGTGGCGCGGCCCATCCGCGGCCAGGTGCTGTCGCTGCGGCAAAGCGAGTTCGTGCTGGCGGCCGTGGGGCTCGGCGTGCCGGGCTGGCGGATCCTGATCCGCGACATCCTGCCGAACGTGACGACCACCCTGATCGTGTTCGTGCCGCTGCTGATGGCGCTCAATATGCTGACGGAATCGGCACTGTCCTTCCTCTCGATCGGTGTCCAGCCGCCGGATGCCAGCTGGGGCACCATTATCCAGGACGGGCAGGCGCTGCTTTATACGCGCCCCGTCGTGGCGCTGGCACCCGGCATCGCCATCGTCATCGCTGTGCTCGCCCTGAACATCCTGGGCGACGGTGTGCGCGACGCGCTCGATCCGCGCTCCAAGCTCCGCTTGAGGTCCGCCTGATGTTAGGGACCGCTGTGCAGCGCATCAGCCAGATGCTGTTCGTCATGTTTGGCATCAGCGTGCTGGTGTTCCTGATCTTCTTCGCAACGCCGGGCTCCGACCCGGCGGCGCGCATCGCCGGACGAAACGCCTCGCAAGAGACGCTGGCGGCGGTGCGGGCCGACTTCGGCCTCGACCGGCCTCTGCCGGTTCAATACGTGCTGATGATGAAGCGCCTCTTCATCACGCGCGACCTGACCTCCTTCGTCAATCGCGGCTGGAAGGTGGTGCCGGCCGTCATCGCCGTGGCCCCCGTGACGCTCTCGCTGGTGACGGGAGCGGCCGTGCTCTGGGTCTTCGGCGGGATCGTCATCGGGTTGCTGGCGGCCTCGACCAAGGGAAGCTGGCTCGATCGCGGCTTGATGATCCTGGGGCTGATCGGCGTCTCCATGCCGGTCTATTGGCTGGGCGAGGTGATGAACCTGCTGACCCAGAGCCGTTTCCATGACAGCTGGCTGTTCTCCTGGGTGCCGCCGCTGGGCTACAAGCCGCTGAGCGAGGATCCGAAGGGTTGGTTCCTCACGCTCATCATCCCCTGGATCACGCTGGCCGTGCTCTATATGGGCCTCTATGGCCGCGTGCTGCGCGCGAGCCTGGTCGAGGCGGGGCAGGAAGATTACATCCGCACCGCGCGCTCCAAGGGGCTCAGCGAGACGCGGATCATGATCTATCACGCCCTCCGCACCTCGCTGATCACGGTCGTCACCCTGTTCGGGCTCGATTTCGGCGCGCTGGTCGGCGGCGCGGCGCTCCTGACCGAAGTGGTGTTCGGGCTGCAAGGTGTCGGCAAGCTCACCTATGACGCGCTCCTCAATCTCGATCTGCCGGTGATCATGGCGACCGTAATCTACGCCTCGTTCTTCGTCGTGCTGGCGAACGCCATCGTGGATCTCCTCTATGCCTTCCTCGATCCGCGGGTGAGGGCGCGCTGATGGGCCCGGAGATCCTTCGCGTCACGAACTTGCGGGTCTCGTTCCGCACCGAGCATGGACTGGTGCGGGCGGTCGACGGCATCTCTTTCGATGTCGGCGAGCGCGAGATCCTGGGCGTGGTCGGCGAATCCGGCTCGGGAAAGACCATCTCGCTCCTGAGCGTCGTCGGCCTGATCAACGATCCCAACGCCGTGATCGAGGGCTCGGTCGTCTATAAGGGCCGCGAGCTGATCGGCCTGTCGCGCAAGGCGATGCGCGAGGTGCGGGGCAAGGAGATCGCGATGATCTTCCAGGACCCGATGACCTCGCTGACGCCGGTCTATTCGATCGGCTGGCAGATCGCCGAGCAGATCCTGGCCCATGAGAAGATCTCGCATGCCGCGGCCCGCAAGCGCGCGGTCGAGCTGCTGGGCGCCATGGGCATTCCCAACCCGGCCGTGACCGTCGACCGCTTCCCGCATGAGCTTTCGGGCGGCATGCGCCAGCGCGCGGTCATCGCCATGGCGCTTTCCTGCAACCCGTCGCTCCTGATCGCCGACGAGCCGACCACGGCCCTCGACGTCACGGTCCAGGCCCAGATCCTCGAGCTGATCCAGAAGCTGCGCCGCGATTTCGGCTCCTCGGTCGTGCTGATCACCCATGACATGGGCGTGGTGGCCGAGGTCGCCGACCGGGTCCAGGTCATGTATGCGGGGCGCATCGTCGAGCGCGGCACCAAGCGCGATCTCTTCAAGAACCCCTGGCATCCCTATACCTGGGGACTGCTCAATTCGATCCCGCCGCTGTCGGGTCCGCGGCCCCGGCGCCTGAATTCGATTGCCGGCGCGCCGCCCTCGCTCCTGGACCTGCCGGCGGGCTGCGCTTTCGGCCCGCGCTGCCGCTACCGCTTCGAGGCCTGCGACGAGCGCCCGCCGCTGAAGGGGGAGGGCGATCACAAGGCCGCCTGCTTCCTCTCGACCGAGCAGCGCGCCGCCGCCTTCGAGACCCGCAATCAGTCGGTCGCGGGTGCCGAATGAGCGTCCCGGCCAACATGAACGAACTGCTGCTCAAGGGCGTGGGCATCACCAAGAATTTCACCGTGGGCAGCCGCTTCGCTCAGGGCGGGCGCAAGACGGTCCATGCGGTGGATGGCGTCTCGATCGAGATCCGCCAGGGCGAGACGCTGGGGCTGGTCGGCGAATCCGGCTGCGGCAAATCCACCCTCGGCCGTTGCCTGGTCCGCCTCTATGAAATCACCAAGGGCGAGCTTTACTTCCGCGGCAAGGACATCTCGCGCCTCAGCCTCCGTCAGCTGCGCCCGTTCCGGCGCCAGATGCAGATGGTGTTCCAGGATCCCTACGCCTCGCTCAATCCGCGCCGGCGGGTCGGCGACCTGATTGCCGAACCCTTGCGGGTCCATGGCTATGGCACGCGCAAGCAGATCGACAACCGTGTGCGCGACCTGATCGCGCTGGTCGGGCTGATGCCCGATCATCTGCAGCGCTATCCGCACGAGTTCTCGGGCGGGCAGCGCCAGCGCATCGGCATCGCCCGCGCGCTGGCCCTGGAACCCAGCCTGATCGTCGCCGACGAGCCGGTCTCGGCGCTCGACGTCTCGATCCAGGCGCAGATCGTCAATCTGATGGCCGACCTGCAGGAGCGGTTGGGCCTGACTTATGTCTTCGTCGCCCATGATCTGAGCGTGGTGCGCCAGGTCTCGACCCGCACCGCCGTCATGTATCTGGGCTCGATCGTGGAGCTGGGTGCGACCGAGGCGCTCTATCGCAAGCCGCGCCATCCCTATACGCAGGCGCTGATCTCGGCCGTGCCGGTGCCCGATGTCGATCGGCCCGCCGGCAGCAAGCGGATCGTGCTGACGGGCGACGTGCCGAGCCCGATGAACCCGCCCGCAGGCTGCCGCTTCAATCCGCGCTGCCGCTTCGCCACCGACCTCTGCCGCACGGAGCGGCCCCCGTTGCGCGAGATCGAGGCGGGGCGTCAGGTCGCCTGCCACTACCCGCTGGAATAACCGGCGCCGCTAAAGCTCCAGATCGCACCAAACCGGGACATGGTCCGACGGCTTCTCCTTGCCGCGCGGCCGCTTGTCGATGCCGCAATCGGCGAGCCGATCGGCGGCCTGCGGCGACAAGGCGAGGTGGTCGATGCGCAAACCGTTGTTCTTCTGCCAGGCACCGGCCTGGTAGTCCCAGAAGGTGTAATTGCCGGGCTCCGGATGGCGCGCGGCGATGGCGTCGGTGAAGCCCAGATAGAGCAGCTCGCGATATTTCGCGCGCGATTCCGGGCGGCAGAGCGCGTCGTCGCGCCAGCCTTCGGGGTCGTACACATCGGCGTCGGTGGGGCAGACATTGTAGTCGCCGCCCAGCACCAGGATTTCCTCTTCCTTCAGCAGCGCCTTGGCGTGGGCGATCAGCCGCTCCATCCAGGCGAGCTTGTAGGCGAACTTCTCGCTGCCGGAGGGATTGCCGTTGGGCAGATAGATCGAGGCCGCGCGCAGCACCTGTCGCTTGGACGATTTTTGCTCGCCCGGCACCTCGATCAGCGCCTCGATATAGCGCGCGGGCTCGTCGTCCTTGGCGCCGGGGAGGGAGCGCTGCTCGACCGTCAGGGGATGGCGCGAGAGGATCGCGACGCCGTTATAAGTCTTCTGGCCCACGGTCTCCACATTGTAGCCGAGATCCTCGAACTCGAGCCGCGGGAAGCCGTCATCGAGGCATTTGATCTCCTGCAGCAGCAGGACATCCGGCTTCTCCGACTTCGCCCAGGCGAGGGTCGAGGCCAGATGCGCCTTGATCGAATTGACGTTCCAGGTGGCGATGCGGGTCATGGGCGGCGGTTCCTTCGGATCGGATCATAATCGATTCTGGAGGAAGGCAGGTAACATCGGTTCTACTGGCCTGCGGCCCAGAACGGGGCGCATTATCTGTCTTCTCGAAGCTTGGCGGACGCTGCCAATGAAGATCATCGTCGATAGCCTCTTTTCCGGGGCAGAAAAGGCAACGGGCAGCGTGGCGATCATTGACGTCTTTCGAGCTTTTACCACGGCCGCCGTTGCACTGGCCAATGGCGCGGCTCGAATCATCATGGTCGAGAGCGTTGAGGAGGCCCTGGCGTTGCGCAATAGCGGCATGGCGCAGATATGCATGGGTGAAGTGGGAGGTATCGCTCCCAATGGCTTTGACTTTGGAAACTCGCCCTTCGAGATATCGAGGATCGACTTCAAGGGACAAGTGGTTGCGCAACGCACGGGCGCCGGCACGCAAGGGATCGTCGCGGCGAGGCGCGCGAAACGCCTGTACGCGGCGTCATTGGTAACGGCAAGCGGCACGGTGCGAGCGCTGCTTTCGACGACGCCCGACTGTGTCACGCTGGTTGCCATGGGAAACAACGCGGTCGTTCGAACGGACGAAGACGAACTATGCGCTCTGCATTTACGCAATCTTCTGGAGGGCAGAGCCGGCGATCCGGACGCTGTTCGTAAAGTCATTCTCGCGGGCAAGGAGGCGAAGCGTTTCGGCGACCCGTCTCGGCCTTATCTGCATCCGGGCGATCTTGATATCGCCCTCGACGTCGACCGCTATGACTTCGCCATCGGCGTCGAATTGGAGGGCGAGCGCCCGGTAGCCCGAATGGAGCGGCCGAACTAATGTCGGCAGAACGACGGCAGTATGGGAGCCGAAGAACCCATGTCTCTCATAGAGCCAAAGGGGCGGCCCTGCGTTATCTGTCCGAGATGCGGGACAAACGTTGTTTGGCCGGAGGCCATGTCAGGCGACGAAAAGAGATCGTTTGCCGAAACCACTCGGAAAAGCCGCATAGAAGGCGCTCGATTCGGAAAATCGAAACTCGGCCTCGGTCTGGGAGAGGCCAAGACCCTCGCATTTCATGTGAGCAGGGAGCATAGGAAATGTCATCGATGCGGCGGACCGATAACCGGCGAAATCGCGATTTGCCCCCAATGCAGGTCCGCGAACCTGGATTGGTAGCGTCACCGCGGTCACGACTGCGCGATCGAGATTGCTCTCGGGCTATACGCGGCGGGGGTAAGGAGGGGGATCAGACCGAGAAGGAGCTGCCGCAGCCGCAGGAAGAGGAGGCGTTGGGGTTCTGGACCTTGAAATAGGCGCCGCCCAGATCCTCGACGAAATCGACCTCGGAGCCGGCCAGGAGATCGAGCGACGTGCCGTCGATCACCAGCTTCACGCCGTCGCGCTCGAACACCGCGTCGTCGTCGAGCAGGTGGTCGTCGAGCGAGAAGCCGTACTGGAAGCCGGCGCAGCCGCCGCCCGAGATCGAGAGGCGCAGCATGAGCCGCTCGTTGCCCTCGCTGGCCCGCAGCTGGGCGACGCGCTTGGCGGCGCTGGGCGTCAGGTTCACGAGGCGGTCGGGGCTCGGCATATGGGTCATGGATCGGCGGCTCCTCAGGGCCCGGCCTCCGTTCGGCGGCCGGTCTCGTGCCCTGAATTTAGGGATGAACCGGGATTTGTCAAACGGCTGCACTGGGTTATTCGGCTCAGGCCCTTGGCATTTCAAGGAAAAAGGCGAAATCTGGGCAAGCCAGGAGCGTTGCCACGGGGTGGCCCCGCGGGCTAGTGTCCCCGCGCCATGCCGGCCGAATCCAGCCCTTTGGCGCCGCGGCAGACCTTGCCCTATGCGCTCCAGCCCTATGCCACCCAGGCCGCGAACAGCCGCGGCCGGCTGCTGCCGGAGCCCGAGAGCCCGACCCGCTCGCCCTATCAGCGCGACCGCGACCGCATCATCCATTCGACCGCCTTCCGGCGGCTGAAGCACAAGACCCAGGTCTTCGTCTCTCACGAGGGCGATTACTACCGGACGCGCCTGACCCACAGCATCGAGGTGGCGCAGATCGCCCGCAGCGTCAGCCGCTATCTGGGGCTGGACGAGGATCTCGCGGAGGCGGTGGCGCTTGCCCACGATCTCGGCCACACCCCCTTCGGCCACGCGGGCGAGGAGGCGCTGGACGCGGCGATGGCGCCCTATGGCGGCTTCGACCACAACGCCCAGACCTTCCGCATCCTCACCCGGCTCGAGCGGCACTATGCCGAGTTCGACGGGCTCAATCTGACCTGGGAATGCCTCGAAGGCGTCGTCAAGCATAACGGCCCGCTGGTCGGGCCCGGCGCCAGCGCCAAGGCCAAGGCGCGTGCGGTGCCGCAGACCATCGCGGAATATTCGGCGCAAGTTCAGGACCTGGAGCTCGACGGCTGGCCCGGCCCCGAGGCCCAGGTGGCGGCGCTGGCCGACGACATCGCCTACAACACCCACGACATCGATGACGGACTGCGCGCCGGACTCTTTCCCGTCGAGGATCTGGCGGACCTGCCGCTGGTGGGGCCCGTCTTCGCGCAAGTGGCGGCGCGCTATCCGGGGATCGAGCATGGGCGCCTGGTGCATGAATCGATCCGGCGCGTGATCGATCTCCTGGTCAGCGACCTGATCGTCGAGACCGAGCGCCGCCTGGCCGAGGCCAGGCCCCGGTCGGTCGAGGAATTGCGTCGGCTCGGCCGCGCCATGGTCGCCTTCTCGCCCGCCATGAGCGAGCATGACCGGACGCTAAAGTCCTTTCTTTTCGAGCATATGTATCGCCATGATCGGGTCACCCGCATGACCGACCGGGCGCGCCGAATCGTGATCGAGCTGTTCGAGTATTACTTCGGCGATCCGGGCCGCCTTCCGGCGGAATGGGCGGCCCAGTGCGACGGTGTGCGCCGAGACAAGGTGGCGCGCATCGTGGCCGATTACATCGCGGGCATGACCGACCGGTACGCCCTCCAGGAACATGAGCGTTTTTTCGGCGAGAGCAGCGAATAGATGAATCCGCATAAATTCATACGCGACGAGATTCTGAAGGCCCTGGACGGGCTCGTGGCCGAAGGCAAGCTCACGGGCGGGCTGGACACGACGCGCGTGAATGTCGAGCCGCCGCGCGAGGCCCAGCATGGCGATCTCGCGACCAACGCCGCCATGGTGCTGGCGAAGCCCGCAGGCCTGAAGCCGGTCGATCTGGCGAAGGCGCTGGTGGCGAAGCTCGCGGCCCATCCGCAAGTGTCCGAGGCCAGCGTCGCGGGACCCGGCTTCATCAATCTGCGGCTCAAGGACGAGTTCTGGCAGGCGCGGCTTGCCGACATTCTCGCGTCCGGGACCGACTATGGCACCTCGTCGATGGGGGCGGGGGCTTCGGTCAATGTCGAATATGTCTCGGCCAATCCCACGGGGCCGCTCCATATCGCCCATGCGCGCGGTGCGGTGATCGGCGATGCGCTGGCCTCGCTGCTGGCCAAGGCCGGCCACAGGGTCACGCGCGAATACTACATCAACGACGCCGGCGCCCAGGTCGACGTGCTCGCACGCTCGACCTATCTGCGCTATCGCGAGGCGCTGGGCGACGACATCGGCACCATCCCCGAGGGCCTCTATCCGGGCGACTATCTCAAGGACGCCGGCGCGGCGCTTGCCGATCGCGACGGGCGCAAATGGTTCGACAAGCCCGAGAGCGAATGGCTGGCGCCGATCCGCGCCTTCGCCATCGACGCGATGATGGCGCTGATCCGCGACGACCTGAAGTCGCTCGGCATCGAGCAGGAAGTCTTCTCCTCCGAACGCCGGCTGGTGGAAGTCGGCGCGGTCCAGAAGGCCTTCGACACGCTCAAATCCCGCGATCTCATCTATGTCGGCGTGCTCGAGCCGCCCAAGGGCAAGGCGCCCGACGACTGGGAGCCGCGGCCGCAGACCCTGTTCCGCGCCACGCAGTTCGGCGACGATGTCGACCGGCCGCTGCAGAAGTCGGACGGCAGCTGGACCTATTTCGCCAACGACATCGCCTATCACTACGACAAGTTCATGCGCGGCTTCCCCACCATGATCGACATCTGGGGCGCCGATCACGGCGGCTATATCAAGCGCATGCAGGCGGCGGTGACGGCGATCACCGGGGGGAAGGGCGCGCTCGACGTCAAGATCTGCCAGCTCGTCAAGCTGATGCGCGGCGGCCAGCCGGTGAAGATGTCGAAGCGGGCCGGGACCTTCGTCACCCTGCGCGAGGTGGTGGATGAAGTCGGGCGCGACGTGGTGCGCTTCATCATGCTGACGCGCAAGAACGACATGCCGCTCGATTTCGACCTGGAGAAGGTGCTGGAGCAGTCGCGCGACAACCCGGTTTTCTATGTCCAGTACGCCCATGCGCGGGCGAGCTCGGTGCTGCGCCATGCGGCCGAGGAGATGGGCGACATCGATTTGTCACCGCCGGCCCTGGCGCAGGCGCCGGCCACGCGCTTGACCGACTCCGCCGAGCTGGGTTTGATCAAGCTGATGGCAAGCTGGCCGCGACTCGTGGAGAGCGCCGCCGAGGCCCACGAGCCGCACCGGGTCGCCTTCTACCTCTATGATCTGGCGGCTGCCTTCCACGGCCTTTGGAACAAGGGCAAGGACGAAGCCAGCTTGCGGTTCCTGATTGCGGGCGACCGGGACGTGACGGTGGCGCGGCTGGCCATGGTGAAGGCGCTCACGGTCGTGATCGCTTCCGGGCTCGGGATATTCGGCGTGAAGCCGGTCGAGGAGATGCGCTGATGGCGAACGATCCGTCACAGGAAGTCGATCTGCAGGCCCAGATCTCGTCGGCCCTCGCGCGGCGCAGCCAACGCCAGGCGGGCCCCGGCGGCGATGCGCGCCTGGAACCGACCCTGGGGCTGGGCGGCATGGGGCCCGGCTCCGAGCGCGCGGCGCCGAAGCAGCAGAGCCTGCTCGACGACGAGCCGGTCGGCGAGATCCCGCCGGCCCCGATTCATTTCCAGCGCGACGGCGAGGATCATCATCCGCCGCGCCCGAAGCCGCCGAAGGAAGATTCCGGCATCAAGAAGCACCGGAACTGGCTGATGTTCCTGTTGCCGGTGGTCGGCGTTCCGGTGGTAATCCTGATCTCGCTGTTCCTCTATCTCGCCATCGAGATGCAGGGCGAGGGCGTCCAGGATTCGGCCCCGCTGATCGCCGCGCCCGAGGGGCCCGACAAGGTGAAGCCGACCAATGAGGGCGGCCTCGCGGTCGAGGGCATGGATTCGGCCGTGCTCAACCAGACGGCCAACAACCAGACGCAATCCACGACCGAGCAGTTGTTGCCGCCGCCCGAGGAGCCCCTGACGCCGCCGCCCGAGGCGCAGCCGGCGCCCGCGGCCACCGCGACGGCGGGTGACGGCACGGCGGCGACCGACGGAACGGCAGCGCCCGCGGTGCCCTCGGTCGAGGTGCCACTGGCGCCGCCGGCGGCGACGGTGCCGACCACGAACCAGGCCACGACCGGCGCGGCGACGACGGCCACGGCCGCGGCCAACAACGCGACCACGACCGCCGCGCCCGCCACGACGACGACCGCGGCACCCGCCACCGCCACGACCACCGCCCCGGCGACGACCCAGACGGCGACCGCCGGCAATTACCGGGTGCAGCTCGTGGCGCTGAAGTCCGAGGATGCCGCCAAGACGGCCTGGACGAATTTCCAGAAGAAGTATCCGGACCTGCTGAAGGATCTGGCCCTGAACATCGACAAGATCGATCTCGGCGGAAACGGGATCTTCTATCGCGTGCAGGCCGGCCCCCTGGCCGATCGCGCCGCCGCGAACGATCTCTGCGGCAAGCTGGGGCAGCGCGGCCAGAGCTGCATCGTGGTCAAACCATGAGCTCGCCGGCACTCACGTCAGGGACGCGCGACGCCGCATGACCCTGTCACCGACGATCTTTGGCTGCGCCGGCCCGCAGCTCGGCGCGGCGGAGCGTGTCTTCTTCGCCCGCACCAACCCGCTGGGCTTCATCCTGTTCGCGCGCAATTGCGAGACGCCGGATCAGATCCGCGCGCTGGTCGCCGATCTGCGCGGCTCGGTGGGACGCGTGGATGCGCCGGTCCTTATCGACCAGGAAGGCGGACGCGTGGCGCGCCTCAAGCCGCCGCAATGGCGGGCGGCCCCGCCCGCCGATCGCTTCGGCACCATCGCTGACCGCAACCGCAGCGCCGGGCTCGAGGCGGCGCGGATCAACAGCCATCTGATCGGCCGCGACCTGGCGGCGCTCGGCATCGACGTCGATTGCGCGCCGGTGCTCGATCTGCGCCTGCCCGGTGCCCATGACATCATCGGCGACCGCGCCTTCGGCATGGCGCCGCAGCGGGTGGCCGAGCTGGGCCGGGCGGCCTGCGAGGGTCTGCTGGCCGCGGGCGTGCTGCCGGTCATCAAGCATATCCCCGGCCATGGCCGCGCGATGTCCGACAGCCATTTCGAGCTGCCGGTGGTGAAGACGCCGCGGGCCGAGCTCGAGGCCACCGACTTCGAAGCTTTCCGCCTGCTGAACGACATGCCCTGGGCGATGACCGCCCATCTGGTTTATACGGCGATCGATCCCGACCGGCCGGCGACCTTGTCGCCCAAGGTCATCGCCGAGATCATCCGCGGCCATATCGGCTTCGACGGGCTGCTGCTCTGCGACGATCTCTCGATGAAGGCGCTCAAGGGCGATCTCGGCGACCTGGCGCGGCAGGCCCTGGCCGCGGGCTGCGACGTGGCGCTCCATTGCAACGGACAGATGGACGAGATGATCCGGATCGCGGCCGCCGCCGGCAGCATGTCGGCCGAGGCCGAACGCCGCTTTCAGCGGGGCCGCGCGATGCAACGGGCGGGAATCGTCACCGCCGCCGTGGACGAGGCGCGGTTCGATGCGCTGATGCGGGGACTCGCGTGACCCTGACCTTGCGGGAGCCGCGCTGATGGGCGGCTTCGATGTCCAGGAGTTGCTCTATCAGATCTCGATCTGGGCGATTCCATTCCTCACGGCGATCACCTTCCACGAGGCCGCGCACGGCTTCGTCGCCAACCAGTTCGGCGACGACACGGCCAAGCGCGCGGGCCGGCTCAGCGCCAACCCGTTCCGCCATGTGGACCCCTTCGGCACCATCGTCATGCCGGCCATGCTGCTGCTGGCGACCCACGGCGCCTTTGCCTTCGGCGCGGCCAAGCCGGTGCCGGTGAATTTCAGCCGGCTGAAGCCGATCCGGCTCGGCATCATCGCGGTCGCGGCCGCCGGACCCGTGACCAACATCCTGCTCGCCTTCATCTCGGCGCTGCTCTGGCATCTGCTGCCGCTGATGCCTGACAGTGTGGCGAACTGGGGCCAGGAGATGCTGCGGGCTTCGATCCTGCTCAATCTCTGGCTCGCTGTGTTCAACATGCTGCCGCTGCCGCCGCTCGACGGCGGCCGAGTCGCGGTGGCGCTGATGCCGCGGCCGATGGCGATGCGATTCTCGCGAATCGAGCGCTACGGGATTTTGATCATCCTGCTGCTGATCGTAATTTTACCCTATGTTGGCAGGCAGATCGGGGTCGATCTTGCGTTCGTTTCTCGGTTCATTTCCGTGATCGTCGAATGGCTTCTGAAACTCGTCGTCATGGCGGCGGGTTTGGATTAGAAGATCGCCATGGCCGAGCTTCATCCATCCTTCGAAGAAGACCGTCCCGAGCCCGGCAGCGACGCCGAATTCCGGCTCGATCTGGAGGGCTATGAAGGCCCGATCGACATGCTGCTCGGCCTCGCCCGCGAGCAGAAGGTCGATCTGAAGAAGCTCTCGATCCTGGAGCTCGCCGACCAGTATCTCGCCTATATCCAGCGCGCGCGTCAGCTGCGCCTGGAGATCGCCGCCGACTATCTCGTCATGGCGGCGTGGCTCGCTTATCTGAAATCGCGCCTGCTGCTGCCCGAGCCGCCCGGCGATGCCGAGCCTTCCGGCGCCGAGATGGCGGCGGCGCTCGCCTTCCAGCTGCAGCGCCTGCAGTCGATGCAGGATTCCGGCCAGAAGCTCATGAATCTCGCCCAGCTCGGCAGGGACTTCTTCGGCCGCGGCGCGCCGGAGCCGATCAAGATCGTCGAGACCTCGGTCTACGACACCAAGCTCTACGACCTGCTGCGCGCCTATGCGAGCCATGTCCAGTCGAAGCAGACGGGGCATCTGCGCATCCTGCCGACCGACCTCTATTCGATGGACGATGTGTTGCGGCGCTTCGGCTCGATGCTGGGCATGATGCTGCCCGACTGGCAGACGCTGCAGGCCTTCCTGCCCGACGATATCGGGCTTCATGCCAGCCCCATCCGCCGGCGCTCCGCCATGGCCGCGACCTTCGCCGCCACGCTCGAGCTCGCCCGGTCGGGTCGCGTGGAACTGCGCCAGGATGGCGTCTTCGGGCAGATCTATCTGCGTCGGCCCGCGCAACAGAGTGAAACACCATGAGCGAAGACCGTTTCCAACTGATCCGACTGCTCGAAGCGATGTTGTTCGCGGCGGCCGAGCCGCTGCCGGCGCCGGCCCTCGGCAAGCGTCTGCCCGAAGGGGCCAATGTCGACGAGCTGCTGCTGGAACTGCAGGGCCTCTATGCCAATCGCGGCGTCAATCTGGTCCGCCATGAGGACCTCTGGTGCTTCCGCACCGCCTCCGATCTGGCCGACCGGCTGGCGATCGAGACCACGGTCACTCGCAAGCTGTCGCGGGCCGCGATCGAGACCCTCGCGATCGTGTCCTATCATCAGCCGGTGACGCGCGCCGAGATCGAGGAGATCCGCGGCGTGGCGCTGTCCCAGGGTACGCTCGACAAGCTCCTGGAAGTGGGCTGGATCAAGCCGAAGGGTCGCCGGCAGACGCCGGGCCGTCCGGTGACCTGGGTCACGACCGACGCCTTCCTCAGCCATTTCGGTCTCGAGAGCCTCGAGGCGCTGCCCGGCGTCGAGGAGCTCAAGGCCGCGGGCCTGCTCGATGCGCGACCGGCCATCTCGACCCTGGGTGCCGGCGTGATGGCGGCGATGCAGGGCGGGGGCGGAATCGACAGCGAGGACGACGAGGAGAATGACGGCGAGGAGGAGGCGGCCAACGGGTCCGATCCCTTCGAGCTGCCCGGCGAGCGCGATGCCGGCGACGAGGATGAAACGTCGGACGAGGACGAAGACGCCGGCGACGAGGATGACGACGAAGACGGCGGCGATGACGAAGGCGACGACGATGCCGATGAGGACGAAGTCGAGGACGCCGCTGACGGGGATGACGAGGACGCCTCGGACGAAGTTGAAGACGAGGACCTCGACGACGACGACGATACCGATGAGGACGACGAAGACACCGACGACGAAGACACCGGCGACGAGGATACCGACGACGAGGATACCGACGACGAAGACGAAGGCGGCGCCGAGCCGGGCCGCCAGCGTCGCACCGAACCCGCCGCCTGACCGGGGGCGGGCTGGCCGGTTTTCTCTCGGGTCGCGCCGCCGACCCTCAGGCCGCCGGACCGGTCGTTTTTCGATCAGGGCCCGCCCGAAGGCACCACCGGGGTGGGTGGCGAGGGGCGTTTGGCACCCCTGACGGACCGGTCTCAGGGGTCGATTTCGGGTCTCTTCGGGGGGCCGGTTTCGGTTCCCGCCGACCCCAAGTAAATCTTTGTATTCGCGCCGGAAACACCTACATCTGAAGGGCCGGCAAGGGCTGCGTTGCGGCGCGGGAGGCTTTCTGCGATAGTCCGCCCCCTGGACGCGGAACACCACGTCAAAGGAGTTGGTAAGACATGGGTAGCATTAGCATTTGGCATTGGCTGATCGTTCTCGCGGTCGTCCTGGTTCTGTTCGGGGGCGGCGGCAAGATTCCGAAGTTGATGCGCGACATGGGCCAGGGCATCACGGCCTTCAAGAAGGGCCTGAAGGAAGAGAAGAAGGAAGGCGACGTCGGTGGCCCGGCCATCGAAAACGCCGACGCTTCCGTGCCGAAAGACAAGGCCGCCAGCTAATTCCACCGGCTTCGCGCCTGGGCGCGACCGGAGAGGCTCATCATGTTCGATATCGGCTGGTCGGAAATGGCGATCATCGCCCTCGTGGCGTTGCTCGTCTTCGGGCCCAAGGAACTTCCCAACGCGCTGCGAACCGGCGCGAAATGGATGAAGACTGCGCGCAAGCTGGCGCGCGAGTTCCAGAGCGGTGTCGATCAACTGGTCCGGGAAGCCGAGCTCGAGGAAGCCAAGAAGCTGGTGACCGACGTTCAGGTCGGGGGCATCGGCAAGGCGATCGAGAAGACGATAGATCCCGAGGGCGACGTCAAGGCGGCCTTCGATCCGAAGGCCCTGGAGACCGACGCCAGCACGACCTCGGTGACCAAGCCGACGCCGACCATCGGAACCACCAGCTCGATCCCCGTTCCGGAAGAAGCGAGGACCGAGGTTGCGGCCTTGTCCCCGCCCGATGGGGCGACGGTGCCGATGCCGGCCGAGATCGTGCCGGCACCCCAGATTCTCTCGGCGCCCGATGCCGCGACGGTGCCGATGCCGCAGGCCCCGGCCGCCGACAAGGCCGAGCCGCCGCCGGGCGACAGCCTGCAGAAGACTGCCTGATCCATGGCTGAGAAGACTCCCGACGAGGCGGCAGACGCGAAGACCATGCCCTTGCTCGATCACCTGATCGAGCTGCGCCGGCGCCTGCTCTGGTCGGTGGTCACGCTGTTTCTGGCGTTCATCGTCTGCTGGTTCTTCTCCAAGCAAATCTTCGATTTCCTGGCGCAGCCGCTGGCGAACATCCTGCTCAAGGAGACGGGCCGGAAGTTCATCTACACGAACCTGACCGAAGCCTTCTTCACCCAGGTGAAATGCGCCTTCTTCGGCGCCGCCGTGATCTCGTTCCCGGTGTTCGCGATCCAGATCTGGAAGTTCGTGGCGCCCGGTCTCTACAAGCATGAGAAGGGTGCGTTCCTGCCCTTCCTGATCGCGACGCCCGTGCTCTTCACCGCCGGCGCTGCGGTGCTCTATTACGTGATGCTGCCGATGGCCTGGAAGTTCTTCTTGGGCTTCCAGTCGGCCGGCGGGCCGGACGCGCTGCCGGTCCAGCTCGAAGCGCGGGTCGGCGATTACATCTCGCTGGTGATGAAGCTGATCTTCGCCTTCGGCCTCTGCTTCCAGCTGCCGGTGGTCCTCACGCTGCTGGTGCGCGCCGGAATCACCACGGCCGCCGGCCTCGCCGCCAAGCGCAAATATGCGATCGTCGGCGTCTTCATCGTGGCGGCGATCATCACGCCGCCCGACCCGGTCAGCCAAGTGAGCCTCGCCATTCCGCTGCTGCTGCTCTACGAGGTCTCGGTCTTCGCGGCCAAGATCGTCGAGAAGCAGAAGCTGGCGCGCGAGGCGGCGCTGGAGAAGGAACTGGCCGACATCGGCACGGACGTCACCACCAGCTGAGCCGGTGCGTTTTCGGCCCTGATCCCGCGGCCGCGAAGCCCTTCCTTGCGGATTCTTGTCGCTGATCCCGCCAGGGCTTATACAGGCGGCCAAGGGGTGCCGTTGGCCCTCCCTCCGAGTCGTCCTGGCGAGCCCGAATAGACATGCATGATATCCGAACGATCCGCGACGATGCGGCGGCCTTCGACCGCGCATTGGCGCGCCGCGGCTTGCCGCCCCGCGCGGCGGAATTGCTGGCGCTCGATGCCGAGCGCCGCGGCGCCCAGCAGCGACTGAACGACCTCCAGGCCAAACGCAACGAGCTCTCGGGGCAGGTGGGCCGCGCCCGGTCCAAGGGCGAGGATGCGAGCGCCCTGATGGCCGAAGTGGGGCGCCTCAAGGACGAGATGACGGCGCTCGAGGGCAAGGCGGCCGAGGCCGATGTCGCGCTCGACCGGGTGCTGGCCGAGATCCCGAACCTGCCGGCAGCCGAAGTTCCCGAAGGCCGGGACGAGCATGGCAACAAGGAAGCGCGACGCTGGGGCGACCAGCGCAATTTCGCCTTCGCACCCAAGCAGCATTTCGAGATCGGCGAAGCCCTCGGGCTGATGGATTTCGAGACCGCGGCCAAGATCGCCGGCGCGCGCTTCGTCCTGTTGCGGGGCCAGCTCGCCCGGCTCGAGCGCGCGCTCGCCAGCTTCATGCTGGACCTGCATACCGGCCAGTTCGGCTATAGCGAGATCGTGCCGCCTTATCTGGTGCGCGACGAGGCCGTCTATGGCACGGGCCAGCTGCCGAAATTCGCCGAGGATCTGTTCCGCACCACCGATGGCCGCTGGCTGATCCCGACCGCGGAGGTGCCGCTCACCAACATCGCCGCCGACGCGATCCTGGAGGAGGCGGCGCTGCCCTTGCGCTTCACCGCCTATTCGCCCTGTTTCCGTTCCGAGGCGGGGGCGGCCGGCAAGGACACGCGCGGCATGATCCGCCAGCATCAGTTCTCCAAGGTCGAGCTGGTGTCGATTGCGCACCCCGATCATTCCGACGCTGAGCATGAGCGGATGACGGCTTGCGCCGAAGAGGTGCTGAAGCGCCTCGGGCTGCCTTACCGCGTGATGCTGCTCTGCACCGGCGACATGGGGTTCTCGGCGCGCAAGACCTACGATATCGAGGTCTGGCTGCCGGGGCAGGGTGCCTATCGCGAGATCTCGAGCTGCTCGAACTGCGGCGACTTCCAGGCCCGCCGGATGAGGGGGCGCTTCCGCCCCACCGGCGACAAAAAAGGGACGCGCTTCGTGCATACGCTCAACGGATCGGGTCTCGCCATCGGCCGTACCATGGTTGCCATCATCGAGAACTATCAAGAGCAGGACGGCTCGGTGCGTATCCCCGAGGCGCTGCGGCCCTACATGAACGGTGCGGAGACCATCGCGCGCAATGGCTAAGTCCAGTTCCAAGCCGGCCGCGAAGTCCCGGACCAGCCCGGGGATCGATCTTTCCAAGGCCCGCATCCTCGTCACCAACGATGACGGCATCAACGCGCCGGGCCTGACCGTCATGCTCAAGGTCGCGAGCTCGCTCTCGGACGATGTCTGGGTGGTGGCGCCCGAGATCGAGCAGAGCGGCGCCGGTCACTCGCTGACGCTGCGGCGGCCGCTGCAGGTCCGCAAGATCTCCGAGCGCCGCTTCGCCGTCGACGGCACGCCGACCGACTGCGTGCTGCTGGCGGTCAACCGCCTGATCGACGGCAAGAAACCCGACCTCGTGCTCTCCGGTGTCAATCGCGGCGCCAATCTCGGCGAGGACGTGACCTATTCCGGCACCATCGCCGCGGCCATGGAGGCGACCCTGCTGGAGATCCCGGCGATCGCCTTCAGCCAGCTGCGCGTCGGACAGAACGTGCCCTGGAGCGTCGCCGAGACTCATGCGGCCGAAGTGGTCAAGCGGCTGACGAAGTTCGATTGGCCCAAGGGCGTGCTGATGAACGTCAATTTTCCGACGGTGCCGGCAGCCGAGGTGACGGGCATCGAGGCATCGAAGCAGGGGCGGCGCATCTCGGCGATCGAGGTGGTGCCGATCACCGATCCGGGCGGACGGCCCTATCTCTGGATCGGCGATTTCACCAACGACGATTCCGTCGGCAAGGGCACCGACCTCGAGGTGACGAGCCGTGGCGCCATCGCGGTGACGCCGCTGCATCTGGATCTGACGCATATGGCGACGATGAAGCAGCTGGCAGAGCATTTGGACTGATGCCGCGGCCGGGCCGCTTGGGGAAGCGCAGGGCCCGGCTGAGATGATGCAGGCCCGCCCGGGAGAGGGCGGGAGGGGGATTGGGATGCGAGGCGGCAAATGAAGGAAGCGGGTGGTCTCGCCACGCGCAAGATCAGGCTCATCATGAGTCTGCGTCGCGCCGGCATCACCGATACGCGCGTGCTGGGGGCGCTCGAACGGATTCCGCGCGAGGCGTTCGTCCCGAAGCCGTTCGTCGACCAGGCCTATGAGGACCGCACCCTGCCCATCGGCGAGGGCCAGACCATCAGCCAGCCCCAGGTGGTGGCGCTGATGACCCAGGCGCTCGAAATCAAGTCCAGCCACAAGGTGCTGGAGATCGGCACCGGGTCGGGCTACCAGGCGGCGGTGCTGTCGCGCCTGGCCCGGCGCATCTACAGCATCGAGCGCCACAAGCTGCTGCTGGCCGAGGCCGAGCAGCGCTTCAAGGATCTGCGCTTGACCAACATCCATTGCCGCTATGGGGATGGGAGTCTGGGCTGGCCCGAGCAGACCGACTTCGACCGCATCATGGTGACCGCCGCGGCGGCGACCTTGCCCGAGGCGCTGCTGAAGCAGCTCAAGGACGGTGGCATTCTGGTGGCACCGATCGGATCGGAGCGCGGCGATCAACTGCTGATGCGCTATCGCCGCCACGGCGACGAATGGTCGGAGGAGACGCTGGGCGAAGTCCGTTTCGTGCCGCTGCTGCCGGGCGCGGTGGAGGCGCAGAGCGGCCGTGGTGCTGCGACATCTGCGACCGACGGGAGCGCCGGCGCTGGACCGCGGCGCCGGACTCTGGCATGAGAAGGGTCGCGGCATTTGCCGCGACTCGGCCACAATCGGGCCCCATGATCCCGCTCACTTTGCCGAAGATCCGATCGGATCGACCGGGACTGGTGGGCGCCCGCAAGGATCCATGTCACCAAAGTTCGACCGCGGATTGCTGAAGGGGCTGGCATTGGGCGTCGCGCTCGCGGCGACGATGATGCTGGCCGCCTGCAACCAGTCGGGCCGGCCCGCGGGCACGACGGGGGACGTCGCGGCCGCCGCGGCGCCGACCGCCGGCACCACCGACGGCGCCGGCAACTACACCGCGGTCAATGGCGACACCGTCTATGGCGTGGCCAACCGCTTCAAGGTCCCGGTTCGGGCGCTGATCGACGAGAACAAGCTGAAGCCGCCCTATCGGCTCGTCACGGGGCAGAAACTCCGGATCCCGCAGCAGGACGTCTATATCGCCAAGGCGGGCGACAGCGTCTATTCGATCGCCGATCAGTTCCATGTCGATCAGAGCCAGCTGATCCGCTTCAACCAGCTGAAGCCGCCCTACACCATCACCGCCGGCCAGAAGATCCTCCTGCCGGCGCAGGTACAACAGCCCTCGGATATGCCGGTGGCGCTGGCCGCGCCGTCATCCGCGGTCACCTCGGTGCCGCTCGATGCGCCGCCCAGCTCCGGCGGCATCGCCACCCAGCCGCTCCCGAGCGCGACGCCGCAGGCCGTGCCGCAATCGACGACCTCGACCTCGCCTTCAACCACGTCGACGGCAACGCAGCCGGCGCCGATGCCGGCGGCGACGCCGTCGGTCAAGCCGCTCACAGCACCCTCAGCCAGCACCACCAATCAGCCGGCGGCCGTCGCCAATATCCCGCAACCGACGGGACGGGCGGGCGGCTTCTTCCAATGGCCGGTGAACGGCAAGATCATCTCCGGCTTCGGCGCCACCTCGGGCGGCCTGCATAACGACGGCATCAACATCGCGGCCCCGCGCGGCACCCCGGTTCATGCGGCCGAGAACGGCGTCGTGGTTTATGCCGGCAACCAGCTTCGGGGATTCGGCAATCTGATCCTGATCCGCCATGCCGACGGCTGGGTCACGGCCTACGCCCACAACGACACGCTGCTGGTCAAGAAGGGCCAGCAGGTGAAGCGCGGCGACGTCATCGCCCGCGTCGGGAGCACCGGCAACGTCTCGACGCCGCAACTCCATTTCGAGCTGCGCAAGGGCACCGAGGCGGTCGACCCGAAAGTGATGCTCGGCGCCTACGGGGCGTGAGCTTCTTTCCTCTCCGCCCGCGAAGCGGGGGGAGAGATGCTATGGGGCGGGCGGCGAGGTGATGCACCATTGGTGCTGCCAAGCCAACCGATGGAGCGCGTCCCATGCCAAGAATGAATGACCTGAGCCGATCCCTCACCGCCCTGAGCCAGGATAGCACGCTGATTGCGGTTATCGAGATGGGGCTGAAGAGCTGGCTGGTGGGGGCGATTCTGCCCGGTGTTGATCGTCAGCCTGTGAAGAAGCTGGATCCCGATGAGGAATCGCTGCTGAAGCTGCTGCATCGCTGGCGCGCAGAGGCCGCGCTGGCCGGGCGTCCTGTTGCTCGGCTGTGTGTGGCTTATGAAGCGGGCCGGGACGGGTTCTGGCTGGCGCGGTGGCTGGGGATGCGGGGCATCGAGGCTTATGTGATCCACCCGACCAGCATCCCGGTGTCGCGCAAGCGTCGGCGGGCGAAGACCGACCGGCTGGATGTCGGCCTGCTGCTGCGAGCTTTTCTGGGGTGGCTGCGCGGGGAAGCGAAGCATTGCAGCATGGCGGCGGTTCCGACGCTGGCCGAGGAAGACGCCAAGCGGCCGAGCCGGGAGCGCGAGAGCCTGGTTGGCGAGCGCACCCGCATCGTCAATCGGATGAAGGGCACGCTGATCCGCTGGGGCATCCGGGGCTTCAAGCCGACGCTGCGCAAGGCGGCGGCGAAGCTCGAGACGCTGCGCACGCCGGAGGGCGTGACGTTGCCACCCCACACGCGGGCCGAACTGCAGCACGACATGGCCCGCCTGCAGCTGGTGACGGAGCAGATCAAGGTGCTCGAGGCGGCCCGGCTTGAGCGGCTGGAACGGGTCCCCGACGAAGGGCCGCACGCGATGATCCGTCTGCTGGCCCGGGTGATCGGGGTCGGCATCGAAACGGCGGACATGCTGGTCAACGAGGTGCTCCAGCGCAACTTGCGCGATCGCCGCGCCGTGGCGCGCTATGCCGGCCTCACCGGTTCGCCCGACGAGAGTGGCTCCAAGCGGCGGGAGAAGGGGCTGGCCAGGGCCGGCAATGCCCGGGTCCGGCGCGCCATGATCCAGCTGGCTTGGCGCTGGCTGATGTTCCAAAAGGACAGTGGCTTGGCGCAGTGGTATCGGGCCCGAACCGCCGACGCCCGCGGCGATACGCGCAAGACCCTGATCGTGGCGCTGGCGCGCAAGCTGCTGATCGAGTTGTGGCGCCTGGCCACGACCGGACAGTTCCCGGCCGGCTTGGCCCTGCACCCGGCCCCGTGACCGCGCGCGCCCTGATTCCTTCGGATCGCCGCCCCGGGCAGATCCCTGCCCGGACGGGCCTTGCGATCCGAGATGGCGATGACCCGCCGCATCCCATGGCTGTCATGCCGAGGGAGAGAATGGGCGCGCCACCTCGGAGCCTTCCCGCCGATGCGCATGACTGCATCATGGTTCGGGTCTCTCCAGACCCACCGAATACAAGTTTGTGACGCGAAGCCTCGCGTCCGGGCACCGGCTCCCCTCGGATCGCCAACCATGGAGACCCAAATGGCCTTGACAGAAAAAGTCCCATACAAGGGATGCGCAGGCTTAGGCGAGACCGGAGGTCGAGCCTTAGCCGAAGCTGGGAGAGGTGGGCCTCTTCTTGCGCACACACCCTCTCCCAGCTCCGAGTAAGTCTCCGCTTCGCTCCGACTAACTCTTCGCAACCCTCTCCCTCACTTCGTGAGGGCGAGGAAAGAAGAGGCTCGGCGCGCGGTTGCGCTAATCCAGCTTCTGCCCCAGCCGTCCCGCGAGATCCTGAATGAACTGCCACGCCACGCGCCCCGATCGGGCGCCGCGGGTGACGGACCATTCGTTGGCCTGGCGGTGCAGCTCGTCGCTGTCGATCTTCAGGCCGTAATGGCGGGCATAGCCGTCGACGATCGCGAAATAGGTGTCCTGGCTGTAGTTGTGGAAGCCGAGCCAGAGGCCGAAACGGTCCGAGAGCGAGACCTTCTCCTCGACGGCCTCGGCCGGATTGATCGCGGTCGAGCGCTCGTTCTCGATCATCTCGCGCGGCATCAGATGGCGGCGGTTCGAGGTGGCGTAGAAGATTACATTCTCCGGCCTTCCCTCGATCCCGCCCTCGAGCACGGCCTTGAGCGATTTGTAGCTGGTGTCCGATTGGTCGAAGGAGAGGTCGTCGCAGAAGAGGAGGAACTGCCGCGAATGGTCGCGGAGCTTCGCCAGGAGCGCCGGCAGGGAGTTCAGATCCTCGCGGTGAATCTCGACCAGGGCCAGCCGGCCCTTGGTCTCCTGGTTGACGGTGGCATGGACGGCCTTGACCAGCGAGCTCTTGCCGGTGCCGCGCGCGCCCCAGAGCAGCGCGTTGTTGGCGGGCAGCCCTTGCGCGAAGCGCCGGGTGTTGGCGAGCAGGATGTCGCGCACATGCTCGACCCCCTGCAGCAGGGCGATCTCGACCCGGTTGACATGGGCCACGGCTTCGAGGCGGGCCCCTTGCGCGTGCCAGAGATAGGCGTCGGCGGCGTCGAGCGCGGCCGAGGCCGGGACCGGCGCCGACAGCCGTTCCAGCGCTTCGGCGATGCGGGTGAGGAGCGGCAGCAAGGAGGCGTCAGTCATGATGCGGTCGATCGATCCGGTTTGGATAAGGGGCGAGGGGCGATCCGGGGCCGTCCCCGGCGGATGTCTCTGGGGTGGAAATCCCGCGAGATTTCCGTCGGCCAGGACAGTAGCAGGGCGGTTTCGCCCTGTCATGGCTCGACACTAGCGCCCAAGGCCTTGCAAATCCCAGGAAATTTCCCATCTGACCTCGATTGCAATTCGCGCTTGAGCCGTTATAGTCCGCCGGCTGGCGACCTGCCCAACCCTGTGAGGAGACGTGCCGATGTTCATTTCCCAAGCATTTGCCCAGGCTGCCGATGCGGCGCCCGCCGGCATCGCTGGCCTTGGCGGGATCGCGCAGTTCGCGCCGCTGGTCCTCATCTTCGTGGTCTTCTATTTCCTGCTGATCCGGCCGCAGCAGAAGAAGGCCAAGGCGCACCGCGAGATGGTGACCCAGCTGAAGCGCGGCGACCGGGTGGTGACCTCGGGCGGCATCGTCGGCACCGTGAGCAAGGTCGTGAGCGATACCGAGGTCCAGGTCGAGATCGCCGAGAATGTGCGTGTCCGCGTGATCCGCTCCTCGATCAGCGACATCGTGGCCAAGACCGAACCCGCCTCCAACGGCAACGCCAAGGAAGAGACGGCGAAAGGCGAATGATCGATCGGCAAGGGTGCCGGCGCGAATGACCGCCGCCGGCCTCGTGCCTGTCTCATTCCCCGCCGAAGCGGCTTCATGCTGAATTTCCGACCCTGGAAGGTCTCCCTCATCGTTCTGACGCTCCTGGTGGGCGTCATCGCGGCGCTGCCCAACCTGTTCACGCGCGAGCAGCTCGACGCGATGCCGAACTGGCTGCCCAAGCAGCAGATCACGCTCGGCCTCGATCTCCAGGGCGGCTCTCACCTTCTCCTTGAAGTCGACATCAAGGCGGTGATCGACGAGTTCCTCAACGGCGTCGTCGACTCCGTCCGCGCGGCGTTCCGCAAGGCGAACATCGGCTATTCCGATCTGGGGGTGAAGGGGACCTCGGTCACGCTGAAACTGCGCGACACGACGCAACTCGACGCGGCGCGAAAGCTGCTCAAGGATTCCGCGCCCGGCCTCGACGTCTCGGTTTCGGACGACGGCAGCGCCAGCCTGACGCTGAACGATCAGGCGATCCTCGAGCGCCAGCGCAATGCGGTGGCCCAATCGATCGAGATCATCCGCCGGCGTATCGACGAGACCGGCACCCGCGAGCCGACCATCCAGCGCCAGGGCACCGATCGCATCCTGGTCCAGCTTCCGGGCGTCAAGGATCCCGAACATATCAAGGCGCTGATCGGCAAGACCGCCAAGATGACCTTCCGCTTCGTCGATGCCACCGTGTCGGTGGATCAGGCGAAGGCCGGCAATCTGCCGCCGACCTCGGAAATCCTGCCCAGCGCCCAGAATGGCGGCGACGGCCAGCCGCTCGCCTACTACGTGGTGCAGAAGCGCGTCATGGTCAGCGGCGAGAACCTGATCGACGCCCAGGCGACCTTCCAGGACGCGCAGCCGGTCGTGAGCTTCCGCTTCGATTCCCTCGGCGCCAAGCGCTTCGGCGATGCCACGCGCGAGAATGTTGGCAAGCTCTTCGCCATCGTCCTCGACGGCAAGGTGATCAGCGCGCCCGTGATCCGCGACGCCATCATGTCGGGAAGCGGCGTCATCAGCGGCAGCTTCACGACCCAGACCGCCAACGATCTGGCCCTGCTGCTGCGCGCCGGCGCCCTGCCGGCGCCTTTGACCGTCATCGAGGAGCGCACGGTGGGCGCCGACCTCGGCGCCGATTCGATCGCGGCCGGCAAGTTCGCCTGCCTGATCGGGCTGGTGCTGATCGTGGTCGCGATGGTGGTGCTTTACGGGCTGTTCGGCGTCTTCGCCGATATCGCCCTGGTGCTGAACGCGGTCCTGCTGCTGGGTGCGCTCTCGCTGCTGGGCGCCACGCTCACCTTGCCCGGCATCGCCGGCATCGCGCTGACGTTGGGCATGGCGATCGATGCCAACGTGCTGATCTTCGAGCGCATTCGCGAGGAAGTTCACAACGGGCGCAGCCCCATCGCCTCGCTCGATCACGGTTTCAACGAGGCGCGGCGGACCATCATCGACGCCAACGTCACCCACCTGATCTCGTCGCTGATCCTGTTCATGCTCGGCTCCGGACCGGTGAAGGGTTTCGCCGTCACGCTGTCGTTCGGCGTCCTCACCTCGATGTTCACCTCGGTCCTGGTGACGCGGCTGATCGTCGTGCTGTGGTACAGACGCGCTCGGCCGGCGGCGCTGCCGGTCTAATCTGAAGGGTTCGCTATGTTCGGTGGCATCCACCTCGTCCGGCATGACACGCGCATCGACTTCATGCGCATCCACAGGCCGTTGATGATCCTGTCGATCCTGCTGGTCCTGGCCTCGATCGTGCTGGTGGCGACCAAGGGCCTTAACTACGGCATCGACTTCAAGGGCGGCATCCTGATGGAGGTCCGTACCAGCGGGCCCGCCGATCTCGCCGGCATGCGCGAGACCCTGTCGAATCTGGGTCTGGGCGAAGTATCGCTGCAGCAGTTCGGCTCGCCGCAGGACGTGCTGGTCCGCCTCCGCCAGCAGGAAGGCGGCGACGCCGCGCAGGGCGCGGCGGTGCAGAAGGTCAAGGACACCCTCGGCACCACGGTCGAATACCGGCGCACCGAGGTGGTCGGGCCCAAGGTCGGCGGCGAGCTGATCTGGAAGGCGATCTACGCCACGCTCTTGGCCCTGGTCGGAATCGCAGCCTATATCTGGTTCCGCTATGAGTGGCAGTTCGGATTGAACGCCATCCTGGCGACCTTCCACGACGTGATCACCACCGTCGGCATGTTCTCGCTTCTGGGGCTGCAGTTCGATCTGGCCAGCGTGGCGGCGGTGCTGACGATCGCCGGTTATTCGGTCAACGACACGGTCGTGATCTATGACCGCATCCGCGACGAGCTGCGGCGCTACAAGAAGCTCCCGGTCAGCGACATCATCAACCAGTCGATCAACAAGACGCTGGCCCGCACCACGGTCACCAGCGGCCTGACGCTGCTCTCGGTGCTCGCGATCGCGCTCTTCGGCGGCGAGGCGCTGCGCGGCTTCGCCATCGCCCTCATCTGGGGCATCCTGATCGGTACCTATTCGACGATCTTCGTGGCCTCGCCCATGCTGATCTACATGAACCTCCGCGGCATCCGCGCCAAGGCCAGCGCCGCGCCGGCCGAGACGGCGACGGCATCCGCCCCCGCCAAGCCGAAGTAATCTCGCGCCTCGGTGCGAGGGGAGAGGGCCGACCTTGGACCTGACCCCGCTCATTCCCGCCGGCCGCCAGATCGTGGAGAGCTACGGCCACGCCCGCTTCCGCGTGACCGGCATTCTTTATGAAGGCTCCGTGATCGTGTTCCCGGACCGCACCGTCGCCTGGCCCGTGCGCGAGGCGGGCGCCGCCACGCCGGAGAATCTCCAGGCCGTTTGCGACGCCAGCCGCGCCGGGACGATCGAGCTGCTGCTGCTGGGCTGTGGCCCGAAGATGACGCTGGTGCCCTCGAGCCTGCGCGCGACGCTGCGTGAGGCCGGCGTGGTGATCGAGGCGATGGATACCGGTGCGGCCTGCCGCACTTACAATGTGCTGATGGCCGAAGGACGGCGCGTGGCCGCGGCCCTGATCGCGGTCGAATAGCCCAAAAGAAAAGCGGGGTCCCGAAGGGCCCCGCCGTCTCGTCTGCGACTATGTAAGCCGGAGCGGCTTATACGAAGCCGCCATGGCTCTGCGCGATCATGCAGTAGAGCATGGGAATGGAGAGCAGCGTGTTGAGGCGAGAGAATATCAGCCCGAGGCGCGCCGCCTTCTTCTTGGCATCGGCGTCGGCTTGGACGATGCCCAACACCTTCTTCTGGTTCGGCCAGATGATGAACCAGACGTTGAACCACATGATGATGCCCAGCCACATGCCGATGCCGATAGGCGTGCTGATGCCACCGTCGGTGATGCCCAGCGCCAGGGCGTCGCCGATATAACGGTTCATGCCGGCGAGGATCAGGCCGGTGACGATCGTGGCCATGGCGCCCCAACGGAACCAGAAGAGGGCCGCCGGCGCGATGACCTTGGTGATGGCCGGCTTCTGCTCGTCCGGAATCTTCGGCATGCTCGGGGTCTGGACGAAATTGAAGTACCAGAGATGGCCGATCCACATCACGCCGCTGAGTACATGGAGCCAACGGAACAGGAAGGCCCACCAGCCCTCGTTGAAGGATGGCCAACTGACGAAGATGCCGACGACGACGACGACCACAACCGCGGCAACGAAGCCGGCGATCACGGTGTTTCTGAGCGACGAAAATAGGCTCTGCATGGCTCCCCCTTGAGACTCACGTTTCCATTGCCGGTAGGCTAACGCAAAATCCAATGACTTCAACGGCTTTGTTGAATAATTCTCACAACCGGAGTCGGGTCTTTGGTGTCCTCTGACAATCCGGGACTGGGCTATTGCGGCGCGCTGCTGCGCCGCCACGATCCCGATCGCTACCTGACCGCGCTGTTCGCGCCATCGGCGCGGCGCGAGTCGCTGTTCGCGCTCTACGCCTTCAATCTCGAGATCGCGCGGACGCGCGAAGCGATCCGGGAACCCATGATGGGCCGGATTCGGCTGCAATGGTGGCGCGACGCGGTGGCCGGGGCCGCCACCGGCAAGCCCTACCGGCACGAAATCCTGGAGCCGCTCGCGACCGCCATTCGTGAAGGATCGTTGAGCATGGCCTGGTTCGAGCGGCTGATCGACGCGCGCGAGCAGGATCTCGATGGCGACGCCCCGGCCGACATGCCAGCGCTGCTGCGCTATGCCGAAGGAAGCTCGGCCGCTCTCACCTGGCTGGCCCTGGAATCGCTGGGGGGCGAGACGGGCCGCACGCCGGCCGCTGTCGAGGCGGGACGCAGGCTCGGCGCCGCCTGGGCCCTGACCGGGCTGCTGCGGGCGGTGCCCTATCATGCGAGCCAGCGCCAGCTCCATCTGCCGGCGGATCTCCTGTCCCGCCATGGCGTGCGTTCGGAGGACATTCTGGAGCTGCGCCGGCCCGCCGGCCTGCCGTCCATCGTGCGCGAGGTGGCGGTCGAGGCCGCGAGCCAGCTGCAGGCGGCACGAGACGCGGCGAGGGGACTGCCGCGGCCGTTGTTGCCCGCACTGCTCCCGGGAACGCTCGCCGGCCTCTATCTCAAGCGGCTCGCGCGCGCCGGCTTCGATCCTTATGCGCCCGCCGTCCAGGACGCGCCGCCCGGGCGGGTCTGGCGGCTGACGCTGAGAAATTTGCTGGGGCGGTTCTGAGACGCAACAGGAGTCCCGACTCAGCGTTGCCGAGCGTCGACGCCGGAGGCCGGTCGTTTTTCAGCCGCGGCCATTGCTCGAGCATACAGGGGCTGGGAATGGCGATGGCGTCGCAGCCGCTGATAGCCCCGTCGGGCGCGTCGTCTCTAAGAGGCAGGAAGATAGCGGGATCCCAAGTCCGTGGCCTGGGTCCCGCCAGTTTACCCCCGGCAGAAATCCGGACTCGAGCCCATCGCCCTGAAGCGGCACCGCGACCCACGCAGAGGTAACGCCCCGAAATTGCACCGACGACCCAGGTCGAACCTGCAGGGGGGTGACCGGAAGATCGGCTTCGACGGAAGTCGCCGTCACGGCTCCCTGATCATCGAAAGAATCTCCTGCCTTGATGCGGCATCCAGCGTGTAGACGCCTCGGAGCGCGTGGGTGGCCGTGCTGGAGTTCTGCTTCTCGACCCCCCGCATCGCCATGCAGAGATGGCGCGCCTCGGCGACCACCATCACGCCCTTCGGTTCGAGGAGCTCGACGAGCGCATCTGCGACCTGCTGGGTCAAGCGCTCCTGGACCTGCATGCGCCGCGCGAACAGATCGACGATGCGTGGGATTTTTGAGAGCCCAATGATCTTCTTGTCGGGGAGATAGGCGACATGCACATGCCCGAAGAACGGCAAAAGATGGTGCTCGCAAAGGGAATGGAATTCGACGTTGCGCACCAACACCGCGCCTTCTCCTTCGGCAGGGAATATCCCGCTGCCGACGACGTCTGCCGGCTCGAGCGAATAGCCGCCCGTCAGAAACCTCATCGCCTTGGCGAAGCGCCTGGGCGTGTCCAGCAACCCAGGACGAGAGGGATCCTCGCCGAGATGCGCGATCGTCGCCTCGGCGTGAGCGGCGACCGGGTCGGCAAACCTGTCGGCCAGTACATTCATTGTCGTTCCTCAATTGCGGGAGCTTCGATCATCCGAGTGGACATGCGTCCCGAACCCCCGGAGGCAGGCGAAGGCATGCACCGTTCGACGGGTTCATGTTCGGGAGGGAGCCCCCGCCGCCGCGTTCGGCGTCGGCAGCGGGGTTCTCGTCCTCAGCGCGCCGAGTGCCCGCTCAGGGCAGAGGCTTCGCGGCTCCGGAAAGCCTCGGATAGCGGCTTCAACTGCCACAGAGCCGACAGACCCACCAGGACGTAGACGAGACGTGCCAACAGGGAGCCGGCACCGAAGATTGCGGACACCAGGTCAAGACCAAGAAGCCCGACCAGCCCCCAGTTCAGGCCACCCACGATGACCAGCACCAACGTGACGATGCTCAAGAGTTTCATGATTGTCTCCCTCGAAAAGATTGAACGGGTGCGTTTTCACTCCACCACGCGATCGAGCGGCCGGATCGCCGCGGAGGCGACGATCCGGTGCGCCAGGTCAGCTGTTGGGCGGAAGAATGACCTTGTCGATCACGTGAATGACCCCGTTCGACGCGGCGATGTCGGTAGCGGTGACCTTGGCGTCGTTGACCATGACGGTGTCGCCGTTCACGGAGAAGTCGACCATCTTGCCGTTCACCGTTTTGGCATCCTTCATCTTGACGACGTCAGCGGCCATCTCTTTGCCGGGAAGCACGTGATAGGTCAGGATGGCGACGAGCTGAGCCTTGTTCTCAGGCTTCAGCAGGTTCTCGAGCGTCCCGGCAGGTAGCTTGGCGAAGGCCTCGTCGGTGGGTGCGAAGACCGTGAAGGGCCCGGGCCCTTTGAGCGTGTCGACGAGTCCGGCTGCCTGCAGCGCGGTTGCCAGCGTCTTGAATTGGCCGGCCGCAATGGCCGTTTCGACGATGTCTTTGTTGGCAGAACTGGCGTTCGCGAGACCGATAGTGAGGCCGATCGCGGTTACCATGGCGACCGCCAGCTTTGCGATCCGTGAGGTCATGATTTTGTCTCCTTGTCTGTTGCGCTTGCGACGGACCGGGCGAGGCCCCGTCACGATGGCGGCGGCGATCCAATGAGGTCGACCGCGGATGTCATATAGAGAAAAGTAATTTTATTGTAAGTCAGATTATCGTGAAAAGAATGCATATTTTCTCTATGATAAAAGACAGTTCTTGGGATTTGAGCAGAACGAGAAAGGAAGGAGTGCAAGATGCTGTCCGACACCCTGGCGAGCGGGCTGGAGCATTACAGGATCGGCCCGAAGATTCGGACGCTTCGCCAGAAGAAGAAACTGGGGCTGGTGCAGCTCGGCGAGCATACGGGGCTGTCGGCCGCCCTGTTGTCGAAAATCGAGCGTGGTCAACTCTTTCCGACACTGCCGACTTTGCTGCGGATCGCGATGGTGTTCGGTGTCGGCTTGGAGCACTTCTTCGTCGAGAGCGCGGAGCGACCGTCGATGGCGGTTATCCGCAAGGAAGATCGCCTGCGCTTGCCCGACCGCCCCGGGCAGGAAACGCCCTCCTATTTCTTCGAGAGCCTCGATTTCCCCGTGACCGATCGCAAGATGGAAGCCTTTTACGCGGAGTTCCCCGCGCAATCGAAACCATCCGAGCCGCATCGCCATGCGGGAGCCGAACTCATCTACGTCGTCAAGGGGCAGCTTGGCGTCAATCTCGAGGGCGAGGAGGTTGCGCTCGGCGAAGGCGATGCGATGTATTTCGATTCAGGCGTACTGCACAGCTATCGTTGCGAGGGGCGTTCTGCTTGCACCGCAATTGTCGTGACGGCGCCGGTGTGAGCCTGTTGATCGACCCACGCCGAGGATGCGGCGAACATCCAGTGGAGGGCTGATGGATATCTTTGGCAGGCAATGCACAAGCAGACATGCAGGTACGATCTATGAAAACAAGGGCTCTCTGGTGGGGCGCTGTCGCCGGCGTTCTTGCGCTCGGTGTTGCGCTGTGGGGGCCAATCGTGAGCAACGTTGACCAACCGAAGTACACAGTCGTCGCGAGCGACAAGAACATCGAGGTTCGTGACTACCCTCCCATGATCGTCGCCGAAGTGGAAGTCGCGGGTGAACGACGCAAGGCGATTCGTGAAGGCTTCCGCACCATTGCCGACTACATCTTCGGTAACAACCTTTCCGCACAGAAAGTGGCGATGACTGCCCCCGTCACCCAGCAGGCAAGCGAGAAGATTGCTATGACGGCGCCCGTAACTCAGCAAGGCGATGGGGAGGCCTGGCGGGTGCGGTTTGTCATGCCTGCCAATTACACGATGGAGACGCTACCCAAGCCCAGGAATCCCGCAGTCGAGCTTAAGAAAATCGAAGGAAAGCGCTTCGCCGTGATCCGCTTTTCCGGCATGGCGGGGGAGCCCAGTCTCGAGCGCCACATGGACGAGTTGAAGACATATCTAGGAGCAAGGAAGATTACTTCGCTCGCTGCGCCCACCTATGCCTTTTACAATCCGCCCTGGACGCTGCCGTTCCTTCGCCGGAACGAGATCATGATCGAAATTGCGCATTGAGAGACGCCCGGCAACCCAGCGGAGCTGCAGAGCGAACTCGGCCGACTGGAACAGGGCACTGAGAAGGAGCCTGACTTTCCGCGGCTGAAGAAGGGGATGGGCTCAGGTCACTCTTCGCCCTCGCAGCCCGCAGGTTATTGCAGGCTGACGGGCTTGAGCTTGCCGGTGCGCTCGCCGTGGCTCTCCTGTCGGCGGTTCCTCCGATGGCGATGGAATTTCAAGCGCTACAGATCGTGCCGGCAAGAACTTACGGCATTCTGGTGACGCTGGAGCCTGCGGTCGGCCTGATGGTGCGTACGTGATTTCTCGGCCAAGCGCTCGGTGGACGGGGGCTCGTCGCGACCGCCATGCGTGAAGGATCCTTGTGCATGGCTTGTTCGAGCGGCTGATCGACGCGCGCGAGCAGGATCTCGATGGCGAGGCCCCGGCCGACATGCCAGCGCTGCTGCGCTATGCCGAAGGAAGCTCGGCCGCTCTCACCTGGCTGGCCCTGGAATCGCTGGACGGCGAGACGGGCCGCAGGCCGGCCGCTGTCGAGGCGGGACGCAGGCTCGGCGCCGCCTGGGCCCTGACCGGGTTGCTGCGCGCCGTGCCCTATCATGCGAGCCGGCGGCAGCTCCATCTGCCGGCGGACCTCCTGTCCCGCCATGGCGTGCGTTCGGAGGATGTCCTGGAACTCCGCCGGCCCGCCGGGCTGCCGGCCGTGGTGCGCGAGGTGGCGGTCGAGGCCGCGAGCCAGCTGCGGGCAGCACGGGAGGTAGCGAAGGGACTGCCACGCCAGTTGTTGCCGGCACTCCTGCCGGGGACATTGGCCGGGCTCTACCTTAAGCGGCTCGAGCGCGCTGGCTTCGATCCCTACGCCGCGGCCGTCCAGGATGCGCCGCCCGGGCGGATCTGGCGGCTGACGCTCAGCAACCTGCTGGGGCGGTTTTGAAAGGCTTCTCTGCGAGGAGCCGTCGATTGACGCCGGAACATCGGCAGGTTTCAGTGGTGGCCGACGTTCGGACTTGAACCCAAGGGATGACGATGACGCTGCAAACGGCCATTGCCCAGTCGAGTTCTCCCGAGCGCGATCCTCGGCCTGCGGCAGCCGGGCCTCGCCTTGCGCGTGCGTTCGGCCGTCTGCCGCCAACGGCGCTGCTAATCTTGTCGATTCTGTCCGTGGCCCTCGGGTCGGCGCTGGCGACGATACTCTTCTCAACCGTCGGTCCGGCCGGAACGGCGATGCTGAGCGCCGGGTTTTCAGCCATCGTCCTATCCGTTTTGCGGCCGCCGAAAATCGACAGCAGATTGCGAAAACATGCGGGCCTGATCCTGATTTTCGGCCTGACGGACGCCTGCATGGTGCTGCCATTCTTCCTGGCGATCCAATCCATCCCTTTGGGTATCGCGGCGACGATCACCTTCCTGGGGCCGCTTGGCCTCGCTGTGGCAACGTCGCGACGCATCTCTCACTTTCTTTGGATTGGTGTCGCGTTGCTCGGTATCGGCTTGCTGACGCCGGAGATCGGTGCCGATCTCGATTCGACGGGCCTTGGCCTCGCGGCGCTAGCCGCGGTTGCCTGGGCGGTATTCGTGCCGCTCAGCAAGCGGACGGGGACGATTTTCGACGGCATCGACGCTCTGACATGGGGCTTGTGGATGTCGACGCTGATGCTTCTGCCGTTTGCGCTCGCCGAGGGAACAGTGCTGCACGCTGGCGGGCTTGAGCTTGGCGGCGCGTTCGCCGTTGCGCTGCTGACGGCAGTCTTGCCGATGGCGATGGAGTTTCAAGCCCTGCAGAATATTTCGGCCAGAGCTTACGGAATTCTGGTCACTCTAGAGCCCGCCGTTAGTGCACTGGTCGGCGCGCTATTCCTCGGCCAAGCATTGAGCGGCCGGGCGACGATCGCGATCGTCTGTGTGACGATCGCCGCCATTGGCGTCACGCTGTTCGAGAAGCCGGACGCGCATTGATCAGAAGCCTAAGGGTGGCGACAAACCATCGCAGGACGGCATCTGCGAAAGAATTCAACCCGCGGCGCGTACCGGAAGGAGTTGATCGCGCGCGAGCCAACCGGCGAGATCGGCCCGCGCGCGGGCGACCATCGCGGGCTTGCGTTCCGCTTTCGCGCGCTTTCCCACCGAGGTGATGGGAGCGGGCGGGAACAAACCGAAATTCACATTCATCGGCTGGAAGCTGCTGGCGTCGGCGCCGCCGGTGATGTGGCTGAGGAGGGCGCCGAGCGCCGTGGTGGCCGGCGGCGCTTCGGCCGTGAGGCCCAGCGCCTGCGCCGCGGCAAAGCGGCCGGCGATCAAGCCGATCGCGGCGCTCTCGACATAGCCCTCGACGCCGGTCACCTGGCCGGCGAAGCGCAGGCGCGACATCGCCTTCAGCCGCAGTTCGGCATCGAGCAGCTTGGGGCTGTTGATGAAGGTGTTGCGGTGGAGGCCGCCCAGCCGCGCGAACTCGGCATTCTCGAGGCCCGGGATCATGCGGAAGATGCGGACCTGCTCGGCATATTTGAGCTTGGTCTGGAAGCCCACGATGTTGAAAAGCGTGCCCAGCGCATTGTCCTGGCGCAGCTGCACCACGGCATAGGGCGGCCGGTCGCGCCGCGGATTGGTCAGGCCCACCGGCTTCATCGGGCCGAAGCGCAGCGTGTTGGGTCCGCGCTCCGCCATGACCTCGATCGGGAGGCAGCCCTCGAAATAGGGCGTGTTCTTCTCCCACTCTTTGAAGTCGCCCTTCTCGCCGGCGAGGAGCGCGGCGACGAAGGCCAGATACTCCGGTTTCTCCAGCGCGCAATTGATGTAGTCGGCCGTGCCCCCGCCCGGGCCCACCTTGTCGTAGCGCGACTGGAACCAGGCTTTTTCCATGTCGATGCTGTCGCGATGCACGATCGGCGCGATGGCGTCGAAGAAGGCGAGGGCGTCCTCGCCGCTGAGATTGCGGATCGCCTCGGCCAGGGCGGGCGAGGTGAGGGGGCCGGTGGCGACGATGACGTTCTGCCAATCCTCGGGCGGCAGGCCCGCGACCTCCTCGCGCTCGACCGTCACCAGCGGCTCGGCCTTCAGCCGCTCGGTCACCCGCGCGGCGAAAAGATCGCGATCGACCGCGAGCGCGCCGCCGGCCGGAAGCTTGTGGGCGTCGGCCGCCGCCAGGATCAGCGAGCCGGCGCGGCGCATCTCCTCATGGAGGAGCCCCACGGCGTTGGTCTCGGCATCGTCCGAGCGCAGCGAGTTGGAGCAGACCAGCTCGGCGAACTGATCGGTCTTGTGGGCGTCGGTCGCCCGAACCGGGCGCATCTCGTGCAGCACCACCGGCACGCCGGCGCGCGCCAACTGCCAGGCGGCCTCGCTGCCGGCGAGCCCGGCGCCGATCACATGGACTGGATTGTCTCTCATGGGGCGAACAGATAGCGTCTGGGAAGGAATTGGGCAACCGGCGCGGATGTCGCTGGAGCCCGCCCAGAGGAGGGGCAAGGATGACCAAATTTCTCAATCCGAGCGGAGTGGTGAAGCCGTTCAGCAAATACAGCCAGGTGGCGGACGTCCCTGGCAATCACCGCTGGGTGCATGTCTCGGGGCAGGTGGGCGCCACGCCCGAGGGCAAGCTGCTCGAAGGGTTCGAGGAACAGGCCCGCCAGACCTGGCACAACATCATCGGCTGCCTGGATGCCGCCGACATGGATGTGGGCGATATCGTCAAGGTCAACCAGTTCCTGACGCGCGCCGCCGACGTCGCGGCCTCGCGCGAGATCCGGGACGAGATGATGGATGGCCATGCGCCGGCCTCGACCCTCCTGATCGTCGCCGGGCTCGCGCATCCGGCGCTCCTGGTCGAGATCGAGGTCATCGCGGCCAAGGCCGAGGGCGGCAAGGCGGCGAAGGCCGCCGCGGCCGAGAAGGCGCCGGCGACGGCGGCGCCGAAATCCGATCCCAAGGGCAAGGCCAAGCGGTGACGATCTGTTTTCCTGCCCCCTCCCTTTGCGGGAGGGGGTAGGGGGAGGGGATGCCGCACGCGATCTTTGCGGACAACACGCAACTTCCCCATCGCCTCGCTTGCGGCAGGCATTCCCCTCCCCGCTCGCTGTGCTCGCCGCCCCTCCCGCAAGGGGAGGGGCCGTGGTCTTCTTTCACAGGCGCTACTGCGTGATGCCTTCCTGCTCCAGCATGCGGGCATAGGCCGGACGGGCCTTCACCGTCTCGATCAGGCGCCCGAGCGCCGGAAAGCGGTTCGCGGGCTTGGCGCAATTGCGCGACCAGCGCGCCAGCATGGTGAGATAGATGTCGGCCGCGCTGAAGCGGGCACCCAGCAGGAAGGGTCCTTGCGCCGCGAGATGGCCGTCGATGAAACGCCACATCTGATCGAGATTGCGCTCGGCGGTCTCGACCAGCGGCTTGTGGCAATGCTCGTCGGCGCCGACATAGGCTTCGGCATGCCACCAATGGCTGAGCTCCTCCTGCAGCGTGTTGGTGAGATAGGTCATCCATTGCAGGAACAGCGGGCGCTGCCAGGTGCCCGGCGCCGGCGCCAGCTCGGAGGCGGGATGGCGCTCGCAGAGATACTGGACGATGGCGGCAGACTCATACATCGCCATCTCGCCCTCGACCAAGGTCGGGACCCGCGCATGGGGATTGAGCTTCAGATATTCCGGCGTCCGGGTCTCGCCTTTCTTTGGATCGAGCTGCTGCAGCTCGTGCGCCACGCCCAGTTCCAGCAGCACGGCATGAGGCGCCATGGCGGCCGATCCGGGGCTCCAATAGAGTTTGTACAAGGGCTCGCTCCTTAAGCTTCGCGTCACCGATAGGGGAAGGGCTCGTTCGCGGTTGCAGCATGCCGTTCCGTCGCGATCCGGTCGAGGGCCGAAAAGCAATGAGACCCAATGGCGAGGTTCGCTGGCGGCGCGCCCGCCTGCTAGGATGGGCTAAAGGCGACCCCCCCTTAGTCCGGGTTGCGGTGATCCATGGCCGGTCGCCTGCAAGGAGAGGAGGCGGCGATGCGCAAGGACATTGATTTCAAGACGGAAGACGGCGTGACGCTGCGGGGCTGGCTGTATCTGCCCGATCAGGCGCGCAGCCCCGTTCCTACGATCGTGATGGCACACGGCTTCTCGGCGGTGAAGGAGAACTACCTCGACAAATATGCCGAGGTCTATTCCGCCGCCGGTCTCGGCGCGCTCGTGTTCGACAATCGCAACTTCGGCGCCAGCGGCGGCGAGCCCCGCCAGCATATCGATCCGTGGCGTCAGGTCGCCGACTATCGGGACGCCATCACCTACGCCTCCACGCTGCCGGAGGTGGACGCGAACAAGATCGGCATCTGGGGCTCGAGCTATAGCGGGGCGCATGTGCTGGTCGTCGGCGCTCTCGACCGCCGCGTCAAATGCGTCGTGGCGCAGGTGCCGCTGATCAGCGGCCATCGGAATGCGCGCCGCCTGATCCGCGCGGACATCATCGCCGCCGTGCAGGGGATGTTCGTCGAGGACCGCAAGGCGCGCTTTGCCGGCAAGCCGCACGGCATGATCGCCGTCATGTCGAACGATCCGAACGTTCCTTGCGCGCTGCCGACGCCGGACTCTTTCGAATGGTTCACCGAGACAGCCAAGCTGCGGGCGCCGGCCTGGCGCAACGAAGTGACGCTGCAGTCGGTCGAGCTGTTCACCGAATATGAGCCGGGTGCCTATATCGAGTTCATCAGCCCGACTCCCCTTCTCATGGTCGTGGCAGCGGGCGACCATTTGACGGTGGCCGACGAGGCCATCACGGCCTACGGCCGCGCGCTCGAGCCGAAGAAGCTGGCGCTGCTGCAGGGCGGGCATTTCGATGCCTACGTCAAGGACTTCGCCGCCTCCAGCGCGGCCGCGCGGGACTGGTTCGTCGGGCATCTCCTGCAGGGTTAGTCGACAGATCGATCCGTTTCCGCCGGGCGGGCGATAGGAGGCAGGGCGTAGCATCGGGCCGGTCTTTGCGGTAGCTTTTCCCCGGTCTCGCGCATGGATCGCGGTGGAGAGAGGAACCGCCGATGCCAGTCACGCATGAGCCGTGGTTGGTGGCGCTGTCGCTCGCCGTCGCCATCCAGGGCAGCTATGTCGGCTTGAGCCTGGCGGTGAGGCTGGGCGCGACCGAAGGTTTGCGCCGTCGCCTGCGGCTTGCCGGCGCGGCCCTGTCGCTCGGGGTCGGCATCTGGTCGATGCATTTCGTCGCCATGCTCGCGGCGCAGCTGCCGGGAACGGTCGATTTCCTGGTCTTCCCGACGCTGCTCTCCTTCCTGGTCTGCGTGATCGTGGTCGGCCTCGCCCTGGTGGCGGCAAGCTTCGGCCCGCCGACCCCGTTGCGCATCGCGGCGGCTTCGCTCTTCATGGGCGTCGGGATCGCGTCGATGCATTACATCGGCATGACGGCGCTCCATCGCAGCCTGCATCTCGATCACGATTGGCGCCTGGTTGTCGCCAGCGTGCTGATCGCGATCGCGGCCTCGTCGCTGGCCTTGTGGCTGGGCTTCGGCGCCCGCCGCCATCCGCCGCTGATCGTTTCGGCGACGGCCCTGGGGCTGGCCATCGCCGGCATGCACTACACCGCCATGGCCGGGCTCCACGTCGAACCGATGGCGATGGGAACGGCGTCGCTGCCGCCGGCCCTTTCTGTCGATCTGCTGGCGATCGTGGTGGCGGTGGTCGCCTTCCTGGTCTCGGGCATCTTTCTGCTGACACTGGTCCCGGATCGGGCCGCGGCGAGCGTTCCGCCCGTGAGGGCCGACGACGCGGTTTTCGTGGTGACGCGGGCGGCGCCGGCCGATTTCCCGCACTCTGCCTCTCCCAGCGGCCCGGCCCCCCTGGGCGGCCTCGGCCGCCCGCCCCGGCGCCCCGGCAACCGGATCCCGGTTGAGCGGGCCGGCGCCACCCAGCTGATCCCGCCGGAGGAAGTGTTCGCCGTCCATGCGAACGCCCATTACACCTACATCTTCAACGGGACCGACGACCTGTTCTGCAGCCTCTCGATCAGCGAGCTCGAGGGACGGCTGGACCCGTCGCAGTTCGTCCGGATCCATCGTAGCCACATCGTCAATCTCGAGCGGATCGTGGCGGTGCGGCGGGCCGGGGATACCGGGCAGGTCGAGCTTGCCGGCAGCGCCAGGAGAATCGTTCCGGTAAGCCGGGCAAAGCTCTCCAGCCTCAAGGCGCAGGTGGAGACGCTCGAGCATTTGAGCCAGGGCGCGGCCCAGTAAGTCAGAGAGTCTGACGCAACTCGTGCAGAACCGTCGCAGTTCGTGCGGTTCTGGGTGCTTTGGTGCAGCGGTATTTGGCACCGGTTCCCCGCCGTCCGACTCTGTCCCTCGATGGTTCGAGCGGCTTCCCGATCCCGGAAGGCCTTGATCCACCCGAGAAAATTTGTGCAGCGCAGCAATCACCGCTGTCACGAGTTCGAGGACACGCGCCGGAATCCGGACCCAGAAGGGCCCGGGCGGCGAAACCGAGGGAGGACGCCCGTGATACCAGGCAGCTTCGCCTACCACCGGCCGAAATCCGCCCAGGAGGCGGTCGCTCTGCTGGCCCAGCTGGGCGACGACGCCCGACCTCTGGCCGGCGGTCACAGCCTGATCCCGATGATGAAGCTGCGGCTGGCCAAGCCGACCCATCTCGTGGATCTCGGGCGGATCGGCGATCTCAAATTCATCAAGGACGAGGGCGGGGTCATCGCCATCGGGGCCATGACCACCCAGCATGAGATGATCGGGTCCGACCGGCTGACCAAGGCGATCCCGATCCTGCGCGAGGCGGCGCTGATGATCGCCGATCCGCAGGTGCGCTATCAGGGGACGCTGGGCGGTAATGTCGCCAATGGCGATCCCGGCAACGACATGCCCGCGCTGATGCAATGCCTCGACGCCACCTATCACCTTCTCGGCAAGGGCAGCGAGCGCAAGGTCAAGGCGCGCGACTTCTATCAGGGCGCCTATTTCACCTCGCTCGAACCGGGCGAAATCCTCACCGCCGTTCGCATCCCGGTACCGGCGACAGGCCATGGCTATGCCTATGAGAAGCTGAAGCGGAAGGTCGGCGATTACGCGACCGCCGCCGCGGCTGTGCTCATCACCATGCAGGGCGGAACATGCAAATCCGCATCGATCGGCCTCACCAATCTTTCCGAGACGCCGCTCTTTGCCGCCGATGCGAGTGCGGCGCTGGTCGGCAGCGATCTCGGCAGAGCGGCGCTCGACAAGGCGGTCACGGCGGCCGAGGCCCAGGTGGCGCCGGCCTCGGACGGGCGCGGGCCGGTCGAGTACCGGCGCAAGATGGCGGGCGTGATGCTGCGCCGGGCCGTGGCGCTGGCCCAGTCGCGCGCGTCCTGAGCGGGGAGGGAGAAAAATCATGGCGAAAAGCCAAGTGACGATGACGATCAATGGCCGCGAGATCGACGCGCTGGTCGAGCCGCGCATGCTGCTGGTCCATTTCCTGCGCGAGAAGCAGAACCTGACCGGAACCCATATCGGTTGCGAGACCACCCATTGCGGGGCCTGCACGGTCGATCTCGACGGGCGCTCGGTCAAATCCTGCACCATCTTCGCGGTCCAGGCCGACGGCGCCTCGGTCACGACGATCGAGGGGATGGCCAAGCCCGACGGCACGCTCCATGCGCTGCAGGAGGCCTTCCGCGAGAAACACGGGCTGCAATGCGGCTTCTGCACGCCGGGAATGATCATGCGTGCGCACCGGCTGCTGCAAGAAAATCCGAACCCGACCGACGACGAGATCCGCTGGGGCATCTCCGGCAATATCTGCCGCTGCACCGGCTACCAGAACATCGTGAAGGCGATCCGCCATGCCGCCGACAAGCTCGGCGGCCAGGTGACGAAGGAGGCCGCGGAATGAACGACACATCCCCCACGCGCGCGGAGCGCGAAGCCCGGCTCGAAGGCATGGGTTGCTCGCGCCGGCGCACCGAAGACGCCCGCTTCATCCAGGGCAAGGGCAACTATGTGGACGACCTCAAGCTGCCGGGCATGTTGTTCGGCGACTTCGTGCGCTCGCCCTACGCCCATGCCCGCATCAAGAAGATCGACGTCTCCAAGGCGGCGGCGCTGCCGGGCGTGAAGGCAGTCCTGACGGCCAACGAACTGAAGCCTGTCAAGCTCGACTGGATGCCGACGCTGGCGGGCGACGTGCAGGCCGTGCTCGCCGGCGACAAGGTGCTGTTCCAGAACCAGGAGGTCGCCTTCGTCATCGCCGAGGACCGCTATATCGCGGCCGACGCGGTCGAGCTGGTCGAGGTCGAGTATGAGGATCTCCCCGTCGTCATCGATCCCTTCAAGGCGATGGATCAGAACGCGCCGGTCCTGCGCGAAGACCTCAAGGGCAAGACCGAAGGCGCCCATGGCAAGCGCAAGCATTGGAACCATATCTTCAACTGGGAGATCGGCGACCAGGGCGCAACCGACGCCGCGTTGAACGCGGCCGAGGTGAAGATCAAGGAGCTGATCTCCTATCAGCGCGTCCATCCGAGTCCGCTCGAGACCTGCGCCTGCGTTGCCTCGATGGACAAGGTGCGCGGCGAGCTCACGGTCTGGGGCACGTTCCAGGCGCCGCATGTGGTGCGCACGGTCGCGGCCCTGCTCTCCGGAATCACAGAGCAGAAGATCCATGTGATCGCGCCCGATATCGGTGGCGGCTTCGGCAACAAGGTTGGCGTCTATCCGGGCTATGTCTGCTCCATCGTCGGCTCGATCGTGCTGGGCGTGCCGATCAAATGGGTCGAGGACCGGATCGAGAATCTGACGGCGACCGCCTTCGCTCGCGACTATCACATGACGACCGAGCTGGCGGCGACCAAGGATGGCCGCATCACCGGCCTCAAGGTCCATGTGCTGGCCGATCACGGCGCCTTCGATGCCTGCGCCGATCCCAGCAAATGGCCGGCGGGATTCTTCAACATCGTCACCGGTTCCTACGATATTCCGGCGGCTTATGTGTCGGTGGACGGGGTCTATACCAACAAGGCGCCGGGCGGCGTCGCCTATCGCTGCTCCTTCCGCGTGACCGAGGCCGCCTATTGCATCGAGCGCGCGATCGACGTGCTGGCGAAGAAGCTGAAGATGGATCCGGCCGAGCTGCGACTCAAGAACCTGATCCGTGCCGAGCAGTTCCCTTACAAATCGGCGTTGGGATGGGAGTATGATTCCGGCAATTATCATGTCGCCATGCGCAAGGCGATGGATGCGGTGGGCTATTCGAAGCTGCGCGAGGAGCAGCGCCAGAAGCGCGAAGCCTTCAAGCGCGGCGAGACCCGCGAGCTGATGGGCATCGGCGTCGCCTTCTTCACCGAGATCGTCGGCGCGGGTCCCACCAAGAACTGCGACATCCTCGGCATCGGCATGTTCGATTCCTGCGAGATCCGCGTGCATCCGACCGGGGCCGTGATCGCGCGGCTCGGCACGAAGAGCCAGGGGCAGGGCCACGAGACCACCTACGGCCAGATCATCGCCACCGAGCTCGGCATTCCCGCGGACAGCATCAATATCGAGGAGGGCAACACCGATACCGCGCCCTACGGTCTCGGCACCTATGGCTCGCGCTCGACGCCGGTCTCGGGTGCCGCCACCGCTGTGGCGGCGCGCAAGATCAAGGCCAAGGCCCAGAAGATCGCCGCCCATCTGCTCGAAGTCGCCGAGGGCGATCTCGAATGGGATATCGACGGCTTCCGGGTGAAGGGCCTGCCCGAGCGCACCAAGAGCATGAAGGAGATCGCCTGGGCGGCCTACAACAACGTGCCGCCGGGCATGGAGCATGGGCTGGAGGCGGTCAATTACTACGACCCGCCAAACATGACCTTTCCCTTCGGCGCCTATATCTGCGTCTGCGATGTCGATGCCGATACCGGTTACACCAAGATCCGGCGTTTCTATGCACTGGACGATTGCGGCACCCGCATCAATCCGATGATCATCGAAGGCCAGGTCCATGGCGGCCTCACCGAGGCCTTCGGCATCGCGATGGGCCAGGAGATCAAATATGACGAGACCGGCAATGTCGTGACCGGTACCTTCATGGACTACTTCATGCCGACCGCGGTCGAGACGCCGGTGTGGGAGACCGATTTCACGGTCACGCCCTCGCCGCATCATCCGATCGGCGCCAAGGGCGTGGGCGAAAGCCCCAATGTCGGCGGCGTGCCGGCCTTCTCCAACGCCGTCAACGACGCCTTCGGCCATCTCGATATCGGCCATATCCAGATGCCGCATGACGGCTGGCGGACCTGGCTGGCGGCGAAGCAGGCGGGGCTGCACAAGTGAGGCGATCATCGAGCTCGTCTATCGTCAACGGCCCCACCGTCGGACAGGCCCGATGACCGCTGACCGCTCCGGGATTGCGGAGCGGTTGGCCGGGGTTGGCTATATCGCCGACCCCGGTCTTGCCACTGCGCTCTGGCTGATGGAACTGCTGAAGCGCCCCTTGCTGCTCGAAGGTGCCGCCGGCGTCGGCAAGACCGAGGTGGCCAAGGCGCTATCCGCCCTGCATCGGGCGAAGCTGATCCGCCTCCAATGCTATGAGGGTCTGGACCAGAACGCGGCGCTCTATGAATGGAACTATCAGCGCCAGCTTCTCGCCATCAAGGCGCGCGAGAATGCCGGCGACGACCCGGACCGCGTCGAGGCCCATATCTTCTCCGAGCCCTACCTGCTGGAGCGTCCGCTGCTGCAGGCGATCCGCCAGGAGGAGGCGCCCGTCCTGCTGATCGACGAGATCGATCGCGCCGACGAGGAATTCGAGGCTTTTCTGCTCGAGCTGTTGGCCGACTTCCAGATCACGGTGCCGGAGCTGGGCACGATCCAGGCCAAAGCCATTCCGCGAGTGGTGATCACGTCGAACGGCACCCGCGAGCTGTCGGACGCCCTGCGCCGGCGTTGCCTCTATCACTTCGTCGATTTCCCCGAGCCCGACCGAGAGGCGCGCATCCTGCTGGCACGGATGCCCGATATCGATGCGAGTCTGGCGCTGCAGATCGCCCGCATGGTGGCCGCGATCCGGAAAGAAGATCTGCGCAAGATCCCCGGCGTCGCCGAATCCCTCGATTGGGCCGCGGCTTTGGCCGGCCTCGGCATCAAGGATCTGCATCAGGATCCCGAAGCCGTCCATGACACGCTGATCTGCCTGCTCAAGACCAACGAGGACCAGCGCCGGCTGACCCGCGAGGTCAGCGACCGGTTGCTCGGTCGAGTGGCCTGAGATGGAGAGCGCGGCCATGACGCCCATCGGCGCGTCGGCGCGGGCGAGGCTCGCCGCCTTCGTGCGGTCGCTGCGCGCCAACGGTTTCGCGACCGGGCTGGGCGAGACGCAGGATGCGCTCAAGGTCATGACCTCGGAGCTGGCGCTGCGCCCGGTCTATCTGCGCGAAGCCTTCAAGGCGCTCTTCTGCAGCCGGCAGCAGGATTGGCAGCGCTTCGACGAGATCTTCGACGCCTTCTGGCTGGGCCGCGGCATGAAGACGGCGGTGCGGGCTAGCGGTGCGAGGCCCGACGCCGCGCGAGCCGAGCGGCGCAGCGGCTTTCCGGGCTTCGGCGACAAGGCCGGCTCGACGACAGCGGTCGCCGACCGCGATGCGCTGGACGAGAGCGCTGACCTGCCAGGCGAAGGCCGGTCACGCGGTGCCAGCAGCGCCGAAGGCCTGAGCCAGACGGATCTGCGCCACATCGCCGAGCCCGACGCCTTGGATCAGGCCATGGAGCTGGCCGAGCGGCTGGCGCGCGCGATGCGCGATCGCCTCACGCGGCGCGACCGCCGGCATCGCCGCGGCCGGCGCATCGACATGCGGCGCACAATCCGGGCCAGCATCGGTCATGGCGGCACGCCGGTCGACCTGGTGCGGCGCCGGCGCAAGGAGAAGCCGCTGCGACTGGTCATGCTGCTCGACGTCTCCGGCTCGATGAGCCTCTATTCCACGGCGTTCGTGCGTTTCATGCGCGGGCTGGTGGAGCGGGCGCAGGATGCGGAAGCCTATGTCTTCCACACCCGGCTGGTGCATATCTCCGAAGCCCTGCGCGAGAGCGACCCGGTGCGCGCGGTCGAGCGGCTCTCGCTGATGGCGCAGGGCTGGTCCGGCGGGACGCGCATCGGCGAGAGCCTCGCCAGCTTCAACCGCTTCCATGCGGCACGGGTGCTGAATTCGCGCAGCGTCGTCATCATCCTGTCGGACGGGTACGACACCGGCGAGCCGGGCGCGTTGGCGCAGGAGATGGCGGCGCTTCGGAAGCGCGCCCGGCGCATCGTCTGGCTCAACCCGATGATGGGCTGGAAGGACTATGCGCCGGTCGCGGGCGGGATGCAGGCGGCATTGCCCTATGTCGATCTGTTCGCGCCGGCCCACAACCTGGCATCGCTGGCGGCGCTCGAACCCTATTTGGCGAAGCTCTGACCCATGAAGAAGGCCGACGACATCCTCGAGCTGGTCTCCGAGTTCAAGGCGCGGGGGACGCCCTTCGCGCTGGCGACCGTGGTGCGCACGGTGTCGCTGACCGCGGCCAAGGCCGGCGCCAAGGCGATCATCACGCCGGACGGGCGCGTGGCGGGTGGCTGGATCGGCGGGGGCTGCGCCCGGGCGGCCGTCCTGGCGGCGGCGCGCGAAGCCCTGGCGGACGGCAAGCCGCGGCTGGTCAGCATCCAGCCCAAGGATCTGTTGGACGAGCAGGGGCTTCAGCCGGGTGAGGTGCGCGAGGGTATCGCCTTCGCCAAGAACATGTGCCCGAGCCGCGGTACCATGGACGTCTTCGTCGAGCCTCTGCTGCCGCGCGCGAGCGTGGTGGTACTGGGGGCCTCGCCGGTGGCGGTGGCGATCGCCGATCTGGCGCGGCGCATCGGCTTCGCCGTGACCGCCGCGGCCCCACCGGCGGACCTCGACGCGTTCGGCGATCTCGACGGCCGTATCGAGGGCTATGGCGTGCCGGCGAAGGTCGAGGGGCCGCGCTACCTGGTGGTGGCGACGCAAGGGCGCGGCGATCTCGCCGCCCTCAAGGCCGCGCTGTCGACCGACAGCGATTACGTCGCCTTCGTCGGCAGCCGCGCCAAGGCCGCCTCGTTGCGGGAGCAGTTGAAGGAAGACGGCCTGGAGGCGACGCGCCTCGATCGCCTGCGGGCGCCGGCCGGCCTCGATCTCGGCGCCATCGGGCCGGAAGAAATCGCACTGTCGGTGGTGGCGGAGATCGTCGAGGTGCGCCGGCGTGGACAGCATGCGGTCGCGCCCGCGGTCAGGGTCGCCGGGCGGTTGTGATCAGGTGCGTGAAGGACACGAAGTAGCGGTCATCGGCGATCCGCTGCCGCTGGTCCTGCTGCCAGGCCTCGACGATGCTGGGGTCCAGCGTCGAGCCCATGGCGGCCTTTCCCACCGTATCGGCCACCCAGCCATAGGCCCGGCCGTCCGAGGTCGCCATCGCTTCCGCGACGACGGCAACGTCCTTGAAGCCGGTCTCGAGCATGAGCCCGCGCATCCGGCGCGCGATCATGCCGTTCATCATGGAATCGGCGAAGGCCCGCGTGACCAGCCTGGTCGCATAGAGATCGCCGTCGAACAGCAGACTGTCCCAGTCCTGGTCCATGATCAGCAGGCGCCCGCCGGGGCGCAGGACCCGGAAGGCTTCCGACAGGGCGGTCTCGGGGCGCTTCAGATGCATATAGACGCGCTCGGCGCGATAGACGTCGATACAGCCGTCGGCCAGCGGGAGAGTGGTGGCATCGGAAACCTGGAACTCCACTTTCGCGCTGGCGGCGAAAGCCCGGGCGCGGGCGAGCGTGACGAACTGCCCGCTGATATCGAAGCCATAGACATGGCCGCCCGGATGAACCAGGACCGACATTTCCCGAGCCGCCGTGCCCGTGCCGCAGCCGATTTCCGCGACGAACGTGCCGGGTTGCAACTCCAACTGGGCATAGGAGCGCTGGCGGCGCGCGACGACGTCGGGCAGGGCCTCGACGCGGTCGAGGAACGCGATGAATTTCTCGGCTTCGCCGGTCGCGTCGACCTCGTCGAAGCGGTTCAGGCCGCTGTAACCGCTCTGCTCGTCGTTCATGTCATCCCCTCGGGGCCGGGAGGAGCTTGCATGGATCGGCCAAGGCTGCGTTGTGACCCCCTCGTTGAGAGATCCCATGACGGATGGTCGCCACGGGAAAAGCTGTCCGACGCTCATGACATTGAAAGAAATCCTAGACGCCTTCAATGCTTATGCGCCGCGGCAGTCCAGGGACGACCGGGCTGCTCCCGAGGGGAAGGGCATGAAGGAACTGTCACCCAGGGGCTGACGCTCCCTGGCACGGCGGGCGCGGCCCTCTAGTCCCTTTGGCCTATCGCCAGGCCGCGTCCTTCAACCTTTGATCGGGGTCGGGTCCGGTTTCGCGTGAAGCTTTTGTGAAATCAGGGGCTTTTCATCTGTCCTTAAACTGGCTTCGAGGCACAGTTCCGGCCAACAACGCCCCTATGCCCTTGGGCGGGCGGCGAAAAAGATCGGCATTCAGCGCGGGTTTCACATGGGTCTGACGGACAGCAGGGACGTCGGGGAGCGGACGGTGGCCAGCATCGATCGGTTCGCCTTGAGAGTGCAGCCGGTCGCGCCGTCGACTCGATGCGCGGATGTCTATGACCGATTCTCTGCCGACGTGGACCTGATCGCCGTTCCGGTGGTCGAGGAGGAGCGGCCCGTCGGGCTGGTCTATCGCGCCGAGTTCGAGCATCGCCTGGCCCATGCCTATGGCCGCGCGCTCTATGAGAAGAAACCGATCGCGACCCTCATGGATCCGGAGCCGCTGGTGGTGGAGCGCGGCATTGCGGTCGAGGCGCTCGGCCATCTGATCGCCTCCGACCGTCCCAGCGCGCTGCTGCGGGGCTTCATCATCACGGGCGAAGGCCGCTATCTGGCGCTCGGCACGGCGCTCTCCTTGCTGCAGGCCTCTCTGGTGCGCAGCGAGCAGCGCTCGCTGGAACTGGAGCAGGCCTACGAGGCGGCCGATTCCGCCAATCGCACCAAATCCGGTTTCCTCGCCAATATGAGCCACGAACTGCGCACGCCGCTCAATGCGATCATCGGCTTCGCCGAATGCATGCAGGACGAGGTGATGGGCCCGTTGCCGGAGCGCTACAAGAGCTATGCCGAAGACATCCTGACCAGCGGTAACCATCTCCTGGGCATGGTCAACGATCTGCTCGACATGGCGAAGATCGAAGCCGGGCGCTACGAGCTGCGCGAGAACCGTCTGCGCGTCGGCGATACCATCGACAGCGCGGTCCGGATCCTGGGCGAGACGGCGTCGCGCAACGGCGTGTCGATCGTCGCCCACCGCGAGGCCGACAATGATCTTCGCCTGAAGGCCGATGAGCGGTCCTTCCGGCAGATGCTGCTCAACCTGCTCTCCAACGCGATCAAGTTCACTGAGGCCGGCGGTTGCATCGAGGTGCGGTCGAGCGTCGCCACCGATGGCGAGCTTCGCGTCGAGGTCACCGACACCGGGATCGGCATGTCGGACGAGCATCAGAAGATCGCGTTGACGCCGTTCGGCCAGGTCTCGGTGAATTTCGACCGTCGCTATCAGGGTACCGGTCTCGGCCTGCCGCTGGTGAAGTCGCTGATCGAGCTCCATGGCGGCCGGCTCGAGATGCAGAGTGCCCTGGGGCAGGGCACCCGGGTGGGGCTCTGTTTTCCGCCGCAGCGGGTCGAGGGCCGGTCCGCCGACCCGCAATCGGCATTGCCGGCAGCGGAATAGGAAACCGCTCCCGCCCTTCAGCCCCGCCGCTGCCGCAGGGCTGCCATGACATCCACTGCCTGTTTTCCTGACGCGCGCGCCGGGCTACGGTGTGCGCCCCCCGATGGGAATTGGGTCAGACTGGGATGACATTCTCGGAAAGGAAGCGCAGGCGGCTGGCCGCCATCCTCGCAGCCGACATTGCTGGCTACGCGCGGCTGATCCGCGCCGACGAGGAAGGAACGCATCGCCGGCTGCAGGCACTTCACAAGCATGTGATCGAACCGGCGATCGCGCTGCATCAGGGACGGCTGGTCCGGACCATGGGTGACGGGCTGCTGATCGAGTTCGCCAGCGCTGTCGTGTCGGTGCGCTGCGCGATCGCAATCCAGAGCGGCGCGGCGGCGCGCAACGCCGACCTGCCGCGGGATCGCCGCATGGATTATCGCATGGGCATCGATCTCGGCGAGGTCATGGCCGAGGGCGACGACCTCTTCGGCGAATGCCTGGCGGTGGCGGCGCGTCTCGAGCGGCTGGCGGAGCCGGGCACCTTGCTGATCTCCGGTGCCGTCCATGAGCAGGCCCGCGGCCGCCTGACCTACGAGTTTGCGGATCTCGGCCTGCGCCAGCTTCGGGATGTCGCGCATCGGGTGCCGGTCTTCCGGGTCGAGATCGCCCGCGGGGCCCGGCCCGTTCCCGGTGAGGAAGAGGAGGGCTACGCGCTTCCCGACAACCCCTCCGTGGCGGTGCTGCCGTTCGTCAATCTCAGCGGCGAGCCCGACCAGGATCATTTTGCCGATGGCCTGACCGAGGACATCATCACCGGGCTCTCCCGGGTCAGCCAGCTCTTCGTCATCGCTCACAGCTCGATGCTGACCTACCGGGACAAGCTGCCGGATGTGCAGAAGATCGGTCGCGAGCTGGGAATCCGCTATCTGCTCGAGGGCAGCGTGCGGCAGGCGGGCAATCGGGTCCGGATCTCCTGCCAGCTGATCGAGGTGGAGACGCGGGCGCATATCTGGAGCGAACGCTATGACCGTCCGCTCACCGATTTCTTCGACCTGCAGGACGAGATCACGCGCAACGTCGTCGCCTCCATCAAGACACAGGTGGTGCTCAAGGAAGGCCAGTTGGCGGAGCGCCGCGCCATTGCCGATCTGGGTCTCTGGGACCTGCTGAAGCGGGCCTGGCGGCGGCTTTACGAAGCGACCCCGGAATCCTTCGCCGAGGCCGAGACCCTGGCGCGGCAGGCGCTCAAGGGCGATCCGGACAGCGCGGTGCCCTATTGGATCCTCTCCAGCGCGATCCTGCATCAGGCCCTCATGGAGGGTGGTGATGATCTGCAGGCCGCGGCGATGCGGGCACAGGAGCTGGCGCGCCACGCGATCACGCTCGACGACAATGACGAGGACGCGCATTCGGCCTTCGGGATCGCTTCCCTCAATCTGGGCCAGCATGAGGAGGCCATCGCGGCCTTCCGGCGCGCGCTCGACATCAATCCCAATTGCTCGTTGGCACTGGGTCTGCTGGGGTCGGGGCTGATCTATTCGGGCCATCCGGACGAAGGCATCGGCTATGCCGAGATGGCGATCCGGTCGAGCCCGCGCGATCCGAACAATTTCTTCCGTTACAGCGATATCGCCGCGGGCCATTTCGCGGCGGGCCGCTACAGCGTCGCGATCGACAATGCGCAGCGCGCGATCCGCCAGAAGCCCGGCTATTTCGAGGGCTATATCGTGGCGGCCGCCTCTCATGCTCTGCTGGGCGATGTCGAGATGGCTCGCGAGATGGCGCGCGACTGCCGCGCCCATCTGCCGGGCATCACCATCGCCAAGGCCTCGGCCAGCTATAGGTTCGCGAATCCCGCCGATCTCGATCGGCTGCAGCAGGGGCTGCGGCTGGCGGGATTTCCCGAGTGAGGCGGGAAAGGATCAGCCGGCTTTGCGCGAAGCGGCGGCGCTGCGCGAACGCAGATGCGGCTTCAGATACTGGCCGGTGTAGCTTTCCTTGACCTGCGCCACCGCTTCCGGCGTCCCGGCCGCCACCAGCTTCCCCCCCTTGTCGCCGCCTTCTGGCCCCAGGTCGATGATCCAGTCCGCCGTCTTGATGACCTCGAGGTTGTGCTCGATCACGACCACGGTGTTGCCCTGCTCGACCAGCCGATGGAGCACTTCCATCAGCTTGCGCACGTCCTCGAAATGCAGGCCCGTGGTGGGCTCGTCGAGGATATAGAGGGTGCGCCCGGTGGCGCGCCGCGCCAGCTCCTTGGCGAGCTTCACGCGCTGCGCCTCGCCGCCCGAAAGCGTCGTGGCGGCCTGGCCGATATGGATATAGCCAAGGCCGACCTGCTGCAGCATCGCCATCTTCTCGCGGATCGACGGCACCGCCTTGAAGAACTCGACGCCGTCATCGACCGTCATGTCGAGCACGTCGGCGATCGACTTGCCCTTGAAGGTGATCTCGAGCGTCTCGCGGTTGTAGCGCTTGCCCTTGCAGGTCTCGCATTGGACATAGACGTCGGGCAGGAAATGCATCTCGATCTTGATCACGCCGTCGCCTTCGCAGGCCTCGCAGCGTCCGCCCTTGACGTTGAAGGAGAAGCGGCCGGGCTTGTAGCCGCGCGCGGTCGCTTCCGGCAATCCGGCGAACCAGTCGCGGATCGGTGTGAAGGCACCGGTATAGGTGGCCGGGTTCGAGCGCGGCGTGCGGCCGATCGGCGACTGGTCGATATCGACCACCTTGTCCAGATGCTCGAGCCCGTCGATCCCGTCATGGTCGCCCGGATGGGTGCGGGCGCCGTTGAGCCGGCGCGCCAGGGCGTTGAACAGCGTCTCGATCACCAGGGTCGACTTGCCGCCGCCGGAAACGCCGGTCACACAGGTGAAGGTGCCGAGCGGGATGTCGACCGTGAGGTTGCGCAGATTGTTGGCGCGCGCGCCGCGGACCCGGATCACCTGCTTCTTGCCGTCGGGGCCCTTGGCGCCGGGGCGGCGATGAGCGGGGATCGGGATTTCCTTCATGCCCGTCAGATATTGCGCGGTGATGCTGTTGGGATTCTTCATCACCTGCTCGGGGGTGCCGAAGGCGACGATCTCGCCGCCATGCCGGCCGGCGCCGGGGCCCATATCGACCAGATAGTCCGCCGCGCGGATCGCATCCTCGTCATGCTCGACCACGATCACCGAATTGCCCAGATCGCGCAGCCGCTTCAGGGTTTCGAGGAGGCGGGCATTATCGCGCTGGTGCAGCCCGATGGAGGGCTCGTCCAGCACATAGAGCACGCCGGTCAGGCCCGAGCCGATCTGCGAGGCCAGGCGGATGCGCTGGCTCTCGCCGCCGGACAGCGTGCCTGAATTGCGGTTGAGGGCGAGATAATCGAGCCCGACCGAGTTCAGGAACCCGAGCCGCTCGTTGATCTCCTTGAGGATGCGCTGCGCAATCTCCCGCTGCTTGGCGGAGAGCTTCTCCGGCAGGCTGCGAAACCAGGCCTCGGCCGGCGCGATCGCCATGCGCGTCACTTCGGAGATGTTGAGCCCGGCGATCTTGACCGCCAGGGCTTCAGGCTTGAGACGGTCGCCCTTGCAGGTCTCGCAGGGGCTGTTGGCCTGGAACCGGCTCAGCTCCTCGCGCACCCAGGCGCTGTCGGTCTCGCGGAAGCGCCGCTCCATGTTCGGGATCACGCCTTCGAACGGCTTGGTGGTCTTGTAGGACCTGACACCGTCGTCATAGGTCATGATCACGGCATCGCCGCCCGATCCGTAGAGGATGACCTTGCGGAACTTCTCCGCCAGGTCCTTCCAGGGCGTGGTGACGCTGAACTTGAAATGCCGGGCGAGGCTGTCGAGGGTCTGGGCGTAATATTGCGAGGTCGAGTGGGCCCAGGGCGCGATGGCGCCCTCGCGCAAGGTCAGGCTCTCGTCGGGCACCACCAGCTCCGGGTCGAAATAAAGCGTGGTCCCGAGCCCGTCGCAGGCCGGGCAGGCGCCAAAAGGATTGTTGAACGAGAACAGCCGCGGCTCGATCTCGTCGATGGTGAAGCCCGAGACCGGGCAGGCGAAGCGGGCGGAGAAGGTCAGCCGCTCGGGCGTCTCGCCCTTCTTGACCGGCTTGGCGTCGGCGAACTCGGCGAAGACCAGCCCGTCGGCGATGGCCAGCGCCGTCTCCAGACTGTCGGCGAGGCGGGTCTGGATGCCGTCGCGCACGACGATACGGTCCACCACCACCTCGATATCATGCTTCAGCTTCTTGTTTAGCGCCGGCACCTCGGCGATCTCGTAGAGCTTGCCGTCCACCTTGACGCGCTGAAAACCGCGCTTCTGGAGATCCTGGATCTCCTTCTTGTATTCGCCCTTGCGGCCCCGGACCATCGGCGCCAGCAGGTAGAGCCGGGTGCCCTCGGGCTGCGCCATGATGCGATCGACCATCTGGCTGACGGTCTGGCTCTCGATCGGCAGGCCGGTCGCGGGCGAGTAGGGGACGCCGACGCGCGCGTAGAGCAGGCGCAGATAGTCGTAGATCTCGGTGACGGTGCCGACGGTCGAGCGCGGGTTGCGCGAGGTGGTCTTCTGCTCGATCGAGATCGCGGGCGAGAGCCCGTCGATCGAATCCACATCCGGCTTCTGCATCAGTTCCAGGAACTGGCGCGCATAGGCGGAGAGCGATTCCACATAACGCCGCTGGCCCTCGGCATAGACCGTGTCGAAGGCGAGCGACGACTTGCCGGAACCCGACAGGCCGGTGAGGACCACCAACTGGTCCCGCGGCAGGTCGAGATCGACATTCTTCAGATTATGCTCGCGGGCGCCACGGATGGAGATCAGCCCGGTGCCAGTGCGGTTGCTCATCGTCGGGTGCGGGAATCGGTTATGTGGGGAAAGAAGCCGGATCATATATAGCGCAGGACGGCGGTAAATCGACCCCTGATCGATTCGCATTCCCGCCCTGCGGCAATGGCCCTCGCCACCGCGGGGGCAAGCCCGTAGCGACCCGGTCCCTGTCCGGTTTCGGCCCTTTGGTGAGCCATCCACAGGGCCTGGAAACGGGGGGATGACGGGCCGCGCCGCCATGCCGTAGAGTCGTCGTTTGGAGCGGGGCCAGGCCCGGCCAAGCCGGCGGCCCACTGGCAAACAAGGAAAAAAGGACGCATTCGGATGGCGGGATCGGTCAACAAAGTAATCCTGGTCGGCAATCTTGGCCGGGATCCGGAAATTCGCTCCACCCAGGACGGTACACGCGTGGCGAACCTCTCGGTCGCAACCTCGGAGAGCTGGCGCGACAAGGCTTCGGGGGAGCGCAAGGAGCGCACCGAGTGGCATCGCGTCGCCATCTTCAACGAGAAGCTGGTCGAGATCGCCGAGAAATACCTGCGCAAAGGCTCCAAGATCTATGTCGAGGGCGCGCTCCAGACCCGGAAATGGACCGATCAGAGCGGCCAGGAGAAATACACGACCGAGGTCGTGCTGCAGCGCTTCCGCGGCGAGTTGACGATGCTCGACGGCCGGGCTGGCGGCGGCGGGGATTCGCCGTCCGACGGCGACGAAATGGGCAGCAGCGGCGGCTATAGCGGCGGCGGGGGCGGGGGTGGCCGTTCCTCGGGCAGCCGGGCACCGGCCGGCGGCGGCGATCTGGACGACGATATTCCGTTTTAAGGGGACGGAATCATCCCGCCGGGTGGCGGGAGGCGGTCATGAAGAGCCGCAAAGACTGAACAGGGGAAACAAGGGAGGCGACTGAAGACCATGGACGGAAAGAAGTTTGCGGAACGTTTGCTGAAGCGTGAATTGAGCCGGCGCGAGATCCAGTCGGGTCTGGCCAAGATGGGCCTCGGCGTGGCGGCGATGACCCTGATGCCGGCGGCGGCCAAGGCGGCCCCGCCCAAGCTGGTGGTCTATGAATGGGCCGGCTATGACGTGCCCGACCTGCACCAGTCCTACATCAAGAAATACGGCGGCAGCCCCGATTTCCCGCTCTTCGCGAGCGAAGAGGAGGCGCTGCAGAAGATCGTCAGCGGCTACCAGGTCGATATCGCCCATCCCTGCAGCTACAACGTGAAGCGTTGGCGCGAGGCGAAGGTGCTGCAGCCGATCGACACCGGCCGGCTCTCGAACTACCCGGACATCTGGCCGAAGTTCAAGGAGATCCCGCAGACCCAGGTGGACGGGAAGACCTGGTTCGTGCCGTTCGACTGCGGCAATTCCTCGATCCTCTATCGCACCGACCTGGTCGATCCCGAGGACGTGAAGGATCCGTCCTGGAGTCTGCTCTTCAACGAGAAGTACAAGGGCCGGCTGGCCATGTACAACACCGATACCACGCTGATCGAGATCGCGGCGCGCGTGCTCGGCATGAAGAACTTCAATTCGCTCTCCGACGAGGAGCTCGAGAAGGTGAAGCCGCTGCTGAAGAAGCAGCGCGAGGTGCTGCGCTTCTACTGGGACGACGTGACCCAGATCGAGCAGGCGCTGGCCTCGGGCGAGCTGGTCGCGGCCTATGCCTGGAACGGCTCGGTCAAGGTGCTGAAGGATCAGGGCCTGCCGGTCGAGTATATGGTGCCGAAGGAAGGCATCCTGACCTGGGTCTGCGGCCTCGTGCGCATGACCGGGTCGACCGCCGACGAGCAGGTCGCCTATGACTTCATCGATTCCATGATCTCGCCGGAATCGGGCGTGTTCCAGATCAGCACGGGCTACGGCCATTCGAACCGCAAGGCCTACGAGATGACGGATCCGAAGGTGCTCGAAGCCCTGGGCTTCGACAATCCCGAGGAGAAGTTCGCCAAGGCTGACGTCTCCGACGAAGCGGACGAGCCCTACCGGTCGAAATACATCGCCCTCGTCAACGACATCAAAGCCGGCGTGAACTGACCTCAAAAACGCGAGAGCGTTTTCGAGGTCACTCCGGCCAAGCGTAGCGCGAGCCGGGGTCCATGCCGCTCCGAGACGCCCTCTGTCGGGGTCCAGGAGACTAGACGACAAGCCCGCGAAACGGCGCCGGAAAGGCCCGTTTCGCGGGCCTTTTCATGCGGTTCCCGGCATTGTTCGCAACTGCAAAATCTGCTACAAAATGAGGCCCGGACTCGGGCCCCAGACCCGTTCACTAACACATTGATTTTTCAGGCAAAAATCCGTTGACCCAAGCGCCCGGTACCGAGCCGCTCGACATCACGCCCGTGACGATCGAAGAGGAGATGAAACGCTCCTATCTCGAATACGCCATGAGCGTCATCGTCAGCCGCGCGCTGCCCGATGTTCGCGACGGCCTGAAGCCGGTTCATCGGCGAATCCTCTATGCGATGAAGGAGGGCGGTTACGACTACAACCGGCCTTTCCGCAAGTCCGCGCGCATCGTCGGCGAGGTCATGGGTAAATATCATCCCCATGGCGACGCGGCGATCTATGACGCGATGGTGCGCATGGCGCAGGACTTTTCCATGCGCCTCATGCTCATCGACTCTCAGGGCAATTTCGGCTCGATGGACGGCGATCCGCCGGCGGCCATGCGATATACCGAGGCGCGCCTGGCGCGCTCGGCCTCGGCCCTGCTCGACGACATCGACAAGGAGACGGTCCCGTTCCAGCCCAACTATGACGGCGCGGAGCTGGAGCCCTCGGTCCTTCCGGCCCGGTTTCCCAACCTTCTGATCAATGGCGCCGGCGGCATCGCCGTCGGCATGGCCACCAACATCCCGCCGCATAATCTGGGCGAGGTGGTGGATGGCTGTATCGCCTATATCGACAATCCGGCGATCGCGATCGAGGACCTGATCCAGCTCATTCCGGGCCCGGATTTCCCGACCGGCGGCGTCATCCTCGGCAAGTCCGGCATTCGCGAGGCCTTCCATCTGGGTCGCGGCTCGATCCCGATCCGCGCGCGCAGCCATATCGAGGAGATCCGCAAGGACCGCGAAGCGATCGTGGTCAACGAGATCCCCTATCAGGTCAACAAATCGCGCCTGCTCGAGCGCATCGCCGAATGCGTCCGCGAGAAGATCATCGAGGGCATCTCGGATCTGCGCGACGAGAGCGATCGCGACGGCGTGCGCGTGGTGATCGAGCTCAAGCGCGACGCCATGGCGGAGGTGGTGCTGAACCAGCTCTATCGCCACACCCCGCTGCAGACCAGCTTCGGCGTGAACATGCTGGCCATCAATGGCGGCCGTCCCGAGTTGATGAATCTGAAGCAGATCATCGCCGCGTTCGTGACCTTCCGCGAGGAAGTGATCACCAAGCGGGCGGTGTTCGATCTGCGCAAGACCCGCGAGCGCGCCCATATCCTGGTCGGGCTCGCGATCGCGGTCGCCAATATCGACGCGGTCATCGACCTGATCCGCAAGGCGCCCGACCCGAACGCCGCGCGCGAGGGCCTGATGGCCCGCGCCTGGCCCGCCCATGACGTGGCGCCGCTGATCAAGCTGATCGACGAGCCGGGGCGGGTCGTGGCCGAGGACGGGACCTACCGCCTCTCGGAAGAGCAGGCCAAGGCTATCCTCGAATTGCGGCTGCAGCGCCTGACCGGCCTCGAGCGCGACAAGATCGCCGAGGAGATCCAGCAGATCGCCACCGCCATCGTCGACCTGCTCGACATCCTGGAATCGCGGGCCCGGCGCTTGACCATCCTGCGCACCGAGCTCCTGGAGATCAAAGAGCAGTTCGCCACGCCCCGGCGCACCACGCTGGAGGAGCTCGAGTTCGAGCAGGATGTCGAGGACCTGATCCAGCGCGAGGACATGGTCGTCACCGTCACCCATGGCGGCTACATCAAGCGGGTGCCGCTCTCGGCCTTCCGCGCGCAAAGGCGCGGCGGCAAGGGGCGCGCGGCCATGGCGACGCGCGACGAGGATTTCGTCACCCAGCTCTTCGTCGCCGACACCCACACGCCGATGCTGCTCTTCTCGACGCGCGGCATGGTCTACAAGACCAAGGTCTATAAGCTGCCGCTGGGCACGCCCCAGGCGCGCGGCCGGGCCCTGGTCAATCTGCTGCCGCTCGAGGAAGGCGAGACCATCTCGACGGTCATGCCGCTGCCCGAGGACGAGACGCGCTGGAGCGACATGTTCGTCATGTTCGCCACCTCCAGCGGGAATATCCGGCGCAACCGCCTGTCCGATTTCACCAGCGTCATGGCCAACGGCAAGATCGCCATGAAGCTCGAGGAGAAGGGCGAGCAGCTGATCGGCGTTCAGACCTGCGCCGAGACGGACGATGTGCTGCTGGCGGCGCGCGGCGGACGCTCGATCCGCTTCGCCGTCGCCGATGTGCGCGTCTTTTCCAGCCGGACCTCGACAGGCGTGCGCGGCATCTCGCTGGGCGAGGGCGACCGCGTCGTCTCGATGTCGATCCTGGGGCATGTCGAGGCCGACACCGCCGAACGCGACGCCTACCTGCGCTGGTCCAATGCGCGCCGACGCCAGCCGGGCGAGGAGCCCGACACGGGCGCTCCGGAGCCGGCGCTGCCCGAAGACGCGGACGCGGCACCGGGGGCGACCGAGGCGATCGAGCTTTCGTCCGAGCGCTTGCAGGAGATGGAAGCGGCCGAGGAGTTCATCCTCACCATCACCGAGAAGGGCTATGGCAAGCGCAGCTCGGCCTACGAGTACCGGATCACCGGCCGGGGCGGTAAGGGCATCGTCAATATCGCCACCAACGACCGCAACGGGCCGGTGGCGGCCACCTTCCCGGTGGGCCATGGCGACCAGATCATGCTGGTGACCGACCGCGGCCAGCTGATCCGGTGCCCGGTGGCGGATATCCGCATCGCTGGGCGCAACACCCAGGGTGTGATCGTGTTCAAGGTGGTCGAGGGCGAGCGGGTCGTCTCGGTCACGCGGCTGGGGGAGCTGGGCGAGACGCCGGAGGGCGGCGCCGAGGTTGCCGGTGCCAATGGGGCGGACGAGCCGGCGTCGGGAAGCGACGGGACGGGGGATGCCGAGGCCGGGGAAACCGGTCCGGCGGTCGAGGAATAGCGGCCGGCTCAAAACGACGGGCCGCACAGGGGAGAGCGGGCGATGCCCATGACGAGGGTTGCAGTCTATCCGGGCACGTTCGACCCGATCACCAATGGCCATCTCGACATCATCCGGCGCGCGGCGCGGCTGTGCGACAGGCTGGTGATCGGCGTCTCGGTCAATGCCGGCAAGGGACCGCTGCTGTCGCTGGCGGACCGGGTCCGGCTGGTGAAGGCCGAGCTCAAGGCCGCGGACAGCGGCGTGCCGCCCCATGTCGAGGTGGTGCCCTTCGACTGCCTGCTGATGGAGTTCGCCGAACAGGTGGGGGCGGGCTCGATCATCCGCGGTCTGCGCGCCGTGTCGGATTTCGAGTACGAGTTCCAGATGGCGGGCATGAACGCCCGCCTCAACCCCGACATCGAGACCGTGTTCCTGATGGCCTCGGACCGGCACCAGTTCATCTCCTCGCGCTTCGTCAAGGAGATCGGGCGCTTCGGCGGCGATATCCGCCATTTCGTGAGCCCGCGCGTGGCCGATTACCTCGAGAAGGAACTGGGCTTCGGCAACGGCAAGAAGAAAAAGGGCAAGGTCGGCGCGGCCGCGGCCCCCAAAAAAGCTCGAAAACCCAAGTAATCCCGCGCCTCGGCGCGGGTTCGTCGGGGCGGGCCCAAGGGCGTCGAACGGCACCCTTGCAATCCCGGTTCGCCTTGCGCTACATGGCGCCGCCGCAATGGCGCCTTCGGTGAGCCCGTAGCTCAGGGGTAGAGCATCTGACTTTTAATCAGAGGGTCATGGGTTCAAATCCCATCGGGCTCACCAACATTCCAAAATCGGCTCAGGAATTTCGCGTTGGCGCCGCTCCCGGCAAATACCGGCGCAGCTCCTCGATATAGGGTTCGCCGAAATTGGTGCCCGGCACGCGGTCATAGCAGAACAGTCCGACCACGCGCTTGCGATCGCCCTTCACCGGGCTGACGCGGTGAAGCGTGTAATCCCCTTGGAAGACATTCAGGTCGCCGACGGACAGCTTGACGCTGCGCATGCCGTCGCGATTGCCGTCGAACACCGCCGCCACGGCGTCATAGTTCTCGTCCTTGTCGGTCCGGAGGTTGGGCACGTACTCGAACAGGCCACCCTGCTCGGGTTCCTTCAAGACCACCGAGAACACGACGTCATTGCCATCGAAGTGCCAGCCGTCGGTATCGCCGTCGCCCGCGACCTTCGCGGAGAGCGCCAGATGCGGACATTCGCTCCGGTAGAATGTCTCATAGCCCATCAATTGGCGCAGGAACTCCCGCAGCGGTTCCCAGCAGTAAAGCCGGCGAAGCGGGGAGTTGTTGGGGATCTGGTGGTTCAGCACCTGATGATAGCGGAACAGGTGTTTCACGGTGCGCGGATGGCCGGCCGGCCAGCTCTTGCCGTCGCTGTCGTAGCTGGCCCTGTCCGTGCCGTGCCTGCAGGCCACCGGCACCCGCGCCTCGATCTCGGCCGCCATGAACGAGGCGGCCTCGGGCCGCACGAAGCCGGGCAAGGAAAACAATGCGTCGTGCTCGAGTGTGGCCCGGCCTTCACGAAGCAGGGCGTCGACAGCCTCGCTGCCGGGCTGGTGCAGCGGGTAGCGATCGAGATCGACGATTTCCGGAATCGTATTGAACCGCGTCGCCCGGCCACCGTCGCCAGCACGGAGCAGAGGGTCGACGGCCGCGCTCTCCGGCTGACGCGGCGGGTGCCGGTCGGGAGTCGCGATTTTCGAGCTCGTATCCAACGCCATCCTCCGGCCCTCCAACCCCATGTCGCCGCCTCGAAAGCAGCCGGAATTGTAGGCTGGCGTCGAGCCTTCGCCAATGCCGGCGAGCCGGGCTTTGGCCCTCGGCCATGGCGGCGGGAACGGGCAATCGATTGGGGCGCGCCGATGACGCCTTCCGTTGCCGCCGCGGCTCGGGCAAAGTCGGCGGGCCGGAGTCCCCCTGGCTTTTGGCTTCCGGCCGGCGCCGGAACCTTCATCATGAGAAAGGTCGTGACGATGCGATTCCCGATGGTCCTTCTGGCCGCGGCCTTGCTCGCGGGCTGCACGAGTCAGGGCGCGACGGGCCCTCAGTCGGGGCCGCTCCCCACCGGCCAGGTGACCTATTGGGACCTGTTGCGGACGCAGTTCGAGGATCACCTGAAGACGGACCGCTTCGCCAAGATCCCGTCGGACCTCCGCCATAAGATCGCGACCTGCATGGCCAACGATGTCGTGGACAATGTGACGCCAGCCCAGTTGGCCCATCTGGACGCCGTGGCCGCCGGCACGGAGACGCCGGATCCCGACCTGCAATCCAAGCTCGACACGCAGGTGACGGCGAGCATCGAGAAGCTCGACAGTGGCGATCTGGAGCTGCTCAAGCCCTACTGCCCCGACGATGTCGCGAGCTACTACAAGGCCGCCGGCCAATAGCGGCCTGCCGGCCGCTTCTCAGTTCAGCGGCGCGATCAGCTCGGGACCGTTCCTCTTCCTGTCGTTGACCTGGCTGCTCACGCGGAAGGCCCGCATCTTCGCTGCCGGATAGGGCCGCAGCATGTCGCGGGCGGCCTGCGTCGACCCGGCATCCAGCCAGCGGCTCCAGTGCTGCGGGGCGACGATGACGGGCATCTGGGGCATGATCGGCGACGTCAGGTCGTTCGCCTCGGTCATGACGATCGCGAACGTCGTTACATTGGAGCGGCTGCGCGGATCGACCCAGGTCTCCCACAGGCCGGCCATGGCGAAAGGCGAGCCGTCGGCCATATCGATCAGGTAGGGCTGGCTGCAGCCTTCAGGGGCAGAGCGCCAGCCATAGAAGCCGCCGCAGGGAACCAGGCATCGTCGCCCTCGAAACGCGTTCTCGAAGCTCGGTCCGGCGGCGGCCTCCGCCGATACCAGGGTCAGCGACTTTCTGGAGCGCCCCTCGAAATGAAAAGGAATGAGCCCCCAACGCGACATCGAGCCGTAGCGCTGGTCGCCATCCAGGCGGAGGATCAGGCAGGTCTGCGACGGGGCGATGTTGTAGTGGGGTCGGTATCTCGCGGGCATCCGGCTGCCCGCGAGCAAATAGAACCTCGCGACTTCATCACGGGTCAGACGTTGCACGAAGCGGCTGAGCATGGAGTCCCTTGGCGAGTCTCGCTGAAGGAAATCTGCGCCCCGCGCGATGGGCTTACGGGACCACGTCTTCCGGCAGGCTGAAGACCGCGGTTGCCGGGGGACCCGATCGAGCGCAGTCCCCGGGTGGAAATCCGGCGCGGTCGTCTATGGGAGAATTGTCTGAGGAGCTTCAGCTCTCTAACGAGACCTCTTCCGCACGCCGAAGCGCGGAGCCGTTCCATTTGGCGCTATGACGCCGATCCGAGGGCCGACGTTTTTCTCGACCGGCGAGAAACATGCGAATGCTATTCCCGTCGGCAAAGTCTGCCTTGATGCAGGTCAAGCCTGGGCCGCAAGGGTCCGCTCGCAGAGGCGCCGCTGCTGTGGGATGCAATCGAAATTGAGTCGCAGGCGCGACCTCATGCCGGGCGATCGCCCGTCGCCGCCGACCGCCCGTCGTGATGAGCGGGCTGCTTAGCGGCTCTCGTGATGCGGCACATCGATCAGGCGCCGCGTGCCGGCTTCCACATCGTAGATATGGAAGGTGTTCATGTTGCGCCCATAGAGATGAAGGCTGATGCAGGCCTCGCGAACCTTGGCGACGCCCGTCATGTGGATATGGTCCGGGTTGGGCACGAAGCTCGAGACCGAGCCGGGATTCAACAGGATGACGCCGCCGCGCTTGAGACGGATGTTGCTGTCGGCGGTGATGTCGCCTGACGCGGACATGTAGCTGCGCTCTTCCAGCACACCCTTGACGATCCCGACGACGCCCCAGCAGCCATGGTCATGCACCGGCGTCCATTGCCCCGGCAGCCAGACCAGCGCGAAGAGCGAGAGGTTGCCGCTGGGCGCGATATGGATCGCGTTGCGGGCGTAGTGCTGTTCCTCGCTGCGCTTATGATCGTCGGACAGGAACTGGTCGGCCTGCGCGGACAGGGCCTGCATCAGGGGCGCGATCATCGTCACCCGGTCGGCGGCCTTCTCCTTGGCAGCGATGATGGATTCGCATTTCGTGACGAACTCCGACAAGGACGGATGCATCCTCGGCTCTCCCCCGGCTCGTTGCACAACACCCCGCGGGCGACACGATGCCCGCCGCTGCGTGCCAGGTCCAGACCTTGATTGGCGCGTCCGAAGGCGCTCCCGCGAGTGCCCTCACCAGGGCAGAAGGCCATACTCGCGGATCAGGCGCTCATACTCGTCGCGGCTCTCGGCCTTGACCGCCGGATCGCGGCTGATCTGGGCAATTCCCGATCCCCGATGCACCAGCCGCCGGACCAGGGGCAGGGTCAGGCTGTGCCGGGCCAGTTCGACCTTGCGGAGGCTGTGTTTCAGCAATGTCGCAATCTCGGGCCGGTCACGTTCGATCGACACGGCGTCCCGCGGCGCTCCGTCTTCGACCAGATGGCAGCGCGAGATATCCAACCGTCCGAGCCGCCCCAGCCAGTCATTGTCCAGGTGCCAGCGATAGCTTTCGTTGAACGTCCCCACGGCATCCCAGGTTGCGCGCGGCATCAGCCAGCCGGACATGGTGGGAAAGTCCCTCAGCCGCAGCGGCCGGTCCGTCTCGTCCATCTCGAGCTGGTTGCAGGAGGCGAAGCCGTAGGATTTGAGCTTCAGGGCCGCGAACGCCGTTTCGAGAAAATGCGGATCCCAGATATCGTCGTCTTCGAGAAAGGAGACGAAGTCTCCGTCGATGTGACCCACTGCGGCATTGAGAGCGGCGGCCTGGGTCCTGCCGGCACTTTCGACGAACGTAATGTCGTCCCGATTGGCGAGAGCGGGCGGGACTTTCTTGCCGCGATCGACCCCGACGACGATCCGGATCTCGGCCCGAGCGGCGAGCGTCTGAGAGCGGATCGACTGGATCGCAGCCTCGACCAGCAGTGCGCCGTTGGCCTGAGGCCGGGTCGAAGGAGCCAGGCGCGAGGCGATCAGCACCGACAGCGATTGCAAGCCTCAGGTCCTTTGTATCACACGGGTCAGGCCGGAGCCGCCCTGGAATCCAACGCGGCGCGGATCTCGGCCGCCAGATGCTGGCGGCTATAGGGTTTCTGCAAGAGTCGGATGCCGTTTGCGTCGCACGCCTTCGGCAAGACATGGTCCTCGCTGTAACCCGAGGTGAAGAGGGCCCGCAGGTTCGGGCGCTTTCGACGCATTTCCTCCAGGATCTGCGGCCCCAGCATCCCGCCCGGCAGCATCACGTCGGTGAACAGCAGGTCGAAGGATGTGCCGGCGTCAAGGATCGCCAAGGCCGCAGCGCCGTCGTGGGCTTCCAGCACGCTGTAGCCCAGGCCCTGGAGCTGCTCGACCACGAACGCGAGCACCAGCGCGTCGTCCTCGACCACAAGGATGGTTTCCTTTCCGCCGACGATCTGTGCCGCCGGCGGAGGCGGCTCCGCCGCCACGGCGCCGACCGAGCGCGGCAGATAGAGTTTGACCGAGGTGCCGAGACCGGCCTCGCTGTAGATATCGAGATGGCCTCCGGACTGTTTCAGGAAGCCGTAGACCATGCTCAAGCCGAGGCCTGAGCCCTTGCCGACCTCCTTGGTCGTGAAGAAAGGTTGGACGGCTTGCGCCAGCACGTCGGGGGACATCCCGACACCGGTATCGCTGACCGACAGCATGAGGTAGGCGCCCGGCTTGAGCTCGGAATCCCGTGCCGTGTGGGTGGTATCGAAGACCCTGTTGGCGGTCTCGAACGTCAGCGTGCCCCCGTCGGGCATGGCGTCGCGCGCGTTGAGAGCCAGATTGAGCAGGCAATCCTCGAGCTGGCCCGGATCGGCGAACGCGGTCCACAGTTCCGGCGCGAGCTTCAGCTCGATCGCGATTCGGGCGCTCAAGGTGGGCCGCAGCATCTCGCTCATCCGCGTGACCACCTCGTTGAGGTCGATCTGGTGCGGATCCAATGTCTGCTGGCGCGAGAACGCCACCATCCTGTGCACGAGTTCGGCGCCGCGCTCGCCGGCCTGGAGCGCACTCGCCGCGAGGCGGGAAACCCTCTCACTATCCTTCGGATCGCTCTGGATGAGGTCGAGGTTGCCGATGACCACCGTGAGCAGATTGTTGAAATCATGGGCGATGCCGCCGGCAAGCTGACCGACCACCTCGAGCCTCTGGATGCGACGCAGCTTCTCCTCGAAACCGCGGCGCTCGTCGATGTCGACCAGGACGCCGATATGGCCGAGATAGGCGCCGTCGGCGGCGAAGCGCGGCACCAAGGTATCCAGGAACCAGCGATAGTTTCCGTCCTTGTCTCGCAGCCGGTATTCGTCCGTCGCGTGGCAGTGCTGCGCCAGGATGGTCCGCTCGACTTCACCGGATCGGGCGCGATCGTCCGGATGGATGGAGTCCACGAACCCATGGCCCAGTTCGTCCGCGACAGGCCGCCCCGTGTAACTCGACCATTGCTTGTTCAGGAATATGCATTTGCCGCTCGGGTCGCTCATCCAGACCAGGGCCGGTATGCTGTCGGCAATGTTGCGGAAACGGTCTTCGCTTTCCCGAAGCGCTGCCTCCATTTGCTTCAGCTCGGTGATGTCCAGTCCGATCGAAACGACGTATTTGGCCTTTCCGGCCGCATCGTGAAGGGGCGCGCGCGAGGTCAGCCAGGCGGTGGTGAATCCCCGGGGGTCGCGATAGTCGGTGCGGTGGAACGCGTGCTTCTGTCCGCTCTCGATGACCTGGCGATCGGCCTCGAGGACGTGACGGACATAGCCGGCATCGTAGACCTGGTCGAGCGTCCGGCCCGGGAACCATTCGACGGGCCGATGGTGAAAGGCGGCCAAGGTCGCGTTGGCGAACACATAGCGGCCGTGGATGTCGCGCACGGAGATGGTCGCGGGCATGGAATCGATGATTTCCCGCAGCAGCGCGCGGCTGTCCGCGAGTGCCGTCTCCATGGCCTTCTGCTCCGTGACATCCTGGATCGTGCCCATGATGTAACGGAGTTTGCCGTCGTCCGAGACGACGCCTTCGACCATCTCGTTGATGTTTCTGATTTCGCCGTTGGGCCGGACGATGCGGTAGCTGTTGTCGTAATATCGGGGTTTGGCGCCCGGCGCCTGCAGCGACGTCAGTTCCTTCAGATAGTCGGCAGCCAATCGCAGGCAGGTTGCACGGTCGTCGGGATGGACGAAGTGACGGATGAAGTCCTCGTCGCTCTCGTCGAGCTCCTCGCTCGGCCGCCCCAGGATCTCCGCGGCGGCAGCGCCATAGCGGGTCGCGGCCTTGAAGCTGCCATCGGGCTGGATCGTCACCGTTGTAATCCAATGACCGAGCTTGGCCATGTTCTGCGCACGGCGCAGGAACATTTCGCTTTCGCGGATCAGGGCCTCGGCCGGATTGGCGTTACTGGAATCCATATCGTTTGCTTTCAGGCTTCGTCGACCCGTAAGGCAGAGGCTATCGGCCGAAAGTTACCGAATTGACTAGCGGAATCCCCCGTCAGGGGCGGCGCTCCTCCCGTGGGCAATTCCTGCTTCTCCGGGCGTGAAAACGGGCCCCTGGCCCCGCGACCAGCCGGATGGCCATGAAGGGGCCCGGCGCCGGGGGAGTGGCGCCGGGTGCCCAGGGCGCCCGGATACCACCTCAATGGGTAAACTTGTACATGAAATCGTACTCGCTGCCCTGAGCATTGCGGGCATGGAGCTTCATCTCGCCGCGCGCGCCGTAATATCGCCCGGTGCCGCCGGTCACGGCCAGGACGGAATCGCCGGCGTCGAGATAGGGCCCGGCCACGCTGAGCTGGCCGTCCTCCAGCTCCAGGGTCCAGTAGCATTCCCAGGCCGCGCCGACGACGGTGCGGATGCACCAGCCATTGTCATGTCCGACCAGCTTCTTGTTGTGTTCGTCGTAGATTTCGTTGGCGAAGGTCAGCAGATCGCCGACGCTGTCGCCCTTGGCGCCCAGATCGGTAACGGCATCCGTCGTGGCGCGCTCGACATAGGTGGCGCTCTCGGTCTGAAATGCGCTGGCCGGCCGCGACGAGCCGATCAGGGCGGCAAGGGCGATCAATGCGAACGTTAGCGGAAGGCCAAGGAGGCGGAGCATAGGGATTTTCTCCTCTGTTCGTTGAAACGGGACGAAAATCTGGCGCTTCCGCAAGCTGGCGTCGACGAGGCGCTCTCGAGGTCGGGAGCATGGGGAAGCGAGGCAACGCTAGGCCTGTCCTTTGGCGGACGTCAACGGCACGGACGGGTGCGGCGCAGAGCGGAAGCACCCGGAGGCGGCGCGCCGCCTTTTCCCTCCGAAGGGGTGATTGCCGCCCCCGGCGAGGCGCGCCTACACTCGCGGCCCAGTGATCGGGCGGTCCGTCTCCTGAACGGCCTCGTCCCTTCGCCCACAAGAATCGCCAGCGCTCATCCGTCGCCTCATGGGGCAGGAACCGAAGCGACTGCGACCCGGACGTCGACAAGCAGGGAACCCAAGGGAGCGAACCATGGCCGGATCGAGGGAGTTCATCGACAGACTGACCGACGGGCGCATGACGCGCCGCGAATTGAATCGCTGGCTCGCAACGGCGGGGCTCGGCCTCGCTGTCATGCCGGTCCTGCCCAGGGCCGCGCGCGCGGACGATCTGATCTACTACACCTGGAGCGGCTACGACGTGAAGGAGTTCATGCCGGGCTTCGTCGAGAAGCATGGCAGCACGCCGCAGACGCCGTTGTTCGGCGACGAGCAGGAAGCGTTGACCAAGATCCAGAGCGGCTTCCAGGTGGATCTGGCCCATCCCTGCAACAATCGCGTATCGATCTGGCGTGATGCCGGCGTGATCGAGCCGGTCGATACGAGCCGCCTCGAGCATTGGGGCGAGTTGTTCGACTCCCTCAAGACCCTCAAAGGAACGGTGACCGAGGATGGCCAGCATTGGTTCCTGCCGGTCGATTGGGGCATGACGGCGCTGATCTATCGGTCCGACCTGATCACCGATCCGGTCGACAGCTGGGAACTGCTTTGGGACCCGAAATACAAAGGCAAACTTTCCATCGGCGACGGCATGGCCGATACCGGCCTGATCGTGGCGACGCTGCTCAAGATCAAGGACCCGAACAACATGACGGCGGACGATCTGGCCAGGATCAAGAAGAAGCTGCTGGAGCAGAAACCACTGCTGCGATTCTACTGGAACGACGAGACCACGCTCGAGCAGGCCTTGACGTCGGGCGAGGTGGTGGCTTCGTCCTCCTGGAACGGAGCGGCCGCGACGCTGATCGACCAGGGCGTGCCGGTGAAGTTCGTGTCGCCGAAGGAAGGAGCGCTGACCTATTGCTGCGGCCTGGTGCGGGTGAAGGGCGGTGGCCATGACGACGCGGCCTACGACCTCATGAACGCCATGAGCTCCCCCGACGCCGGCAAATGGCTGATCGAGACCTATGGCTATGGCCACTCGAACAGCAAGGCCTTCGGCATGGTCGCGCCGGAGATGCTGGCCAAGCGCAGCCTGCCGAAGGACCCGACGGAGATGCTGGGGCAGGGCGTCTATTCGACCGTGTCGCGTCATCTTGCGGAGCTGTCGCAGATCCTCGAGGAGGTGAAGGCGTCGCAATAGCCGACACCGGTTCAGGACTGCATAATTGGTTCATCAGGCGAGCCCGGCCCCGCGAGGCCGGGCTCTTTTCGTCGATGGTTGAGACCTTCGTGCCATTGGTTTCGAAAAATCTGATGTAACAGGACAAGTGGCCCGCTTGTGCGGTGCCGAACGCCCTCATATCCTCGCCGATGCAGCAATGAACGGATGCAATGACGGCAGCGCCTGACGCAGGCTGCTGTCGGTCGTCGAAAGGAACAGCATGGCCGTCGCTCCCTCCATCACCATCGCCGAATTCGAGGAGCGGCAGCGCCGCGCCAGGGCGGCCTCGGCCGCCGCGGGTTTCGACGGTCTTCTGGTGATCTCGCGCGGCGGCGGATCGGTGGATCGCTACGCCAACGTCCTCTATCTCGCGAATTTCTACAGCTCCTTCCCCTTCATCCCCGATCGCCGGCCGGATTGGTCGGCGCGCGGCCATCCGATGCTGGTGCTGCCGAACCAGGGCGATCCGATCCTGGTGGTCGACATGCCGGTGCGGCCGCACGAGATTCCGCTGTCCAACGTGGTCCAGGCCGACGATGTGCTCCCCGCGGTCGTCAAGGCGATCAAGGACGCCAAGCTCGCGGGCAAGAATATCGGCGTCGCCGGTGCCGACGCGCTGCCCTGGGCGGCCTTCCGCAAGATCGAATCCGACCTGCAGGGAATCCGTTTCACGCCGGCCGACGAGATCCTGGAGAAACAGCGTTCGGTGAAGTCGCCGGCCGAGATCGCGATCCTGCGCCGCGCCTCCGAGATCGGCTCCAACGCGATCGAGGAGATGATGGATTTCGCGCAGGCCGGACGGACGCATGGCGAGATCATGGGGGTCGGGCTGAACGCGCTCGCCCGCGAAGGGGCCGTCATGTACAACAACTTCATGGCGTCGGGGCGCGGCGGCAATGCGCCGCTCTATATCGCAACCGACTTCCCGACCTTCGCTTCCAAGGAGCCGCTGGAAGACGGCCACTGGTTCGGTATCGGCCTGTCCGGCGTGTTTCAGGGGTACTATTTCGATCACTCCCGATCCAAGCCCATCGGCAACGCCAGCCATCCGGAAATCGAATCCTTCGAAGCCTCGATCGCAGCGGTGGAGGCCGGCATCGCCGCGATCAAGCCGGGCGTGACCGCCGGCGCGGTGGCGAAAGCCGGCTTCAAGCGTCTTCAGGAGCTCGGTTTTGCGGCGACCAGCGATTTCTCGGGCCTGGGCCACGGCATCGGGCTCGGCTGGGACGCTCCCTGGCTGGTGCCCGACGAGACCTGGGTGATCGAGCCCGGCATGGTGCTGTGCGTGGAGCGCACCGTGGAGAAACACGGCTTCGTCGGCGATTTCGAGGAGACCGTCCTCGTCACCGACAAAGGCTGCGAAAAGATCAGCAAGGCACGCATTCGCCGCTGGTAGTCCGCCGATTCAAGGCGGCCCCGACAACGCAACGCCGCCTGGGGGCGGCAGGCAGAGGAAACATGAACAGAGGCAAAGTGAATTCCGTCATCGATCTCTACATGACCGATCGGCGCGGCTTCCTTAAGGCGGCATCGGCCCTGGGGCTGGGCGTCGCGATGACGCCGGTCTTCGGGCGTTCTTCCGAGGCGGCCGCGACCTTGTCCTATTTCGGCTGGAACGGCTACGAGATCCCGGAGCTGCACACGGCCTATACCAAGGCCTATGGCGGCGAGCCGACGGCGACCTTCTTCAGCGACGAGGAAGAAGCGCTGCAGAAGGTCCGCGCCGGCTTCAATCCCGACGTAATCCATCCTTGCGTCAACACCGTGCGGCGCTTCAAGGATGCCGGGCTGATCAAGCCGCTCGACACCAAGCAGATCGCCGGCTGGGACAACATCTTTCCGCAGTTCCTGTCGGTGAAGGACGTAAAGGAGGAAGACGGCTATTACATCATGCCGTTCGACTGGGGCACCTCCTCGGTGATCTATCGACCGGACCTGGTCGACATCAAGGAGGAGAGCTGGACCATCTTCCTCGACGATCGCTACAAGGGGAAAATGGCGTTCCTGGATTCGCCCGACAACATCGCGGCGGTGGCGGGCCTCCTCAGCGGCGCCAAAAATCCAATGGACATGAACGACGAAGAGATGGCGAAGGCGAGCGACATCCTTCGCCACATGAATTCCAACATGCGCTTCTACTGGACCGACAACACCGAGCTCGAACAGTCGCTGGCCTCGGGCGAGGTGGTTGCGGCCTGGGGCTGGGGCCAGTCGGTCAACAATCTCAAGAAGCAGGGCGTCGACATCAAGATGATGAACCCCAAAGAGGGCATCATGACCTGGATCTGCGGCTTGACCTCGACCGTGAAGGGCAAGTGCAGCGACAAGGAACGCTATGATTTCATGAGCGCCATGCTGGCGCCCGAGAGCGGGAAGTACCTGATCGAGCAGTATGGCTACGGCCATGCCAACCAGGAATCCTTCAAGGTGGCCTCGCCAGAGAGCGTCGCGCTGCTGGGCTTCAAGGACCCGAACGACTTCCTCAAGACCGGGAACTTCTTCACCGCGGTCGAACCCGCCAAGCGCGAGAAGATCCAGGCGATGTGGGCCACCATCAAGGCCGGCGGCTGAGTTCCTTCGACGACGATCTGAGCGCCGGCATCGCCGGCCAGACGGGGCGCTCTTCCCGAAAAGGGGAGGGCGCCCCGTTTCGATTCCGGAGCCACGGCCTGATCGGGATGGACGACTCCACCGGGTCAGCGACGATCCCGGGACAATTCCGATGGGCGGCGGGAGTTCTCCACAGGCTCAGTGCTGTGGCCAAATTCGGGCCAGCATTCTTGACGTCTGTGGATCGTTTTTAAATTCAACGACGATTCAATGGAGTCGCAAAATTCTCTTCTGTTAATAGTTGAGTAACTAAACCCAAGCCGCTGGCGCCATTTTGGGGCGGACGCATTTGGCGTAATTCAGCTAATCTTAGCCATGTTTGGTAACGCTCAAAGCGAGGTTTCGCGGGGCAAAAGTCGTTTTACGACCGTATCTTAAGGTGTCCCGTCAAGTTTGTGTTAACCACTTTTTTACTAATCCTAACAAGGACATCCAGAATCTTCTGCTTGCAATCTATGAACCGGGCGTTCATCCTTTGTTAAGGCTCTTGGCAAGGGCAGAAAACGGGGCGGGGGAGACAAAGAATGTTGGTTAATCGCATCGCGACAGCCGACGGGCTCTTTCGGACAGACGGTCCCGATTCGGACGCTGTTCGCGCCGCGGCCAATAGGGCCGGACCTCGTCCTATCGATTCCATCGCAACGCCGGCCGAGCGCCGCTCGGCTCTGGCCCGTTTCGCCGCCACCGGCGAACTGACCCTCGGCGAGATGGATCTGTTCTGGGACCGCACCGCGAAGCTTTACTGGCAGTATATGCGTCCCGCCGGCCGCGCCAGCTTCACCTTCGGGCTGCTCAGCGATATGCGCGAGGCGCTGTTCTTCCTCACCGACATGTATGCCGAGGCGACCCCGGCCGATCCACATCCGGTGCGCTATTCGGTCTTGGCTTCCCGCATCCCCGGCATCTTCAATCTGGGCGGCGACCTGCCGCAGTTCGCCGAGTTGATCCGCAGCCGCGATCGCTCGGTCCTGCGCCGGTACGCCCATGCCTGCATCGAGGTGCAATATCCGCGGGCGACCAATGTCGGCCTGCCGATCATCGGCATCGCGCTGGTGCAGGGTGACGCGCTGGGTGGCGGCTTCGAGGCGGCGTTGGCCTGCAACGTGATCGTGGCCGAGAAGAGCGCCAAGTTCGGTCTGCCCGAGATCCTCTTCAACCTGTTCCCCGGCATGGGCGCCCTCAGCTTCCTGACCCGGCGCATCGGCATGGTCGAAGCCGAGCGGATGGTCTTCTCCGGACGGATCTATGGCGCCGAAGAGCTCCAGGCGATGGGCGTGGTGGATGTGGTGGCCGAGGACGGGCAGGGCGAGATGGCGGTGCAGGACTATATCGCCCGGATGGATCGCGGCTTCGCGACCCGCCTGGCGGTCTATGGCTCGCGCCAGACGATCCACCCCGTGACCCGCGAAGAATTGATGCAGATCACCGAACGCTGGGTCGATGCGGCAATCGCGCTGGCGCCGACCGATATCCGGAAGATGGAACGGCTCGCCTCGGCGCAGGATCGCCGCTGGGCGGCGATCGCCCAGCAGCAGCGTGCCACTCAGAGCGCGGAGGCGGCCGCGATCGCCACGGCCTGAGGCCGGCGATCCGAACGCAGGGATTCATGGCAGACGGTCCGCCCGGTTGAGGGCGGCAGTATAAAATTGGACCCGGCAATGCAAGTTGCCGGGTCTTTTCTTATGGACGGACGAGGGAAGGGACGCCAGGCGCCGGATCGCGCCGGGGCGGCCCGTCAGTTCGGCTGGATGGATTTGCGCCGTTCTTCGAGATGGCGCATGGCCGCGACCCGGAAGCGCTCGAACTCCTCGCGCAAGGCGGCCAGGCGTTGCGAGGAATCGCGTTCCAGGTCCGGCGTGGAGGCGGCGCAGATCTCGCCGCAGATCCGATGCACGCGGACCGCGCCCACATTGGCGGCGCTCGAACGCATGCCGTGGGCGACGTCGCGGATGCCGACCATGTGGCGGTCGCGAACCGCGTCGGCCATCGCCTCGATCAGGCCTTCGGTATCGCTGATGAAGTCGGTCAGGATCTCGCCCAGGAAGTCGCCCTCGGGATCCATCGCCTCGAGCGCCGCCATGGCGCCGAAATCGATGACCGGGCCGCTGTCGGACTGGAAGCGGGGATGGGTGGTGATATCGGTGACGGCCGCGGTCGGGCCGGCGGCGGGGGCCGGCACCGGCTCCGGCGTCGCCGTGGCCGCGGCCGGCGGCTTCCGGTCGGCAACCTCCTCGATCACCTTCAGCAGATGAGCGGCTTCGACCGGTTTGGTGATGTAGCCGTCCATGCCCGCTTCCTGGCAGAGCGAGCGGGTCTCGGTCGTGGCGTCGGCCGTCAGGGCGACCATGGGGAGATAGGGATCGTCCATGTGCGAGAAGCGATGGAGCTTCACCACATCGAGCCCGCTGGTGCCGGGCATGTTGATATCGAGCAGGACCAGGTCGAAACGCTCCTGTTCCAGCGCGTCGAGCGCGGCGTCGCCGGTCTCGACCAGGTGAGGATCGTGGCCCGCGCGGCGCAGGATCTTCGCGGTCACCTTGCGGTTCACGCCATTGTCTTCGGCGACGAGGATGCGCAAGGGACGCTGCGCGCGGGATTCCGCGGCGTGGCGACGCTGGACCTCCTGTTCCTCGTCCTTGCGCTGCGCATCGAACACCCGCAGCGCATGCACGACATGGGCGATGGCGGCGGCGTCCGGATGGCGCTCGAGCGACATCAGGAAATTCTCGCGCACGGTGGGACCCGTCAGATCGCCGCCGATCAGCACCAGCGCCACATCGCCCGTCGGATCGGCGGTGCGCAGTGCGGCGGCCGCATCGGTCGGTGTCAGGCCCGTCGCGGGATCGAGGAAGACGATGTGATAGTCGATGCCCTCGCGCTTGTCGTCGATGACGCGGTCGACCGCGGCCCCCAGCGAGGTCAGGCGGCGCATCGCGTAGCCCGCTTCCTCGATCGGGAATTGCAGATGACGCGCCAGCACCGCGTCGGAGGAGACCAGGAGCACCTCGCGCGCCAGCGGAACCGGCGGTGCGCTCAGGGGAACCACTTTGGAGACGGCGATCGGGATCTCGACGCGGAAGCGGCTGCCCTTGCCGACCTCGCTTTCGACGCCGATCGTGCCGCCCATCAGGCCGCTCAGCTGCTTCGCGAGCGCAAGGCCGAGGCCGGTGCCGCCATAGCGTCGGTTGGTGGCGTCGTCGGCCTGGGTGAAGCTGTCGAAGATGCGCTGGCAGGCATCGGCCGAGATGCCGATGCCGGTGTCGGTGACCTCGAAGCGGAGCAGGGGTTGTTCCGGCGTCCCGCCGATGCGTTCGACCGTCAGCAGGATATGGCCGCGGTCGGTGAACTTGACGGCGTTCGACAGGAGGTTGGTCAGGATCTGGCGCAATTGCTGGCAGCCGCCGAAGAGATGCGGCGGCACGTCGGCGCCGATGTGGGTCGCCAGCCGCAGGCTCTTCTTGACCGCCTCGTTGCGCAGGATGCGCACGATGTCGGCGATCTCGGCATAGAGGTCGAAATCGATGATCTCGACCGACATCTTGCCGGCCTCGATCTTCGAGAAATCGAGGATGTGGTTGATCAGCGACAGCAGCGCGCGGGCCGAGGTGCCGATCGTGCGCATCATGTCGCGCTGATCGCGATCGAGCTTGGTGTCCTGCATCAGGTCGCCCAGCCCGATGATGGCGTTCAGCGGCGTGCGCAGCTCGTGGCTCATGGTGGCGAGGAAGCGGCTCTTGGCCTGGTTCGCCTGCTCGGCCGCCCGCTTGGCCTCGGTCAGTTTGCGGATCAGCGTGGCCACATAGCCGGGCAGCACCATCAGCGCCGCGACCGCGCCGAAGGCAAGGTGGGGCGAGTTGCGCCAATAGTCGGTGGTGACCCAGACGAAGATCATGCCGGCGGTGCTGACCAGCGCCGAGGCGGCTAGGTAGCGGTTGCCGAAGCGGAAGCCGTTGCCGAAGGTGATCCACAGATAGATCAGATAGAGCGGCGTGCCGGCCTCGCCGCCCCAATGCATCAGGGCGGTGAGGGTTGCGAAGTCCGTGACCATCGCCGCCAGGCGGCGCGGCGGCGAGATGTGCGGCCAGGCCAGGATCAGGGCGACATAGACCAGCGACAGCACCAGATAGCCCGAGGCCCAGTAGAACCCCCAGCTGAAAGAGGGGACGGTGAAGTCGTTGAGGACCGCCAGGATGAGGTAATAGGCCGCGAGGATCAGGACGATGACCACGCGCACGAACGCCTGTTCGTGCTCGCTGTCCTGACGGCGACGCAAACGCTCCCGCAGGAAGCGGGTCAGCGAAATCTGCTCGGGGTTGCGGTTATCCGTATCGGCAGCCATGGCGCGCCCTGTCGCCTTGATTGCTGCGCAGACCGATCAGCCACCGGCTCAGTCGCCGGCCGCATTCGGCAATGGCCCGGGAAAAGCTGTTAGGCACGTGTCGCCTGACGGTGCGTGCGGCTCGGCGGGAACAGCAAGGTCACGCTGGTGCCGACGCCGATGGCGCTGGAAATGTCGAAGGTGCCGCCATGGAGCTTGGTCAGCTCGATCGCCAGGGGCAGGCCGAGGCCCGTCCCGGAATGGCTGTGGGTATCGGCGCGGTGGACCCGGCCGAAACGGGCGATCGCAATCGGAATGTCCTGCTCGGCCATGCCAATACCCGTATCGGTCACGGTGATCCGGATTCCCCCGGTTTCCGCCAGAGCGGCACCGATCGTCACGCTGCCCCCGGGCGGGGTAAAGCGAAGTCCATTGGTCACGAGGTTAAGCAGGATCTGCTTAACTTTCCGTTCATCGGCTTCGAGCAGCGGCAACTTGCCGGAAATCGTGGTTTTCAGCTCGATCTGGGCCTCTTCCGCGCGGGCCGCCATCAGGCGGGTCACGTCGTGGAACAGCTTCTTCAGCTCGACCCGGCCCTCGATCAGCTCCAGCTTGCCGGCCTCGATCTGGGACACGTCGAGCATGTCGTCGATGATCTGGAGGAGATGCTGGGCGCTGGCAAGGATGTCGTTGGAATATTCGAGATAGCGCGGATTGCCGATCGGGCCGAGGAGCTCGATCTTCATCATCTCGGCGAAGCCGATGATGGCATTCAAGGGCGTGCGCAGCTCGTGGCTGGTATTCGCCAGGAACTCGGTCTTGGTGTCGTTCGCGGCGTCGGCCCGCTCCTTGGCGTCGCGCAGGTCGCGTTCGGCCGACTTGCGGTCGGTGATGTCGAGCGAGACGCTGACCACGGTCGCGATCCGGCCGCGCCCGTCATTGAGCGGCGCCTTGGTCGTCAGGAACACGCGCTCGCGGCCTTCGCGATCGATCAGATGCTCCTCGAGGCCGGTCTTGGCGTGGCCGCTCTCGATCACCTGGGCCGAGAACTCCTGATGGCGGCGGCCATAATCTTCGCCGAACAGGTCGGCCACGCGCTTGCCCACGGCGGCCTCCGCATCGATGCCGAAGAACTCGCACTGGTAGCTGTTGACGAAGGCGATCTGGCCCTGTGCGTCCGACACGCAGATCATCGCGGGCACGGCGTCGATGACGAGCCCCAGCACTTCCTTGGACTGGCGCTGTTCTTCGGTGCGCAGGCGGTTGGTGAGATTGAGCACTTCCTCGAGGGTGAGGGCGCGCCGGCGGATGATCTCCTGCTGGCGGCGCATGGTGAGGAGGTTCTGGACGCGAACTCGGAACTCGTGATGGTCGACGGGGCTGATCAGGAAATCGGAGGCGCCGGCCTCGAGCGCCTTGTAGCGAAACTCGCGATCCTCATAGACCGTGACGACGATGACGGGCACATCGAAGCATTGCGGTCGCTGGCGGATGGCGCGGATGAATTCCGCGCCGTCGAGGCGCGGCATCTTGAAATCGGTGATGATGAGGTCGGGCGTATTTTCCGTCGTCCAGTCGAGCGCCGACGCCGCGTCGTCGAACGCGCGCACGGTCACATCGTTGCCAAGCGAGCTTGCCAGCTTGGCGAGAATGTTCCGGTTGGTGACCCGGTCATCGATGACGACGATGAGCGACATGGCGCCTCACAGTTCCCGTCGTGTGGCGCCGGGTCCATGCTCGGACCTGGCCGCTTCAGCAACCTCGATATCCACGACGCGGCATTCCTCCCTGGCGGCGTGGCGATTCAATTCCGCACCATTAACCATACTAAACCCGCCCCCGCACGCTGTCCCGCCCCCGCGAATTGGCGCTCGGGGCGCCGATTCGATCTCGTCTTTCAGCGACATCCTCTAACCCCTTCATAATACTAGGAATGCGAAGCGTTAATTCTCTGTAAAGATCAGTAGAAATTTCTCGGCGCCAGGGGGCTTCCGGAGGGCCGCGCGGGGAGACTCGGTCGCTTTACGCGTTCTATCCCCGCTTCTACACTGCCGCCCCTTAAAAAAGGCCAAGTTTGGCCATGGGGCGCGGGTAGGGAATGCAGGGGAGCATCGGCCGACGATGGAGAGGGCGGTGGTTCGTCCTGGCGGCGGCCCTGGCCGCGTCTCTCGGCGCGTCCTCCGCACGCGCCGACCGCATGGCCAGCATCGTGGTGGATGCCGGCACCGGCCAGGTGATCCAGCAGGTCGACGCGACCCGGATCTGGCACCCGGCCTCCCTGACCAAGCTGATGACCATCTATCTGGCCTTTACGGCGCTGGAGAGCGGTCAGATTTCCGTCGACGAAGCCCTCCTGGTCTCGCCGACTGCCGCCGCCCAGCCTGAAACCAAGTTGGGCCTGCGCGAGGGCAAGACCATCACGGTCGCCCAGGCGATCAAGGCGGTGATCGTCCGCTCGGCCAACGATGCCGCCGTCCTGCTTGGCGAGCGGATCGCCGGCACCGAGGACGCCTTCGCCATCATGATGACCCTGAAGGCGCGCGAGCTCGGCATGACCCGGACGGTGTTCCACAACGCGACCGGCCTGCCCGACGACGGCCAGGTGACGACGGCGCGCGACATGGCGATCCTGGCCCGGGCGCTGATGACGGATTTCCCCGAGCGCTATCCGATTTTCGCCAGCACCAGCCTGCAATGGGGGGGCCGCACCCTGACCACCTATAACGGCCTGCTCAGCGCCTATCAGGGGGCCGACGGGCTGAAGACCGGCTTCACCTGTGCCTCGGGCTACAATCTGGTCGGATCGGCCTTGAGGGAGGGGCGGCGGCTTATCGGGGTGGTACTGGGCGGTCGCTCCAGCGGCGAGCGCAACGGCGAGATGGCGCGGCTGCTCGATTCCGGATTCCACACCCCCGTGCTGCCATCATTTCCCGAGCTGACCGCCATGCCGGACGGCGACAACCAGGATGCGCCGCGCCAGCTCTCCTCGGCCGAATGCAGCACCTTGCCCAGCGCCTCGCTCGAAGGCGGCACCGGCAAGCTGCCCGGATGGGCCGTGATCTTCGGGGCTTTCGCGGATCAGGCGAAGGCGCGCAATACGGTGGACCAGGCCCGCAAGGCCCTGCAGGCGGTTCTCAAACATGGCCAGCCGGCGATCATCCGGCGCCAGCAGGAAGGCACCTATCGCTGGGCGGCGCTCGTGGTGGGGCTGGGACAGGACGAGGCCAAGGCGGCCTGCCGGAAAATGCAGGCCGACGGTGGCTACTGCCTGGCCCTCAATCCGGACGTGCTGAACAGCCCGTCCGCGTTATGGCGCTGACCGGAGAACGGGCCCGCCCTCGCGCGGGCAGGCCCTGATTTCTCGTCGCTTCTCGAAAGGTTGCGACAGGCCGGCGCTCAGTTGAGCTTCTGTCGATAGGTCTGGTGGCAGGCCCCGCAGCCATCCTTGCCCATATTGGCGAAGGCGTCCGAGATGGCCGTCTTCTCGCCGGCCGGGATCGTCGCTGCGGTCGCGGTCGCCAGCTCGCCCAGATGCTCGGCATGCTGTTTGAAATCCGCGAAATTGGCCCAGATGTCGGGCTTGGCGCCGGTCTCGCCGACATTGTCGTTGAGACTGGTACCTTGCGGGAACAGGTCGGGGATTTTCGAGGAATCCGCCTGGATCAGGTTGATGGCGGCCGTCGCGTCCGCGGCGGTTCCTGTGCCTTTTTCCAGGAAGTCGTTGATGATCCCCATCTGCTTGCCCATCTCCTTCATGAGCGCCCGGCGCTGCGCGATGACGGGGGAATCGGCGATGCTATGGGTGCTCTGGACAACACCGATACCGATGGAAACGATGGCGGCGGCGCCGAAGGCGATCCAAGACTTCCGGCTCATGCACAAACTCTCCTCTGTGGATGAGAACCTATGAAAACGCTGCTCGCTCCGATGGAGGCGTGCCCGAGCGAGGGTAGACGATCGCCTGCACGCGACCTAGTAGGCACCAAAGGGTAACCCATGTCGTCCCCTCGCTCGCATGCGCCGATAACGGGTTACAGGAGCGTGCTCATCCGTCGCCTCACGAATATGTTATCGCCCGTGATCCCGATGTCGCCCCTCCGTCATGCTTCGCGCGCCCTGGCGGACGCCCTGCCGCGTCCGGGCATGACGGCGTTCGCGCTCATCGCCCTGGTGCTCGGCGCCTGCAGCACGCCGTCGCCACCCAAGCCGGCCATGGTCGCGATCGGCGCGAACGGCAATTACGGCTACTCCGAGGTGATGCTGGAGGCGGACCGGTACCAGGTCAGCTACCTCACGCCGCGGCTCAAGGTCTCGGCCAGCCGTTCCGACCGCGATGCGGATATCGTGGCGGCGAAGACCAAGGCCCACGACCTGGCTTTCTGGCGTGCCGCCCAGCTCGGGCGCGAGAAGGGGTTCGCGGCGCTGAAGCTCGTCGACGAGCATACCGACACCGATGTGAATACGAACGTCCAGCGCAGCTACCAGCCGGGGTTCTACGGATACGGCTTCTATGGCTACGGCTACCGGCGCTACCCGGGCGGGTTCGGGCCGGTTCCCTGGTTTCCCGGGGATTATCCCTATGATTATTACGGCCCCGGCGACTATTACGAACGAACGACGACCAGCATGCGGGTGAATTCGCGTTTGGAAGTGAAATTCTTCAAGACAAGCGCGGATCAGGCGCAGAGCATCGACGCCGTCATGGACGACATGGCAAAGAAATATGGCCAGGCCACCTACCCCTGACGGTGGATGAGCGCCAGGGATGGGGTCGGGGTCGAAATCAGCAGAGCGGGACGGAACCAGTTGACGCCCGTCGCGTTGCGTTGAAGTGAAATTGCGTCAAACAGAGAACAAGGAGACTGATATGGCGAAAGCCAAGGATACGGCGACCAAGGGGCCTGATGCGGCGACGCGTCGGAAGGCGCCGTTGGCGACGCCCACGAGCTTTGGGTCGAACGAGATTCGGGACATCAGCGGCGGGCTCAACGCGCTGCTCGCGGACGTTTTCGTCCTTTACCTCAAGACCAAGAATTTTCATTGGCATGTGAGCGGCCCGCATTTCCGGGACTACCATCTGCTGCTGGACGACCAGGGAACCGAGATCTACGGGATGACCGACGACATCGCGGAGCGCGTGCGCAAGATCGGCGGCACGACCATCCGTTCGATCGGCCATATCGCGCGGTTGCAGCGCCTGAAGGACAACAACGCGGACTTTGTCGATCCGTCCGGGATGCTGGCCGAGTTGCGCGAGGACAATTTGGCGCTGGTCGCCAGCATGCGCGCGGTCCACGACCTCTGCGACGACGCCGAGGATGTGGCGACGGCGAGCCTGCTCGAGAACTGGATCGATCAGACCGAAAAGCGCATCTGGTTTCTGTTCGAAGCCGGCCGTCCCGCCGGATCCGGCGGGCACTGATTCCGCTCGACGGAGCGGCATCGCCCATGACTTGATGGAGCGCCCGCGGGCCCACGAGGTCCGCGGGCGTTTCGCTGGGCGCTCACTGGCGCTTGCCGGCGACGCCAGGGAGAAAGATCGAAAATGAAACTTACCATTCTGCTGGGCAGCCTGCGCAAAGGCTCCTTCAACGCGGCAATCGCGCGGGCGTTGCCGGGGTTGGCGCCTTCGGGTGTCTCGTTCGAGACGCTGGTGCCAGTGAACCAGTTGCCGTTCTACGACGCCGATATCCAGGCGGGCGGATTTCCGGAAGCAGTCACGAGCCTGGGCCGCGCCATCAAGGTCGCGGACGGCATCGTCATCGTGACGCCGGAATATAACTATTCGGTCCCGGGCGGCCTCAAGAATGCGATCGACTGGCTGTCGCGCCTGCCCGACAAGCCCTTTGCCGGCAAGCCGGTGCTGATCCAGACGGCGTCCACCAGCCTGCTGGGCGGCGCCCGCGCGCAATATCATCTGCGCCAGACGATGGTCTTCCTCGATGCGGCGGTGATGAATCTGCCGGAGGTGATGGTGGCGCAGGCGCAGCACAAGATCGACCCCGCCACGGGCGAGCTGACCGATGCGCCCACCCGGGAGATCATCGCCAAACAGCTGCAGAACTTCGTGGTCTTCGTGCGCAAGTTCCAGGCCGGCGCGAAGCTTCAGGCCTGACGCATCTCTAAGGAGCGGCGGGGCGCCAGCGCCTGGTTCTCGGTGCGGATGCGCCAATAGAGGATCGCGAGATTGGCGAGGCCGAAGATGAGCGCCAGTCCCCAGGCGTGGAGCGCGCCCGACAGGACCGGGATCTCGAGCGCCACGACCAGATAGTTGGGATGGCGGACGAAGCGGTAGGGGCCGCGGCGAACCAGCGGCGCCCCCGGCAGCGAGATGATGCGCGTCGTCCAGTAACGCCCCAGCGTCGCGATGATCCAGATCCGGGCCAGTTGCAGCAACGCGAAGGCGCCGAGCAGGATCGGCTCGGGCGTCGTGTCATGCGGCACGAAGATCCAGAGCGACAGGATCCAGAGTGCATGCAGTGCCACGATCAGGGGATAGTGATTGCGCCCATGCTCGACGGCGCCGGCCGCCAGCAGCCGCCGGCTGTTGGCATTGGCCAGCAGCAGCTCGATCAGCCTGGCCGCGACCAGATAGCCGAAGACCAGCGTGAACGCCATCAGCGGGACCCCAGAAGCTGGAAGGCCGCCGTGAAGCCCGGCCCCAGCGCGGTCATCAGCCAGGGCCCCTCTGCCCGCGTCGCCAGCATGCGCTCGAGCACGAACAGGGCGGTCGGCGCCGACATGTTGCCATAGAGGCGCAGTATGTCGCGGGCCTCGGTCATGCTGCCCGGTTCCAGCGCCAGGGCATCCTCGAGCGCCTCGATCACCTTGGCGCCGCCCGGATGGCAGACATAGCGCTCGATCTCGGCGGGTGCGATGCCGTGGCGCGCGAGAAAGCCGAGCATGGCGGGGCGGAACTGTGTCCGGACCAGGGTCGGGATATCGCGCGAGAACAGCACGCCCAGCCCGTCCTCCTCGACATGCCAGCCCATGACATCGAGCGTGCCGGGCCAGGTATATTCGCCGGCAGGCCCCAGGGCGGGTCCGTCGCCGTCGCAGGAGATCAGGGCGGCGGCGGCGCCGTCACCGAAGAGGGCAGTCGCGATCACGTTGCTCTTCGAATTGTCGCCGCGCCGGAAGGTGAGGGCGCAGAGCTCGACCACCAGCAGCAGCACATTCCGGCCGGGGGCGGCGCGGGCGAGCTCGGCGGCACGGGAGAATCCCAGCACGCCGCCGGCGCATCCGAGCCCGAAGACCGGAAGGCGCATCACATCGCGCCGGAAGGGCAGCCGTTCCATCAGGAGCGCGTCGAGGCTGGGGGTGGCGATGCCGGTGGAGGACACCGTGACGATCGCGTCGATCTGCTCCCAGGCCATGCCGGCGCTGGCGAGGCAGCGTTCGGTGGCGTCGGCCAGCAAGGCCGGCGCATGCTCGACGAACAGCGCCGTCCGCTCATGCCAGCCATGGCGCGCGAAATACCAGTCGAGCGGCACGCAGGAATGCCGCCGCGCGATGCCCGCATTGCTATAGGCCGGCATCAGCCGATCCAGCTCGGCGGGCGGCCGGTCGAACAAATGGCCGGCCGCCGCCATGACATCCTCCTGCGGCAGCGCGTGGGACGGCACGGCGGTGGTGAGGCCGCGCAAGCGTGCGACGGGCGGCACGGGGCTCGATTGGGCGAACGGCTGCGGCCGGATGAAGGTACGCGGAGGTGCAAGTTCCAAGGGAGGGCCTTTGAGGTGCGAGGCCGGCGCTGCGGGCCATGCCGAATCAAGGGCATGTGAAGGAGCGCGGACGATATCCGAGAGTTGGACGCCGCGCGGGAAGGCGGCAAATCAACAGCCGATCACTTTTCCGGGAACGTCGTACGGATTGGTAAGGAATTCTGGCGTTGAAAGACGATGACGCCGAGGGACCGATGGCCGGCCCGCCATGTGCGTGACGGCCATGCGGCAAAGCGCCGGTGGTGAATGTGGCAGACCTGAACAACAGCGAGCAAAGCAGGACAAGACCCGCCCGGGTTTCGATCGTCGGCGGTCTGATCCTGCGCCTGCGCGCTTATTTCTTCGCCGGAATCCTGATCACGGCGCCGATCAGCATCACCGTCTATCTGGCCTGGGCCCTGATCCATTGGGTGGATGGCGCGGTCATTCCGCTGATCCCCGCCACTTACAATCCGGAGAATTATCTCCCCTTCAGCGTTCCCGGCATCGGCCTGCTCATCCTGCTGGTCGGGCTGACGCTGATCGGCGCGCTGACCGCGAACCTGGTCGGCCGCATGCTGGTTCGCGGCTCCGACCGGCTCCTCAACCGCACGCCAGTGGTGCGCGGCGTCTATAACGCGCTGAAGCAGATCTTCGAGACCGTGCTGTCGCAGAAATCGCAGGCCTTCCGCGAGGTGGTGCTGGTGGAGTATCCGCGCAAAGGGGTCTGGGCGCTGGGCTTCATCACCGGGACGCCCGAGGGCGAGATCCAGGATCTGGGCGGCGGCGCGCTCGCCAGCGTTTTCGTGCCGACCACGCCCAACCCGACCAGCGGCTTCCTGCTGTTCCTGCCGGATCGCGAGCTCGTTCGCCTCGGCATGACGGTCGAGGAAGGGATCAAGATGGTCGTCTCGGGCGGCATCGTCTCGCCGCCGGACCGGCGCGTGCCCGACCTCACCAAGGTTCAAGCCGTGGCGGGCTCGCGCGGCTTCGGCGGCCGCTGACGGAACCTCTCCCGGGTCGTCCGCCCAGGCCCTCCATCCTGCGATCGGGCTCAGTTGCCCGAATGGCAGCCGAGGCAGTTGCTCTTGGTCTTGACCTCGGGGCGCGCGATCACCGCCGCGGGAATGTTCCCATGCACGCTGTTCCAAAAGGGCGTGTCGGTAATTCGCAGGGGCACGTCGTCGGGCCGGATCCCGCGGAGCACCCCGGCCGGTACGCCCGGCGCGCGGTCGGCCGCATTCGCCATGAGGTAGTCGGCGATGATCTTCGTCGTCGCCTTGTCGAGGCTGGCATCCTCGCCGAAATGATGCGCGAGATCGCTGGTGATGGCTTTCCAGGACCGGGCGGGCAGGAACACCGGCGGATAAGCCATGTGGCAAGCGCCGCACTGCTTGTTGAAGGTCTCCTGGGCGCTGGCCGAGACGGCGATCGGCACGATACCGCCGGCGCTGTCGGCCCAGGCGCTGGCGAGCGCGACCGCCGCGACGAGTGCCGCCAGCGTCGTACCCAGAAACAAATGCCGGACCATGGGCCGTCTCCCTGTCGCTCGGTGTCGCTGCGCTCTCATTGGGTCGCCAGGAAGGTGACGTAGTCGCCTTTCTCCTGCGCGGTGCATTCCCGACCCAGGACGGTGTTGCAGTTGCGCCGGAACCAGAGCTCGACCTTGTCGAGATCGGTGAAACGCTGCGGGCTGACCGACACCGCCATCGGATCGATGGCCTTGCCGACGCGCGTCTGCCCCATCTGCTTCGGGTCGGTGGTATGGCAGGTGGAGCAGGAGGGCGTATCGGGGTTGGCGCTGTGCTTGGCCAGGAAGAAGGCCTTGCCGCGATCGGCGGAGAATCCCTTGAAGGCGGGGTCGCTTGCCTTGGCGGCAGCGGCATAGTGGTCGATCACGGCCTGCTGTCCCGGGCCGACGGCGGCGATGGCGCCGAGGGTCGACAGGAGGGAAACGGCGATCACGCTCAAGGCGAGAGAGAAGAACGGTTTCATGGGCCTCACGGCGGGGGTTGCTGGGGGACGAGGATCGCGAGGGGATTGAAACGCCCCGACGCCGCGTCCTGGTGGCAGGCGTCGCATTGGCCTCTGCCGCCGACCGGTTTGGAGGAAAAGACCTGCGGCGGCAGAGAGGCATGACGGCGCGTCCAGAAGGCTGTTGCCGTTATTCGCAGCGGGTCGGCAGGGTCGGGTTGCGTAAAGACATGGGCCGCCAGCGTGTCGTAATGCTCGGCCGCGTTGGCGAGAAGATAGGTGCGGATCGCTTGTGCCTTCGCGGGATCGAGCTCGGCATCCTCGCCGAAATGCCGCGCCAGCCCGTCCATGATCGCGTTCCAGGTCGCCGCGGGCAGCAGGCTCGGGTGATAGGCGACATGGCAGGCGCCGCATTCCTGCGCGTAGACCTTGTCGAGGGGGTGCTCGGGAACTCCGGCCGCCGGCCACCGCATCATGACGATGACGGCGGGCACGATGCCGACAAAGAGGATCGCGACGATGACGGTCGCGAGGCCGGGGCTGGACTCGCGCGGAGGTGCCGCGATGTCGGCACGCCGCACCTCCTTGCGGCCGTCGATCATCGCGCGCACGAGATTCTCCCGGGTCCGGCGACTCTCATAGAGGGCGCCGCCGATATGGAGGGCGATCAAGCCGAGCAGGCCATAGGCCAGCCATTGATGGACCACCCATGCGGTCCGACCCCCGGTGTAATCGACGGCGAAGGCAAGGGGACCGATCTTCAGGGCGCCACCCAGCGCGATCGTCCCGGTGACGCCGATCGCGACGATGATCGCGATCAAGGCAAGGATCATGGCCCCGCCCAGCGGATTGTGCCCGCGGTGGCGACGGGCGACGCCCTGCTGCAATTCGCGCAGATGGTGGAGCAAGTCGCCTGGCGCCGCCACGAAGCTGGAGAAGCGGGCGAAGGTCGAGCCCAGCAAGCCCCAGACGATTCTCGCCGCCACCAGGACCAGGGCGGCAATGCCGGCGGCCAGATGCCAGCCCAGCCAGGTGATCGGCAGGATCAGGCTCGTGATGATCGCCATCGCGACGGCGGCCACCAGAAGCCAATGAAACAGCCGGATGAAGGGGTCCCAGACGATGACCCGGGCGGGCTCACGCGATCCGTCGGCGATCGGGCTCTCGTTTGAAACCGAGGTCATTCCGCTGCTTCGCTGCCTCTCCTATCAAGGCGGTGGCGCGACAACCCTAGCGGCCGGCACCTGACAGGAACCTGTCGAAAGCTCCCGCTTCAGCCCTTCGTCACCCGGAACCATTCCGGCCAATCCTTCAGCAGCCGGCCGCCGTCGGTCGAGAAGGTTTCCTCGCTGACCTTGAGCGACTGGATCCGGTCGGCGCGGAAATGGCGGTAGTCCTGGCGCAGCTCGCACCAGGCGCAGACCAGCGTGACCTCGACGAAATAGGCGACCGCGATCGGCCAGATCCGGCGCGTCGTCGGCTCGCCCTCGCGGTCGAGATAGTCGATCTGCAGCTTGTTGCGATTGCGGATGGCGCGGCGGATCAGGGCCATGTCCGCGATGGCGGGCGCGCTGGCGCCATGCTCGGAGACGAAGAAGCTGGGCGAGGCCATCTGATCCTGCAGGGCGGACGGCAGCACCGCCGTGATTTTCGAGAGCACGCTGTCAGCCGCCGCTTTGAGGCCCGGATCCCCGGTGCGCCTTGTCAGGAGCGCTCCCACCAGGATCGCCTCGATTTCTTCGGCCGTGAACATCAGGGGCGGCAGGTCGTAGCCCTGGCGCAGCAGATAGCCCAGCCCCGCCGCGCCCTCGATCGGCACCTGGCGTGCCTGCAGCGTGGCGATGTCGCGATAGACCGTGCGCGGCGTCACTTCCAGCCGCTCCGCCAGATCGGAAGCGGTCATCGGGCCCTTGGCCCCGCGCAATGCCTGGATGATGTCGAACAGCCGGTCGGCGCGCCGCATCGCAAGGCCCCTCCCTCTGGCCTCGCACTCATTCTACCGCGAATGCTCCTGACAGCACGCTGTCAGGAGGCGGCCGCTAGGTTCTCACCATGAGAGTCGCAGAAGCGCAGAGGACCGACGTCATGGGCGAGACCCGCCGGGGCCAGGAGGGGCTGGGAATCCTGCTGCTGGTGGGCTCGGCGGTGGCGTTCAGCACCGCCGGCTATTTCACCCGCCTGATCCCCGTCGATGTCTGGACCCTGCTATTCTGGCGCGGGATTTTCGCCGGGCTCTTCGTCATGGGCGTGCTGGTCTGGCAGCATGGCGCCGACGCCTGGCGGTCGATCCCGGCGATGGGGCTCCCGGGCCTTTCCGTCACCGCGCTGTCGAGCAGCGGCATGATCTTCTTCATCCATGCCTTCCGCCATACCAGCGTCGCCGATGTCGCCATCGTCTATGCGGCTGCACCCTTCGTGACCGCCGGCATCGCCTGGCTCTGGCTGCGAGAGCGGCCGTCGCGCGGCACCTTGATCGCCAGCGCCATTGCCTTCGTCGGGGTCGTCGTCATGATGGGGGGCGCCTTCCGGTTGGGCAACATGCTGGGCGATCTGTTCGCCCTGGCGATGACGCTGTCGCTGTCCCTGATGATGGTCGTGCTGCGCCGCCATGGGGATCGCCCGATGACCGCCGCGGCAGGCCTGTCACCTTTGCTGACGGCCTTGCTGGTGCTGCCCTTCGCGACGCCAGGCGGGGTCGGCTCCATCGACATTTGGCATCTGGCGCTCTTCGGCGTGCTGCAGAACGGGATCGGGCTGCTGCTCATCACCTGGGGCACGAAGATGCTGCCAGCGGCCCAGGGCGCCCTCATCGGCGCGCTCGATGCGCCGCTGGCCCCGGTCTGGGTCTGGCTCGCTTTCAACGAGATCCCGCCGACCCTGACATTGATGGGCGGCGCCATCGTGATGCTGGCGGTGCTGGGCCATCTGTTGGGCGACCGGCGCTCTGCCGTCTTGGCACAAACGGACTCGCCTTAGCCCGAGCGCACCGTCTTCACCACCGCGTCGCGCTCGAAGAGATAGAGCAGCACCCGCAGGGCCTGGCCGCGCGCGGCGGCGAGGTCGGGGTCGCGTTCGAGGATGAGGCGCGCATCGTCGCGCGCGGCGGCGAGGAGCTCACCATGCTGGGCGATGTTCGCCAGCTTGAAGTCGGGCAGGCCGCTCTGCCGCGTGCCCAACAATTCGCCGGCACCGCGCAGCCGCAGATCCTCCTCCGCAATGCGGAAGCCGTCGTCGGTTTCGCGGAGGATCTTGAGGCGCGCCTTGGCCGTCTCGCCCAGCGGCGCCTGGTAGAGCAGGAGACAGGTCGAGCGCTTGGCGCCGCGGCCGATGCGCCCGCGCAGCTGATGAAGCTGCGCCAGGCCGAACCGCTCCGCATGCTCGATCACCATGATGGTCGCGGCCGGCACGTCGACGCCGACCTCGACCACGGTGGTGGCCACAAGAATGTCGATGTCGCCGCGCGAGAAAGCCGTCATGGCGGCGTCGCGCTCGGCGGTCTTTTGCTGGCCATGCACCAGCCCGACCCGCACCGGCAACCGTTGTGACAGATCGGCGAAGCGCGCCTCGGCATTGGCGAGATCGACCGCCTCGGATTCTTCGACCAGCGGACAGATCCAATAGGCCCGCGCGCCGTCGGCGATGCCGCGCCCGACCGCGGCCACCACCTCCTCGATGCGGTCGAGCGGCACGGCGCGTGTGTCGATCGGCTGGCGCCCCGCCGGCTTCTCGGTCAAGCGCGAGACATCGAGATCGCCATAGGCGGTCAGCATCAGCGTGCGCGGGATCGGTGTCGCCGTCATCACCAGCACGTCCGCGCCTTTGCCTTTTTCGGCCAGCAGCAGCCTTTGATGCACGCCGAAGCGATGCTGCTCGTCGATCACCGCCAGGCCCAGGTCGCGGAACTCGACATCCTCCTGGACCAGCGCATGGGTGCCGACCACGATCGGGATCGAACCGTCGGCAAGACCCGCCAGCGTGTCGGCGCGTGCCTTGGCACGGTCGCGACCCGTCAGCAGCCCGACGCGCAGCCCTGCGGCTTCGGCCAGCGGCGAAATGGTGGCCAGATGCTGGCGCGCGAGGATCTCGGTCGGCGCCAGGAGCGCGGCTTGCGCGCCCGCTTCGACGGCGATCGCCATCGCCATCAGCGCCACGACGGTCTTGCCGCTGCCGACATCGCCTTGGAGCAGCCGCAGCATCGGCGCCGGCCCCGCCATGTCGGCTTCGATTTCCTGGATCGCCGTCTTCTGCGATCCGGTGAGGGAGAAGGGGAGTGCCTTCGCGATCCGGGCGCGGATGGCACCGTCGCCCTTGAGCCGCCGGCCGACGAGTTTTCGTTGCCGTGCGCGCACCAACGCCAGGGCGAGCTGGCTCGCCAGCAGCTCGTCGAAGGCGAGCCGCTGGCGAGCCAGGGTCGACGGCTCGAGATCGGCCAGCTCCCCCGGGCTGTGGGCCGTGGTCAGGCTGCTGCGCCAACTGGCCCAGCCCTGCCGCTTCAGATAGTCGGCGTCAATCCATTCGGGGAGCTCGGGCGCGCGATCGACCGCGGCGCGGATTGCCTTGGCCAGGAGCCGCGGCGTCAGCCCCGCCGTCAGCGGATAGACTGGCTCGACCCGCCGCACGGTCTCGGCCTCCGCTTCGGGCACCACATGGTCCGGATGGGCCATCTGCAGCTCGCCCTGGTACCGCTCGACCCGGCCGCTCACCACCCGGGTTTCGCCGATCGGCAGGGTCTTTTCCAGCCAGTCGGACTTGGCGTTGAAGAAGACCAGGGTCAGGCTGCCGGTCGCGTCATGGCAGCGGACCCGGTAGGGCAGGCGCGGGGTGCGCGGCTTCTCATGCCGGTCCACGGTCACCGCCACGGTGATGATGGCGCCCTCGGGCGCCTCGGCGAGGGCCGGCGAGAAGCGCCGATCCACCAGTCCGCTCGGCAGATGCCAGCAGAGATCCACCACCCGGGGCCCGGCCAGCTGCTCGATCAGCTTGCCGATCCGTGGGCCCACGCCCGGCAGGGATGTGACCGGGGCGAACAGGGGAAAGAGGATTTCGGGGCGCAATTGTCCTCGGTGGATTTGTGGCTATTGCCGGGCCGGCCCCACGGGGCCGGGTTGTGCGGCGATTTTGGCGGGTTCTGCGGGCTGACAGGAGGAGATTCGCTCGCTATATCCTAGCGTCGCGCGACCCGGACGAGTAGCCGGCCCCGAGCCGAGGAGTAGACAATAATGTCCGATCAGGATCGAGCGCAGCGCTTAAGCCGGTTGCGCTATCGCAGCTGGCGCCGGGGCACGCGCGAGATGGACCTGATGCTGGGCCCCTTCGCCGATCGCCATCTGGCCGCGATGAACGAGACCGAACTGGCAGCCTATGAACGGCTCCTCGACGAGAGCGACCCCAATTTGATGATCTGGTTGACCGGGCAAGCCGAACCGCCTCCCGACATGGATACCGATCTGCGCGCCGTCCTGCGCCGGGCGGCCGACGGGATCGAACAAGGCAGCGCCGCCGCTGCCGGACAGCGCAAGACCTATTGATGCCGATTTCATTGGAGCATGCAGGGCTGGTCCCGGTCGGCGGGGCGCCTGAGGGGTTCGACGCCCTCATCATCGCCGATTTGGCCCGACGCGCGCGCAAGGGCGCCGCCAGGCCGGGCGGCGAGCTGCTGCATGTCGCGCGCGACGATGCGCGCATGGCCCGGCTGATCGACGCGCTGCGCTTTGCCGATCCCGAGATCGAGATCGTCGATTTCCCGGCCTGGGACTGCCTGCCCTATGACCGCGTCTCGCCCCATCGCGACATCGTCGGCAGGCGCGTCGATGCGCTGACGCGGCTGCGCCTGCCGCGAGCCGCCGACGCGCCGGCGCGCGTGGTGGTGACGACGGTGGCGGCCCTGCTGCAGCGCCTGCCGCCGCGCAGCAGCTTCGAGGGCCAGACCCTGCGGCTGGAGCCGGGGGCCACGCTGGAGCCCAAGGCCCTGACCGAGTTCCTGGTCGCGCGTGGCTATCTGCGTGCCGAGACGGTCAACGAGGTCGGCGAGTTCGCCGTGCGCGGCGGCATCATCGACCTCTTCCCGCCGGCTTCGCCAGCCCCTCTGCGCGTGGATTTCTTCGGCGACACGATCGAGAGCCTGCGCGCCTTCGATCCCCTGAATCAGCGCAGCCAGGACAAGCTTGCCAGCTTCGAGATCAAGCCGATCGGCGAGGCCCGTCTCGATGCTGCGGCGATCGAACGTTTCCGCACCGGCTTTCGCGCGGCCTTCGGCGGCGTCGCCGGCGACGATCCGCTCTATGAGGCGATCAGCGCCGGGCGCCTCTATGCCGGCATGGAGCATTGGCTGCCGCTGTTCCTGCCCGCGATGGAGACCCTGCCGGATTACCTGCCCGAGGCCCTGATCACACTGGATCACCAGGCCGAGGAGGCGCGCGACGCCCGCCTCGACATGATCCGCGACTTCTACCAGGCGCGCCGGCAGCTCGAGCGCGCCGAGGAAACCGGTGGCGTGCCCTATCGTCCGCTGCCGCCCGATCGCCTCTACATCAATGCCAGCGACTGGGACGATTGGATGGAGAGCCGCCCGGTCGCGGCCTTCACGCCTTTCGCCATGCCGGAGGATGCGGCCGGCTGGCAGGATGCCGGCGGCAAGGCCGGCCGCGATTTCGCCGATGTGCGCACGAGCGCGCCCGCGACGCTGTTCGCCGCCGTGGTCGAGCATCTGGCACAGGCGCGCCTGCCGCGCCGCCATGTGGCGGTCGCCGCCATGAGCGAAGGCAGCCGCGACCGGCTGGAGCATCTGCTGGCCGAGCATGGCCTCGAGAAGCATGAGCGCGTGGCCGATCTCGCCGGCGTTCGCCGCCTGCCGCGCGACCGCGTCGCCTTCGCCGTGCTGGGTCTCGAGCATGGGTTCGAGACCCCGGACCTGGTGGTGCTGGCCGAGCAGGACATCCTCGGCGACCGGCTGGTGCGCCCGACCCAGCGGCGCAAGAAGACCGACCAGTTCCTGACCGAGCTCGCCAATTTCTCGCATGGCGACCTGGTCGTGCATGTCGAGCATGGCGTCGGCCGCTATGAAGGGATCGAGACGCTCGAGATCGGTGGCGCCCCTCATGACTGCCTCAAGGTCATCTATGACGGCGGCGACAAGCTTTATGTGCCGGTCGAGAACATCGACGTGCTGTCGCGCTTCGGCTCCGAGGATCTGCCGGTGCCGCTCGACAAGCTGGGCGGGGCCGGCTGGCAGGCCCGGAAGGCGCGGGTCAAGCAGCGCCTGCGCGAGATCGCGGCCCAGCTCATCAAGACGGCCGCCGCGCGCGCCGTCCATCCGGGCGTGACCCTGTCGCCGCCCGAGGGGCTCTATGACGAGTTCGCGGCCCGCTTCCCCTATGCGGAAACCGAGGACCAGCAGCGCGCGATCGACGAAGTCACGCTCGATCTGGCCTCGGGCCGGCCGATGGACCGCCTGGTCTGCGGCGATGTCGGCTTCGGCAAGACCGAGGTCGCCTTGCGCGCCGCCTTCATCGCCGCCGCCTCGGGCTATCAGGTCGCGGTAGTGACGCCGACGACGCTGCTCTGCCGGCAGCATACCAAGACCTTCACCGAGCGCTTCGCCGGCCTGCCGCTGCGCGTGGCGCAGCTCTCGCGCCTGGTCACGCCCAAGGATGCGAACCAGACCAAGGCCGACATCAAGGCCGGCAAGGTCGATATCGTGGTCGGGACCCATTCGCTCCTGGCCAAGAGCGTCGAGTTCGCCAATCTGGGCCTGATGATCGTCGACGAGGAGCAGCATTTCGGCGTGGCGCAGAAAGAGCGCCTCAAGGAACTGCGCGCCGATGTCCATGTGCTGACTCTGACGGCGACGCCGATCCCGCGCACCTTGCAGCTCGCCCTCTCCGGCGTGCGCGAGATGAGCCTGATCGCGACCCCGCCGGTCGACCGGCTGGCGGTGCGGACCTTCGTGCTGCCCTATGATCCGGTGGTGATCCGCGAGGCCATCCTGCGCGAGCATTTCCGCGGCGGGCAGAGCTTCTATGTGGTGCCGCGGATCGAGGATCTGGACAAGGTCGCCGAGCGGCTGCGCAACCTGGTGCCGGAGATCAAGTTCGTGATGGCGCATGGGCGCATGGCGCCAACCCACCTCGAGAAGGCGATGACGGCCTTCTACGACCGGCAATACGACATGCTGCTCGCGACCAACATCATCGAGAGCGGGCTGGACATCCCGACCGCCAACACGATGGTGATCCACCGCTCCGATATGTTCGGCCTGGCGCAGCTCTATCAGCTGCGCGGCCGCATCGGGCGCTCGAAGCAGCGGGGATATGCCTATCTGACCCTGCCGCCGGGCCGCGTGCTCAACCCGACCGCCGCCAAGCGGCTCCAGGTGATGCAGACGCTCGATACGCTGGGCGCGGGCTTCACGCTCGCCAGCCACGATCTCGATATCCGCGGCGCCGGCAATCTGCTGGGCGACGAGCAGTCCGGCCATATCCGCGAGGTCGGCGTCGAGCTCTATCAGCAGATGCTGGAAGATGCCGTCAAGGAAGCCCGCGGCCAGGCCAAGGCGGCGCAGGAATGGACCCCGCAGATCAGCATCGGCATGCCGGTGCTGATCCCGGAGAACTACGTCGCCGATCTCGGCGTGCGGCTGGGGCTCTATCGCCGCATCGCGACGCTGGTGGACAAGACCGAGATCGACGCCTTCGGCGCCGAGCTCATCGACCGCTTCGGGCCGCTGCCGCCCGAGGTCGAGAATCTCCTGGGCATCATCGCCATCAAGCAGCTCTGCCGCCAGGCGGGGATCGAGAAGGTCGATGCCGGCCCCAAGGGCGTGGTGCTCTCCTTCCGCAACAACCGCTTCGCCAAGCCGGCCGAGCTCATCGCCTTCATCAATCGCAAGCAGGACGAGGTTTCGGTGCGGCCCGACCATAAGCTGGTCTGGCGCCAGGAATGGAAGGATCCGAACCGGCGGGTCCAGGGCGTACAGGGCCTGCTCGCCCATTTGGCCAAGATGGCGGCGTAAGGCGAGGCGGGGAGAGGCGATGTTCTACGAGACCGCGCATTTCGAGGAGAAGAAGGCCGAGCTTGGCCTGGGCCGAAGCCCGTTCAAGGCCCTGGTGGTGCCGCGGCCGATCGGCTGGATCAGCACGGTCAGCCCCGGCGGCGTTCCCAACCTCGCGCCCTTCAGCTTCTTCAATGCCATCTCCGAAGATCCCGACATGGTCATGTTCTGCCCCGGCGGCTCGAAGGCCGACCGGGCGATCAAGGACACGCATTTCAATGTCGAGGCGACCAAGGAATTCGTCTGCAATCTCACGACCTGGGATACGCGCGAGGCGATGAACGCGACCTCGGCCCGGTTGCCGGCCGATACCGACGAGTTCGCCTTCGCCAGGCTGACGCCGGCGCCCTCGCGGCTGGTGAAGCCGCCGCGCGTGGCCGAAGCGCCGGTCCATCTCGAATGCCGCTATTGGAAGACGGTCCCGTTGCCGAGCCGCGATCCGCACGAATCCTATGTGATGATCCTGGGCGAGGTGCTGGGCGTCCATATCGACGATTCCCTCATCCGCGACGGCCGCGTCGATATCGCTTCGGCCAAGCCGATCGCACGGCTGGGCTATTCGGAATATGCCGTGGTCACCGAAGCCTTCCGCATGCGCCGTCCGGAGTGATTCAGTCGAGGAGAGAGGCCATGACTGTCGAGACCAGTGTTGCGCAGCATTACCGTCATGGCTCGCTCGAGCGGGCGATCCTGTTGGCGCTGGAAGCCTCGGGCAAGGATCCGGCCCAGCTGACGCCCGCCGATCTGGCACCGATCGACGAGTTCCATATCGGCGGCCGGCCGGCGACGGTCGAGTTCATGGCGCAGCTTGGTATCGAGCCGGATATGCGCGTGCTCGATATCGGCTGCGGCATCGGCGGCGCCTCGCGCCATGTGGCGCAGACCTATGGCTGCCAGGTCGAGGGCATCGATCTGACCGCGGAGTATGTCGAGGTCGCTGCCCTGCTGGCCAAGCGAGTCGGGCTCTCGGAGAGCGTCTCCTATCGCCAGGCGAGCGCGGTCGATCTGCCGTTCGAGGTGGGCACCTTCGACCGGGCCTATATGCTCCATGTCGGCATGAACATCGCGGACAAGCGCCGCCTGATGGCGGGCGTGGCGCGCGTCCTCAAGCCGGGCGGCGTCTTCGGCATCTATGACGTGATGCGGGAGGCCGACGGCGATCTGGTTTTTCCGCTGCCCTGGGCGTCCGATCCCGCCTTCAGCTTCGTGGACAGCGCCGAGCGATATCGAACCTGTCTGAGCGAAGCCGGGTTTGCGGTCGAGCGTGAGCGCAACCGGCGCGATTTCGCGATCGAGTTCTTCCGTCAGATGCAGGAGAAGGCCGCTGCCGGCGGGCCGCCGCCCTTGGGCCTGCATATCCTGATGGGCGAGACCGCGCCGCAGAAGGTCGCGAACATCCTGGTCAATCTGAAGGCCGGTCGCATCGCTCCCGTCGAGATCGTCGGCCGAAAGCGCGGCTGATCCCAGCGACCCCGTGTCAGAGAAGGAGACAACGGATGAAGGCCTATACCATCACGCAGCTCGAGGTCACCGATCCGGTCCCCTACGAGGCCTATCGCAAGGATGTGCTGGCGACGATCGCGGCGTTCGGCGGGCGTTTCCTGGTGCGGGGCGGGAAGGTGACGAAGCTCGAGGGCGACTGGCCCTTCCCCCGCACGGTCGTGATCGAGTTCCCGTCGCGCGAGGCGGCCGAGGGCTGGTACCACTCCCCGGCCTATCAGAAGATCCTGCCGCTGCGCCTCAAGGCCAGCCGCGGGAATTTCATCATCGTCGACGGCGCCGAGTAGGGTCTGCGGCCGAAACGCACGGAGCAGCGCAAATGAAGGCCTATTGCATCTTTCAGGAAGACATCACCGACCCGGCCGGCTTCGATGCCTACCGCAAGGAGGTCATGCCGACACTGGCGCCCTTCGGCGGCAAGTTCATCGTTCGCGGCGGCAGATTCACGAAGGTCGAAGGCGACATGCCCTATGGCCGCGTCGTCGTGGTCGAGTTCGCGTCACGCGAGGCGGCCGAGGGCTGGTACCATTCGCCGGCCTATCAGAAGCTCGTGCCCCTGCGCCTCAAGGCCAGCCGCGGCAGCCTTATCATCATCGATGGAGCGGAGTAGGGGGCGGCGCGAGAAAATGGGGGGCGAGGATTGAGTAATCTGTTCCCTCCCCCCCTTGAGGGGGCAATTATATACTTGACGGAACACCCTCGAATCCTCATATTGGGTTCAAGGAGATACGTCATGACGAACCTTTCAAACCCGATCTATTCCAATGACGACGCGGCCCGCGCCCATCTGGAGGCCATCCGCTGGCCCGATGGCGCGTTTTGCCCCCATTGCGGCGAGTTGGAGAACGTCCATCGGATGGAAGGCCAGAGCCATGCCCCGGGCCTCCATTATTGCCGCTCATGCCGCAAGAAGTTCTCGGTGACGGTCGGGACCGTTTTCGAGCGCTCCCATATCGCCTTGCACAAGTGGCTGTTGGCGGCCCATCTCATGTCGGCCAGCAAGAAGGGCATCAGCGCCCATCAGCTCCACCGCATGCTCGGCATTACCTACAAGTCCGCGTGGTTCATGGCCCATCGCCTGCGCGAAGCCATGCGCGAGGGCAGGCCATCCGGTCCCCTCGGTGGCGAAGGCAAAACCGTCGAAGCCGACGAGACTTATGTTGGAGGCAAAGAGAAGAACAAGCACAAGAGCAAGCGCAAAGCCGGCAACATCGGCGGCAAGGGCAAGGAGATTGTCTTCTCGCTGGTCGAGCGCGGCGGATCTGTCCGCTCGCACCACGTTCCAGAGGTCAACGCCAAGACCCTGCGCCCGATCCTCGTGGCTCAGATCGACCGCAAGTCGTTCCTGATGACCGACGAAGCGGGCCAGTATTATATCACCCCGGCAAAGAGTTTGCGAAGCACGAGACGGTCAATCACGGCGCTGGCGAGTACGTTCGCGGCGAAGCGCACTCAAACACGGTCGAGAACTACTTCTCGATCCTCAAGCGCGGGATTACCGGAACCTATCACCATGTCAGCCAGCAGCACTTGAAGCGCTATCTGGCCGAGTTTGACTTCCGCTACAACGAGCGCTCTGGCCTCGGTGTCAGCGATGACGAGCGCGTCGTGAAGGCCCTTAAGGGCATCGAAGGCAAGCGCCTCACCTATCGGCGGGCTGACCAAGCCTAAGAGCTGGCATCAGGCATTCAAACAGCACCGCAGGGGCAAGAAGTGGCGCAAGAAGCGTCCCAAGTAACCATCTGGACTCCCGCAACCCCTGCGAGATAATGCCCCTAGTCGCCGTATGCGACCCAACCATGTGGTTGGGCAACCGAGGAAGGCGGCTAGGGGCTTCGCAACCCCTATGTCACCCCTGCGAAGGGTGGCTAAAGGGCGGGTCCGTTTCGGCTGAAAGGAGGTGCGACACCCAATCGCTAGGGTGCCTCTCCCAGCCTGAATCCCGACACGGGTAACCTGTCCGCCGTTGCCCAGGGATCGTAACCCGAAGCAACTAGCGCCCGGCATGGCGCGATACAAATGCCCCATTAACACCGGGGCGCGCCTCGGTTCCATTGGGCTCATGCGCAATGAAAACCGAAGTAAAGGTGGAAGTCTCGATCAATGTAGCAGCCATCGTTCGGTGGCTTGTCTTCTTGATCGTTATGCTGGCGACCTAAACAGTCAGACGGGGGCCTCGTGCCCCCGTTCCATTATTTGGCGGGCTTCTTTGCCTTCTGCTTCGTCTTTGGCTCCGACTTCACCGGCTTATGCGGCTTCGGCGGTGTTTCGAGCATCCGCTTTAGCAACGCATCGCGGCGCTGATCTTCTTCGGTCTTTGCGGGGGGCTTTGCCATGCCTACTTATCCTACTCGGTCCAGACTTCCCACATCGTACAGCACAAACATCGGGCGGGTTGTGTCTCGCTTCGCGCTCCTTGAAACCCGCCTCCGACGCGTCGTCTACATTCTCTTGGCCGTCGATCAAAAACTCGGGCGTCTTGCAGTCCGAGATCCCAGAATTCAAGAGAAATGCCAGATGATCGACGATATTTTGTCGGTCCTAAATCTGAAATCGCCCCTCAATCTCAAGACATTCGGGAATGAATGCAAAAAGATTGAGAACTTTCGAGACGCTGTGGCCCATGGGGTATGGGTAAGACATACCGGCACGAAATATCCAGTTCTTCAGATTACCTCTGGCGCCTTCAGAAACCCGGATTGGCCGCCTGGGCGAAAAGCCAAAATAACCCCGGGCGGCATGGAAATTAGGCCCGAGGATTTCAGGACGTTCCTGCGCGGAATCGAGATAGCCCTTAGCGAAGTCAACCAACTTCGGCGCGATGTGTTGGCCCAGCGGAAAGCATTGCTGAAAAAACAGATCGAACAATGGTCCCATAGTCAGCGGAGGCAATCTCCTCCGCCGACCCGAGATCCCATAAGACGTCTTCGCCCGCAGCGATCATCTCCGGGGTAATCTCAATAGCGCCGGCCTGTCGCGGCTTAGATACTCCCGAGTCCATGTTCCCTCAAGTATATAATTGCCCTTGAGGGGGAGGGTTAGGGAGGGGGAAGCCTCGGTCGGAGCAGCCCCCTCCCTAGCCCTCCCCCGTTCCGGGGGAGGGGACATCGGTCGCATTCAATTATAACTCGCCTGCCGGCGCTCGGTGTCATCCTCGCGGGCGAGGTCGAAGAGCTGGAACAGCGCCTCGGGTTCCTGGGCGCCGGAGAGCGCGAAGCGGCCGTTGAAGATGAAGCAGGGCACGCCATTGATTCCCTGCCGCCGGGCCAGCTGATCCTCCGCCAGCACCATGTCGCGCTCGTCGCCGCTCAACAGGAACCGGCGGGCCTCCTCCTCGGGAAGTCCGGCTGCGCCGCCGATGGCGGTCAGGACGTCGGCATCGCCGGTGTCCAGCCCGTCCTCGAAATAGGCCTGGAACAGCCCGTCCAGCACCGGGCTCTGCAGATCGTATCGATGAGCGAAGCGCAGCAGCCGGTGCGACATCACCGTGTTCGGGGTCCGCTTGATGCGGTCGAAGGCGAAGGCGATGCCTTCGCCGGCCCCGGCGGTTGCCACCGCCTCATGGATGCGCCGGGCCCGCTCGGGCGTGCCGAACTTCGATTCCATGTAGCTGCGCCGATCCATGCCCTCGGCGGGCATGGTCGGGTTCAGCTGGAAGGCCCGCCAGGCGATCGCGATGTCGCTCTGGGGCCGCGTCTTCAGGGCCCGCTCCAGCCGGCGCTTGCCGACATAGCACCAGGGGCAGATGGTGTCGGAGAAGATATCGAGCTGCATCGAGGAACCTCCCCAGACCCTGGGAGAAAATCTAATGGGTTTCGGGCGTTGCCCGACTTGACGTTTGTCCAGTTGGCCTCGACCATAGCGCAAAACAAGATGGCGCGAACAGCCCGAGGGGCATGAGCGCCGGGGCGCTCCAGGGAGACCGAGGCATGGCGACGGGACGCGACGCGGGCAGCGTCTGGGAACAGGATCTGGCGCCGAATCCGGCCAATTATGTGCCGCTGACGCCGCTCTCCTTCCTGCGGCGGGCGGCTTCCGTCCATCCCGACAAGGTCGCGGTCATCCATGGGCGCCGGCGCATCACCTATGCCGAATTCGCCGAGCGCTGCCGGCGGTTCGCCTCGGCGCTCGCGGCCCGGGGTGTCGGCAAGGGCGATACCGTGGCGCTGCTGGCACCCAACATCCCGGCCATGCTCGAGGCCCATTACGCGGTGCCGATGCTGGGCGCCGTGCTCAACAGCATCAATATCCGGCTCGACGCCGACACGGTGGCCTTCATCCTCGATCATGGCGGCGCCAAGGTGCTGATCGCCGATTGCGAATTCGCCGAGGTGACGGAGAAGGCGCTGGCGCAATCCGCCAACAAGCCGCTGCTGGTCGAGATCGACGACAGCGAGGCTGACTATGCCGCGAGCGGCGGCGGCCGGCGGCTCGGCCAACTGGAGTTTGAGGCCTTCCTCGCCGAGGGCGATCCCGGCTTCGAGGGGCGCTGGCCCGACAACGAATGGGACGCGATCGCGCTCAACTACACCTCGGGCACCACCGGCAATCCGAAAGGCGTGGTCTATCACCATCGCGGCGCCTATCTGAATGCGCTGGGCGATATCGTCTCGACGGGGATCGACGCCCACTGCGTCTATCTCTGGACGCTGCCGATGTTCCATTGCAACGGCTGGTGCTTCACCTGGGCCGTGACCGCGGCCTGCGGCACCCATGTCTGCCTGCGCAAGGTCGAGGCGGCGGCGGTTTATCGGCTGATCAAGCAGCATGGCGTGACGATCCTCTGCGGCGCGCCGATCGTGCTCAACCTGCTCGCCAACGCGCCCGACAGCGCCAAGGTCAAGTTCGAGCGCGTGATCGAGGTGGTCACGGGCGGCGCCGCACCGCCCTCGGCCATCATCGAGGCGATGGAGCGCAACGGTTTCCATGTGACGCATCTCTACGGCCTGACCGAGACCTATGGGCCGGCGACGATCTGCGCGCCCCAGGACAGTTGGGACCAGCTCGATCTGGAGGGCCGGGCCCGGGCCATGGCGCGCCAGGGCGTGCCGGACGCGACCCTCGAGGCGATCCTCGTCGCCGATCCCGACACCATGGAGCCGGTGCCCCAGGACGGCATGACCATCGGCGAGCTGATGCTGCGCGGCAACACCGTGATGAAGGGCTATCTGAAGAACGCCAAGGCGACGCAGGAGGCCTTCCGCGGCGGCTGGTTCCATTCCGGCGATCTGGCGGTCTGGCATCCCGACGGCTATGCCGAGATCAAGGACCGGGCCAAGGACATCATCATCTCGGGCGGCGAGAACATCTCGAGCCTCGAGGTGGAGGAGGTGCTCTATCGCCATCCCAAGGTGCTGGAAGCGGCGGTCGTGGCACGGCCCGACGAGAAATGGGGCGAGACGCCCTGTGCCTTCGTCACCTTGCGCGAGGGGGCGGAACCCGACGAGCGCGATATCATCAACTGGTGTCGCAGCCATATGGCGAACTTCAAGATCCCGCGCACGGTGCGCTTCGGCCCCTTGCCCAAGACCTCGACCGGGAAGATCCAGAAATATGTGTTGCGCGAGCGCGCCAAAGAGCTGGGGGGCTGAACGGCCATCATGACGGAATCTCTCGTCGGCATCGCCGCGCGCTTCGATCTCACCGGCCGCACGGCGCTGGTGACCGGCGCATCCTCGGGCCTGGGCTGGCGCTTCGCCGAGGTTCTGGCCGAGGCCGGCGCCAAAGTCGCGATCGCGGCGCGGCGCACCGATCGGCTCGAGGCGCTGGCGGAGGGCATCACGTCGCGCGGTGGCACGGTCCTGCCGATCGCGCTCGACGTCACCCATCCGCCCGGCATCAAGGCCGCGGTCGCCGCGGTCGAGGCCGCGCTCGGGCCGTTGCGCATCCTGGTGAACAATTCCGGCGTGGCGCCGGCGAGTGCCTTCCTCGATCACAGCGAAGAGGATTGGGACCGTACCCTCGACACCAATCTCAAAGGCGCCTTCCTGGTCGCCCAGGAGGTCGCACGGCGCATGGCGGCGAACGGGCAGGGCGGCAGCATCGTCAACATCGCCTCGATGCTGGGGATCGTCGTGGCCAAGGGCTCGGCGGCCTACAGCGCCTCCAAGGCGGGCGTGATCTCGCTCACCAAGACCATGGCACTGGAGCTGGCCAAACATCGCATCCGCGTGAATGCGATCTGTCCGGGTTATTTCGAGACGGAGATGACGGAAAACTATCTGTCGACGCCGCAGGGTCAGGCGGCGATCAAGGCGATCCCGATGCGCCGGGTGGGGAAGGCCGAGGAGCTGGACGGACTCCTGCTCCTGCTGGCGTCCGACGCATCGAGCTTCATGACCGGCAGCTCGGTCCTCGTCGATGGCGGCGAGGTGCTGCAGCAGGCCTAGGACTTCGCATCAACAGGGGGAAGATTTCATGTTTCGTCGTTCGATCGCCGCGGCCGCGCTGATGGCCGTGGTTCTGTTGCCCATGGCTGCCAATGCCGACAGTGCCGCCATCAAGAAGAAGCTGAGCGAGACGCCGGCCACTCTCTGGGACCTGTCGCTCGTTCGCGTGGAATCGGCCCTGTCCAGCTGGGCCGGCGGCGACGGGATCAACACCTTCGTCGGCACCGAGTCCGACAGCATCGTCATGTATGTCTACGAGCCGGCGGGCAAAGCGACCAAAGCCGAATGCAAGAAGCTGATCGACCGGGTGAAGAAGGCCGGCGGCGTCGATCCCAAGACCGGCTACGCCGACAACCCGGCCTCGGACTATGCCGCGCTGCTGAACTTCGCGCAGATCGACCAGTTCTCGGTCGACGAGAGCTATGCCGAGACCGCGGATTCGATGTTCCGGATCGACGCGGTGGCGGGCAGCGGCGAGGGCGCCGTGGCCTGCCGGAGCCCGCTGATCTCGGCCGAGGTCACCTATCCGACGCAATAGACGGCCTATTCGGCAGCCAGCGCTTCCGGCGAGGGCCCAGTCATCAATCCCGATAGATGCGAGCTGCGGGCTTTGAGAAATGCCCAGAGGCGGGCGTCGTAATCGGCAGTGACGGCATCGTGCACGGAAGGACGAGCGCCGAGCGCCTTGCGCCAGGCTGCGAGCTTCGGGCGGCCGTCGAACAGGCCGAGCGCGCAGATCCGATCGAAGACGTTGAAATAGCGGAAGACGGGACCGAAGGCAGCGTCGACCAGGGTGAAGCGTTCGCCGCTGAAATAGGGGCCGTCGGCGAGGACGCCTTCCAGGCGTTGGAACTTCTCGGCGATCGCTTTCGACTTCGTGGCGAAAGCCTCCGCATCGGGCGCGACATAGAAGCCCCAGATGTCGTTCAGCATGGCCGAGCCGAACTCGATCCAGGCCCGATGTTCGGCGCGCGTCAACGGATCTTCGGGGTGGAGCGGATGGGCCTGGGTCTCCTCCAGATATTCCAGGATGACGGCCGATTCGAAGATCGCTCGGTCGCCGACCTGAAGGACGGGCGTCTTGCCCAGCGGCGAGATCGCCAGGAACCAGTCAGGCTTGTGAGCGAGATCGACATAGACCCGCTCGAAGGGAACCGCCTTCTCGGCGAGCGCGATGGCGGCACGCTGCACATAGGGGCAGAGATGGTGGCTGACGAGCGTGAGGCGGCTGGGCGGAATCATGAGGGTTTTCCTGTCGGAGGATCAGGGGTGGCTCAGGCCTCGACCACCGCGCGGACGAGGGCACGGGGGGCGAAGGCGGGCAGGCGGGAGGGGGAAAGGGCCCAGGCACCCTCGCCCAGCAGCGCCTGGACGATGCAGAGGACCGTGAGATAAGCGGGATACTCCCAACCGCCATTGGCGGCGGTAAAGACCCAGCCGTTGCCGGCATGGACCCAGACCGCACCCAACAGGATCGGCGTCATCGCGGCCGCAGCCCAACGGACCTGGACACCCAGGATCAGCATGGCGCCACCGGCGATTTCGGCCGCGAACACGGCATAGGCGAGCCATCCCGGCAGCCCGACCGAGACGAAGAATTGCGCCGTACCGGGCAGGCCGTAGGTCAACCATTTCAGGACGATGCTATGGGTCAGGAACATGATGCCGAGCGCCAGGCGCAGGAGAAGGGTGGCGTAAGGGGCGAGCTTCGGGACAGTCATGACGGCCTCCAGCGGGCTAGTTGGTGTAAACGCAACGATATGGTATAATTGGTGCAAATGCAACAAAATCACGGAAAGTTGAAGGCGATGAAAAAAGTACCGTCGAAAGAAGCGGTTCGCGCCTGGGCCAGGCTGTTGCGGGCGCAGCAACTGCTGTTGCAGAAGGTCGAGCAGGACCTCAAGGCGGCCCACCTGCCGGCGCTCGAATGGTATGACGTGTTGCTGGAGCTCGATCGCGCCGAGAATGGCCGCCTCCGGCATCGCGAGCTTCATCCGCGGCTGTTGCTGGCGAAGTACAATCTTTCGCGGCTGATCGACCGGATGGAAGGCGAGGGGCTGGTGCGCCGTGAGCCGTCGCCCGAGGATGCGCGGGGGGCAGATATCGCCATCACCGAGAAAGGCCGCACCCTGCGTCGGAAGATGTGGCCGGTCTACGAGGCCGCGATCGGCCGCCATTTCGCGAGCCGGCTGAAGGCGGAAGAGATCGAGCGTCTCAGTGGGGCGCTGGAGACCTTGATCGATGCGACGAGTGCAGAAGGGCAGCTATAGGAAATTCAGATGACCGCCGTCGACTATTCAAAGCTCTTCGATATCGATGCTTTGGGCGATGGGGACGAGGAAGAAGCCCAGGAGCTGAAAAAGCTCCATGACGAGGCTGTCCGTTATATCGGTTCGTTCCGATGGAGCGGCGCGATCAAGCGCGTCCTGTTCGGGATGGGGATCGGCGGTGTCGTGGGCGTGTTCCTCTTCGAACTCGAACCGGCAAAGCCCGATGTCGATCCGGTCCTATGGGTCGTCGTGGGCGACCTGCCGCCGGCTTATCTCGTCACCGACGAGGCGCCGGAGCCGGATATCGCGCTCGAGGCCTACATCTCCCAGATGCGCCACTGGGTGGCGGCGGTGAAGGCAGGCGGGGATTTGTCAGACGCGATTCCCGTCAACGCCCCACCGACGCTGGAGAACGCGGCCGATCTCGAGGGCCGCTTGAACATGCTCGAGACGCATATCATTCCCTGGTACCGGCAGGGCCTGAGCGACGACGGCTGAGATGTCGGTTCTTCGCGCCGGGCCCGATTTTACGCGGCTATGATGACCTTCAAGGCGTGGGTGTCCGCCGCGCGGCCGAAGGTGTCGTAGGCATCGAGAATCTTATCGAGCTTGAATCGATGGGTGATCAGGCGGGTCGGGTCGATCTTCTTCGATTGCACGGTCTTCAGCAGCATGGGCGTGGTGACGGTGTCGACCAGCCGCGTCGTGATCGCGATGTTCTGCGACCAGAGCCGCTCGAGGTGGAGATCGACCTTGGAGCCGTGAACGCCGATATTGGCGATGATGCCCCCGGGCGCGACCAGATCCTGGCAGAGCAGGAAGGTGCCGGGGATGCCGACCGCCTCGATCGCCGTATCGACGCCGCGGCCGTCGGTCAGCTTCTTGACGGTTTCGGCCGCCTTTCCGTCCGCGCTGTTGATCGTCCGTGTGGCGCCGAACTGCCGGGCCAGCCCCAGGCGGTTGTCGTCCAGATCGATCATGATGATTTCGGCCGGCGAGTAGAACTGCGCCGTCAGCAGGGTGGCAAGTCCGATCGGCCCCGCGCCGACGATGGCCACCGTCGAGCCGGGCGCGACCTTGCCGTTGAGCACGCCGCATTCGAAGCCCGTGGGGAGGATATCGCTGAGCATCACCAGGGCCTCTTCGTCGGCGCCCTCGGGGATCCGATAGAGGCTGGTGTCGGCATGCGGGGTGCGCACATATTCTGCCTGGGTTCCGTCGATCTCGTTGCCGAGAATCCAGCCGCCCGTGGTGCAGTGCGAATACATCCCGCGCCGGCAATAATCGCACTTGCCGCAGGATGAAATACAGGAAATGAGAACGCGATCGCCGGGGCGAAAGGTGGTGACGCCGGCGCCCACGGTATCGACGATACCGACGCCTTCATGGCCGAGGATCCGCCCGGGCGTGCAGGTCGGGACATCGCCCTTGAGAATATGCAGGTCGGTGCCGCAGATCGTCGTCTTCACGATCTTCACGATCGCGTCGCCCGGCGCCTTGATTTCGGGCTTGGGACAGTCCTCGAGCGCCTTGCGGCCGGGTCCACGGTACACGAGCGCTTTCATCACATTCTCCCTGTGTGTCGGCCGTGAGCGTGAAAGGAGTCGTCACGACATCACCAGGAGAAGTGGGGCGGCGGATCCATATAACAACAAGGGCCGGTGCCGCACCCGGAAGGTTAGGGTCGGAGCATCCTGTCCGATACAGCCCAGGGGCAGGCGGCAGCGTCGATCCTGACGGCTTTCTACGCCAGATCCCGTGGGATCTTCCGTTCCCAGCGCTTGTTGAAGACCGGCTTGTCGCCTTCGAAGCCGTCGAGCTCGATGGTGACGTGGAAGTTCTTTGCGTCGGCCGTGAAGGAGCTGCGGCCTTTGGTGCGGGTGTGCCAGTCGCTGCGCCCGAGCGAGGCGACCCAGGCATAGTCGGCCCGCGCGCTGAGGGGATCGTCGCCCCTGATGCGATAGCGCTCGGTCAGATGCGCGCCGGTCTCGAGCCCGATCGCCTCGAGCCGGTAGACGCCCTCGTCCTTGTCGACCGCATAGGTCGCCTCGTCCTGCGCGGGGTCGTAGCTCAGATTCAATCGCGCGTCATGCTTGCGGATCCAGGCGACGGGGCCGGGCATGGCGCCCTCGGCCGGCGCAAACTCCGGCAGCTGGTTGTCCTCGGCCCGGCGCGGGCGCGCGGGCAGGGCGAGCCGGCTGCTGCCGGTATGGACCGTGATGGTCGCGGCCTCGGCCTGCGGCCAGATGGTGGGCCAATAGGCCGTGGAGATCGCCACGCGCAGGCGATGGCCGGAGAGGAAGCGGTAGCCGACATCGTTGAGCTGGACGCGGACGCGATAGCGCTGGCCCGGCGTGAGCGCGGTGGGATTCACATGGCTGTCGCGGTGCGAGAGATTGAGCACGCCATAGCTGACGCGCAAAGAGGAGCCGTTGGCATCGACGGCGCAGAGCCGCACCGCGATCTGGGTCTGCGGCTTGTCGGAAGAGAGCTCCAGCTCCAGCGCCGGCGCGCCGACGATGTCGAAGGCAGCCGGCAGCGGCTCGGTGTCGAAGCAGAGCGAGCGCGCATCGTCCTCGCGCTGGTCGAAGGCGATATCGACGCCATTGCCATAGGGGCACCAGAAGCCCGCGGCCGAGCCGACATATTGCGGCGAGCGGTGCAGCAGCGCGCGCTCGGGCGCCGGTTTCGCGCCGAGGCCGTTCTCGTTCAGATGCAGGATGCGAGTCTCGGTATGGGGCGAGGGCCAGCTCGGCTCGCCGATCCAACGGCCGGGCCACTCCTCCTGATAGGCACGCGGCACCACGCGGTCCATGACCCAGACGCGATAGCGCGGGCCTTCCATGGCGCCGCGATCGATGCCCTTGAGCCACTGGTCCCACCAGGCCAGGCATTCCTGGAGGAAACCGATCGCGGGCAAGGGTCGCGCATTGTGCGGCCAGGTATGGGCCCAGGGCCCGACCAGGCCCTTGCAGGGAACCTTGAGATTGGCGAGGAGCCGTGGCACCGCGTTGCTGTAGGCATCGATCCAGCCGCCGACCGCGAAGACCGGACATTCGATGTCGGCATAATTCTCGCAGACCGAGCCCTGCTGCCAGAAGGCGTCGCGGCGCGGATGCTCCATCCAGTTGACGGCGAGGAGCGGCATGTTTTCGAGCCGGTCGAGCCACATCGAGCGCCAGCGCTCGCCCACGATCGCCGGGTCCGGCGGCGGCGAGGCATAGCAGGTCATGGCCGAGGCCCAGGTCGAATTGTCGCTCAGCAGGCAACCGCCCATGTAATGGACGTCGTCGGCATAGCGGTCGTCGGTGAAGCAGGCCGGGATGATGGCTTTGAGCTCGGGCGGGCGGCGTGCCGCGATCTGGAGCGCGTTGAAGCCGCCCCAGGAGATGCCCATCATGCCGATCTTGCCGGTGCACCAGGGCTGGCTTGCGATCCAGCGCAGCGCTTCCAGCGCGTCGTCCTGCTCCTGCTTGATATATTCGTCGACGAAGCGTCCGTCTGACTCACCCGTGCCGCGGATGTCGATGCGCAGCACGGCGTAGCCCTGGCGTGCGAACCAGGGATGCATGATCTCGTCGCGCGGCGCTGTGCCGTCGCGCTTGCGGTACGGGAGATATTCGACGATCGCCGGGACCGGCGTGGTCTCGACGTCGGCCGGCAGCCAGACGCGGGCCGCGAGCCGCACCCCGTCCGACATCGGGATCCAGAGATTCTCGATTTCGCGGACTTCGCGCGGGGTGACGTCGATGTAGCGCATGAGATTCCAGATCTTCGAGGGCAAAGGTGCCCCTGTCTGGCTCAGCGCGGCGGTTCCGTCAACAGGCGGCGAAGACAGCCCGGAAATGCCCTGGGCTCGGGGGGCTTCTTGGGGGTCTACTCCGGCAGCAGCCGCACCAGCCCATGCTTCGCCAGCCAGGCCAGCCCGCGGCGCAGGCTGTCCTGCCGTTCGGCTGGCGCCAGCGCCGCGAGATCGTCGGCGCTGGCGGTTTTGGCCGTCGCCAGATGGGCCAGCACTGCCATGCAGTCGTTCCGGTCGGGGAAGATGCTGGACGCATACGAACTCGCGGGCTGGCGCCGCATCGCGTCGAGACGCTTCACATCCGCGCCGGCGACCGCGGCGACCTTCGTATCGGGCGCCAGCTGGTTGGTCGGGTAATGCGCGAAGGCGTCGAACGGATCGAGACGCGCGGGCCAGGCCGGGCCCTTGCCGCGCGGTGCCGACTCCTTCGCATTCTTGCGGATCCGGTCGAGCTCGCCCCAGAGCTGCTGATACTGGCCGATCACGACCTTCCAGTCGAAGACCTCGCGCGCGCGCTGGCGCGCCTGGCTGCCCAGTTTCTCGCGCAGGTCGCCATTCTTGGCGAGCCGCACCAGCGCCTCGGCGGCATCCTGCGGATCGACCGAGACGAACTGGCAGGCATTGCCGCAATAGCGGTCATAGCTGTCGGCGCCGGAGGTCTGGCGATAGATCAGATCCTCGCCCAGCGGGGCCGGGGGCTGCCAGGTGCGGACGCGGAATCCGTCCTCGCCGTCGCGCACCGTGTCCATATAACCGTCCCAGTCGCTGACGAGGCAGGGCAGCCCCGCCGCCATGGCCTCGATCGGCGTCAGGCCGAAGGTCTCCTGGATGTTGTCGGAGAAGGAGACGAACACGTCGGCCGCAGCCCAGATCTCGTTGCGGACATCCTTCTTGCGGCCATCGAGAAAGATCGCATTGACCGAGGGGCAGAATTCGCGCGCCCCGCTGCGGAAGGCCTGCTCGATCGCGTCGTTCGCGAACCAGCCGGCCTGGATCAGATGCACCTTGCCCTTGATTGCCTTGGCCGCGGCCTCGGCCGCGAGATACATCGGCAGCGGATGGGCCTTGGCGTGGAAGGAGAGCCGGCCCATGAACAGCAGCACCAGGTCGCGCTCGTCGATATGCAGCCGGTCGCGCCAGGTCCTGCGCACCCCGCCGCCGAGCTTGAAGGCGTCGCAATCGACGCCGAGCGGGATCACCGGCAGCTCGGGCAGGGTCGGCTTGCCGGTCGCGCCGAGACGGTCGCGGAAGAATTCCATCTGCGCATCGACCACGCGGTCGACGGTCTTGCGCACCGAGACCGAGCTGCAGATCAGCGCATCCCAGCGCTGCACCGGCCCCGTGACCAGGCCCGCGATCGAATCCATCGCGCCGAAGGAGGCGGTGGTGTGGGTGATGCCGGAGATCGAGAAATCGCGCTGGTTGCATTTGGAGCGGCGCATCCAGGCATGGTCGGCGATGCCGGGCCCCGGCAGGAACAGCGAGCCCGGCTCCTTCAGCATTTCGAGCCGCGAATAGACCGCGACCGACACGGGCGTCCCCGGCTTCAACTGGTGCAGGGTCTCGGAGAAATGGCGGCCGTCGTTTTCGGTCGGGACCAGGCCCCAGAAACGCTCGACGCCGGCATGGCGGGCGAAGCCCTTCAGGAAACCTTCGCCGGCCGCATGGCGCCCCATCAGCTTTGGCCGCGAGGTGTCGTAGCCCTCGGCCGCGAACATGATCGCGGCGTTGGGCCGCCGCTTGTCGGCGGCGTCCAGGGTCTCCGTCTCGGTGGCGCGTGCCGTCATCGGGCCGGGCTCCTCCATGGCGATCTCCTCGACCGGTCAGCGGACCGGCGCCGGTTGGCCTTGTGCGGGAATTCATCAATCATTGCAGGCATTTGATGCGGAACCGTAAAGGAACATCGTAAAGAGCGCGAACGCGGCGGCCCCGACAATCGAGCCATTGCCGTGCGAAATCAAGGGATTGTGGGGCGTGGAGGGTTTGTCATCTCCCCCCTTGCGGGGGAGGTCGCGAGCGAGAGCGAGCGGGAGGGGGACGGCGAGATGTCGAAACCGAGTTCGCCCCCTTCCTAGCCTTCCCCCGCGAGGGGGAAGGGACAGGATCGCGCGAACGCGGCAGCAGTTGCCGGTTTCCTGGGTTGGTTTTGCCGTGCGGAACCGGTCCTCCGGGTCGCACCCGCGCTCTCTTCCCAGGCGCGCCGCAGCTCTAACGCATCGGATTTACTGGCTGAATTTGGCGCCATCTTTGCGTGCCGATGGCGTGGGCCGATCGGTGCCCCGGCGCGGCTTCGCGTGCCGGGACGGGACGCCGGCTGGCCCGGCCTGACTGCGGAAAATCAGAAGAAGAAGGAGAATCCACCATGATTTCCGGAGTGGGTGGCGCGTCAGCGATCGACGCGACCACGCTGAACAAGATGTTCTCGCGGCTGGATACAAACCAGGACGGTGTCGTGAGCCAGGCGGAGTTCGATGCTGGCTCTCCCTCGCCGTCGGCGGCCGCCAAGGCGGACCAGATGTTCAAAGCCTTCGATACCGATGGCGATGGACAGATGACCCAATCCGAATTGGCGACCGGCTTCGAGAAGATGAGCTCTGCGATGAAGAGCGTGTTGTTGGGATCCCAGGACGTCTCCGGTTCCGGAGCGTCCGCCGCCGATTCCGCATCAAGCATCACGCAGCAGCTGCTCGACACGCTGACCTCCTCCGACAATTCGTCGAAGTCCGGGTTGGACGCGTCGACCCAGCAGAGCCTGCTGTCGGCGCTGCTGGGCCTGCAGGAGAACGGATCGCAGGCCGCCTGATCCAGGCTGCCGTCGATTCCGGAGCCCCACCGCGGCGATCGGCTCGCGGTGGGGCCGCCGGGCCACCTGCCACCGGCCTCGACCATGATCAATTTGTGCCAGCGGCAGGCAGAGCCTCCGGACCTTGTGAGAGCCCGGCCCCAGGCGATAGCCTTCGAACGGGTGATGGGGAACCGGAGAGCAGGCCATGCGGATCGATCGGCGAGTCTGGTTGCGCGCGATGCTCGCGGCGATCGCGCTGGGCGGTCTCACGCGACGGCTGGCCGCACAGGACGCGGTCGGCGAGGTGGTGCGGCTCCAGGGTCATGTCGCCAAGACCCGGGGCAGCGGCGAGACGGCACTGGGCCTGGGGGACAAGGTCGCCCTGGGCGACAGCATCGTCACCGGCGAGAACGGCAAGGTCGATTTGCGTTTCGCCGACGGCTCGCTGCTGACGGTCGGGCCCTCGAGCCGGGTCGAGGTCGCGCGCTTTGCGCCGAAGGCAGGCGGCGGGGGCGAGGCGCTGCTGTCGCTTCTCAGCGGCATCATCAAGCTGATCGTCAATGACGGCACGCGTTGGGGCCGCTTCGCGGTTCAGACCGAAACGGCGGTCGCGGCGGTCCGCGGCACCGAATGGCTGGTCGAAGCGGGCAAGGATACGAGCGCGGTCCTGGTCTTGAGCGGGACCGTCGAGGTCGCGGGCCGCGCCGCCGGCCCGGTCTTCAAGCTGGGCCCCGGCCAGGGCACCGACATCAAAGCCGGCGCCGCGCCCACGCCGCCCAAGATCTGGGGTGCGGCCCGGCGCCAGAAGGCCCTCGCGCGCGTGACCTGGTGAGCGCGTGACGGCATCGGGGGCGAGCCGGCCGGAGAAGCACCGGCTCCGGTGGACCGCCCTGGTCGCGATCGCGGCCCTCATCGTCCTGGTGCTGATCCATCGGTTCGGATTGCCGCTGTTCGACGGCATCGAGGGCACGACGCTCGATGCGCGCTTCAAGCTCCGCGGGACCTTGCCGGCGCCGACCGACGTGGTGATCGTCGCTGTCGACGAGCGCACATTGGCCGAGGTCGGTCGATGGCCCTTGCCCCGCGCCCAGATCGCGGCAGCGGTCGACAAGCTGCAGCAGCTGGGCGCCCGCAGTGTCGGGCTCGACCTGCTGCTGAGTGAACGCGAAGGGGCCAGCGACGGTATCACCCTGTCAGTCGGCGACCTGGCGCTGCGCGATTCCCTGATGCGCCAGGGACGCGCCGTGCTGGCGATGGCGGCTTTGCTGGAGCTCTCAGCCACGGCCGGCCAAAAGACGTTGGACGACCTTGCGACGCTGGGTTATCGCGTGGTGTCGCGCCCTGCCAGTGGCGGTTTCGAGCCGCCGCGCGCGCCCGGCGCGCTGCTGCCGATCGAACCCTTCCGCCACGCCGCCATCGTCGGCCATGTGAATCTCGCACCGGACCGGACGGGCGCGCAGCGCAGCTTCCAGCCGGCGATCGCCATCGGCGATGTGCTCATCCCGGCCTTCGCGGTGCAACTGGCACGGCTGCAAATGGGTCTCGGCGAGAACGAGATCGCCCTGTCGCTGGACGGGCAATTGCAGCTGGGCGACCGGCGAATCCCGCTCGACAACGATCTCAGCATGCCGATCGATTATTATGGCCCGGCCGGCAGCATCGCCACCGTGTCGCTCGCCGACCTCATGGCGGGCAAGGTCCCGGCCGACGCGATCGCGGGCCGCGCGGTGCTGCTCGGCGGTACGGCGCTCGGCCTGGGCGATCGCAGCATCACACCCTTCGCGCGCGAACTGCCCGGGGTCGAGGTTCTGGCGACGATCACGGCCAATCTGCTGCATGGCCCGAGGTTGCTGAGAACGGGTGCGCTTCGCGCCTGGGAGTTCGCCGCCATCCTGCTGCTGGCGGGCATGACATGGATCACCGCCAACCTGCGCAACCCGCGCCTGGCGCTGATCGCCACCCTGGGGGTGGCGCTGATCTGGCCGATCGTGACGACGTTCGCATTCACGCAGTTCAATCTGTGGCTCAACATGGCGGTGCCGACCTTTGCCGCGGTCATGACCGCGGCCATCGTGTTGCTGGGTCGGGTCGGCCAGGAGCTGCGGTTGCGGCGGGAGGCCGAACGCCAGCGCGGTAATCTCGCCCGCTATATGCCGCCCTCCATGGCCGAGCAGATGGCGTCGCAGGAACAGCCCGGCTTCTACGAGCGCGAGCAGCTCGCGGCCATTCTCTTTGTCGATCTCGCCGGCTTCACGCGGTTGAGCGAACGGCGCTCGCCCGGCGAGACGGCGGACTTCCTCAAGGCGTTCCACGGCCGGCTCGAGGCGGTCGTGCTGGCCCATGGCGGTGTGATCGAGCAGTTCGCCGGCGACGGCGCCATGGTGATCTTCGGTCTGCCGCAGCCGAAGCCGGAGGATCCGGTCTCGGCGCTGGCCTGCACGCGGTCGCTGATCGCGGCGCTGGCGCGCTGGCATCCGGAGCTCAGGCCGCGCGGCGGTCTGCATTTCGGTCCGGTGGCGATGGCGCGGCTGGGCGGTGCTGCGCAGTCGCAGCTCGCGGCGGCCGGCGATATCGTCAATGTCGCGAGCCGCCTCGAAGCCTTCGCCAAGACGAAGGGGGCGGCGATCGCGGCGTCGGATGCCGCCATGCGGGCGGTCGCCGCCGCCGGGCGCGAAGACCTTCTGGCGGGTTTCACGGTCCTGGCCGATCAGCCGATCCCAGGCCGGGAGGGCCGCATCACCGTGTGGGTCGCGCCGATGGCGGCGCTGCTCGACGCCGCGGGCGCTTAACGCGCCACCGTCCGCCGTTCGAGCCCCCGAAACTCGACGAACTTGACCATCCGTTTCCAGAGATAATCGCCATAGCGGAAGGGCGCCAGCGGTGGCTGTCCCGACGTCGCGAGCGGCTGGATCAGCGCCTCCGCGCCCGGCTCGTAGAAGAACGGGATCGAGAGGCGAGGGCTCGCCGCGGCGAGCACGCGATGCTCGGTCGCGCGCACCCGGCCCTCGGTCCAGAGCTCCAGCAGCTTCCCGAAATTGACGACGAGCGAGGCTGGTTGCGGCGGCACGTCGAGCCAGCGTCCATCGCGTCCGCGCGCCTGCAACCCGCCGGTCGAGTCCTGGTTCAACAGGGTCAGGATTCCGGAATCGGTATGAGGCGCTCCCACCAGCTGGCGCACCTCGCCCTCATGCTCGACGGCGATCGCGGGCTCGGCGCCGCGGAAGGATTCCGGCGGACGCAGCGGATAATGGATCATCCGCAGGGTGGAGATGCCTTGCGCGAAGGGCGCCGCGAAGACGGCTTCGTCGATCGCGAGGCCGCGCGCGAGCGAGGCCATCAGCAGGGCGGCGATCTGCTCCATTGCGCGGTAATAGCGCGCCGCCGCCTCGCGCCAGCCAGGCAGGCTGCGCTCGTCGGGAAGCGGCGTGGGTTCCAACAGCGGATCGTCGTCGGCCTGGATGCGCGGCCCGTGGGCCAGATCGGGCCCGAGATCGATGCCCTCCTTGTAGGTGGCGGCGCCATTCTGCACCGGGAAATAGCCGCGATAGACGTTGGCGTTCCGGGGCGCGAATTTCTGCCGCCACAGGCGGCGCTTCTCGGCTTCGGGCAGGGCGAATATCGCCGCGAGGTCGGCGCGGCTCCGCTCGTCGAGCGGGCAGTCGCCCGCCAGACGGGTGACGATCACGAAGCCGGGCCCCGTTGCCGCCGCGGCCAGCGCCCGGTCGACGCTGTCTCGGTGCTCGACGTCGGCACCGAACAGGGGCGAGATATCGAGGGTGGGGATCATAAGAGCTGGATGCTAAAGCGTTCGGGGCTTGCGGGCATGGCGAAAGAAAAACTTAAGCCTGCGCTCAGTTAATCTCTATTCATTAAGTCGGGATTTAGCGGTAGCGTCGATTCAGATCGTGGAGCGGTTTCACGATCAGCCTCTGCTGTGCGTTCCTCCTTAAAGGCGTCGGTGGCCAAAGCCATCGACGCCATTTTTTTTCGGGATCGCGGATGGGCGGCGCGGACCTCAGCGCAAGGGCGGCCGCGGCGTGGCCAGGTCCTTGCCGTCATACTCGCCGCCCAGGCTGGTCGCCTCGGTGATCCAGTCATGGTGGTAGTTCAGATGCCCCTGATGGGCGCCGGCGACGTCGATCGCGAGCGTGATGTCGTCGCTGTTGTCGCCCTCCTGATGAGCGGAAGCGGTGCCCGAGATCCGCAGCTCCGGCCATAGGCCGCAATTGCGGAAGCGGTATTCGCGGCCGGTCTTGGTCTCGCGCGCCTCGATCTTCCCGCCATGGTCGCAGCCGATGGAGACCGGATCGGATCCGAGGTCCCAATAGAACTCCGGGAACCGTTCGAGCTCGACCTCGACGCCGCGGGCGACCTTGAGCGGGTCCTTGGCGTCCGCGGGATCGGTCAGGGTCAGGGGGACGTAGCTGCGCGTCAGGGCCGTGTCGCAGATCTGCTCATGGGCGATCGGGATCTGGTCGTCGAGCATCAGTCCCAGAACGACCTTGTCGGGGCAGGCGTCGTCGCGGCCCATGATGACGTGGGGCCCGCCCTGCATGGTGATCATGTAGCCATTCTTGACGCGGTCGAACACGGCATAGCCGTTGGAGATCGGCGTCGCGGGGTCGGCGTCCGAATTGAGGATCACGGTCGGGTAGCTGCCGCCCGTGAAAGCCTTGGGCCGCCCGACCTTGCCCTTCGCCGGCCAGAAGGCGCAAGGCAGCCGGTCCGAGACATAGAGTTGCGGGAAATGGGGGAACGCCGTCGACCGGGTCTTCGCCTCGGCCAGGATCGACTTGGCGAGCGCGGTCGGATCGGCGCCCGGCTCGGCATAGTCCTGGCAGCTGATGCCGTAATAGGCGCCGAGATAGAAACCGCTATAGCCCAGCGCCTCGAGCGTCAGGGGATCCAGGGCGAGGTTGTAATAGGCGAGGCGGAGCAGCGGCACGAGATCCTCATGCCCCGCAGCCGCCAGCGCGCGGATGAAATCGCGCCGGTCGCCGGGTCCATAGAGCGCGCTGAAGGCGGCTCCTTCGAGCATCCCGCGGGTGAGCTGGCGGCGGGCCGACCCGTCCGGCAGGGGATAATCGACTGCGATCGGGGCCTTGGCGAGCCGGGCGGCGAGCGCGTCATAGACCGTCGCTGCCGGTGCCGACATGTCGGCATGGCAGTTCGACTTGTCGTCGCAGGCGGCGAAGAGGCGGGCGAGGATGCTTTCGGCGGCGCGGCCGTCTTCCGCCGCGTAACCCTCGGCGTCGAGATTGGTGTCGATGACGCCGTCGAGGATGACGCCTGCGATCGCGTCGGGAAATGCGACCGCATATTGCTGGGCGAACTGGGTGCCGTAGCTCTCGCCATAGAGCCAGACCTTGGGCGCGCCGATCGCCTGGCGGAAGGTCTCCAGATCGCGGATCGCCTGGTCGGTGCCGAGATAGGGCAGGAGCTCGGTGTGCTTCATCTCCTTGATGCAGCCGGCGACGAAGGTCTTGGTGAGATCGACGGCCTCGTCCGGCTTGTCGAGATCGATCGTGGCCATGTCGTAGACGGCGCTGGCCTTCGGGCAATCCATCGCGTTGCGGTCGCCGGTGCCGCGCTGATCGAGAAAGACGATGTCCATCTCCTGGCCCAGCCGGGAATTGTGGTCCGACAGCGAATCCTCCGCGGCTTCGAGGCCGCTGCTGCCCGGACCGCCCACGAGATAGATCAACAGGCCTTTGCTCGGTTTCTCCGAGAAATGCACAGCGAAGTCGATGTCGACATGGCCCTTGGGATCGTTGCCCAGCTGATCGAGCGGCATGGTGAGGGTGACGCAGGTGAGCTTGCTGTCCTTGCACTGATGCGCGCCCAGCTTGTCGAGCGCCGCTTCCAGCTTGTTGGAGCTGAGACTGGAGGTACTCTTTGGCGGGGTCGACGCGGTCAGGAACAGCAGGACCAGCGCCGCGGACAGGGCGGAGGCCAGGCGAAAGCTGGGCGAGGAGGGCATCATCGGGCCTTCAAGGATGAACGTCAGGTCATGCAATCACGCCCCCACCCCCGGGCGCAACCGGCGCTTTCGCGGCTGCGCGGCAGAGACGGCGCGATCGTTACCGCCGGCTTGCCGGAGCCGGCGTGAATTCTTGGACACAACACGGGCGTGTGAATGGCGGCAGGGCGCATTCGGCATAATTCCCATCATGGATCCGGACCGCAACCCGGTCGCGCCTTCGGCAGCTTGCCGATCGCGATCGGGCCTGTTCCGGGAGGGTCCTTCAGCAACGTCAAAGGTCTTCGATGTTCAGCACCACCCCGCGTCTCCTGCTGCCCCTGGCTGTCCTGTTCGCACTCGGCGCCTGTTCCACCGGACAGCATGCCGATCCGCAATTGAGCGAGATGTACAAGTGCAACGGCGCCGCCACCGACAACAGCTATTCCATATGCGATAAGAAAACCCATCTGGATCAGCCCTTCGTTCCGCCGCACCACAACATGGTCTCGGACATGCGGGCCAAGGAGGATATCCGCCTGGTCGGGCGAACCTTCGACGGGCTGAATGTCTACACCTTTCGCTACAAGGGCGACGACGTCACGCAGATGGGCGTGATGGCGCAGGAGGTGGCGAGGGTCCATCCCGATGCGGTGGTTCCGCTCGCCGACGGTTATCTGTCGGTGGATTACAGCCGCATCGGCAGGCCTGCCGCGCCCTGACCCCATTGGCGAGGATGGCCAACGATGCCGAGGGCGCGGCCCTCATCGGTCCGGGCGCCCTGGCCATTCCCCGCGGCGCCGTGCCGGGGAACTCGGTCAGCGCTCCAGCGCGAAGACCCCCAGCGCCAGAATGCCGACGGCCCAGCAGTAATAAGCGAAGGGGTTGAGGGCCTGAAAGTCGTGCTTCCTGAAATAGCGCATCAGGAACCAGACCGAGACGAAGGCAACGATGCCGGCCACGAGGCCAGACAGCAGGGCGATTTCGGTGATGCTGCCGCCTCCCGGCTGGCGCAGCATCTTGGGGATTTCGAGGATGGCGGCGCCGATGATGATCGGTGTCGCGATCAGAAACGAGAAGTGCGCCGCCGCCTCGTGATGGAGGCCGCGCAGCAGGCCGCCCACCATGGTGGCGCCGGAGCGCGATATGCCGGGGATCAGCGCTCCGCATTGACAGAAGCCGACGATCAACGCGTCCCGCCAACTCATTTGCCCCAGATCGTTCCCGTCGGCCCGATCGACGGCGGCGCGGCGCAGCCGATCGCCGAAGAAGAGGACGAGGCCGTTCACGATCAGGAAGACCGCGGCGATCACCGGCGTGCCGAAGAGGTGGCGCAGCGGCTTCTCCAGGGCAAAGCCGAATATGACTGCAGGCAGCGTGGCCAGCAGGATCAGGCCGGTCAGGCGGCGACCGGCGGCGCATTCTTCCGGCGAACCGAATCCCATGAGCGTCGAGGCGAGGCGCGTCCAGTCGCGCCAGAAATAGAGCAGCAGCGCCGCTGCGGTTCCGACATGCAGCACCACCAGGAAAGGCAGGAAGGAGGGGCCGTTCTGGTCCAGGTCCCAGCCCAGCAGGGCGGGCAGGATGACCGCATGCCCCAGGCTGCTCACGGGAAAGAGTTCGCTCGCGCCCTGCAGGACGGCGATGAGGAGAGCTTGCAGCCAGGACATGACGAATCCTCAATATATCGATCGTAGGAGAAGCGTCGGCGGGGCCGTGAACCTAAACCGTCGAATGCTCCGGCAGCGTGACATTGATGGGACGCCGCGACGCCGACTCCGAACGGTCGGAGCCTTCTCGCAAGATCCGGAGCAGGACGGCATAGCTTGGCGTCGCCGCCGGCGCCAGTTACTTTGCGCCTCATCATTCGGCGGCAAGGGAGACGAAGCATGACGCGGACAGCGCTCGTGGTTGGGGCCAGCGGCATCGTGGGCAACAATCTCGCCCGCCGATTGGCCGGACGGGGCTGGAAGGTGCAGGGGCTCGCGCGAAGGCCGACCGCGATCGAGGGCGTGACGCCGGTCGCCGCCGACCTGCTCGACCCGGCGTCGCTCGGGACGGCGCTGGCGGGGCTCAAGCCCTCCCATGTGTTCTTCTGCAGCTGGCTGCGGCAGGCGAGCGAAGCCGAGAATATCCGCGTCAACAGCGCGATGGTCCGCAATCTGCTCGATGTTCTCGCTCGCGCGGGCTCCGTCGAGCACACCGCCCTGGTGACGGGGCTCAAGCATTATCTCGGCCCGTTCGAGAACTATGGGAAGGGCAACCTGCCGGCGACGCCCTTCCGGGAAAGCCAGGCCCGTCTCGATGTCGAGAATTTCTACTATGCGCAGGAGGACGAGCTCTTCGCCGCCGCCGCGCGGGACGGGTTCGGCTGGAGCGTCCACCGGCCGCACACGATCATCGGCTTTGCCATCGGCAACGCCATGAACATGGGCGTGACCCTCGCGGTCTATGCCGAGATCCAGCGCGAGCGCGGGCAGCCAATGAAGTTCCCCGGCCACGCGGTGCAATGGAACGGCCTGACCGACATGACCGACGCGCGATTGCTGGCCTCGCATCTGGAATGGGCGGCGACCGAACCCGCCGCGCGGAACCAGGCCTTCAACATCGTCAATGGCGATGTCTTCCGCTGGAGCTGGATGTGGGGCCGCCTCGCCTTCTGGTTCGGTCTCGAGGCGGCGCCCTTTTCCGGCGAGGGCGAGCCGCTCGAGCGCCAACTGGCCGGTGCCGGGCCGCTCTGGACGGCGATCGCCCGCAAGCGCGGACTGGTGGAGCCCGACCTGGGGCGGCTGGTCTCGCCCTGGCACAGCGATGCGGATCTGGGCCGCATCGTCGAGGTCGTGACCGACATGTCGAAGAGCCGCAAGCTGGGCTTCCTCGATTATCAGGCGACGGATGACTCTTTCTTCGATCTGTTCGCGGAGCTGCGGCAGCGGCGCATCATTCCCTGAGGCCGATGCGACCTTATGGGCGGCCGGCAGCTGCCAGTCCTCACCCGGGGCAGGACATCTTCGTCTTCAAGGCGGTCGCCGCCGTTTCCAATTCACGCGCCTTGTCTCCACAGCTATTTCCGGTCCGACAGGCCTCGTCGTAGAGTTCGATCGCAGCAATGGCTTCACAATCCTCGTGGCGCAGGAGGAAATCCGCGTAACGCTTCAGGTATAGCGGGTTCGATGGTGCCAGGGCGGCCGCCTGCTGGAACGCGCCGGCGGCCGTCTTTGTATCGATGGGCTCGTAGATGGTGCCACGCCAGACCTGAACCCAGGGATCGTGCTCTCCGAGCGGCAATGCGTTGTCGATATCGCGGCGCGCCTCGTCGATGCGCTTCGATTTCCGCAAGAGCCGGGCGCGGTCGGTGAGGTAGAGCGGATTCATCGGGTCGAGGGCAATCGCACGGTCGAGATCGGCCAGCGCCTCGGCGGTCTGGCCAAGTGCCTCCTTGGCGAGGGCCTGACCATGAACAGCGGGCCCGAAATCGGGGTCGTCCGATAGGATCTGGACGAAATCATTCAGGGCCTTCTGATGCGCGCCCATGGCCAGCTCCGCGCGGCCACGGCCGAGCCGGTATTCAGGATCGTCGCTTGCCGCGAGGGCTGTATCGAAGTGGGCGATCGCGGACTCTGGCTGGCCGTCGAGCCGATAGGTTTCACCCTTCACATATTCGAGATAGCCGGCCAGCCAGGCAAAGTCGGGATCCTTGCCAAAGCCCTTCTCGAGACTTGCCGTGATTTCCTGCAAGCGAATCAGGGATTCCTGCCAAGAGGCGCCGGCTTGATGCCAGGGGGCATAGGCCGAGAGATAGGTGCGATGGATCGCGGGCGAAGCGGGGAGATCGTTTACCGCGATCCGATACCACTTCTCGACCTCCTGCGGTTGGCCCCAATCGATGAAGAGTTCCAAGGACCACACAAAGCCCACAGGGTTCATCTCCTCGATGGCGAGGCCCTTCTGAGCATCCACAAAGGCATCGCGTTCCTTGATCTTGAGATCGAGCGCGAAGGCCTCATTGGCTGCCCGGAAGGCCTCGTCATAGCGCATGATACGGATCAAGTGGAACCGGTTGACGCCGCGTGCGACCAACGCCATGCCGGAGTTGGGGCGCTCGGCGACCCAGCGATCGAGCTGCGCCACCACGGCGGGATCAGAAGTCGCGAAGGCGCGGAAGGCTCGCGTCAGATCCCCCTCCGGACGTTTCTGAGCGTTGGCTTCGTCGTCGATCCGTTCGAGGCGACTATCGAGTTCGTCGAACTGCCCGCCAGCCAGCATTTGAAGAATGGCGCTCCGGTCGAGCGTTTCGCCGCGCGCCGGCGCCTGGATGCCAGCAAAACTGAGAAAGAGCAGAGCGCCAAAGGCCAGGGTCTTGAAGGCGGTCATGGTTCATCCCCCGAATTCTTGCCATTCACTCCGGCATTGCCAGCGACGTTTCCGGCTGCTGCCATTCCTTTCCCGCACAGCTTTGGCGTCGGGTCTGCTGGAAACTCTCCGTCATGCCGTCGAGATCGCCGACCATCTGACACCGGTTCGACTGCCTGCAACGCTCGCGATAGCTCGCTTGGACCTTGAGAAAGTCGCAGTCCCCGGTTTGCGCGAGGAAGAGGAGATAGTGCTCGACCCAATAGGGATCATTTGGGCCAAGCGCGATAGCGTTCTGGAATGCGACTTTGGCCGCGTCGTGATCGAAGATTCGATAAATCGACGCCATCATGTCCTGGGTCCAGGCATCGAACTTTCCGTAGACATCCGCATTGTGCAGATCGCGACGGGCGTCTTCGTGCTGGCCAATCGCGGCCAGGAGCAGGCTACGATACAGGAGAGGTTTGGGTGCCAGCGGATCCGCCGCGACGGCGGCGTCGAACTGCTCGATCGCGGCTTTGCAGACGTCCGTCGCGTCGGTGCCGTCTGAGTGCGCTTTTCGGCAGATCCGGGAATTCAGTCGCCCATTCTCAAACAGGGCGTCTTCGTCATCGGGGCTGAGTTCCAATGCGCGCTTCAGATCGGCATCGCGCAGTTCCAGCTTTTTGAGGTCTCCATAGGCCTCGGCGCGGGCGAGGAGATAGGGAGTCCGTTCCCGCGCCGACAAGGCCTTCGTAAAGCTTGAGATAGCGGCATCGATGTCCCCGGTTCGAAGAAAAGCTTCGGCCTCCATATAGTCGGCATATCCCTCCAGCCATTCGAAGCCGGGGCGGTCGGAGTATTTCTGCTGTAAATCGGCGATATAGGCTCTTTGCCGTTCCATGGCGTCGGACCAGGGCAATACGCCCTGCCACCAGGGAGAGAGCGACCAGACGCGGGCCCGATAGATCGCCGGCGAGTCCGGATTGGCCTGGAGAGCGGAGTCATAAATCTGCGCCGCAGCGATTTCGCCGCGCTGGGCCGTGGAGATATAGATCAGGTCGGCAAACGCCAGGGGTGATCTCGGCTCATGCTGGACTGTCCAGAGCAGGTCCTGGACCGCCGCGGTCTGCAGGCGCTCCATCTCGGCAAACTGCTCGGGCCGAGTCTGGGACGCAGTGCCGGTTCCCCGTGCCAGCCAGGCGATATGGTTGAGATACCGCCCGCGGGCGAGGTGAGCGGCGGCCGAGTCAGGGTGTGTCGCCACCCATTCATCGAGCCGTTCGCCGATCAGGGGGTCGGATGTCGCGAATTTGACATAAGGCGCATTCGCCAAGCACTCCGCGCATTCGCCTTCCACGAAGGTCGTCTGCAGCTTCTGCAGCTCGGCCTCCAATGCCTCGAACTTCTGCTGCTTCAGAAGGTCCAGCCACGGCTGCTCTTCGGCGCGAGCGGAGCCGACGCCGCATGCGACCAGGAAGAGGCCGATGAGGACTGCCGCGAGGGGGCGCGGGGGAATGAAGTGCATGAGCCGGGTCCGATCTCAAAGGTTGAAAATCCGCGGGCGGGTTCACCGCACCAGAGAACATCCAATTCATTGAGAGGGCGTAAACCGCGCAGGAGTTCGTCGCTTCGGACTCGCCCCTTGCCCAACACTTTGATTGCGCTCGATCGTTGGGCAAAAATTGAAGCAAGCATCGCTCGCGCCGGCGGAGAATCGGGTCGGTGCACCCTGGCTGTCAGCGTAGCGGCAGCGGGTCGAAGTTCAGCGTCGACCCGAAGGCCGGGTCGGTCATGGTGAAGCTGCGGCCGCAGAGGATCATATTGACCCGGCCGGTCTCGTCGATCAGCGGCAGCTCGAGCGATTCCATGGTGAGCCAGTCGGCACGGTGCCATTCCATGCGCGAGCGGCGGCGGAACGGGCGGATCTCGGTCGCCAGGGACCGCATCGTCTCGAGGATCTCGTCGGCGGCGCGGCCATAGAACACGTCGGTCACATACTTTCCCGAGACGTTCCGGCCCATCATGTCGACCAGTTCGCTGCCCACCAGCCGGTGCCGGAACCGCATCGGCTCGGGCTCCACGTCGATCAGATGGAGGAAGGGCAGGAGGCGGGTGATGTCCCGGGGATCGAGATCGCGACGGCTCGGCGCCGGCCGGTTGCCGCGTTTCGCGCTCCAATAGGCAAAGAGATCCGCCAGGCGATCGTCCCAGAAAAGGCTTGCCATCCGTCGTCCCCGCTTGTCGTCGCGGCAATCGCTCAAACCGGCCGGCGGGCTCGACGCCGTCTCCGAATCCCGTTTGCGCGCGGGCGCCAGAGTGGGCCGGGCCGACCCGCTTTGCAATCTGGCCCAATGGATAGGGGGCGGGGCGGGAGGGGCGGTCAGGGCAGGGCGAAGGCGCCGGCCCAGAGGCCCAGCTTCTGGGCCTTGGCGTGCTCGGCGGCCGCGCGGTAGGTCTCGCATTTGCAGTTGCGGTCCGGCACCGCCCAACCCTGACCGACCAGCCATAATCCGGCGTCCTGCCCGGCGACGCCGCAGCGCGCGAGGCGGCGGCCCTGGGCGTCCAGGTTCGACCAGTCGCAGGTCACCTTTCGCTGCTTCAGAAGCTCGGCCAGGCTCTGGCTCGACCGTTGCCCGCAGGCATAGTCGGCCCCGGTCCCGTCCTTGCAGAGCTGGGTCAGGGCCGGAGCCTCGATATCGAGCAGGCGCACCGTCTGGCCGTCGATCTCGAGCGTGGCCCCGTCGATCACCGTCGCGGGCCCGAACAGGATTTCGGCATGCGCGGACGCCATCGTCTGGGTCAAGGCCGCGACGGCGAGGCCCACTATGACAATCAGCGAACGCATTCCGAGTTCTCCGTGTGACGTTCCCGCGCGTGACTTGTGAGAGATATGGGGCGGCCATCAGGGCCCGTGCGGTGGCAGCAGGAATGTTCTAGCCCGGTCGGTGCTCTTCCAGATTTCCTAGTCACGATCATTGAGGAAGCCTTCACGAAGAAGCCTCCGGGCTTTTGCGTGATCGGGCGCGGGAAGGCCGCGACCATCGATAGCTTTAGCATCAAGGATCTGCCGCTTTCATCGAAATTCGCGAGGGCAGGTCGGAAGGGCAGGGGAAGATGGGAACTGGGTTTCGTCCGGATCGGATCGCGGCACTGTGCGGCTTCGTTCTTTTCGCGCTCGCGGCTTCCTTCCCCCATCCCGCCCTGGCGCAATCCGCGACCAGCGACAGCGGCAGCTCGACGGACTCCCGGATCACGGCGATCGAGCAGCAGATCCAGGCCTTGCAGCAGGAGCTCTCGCGCGTGAAGGCCGACCTCAGTGCCAAGGACGAGCAACTGCGGCAGTCGCAGGAGCAGACTAAGCAGGTTCAGGCGCAGGTGGAGGCTGTTCAGAAGGAGAAGCCGCTGGTCAGCTTCCCCAACGGCCGGCCCACGATCTCCAGTCAGGACGGCCAGTACTCGCTGGCGATCGGCACCCAGATCCAGTTCGATGTGGGTGGATATTTCCAGAACTCATCAAGCAACAATGCGCAACCCACGGGCGCGCAGGATCTCAACAATGGCGAGAATCTGCGCCGCGGTCGCCTCTTCTTTGTCGCCAAGATGGGCGACTTCACGCTGAACGTCACGCCCGATTGGGGCGGCTCGCCCGACGGCTCGCCCACGCTCTATGAGGCGAACCTCAACTACACCGGCTTCAAGCCGATCACCGCCACCATCGGCTATTTCAAGCCCTGGCTGACGCTCCAGGATTCGATGAGCTCCAACGACTTCCTGTTCCTGGAGCGGCCGAGCATCGTCGAGATCGCGCGCAACGTGGCGGCCGGCGACGCGCGCGCATCGGTCGGTGCCAAGGCTTCCGGCGACGACTATTTCGCCGCGCTCTACCTGACCGGCGGCACCTACGGCGCGCAGAACGCAGGCCTGCTGAACGACGAGCAGACCGGCGGGACGGTGCGCGTGGCGACAAGGCCGTTGCGGGGCGAGGACTGGAACACGCATATCGGCATCTCGGCCTCGAAGGCGTTCCACCTCAACGAGAACGACGCCAATGCGGGGAGCAACCAGACCATCCAGCTCCGCGACCGGCCGGAGCTGCGCATCGATCAGAACCGGCTGATCGATACCGGCGTGATCCCCGCCAATGGCGCGGATACCTATGGCATCGAGCTCGCGGCCAACTGGAAGAATTTCCTGGTCCAGGCCGAATATATCCGCATCGACGTCGATCAGGACCAGCCCACCGGCCCATCGCCCACGCTCCACTTCCAGGGCGGATATATCGAAGGCAGCTGGGTCATGACCGGCGAAAGCCGCAAATATAACCCGAGCGCAGCCGCCTATATGCGACCCTCGCCGGCCGATCCCTTCAGCTTCACGAACGGCGGCGGCTGGGGCGCCTGGGAACTCTCGATGCGCTACAGCATCGCCGACCTGAATTCGCATACGAACGACGGCGAAGCGCAGAGCGTCACGGGCGGCGTCTTTGGCGGCCTGCAGCAGGTCTATTCCGTCGGCATCAGCTGGTATCCCACCGACTTCGTGCGGTTCGAGCTCCAGTTCAGCTATGTCGATGTGGACCGCAAGGATACCAGCGGGACGCAGCAGGTCGGGCAGAATTTCGAGGATCTCGCCCTGCGGACCCAGATCGCGTTCTGATCTCCGCTAGATCGCGGTACCGAGGCCTAGCATGTTCCGGGTTCGTCGCGGCATGCATCCGGCGCCGAGCTGGCGCTTCATCTCGATCAGATCCCTGCCGAGGGCATCGAGCTCGGCGTCGGCGGCCTGGGCCAGGGGGAACATCTCCCGCTCCTCCTCGCCGAAATGGTGCTTCACATATTCGCCGAGCACGGTCACCCGCGCGTCGAAATGCGGGTCGTTCGCGCCCATGGATTGCAGGGTCCCGATCAACTGCTTGATCGAGTCATGCTCGACCTCCGCCTCGTCGAGGATATGGCTCTCGACCCCGGCCGCGCGAAACGCCGGATAGGCGACCTCTTCCTCGATCGTGGCATGGTCTCTCAGGGCCAGGCAGATCTCCCGGACGAGCGCTTCCCGCTCCTTGCCGATGCAGGTCCGTTGCCTGACCTTCTCGAACAGCGCCTCGACCTCCCGGTGGTCGGCCTTCAGGATCTCGATTGCGTTCAGCGCGGCGCGTGCCATGGTCTCTCACGAGTTTGCGTTTCAGCAACGCAACGGCACCCGCGGGGAGAGGTTCCTCCTCAAGGTGCCAGAGACGGCTCTTGCATAACTTACTTTGACATAAGTCGCTGATCTCAAAGTGCCTTCTCCTTCGAACCAAGCTACCGGTTTATATGTAGCCCTTGTTCCGCAAGCCACATCTCGACCTGCTGAGAGAGCCAGATGCCGAATCCGAGATACGCTGCCTACGAGCCCGCCGACCCTTACTTCAACCTGGTCCACGGGGCGCTGGGCGGGCTCGTCGATGGCGATCACTTCTTCGACATCCTCGCCGATGACGTCATCTACGAGGTCCGCTATGACGTCCCGGGCTGGCCTCGCGTCATCCAAGGGCGAAGCGGCCTGATGGCCGCGTTCAGGGGCTATGTCGACAATATCGCGCTTCAATCTGCGGATAAGTTGATCGCCCACAAGACAGACGACGGCCGTGTCGTCGTCATCGAATACGAGGTCCATGGAACGATCCTCGCGACGGCCGTGAAATACGACAATCGGTTCTGCTCGATCGTCAAGATCGAAGACCGAAAGATCACGCACTGGAGAGACTACATGGACTCTCTGGCCGCCTGGAACGCGTTGACGGCGCAGGCTCGCTAAACGCCAAGCACCAGGGTGGCGGATGGGGTGGGATTCGAACCCACGATGGCGTTGCCGCCATGCCGGTTTTCAAGACCGGTGCCTTCAACCGCTCGGCCACCCATCCCTCTGCTGCGGGCCATCACTTAGCATCCTGCCTGCGGCTGCGAAAGTCCGAGTTGCCACCGCGCCGCAATCCGGGTTTTCGGCTGGGCGCCATTCGGCCCTTGCTCTGGCGACCATAAGGTCAGGATTTGACCCGCAGCGCCGGCAATTCGCAGGCCTCGGTCAGAGACATGGCCTGTGGTCAACCCGGATGGCCCCAGGTAACATCGCTGTCGGATCGCGTCGACGGGGGCCGCCAATTGAACATAAGGCCGATTGCGCAACAGCTCTGCGATGTTCCGGCCGAGTGGCACGACCGGATTCTCTATAAAACAGCAAAGGGCGATCTCCGTTACTCCGAAGCCCGGGCGCGGATGCTCGCTGTTGCCGCCTGGCTGCAGCAAGAGCATTCACTCGCCGCCGGGCATCGCGTTGCCGTCTGTCTTCCCAAGACGCTCGAGACCCTCTGTCTCCTCTATGGCGTTCTGGCTGCCGGCGCCTGTTTTGCCCCGCTGCAGTTCAACGGCCCGCCCGATCGCCTTCATCGACAGCTGGCCAGCATAGAACCGCATCTCCTGCTCACGACGAGCAGGATGAAGCGAAAGCTCGAAGCGGAGGCCGGCGCGCCAAGGCTCCCTCCGACCGTCTGCATCGAGATGACGGATGAGGGCCGCGGGCTGGCGGATCTGGTTCGCGGAATCACGCCGCTGCCACGACCGGCGCCCGTGGATCCGAAAGCGTTGGCGGCACTCTATTTCACGTCCGGTTCGACCGGGGAGCCCAAAGGCATCATGGTCTCCTACGGGGGCATGGCCGGCACGGTCGCGGCGCTTGCTGCCGGCGACGCGGTCAGCGGCAACGACCGCATGATCAGTCTCATTCCGCTGCAATATGCCGCCTCGCTTCAAATTTTCTGTCCGCTGATCGGCGGCTGCAGCCTCCGGCTCGTGACGGATGAAGAGGCGATGTTCCCGGACCGGATCGCCACCATCCTGCAGCAGGAGCGCGTTTCCGTCTGGATCACGGCGGCGACCGCGCTGAGATTGCTGGTCGAGAGCGAACCGCTGAAAGGCACCCGCCTCGATGGGATGCGCCTTGTCATCTTCTTTGGAGAGCGCTTGCCGGTGCCTGCCTTGAGGGCGGCCATGCAAGTCATGCCGAACGCCGTGTTCGAAAATGCCTATGGCGCGTCCGAGGCGTTTCGGATCATGCTCTATCGCGCCCCCCGGCCCTTGCCGGAGGGTCTCGACATGATTCCTCTCGGACGGCCGACGGAGACCTATGACCTGACGCTGCGCAATGCGGAAGGGCAGCCTGTTCCCGACGGCGAGGTGGGCGAGATCTGCGTGGTCGGCGACACCGTCATGATGGGCTATTGGAAGAAGCCCGAGCTGACGGAGGCCAGCCGCATTCAAGGGGCCGCGCAATCCTACCGGACCGGCGATCTAGCGCGCCTCGGCGACGACGGCAATTACCATCTGGTCGGTCGGGCCGACTATCGAATCAAGCTGCGCGGCCATCGTTTCGACCTGGGGGAAGTCGAGGCCGCGTTGAAGGGCCATCCGGCGGTTCGCGACGCCGTGGCCATCGTCCTTGAAGCCGGGCCGTTCAAAGAACGGGTTTTTGCCGCCGTGCTGGCCGAGAAGGACGACAAACTCGGCGCTGCGCTGAAGTCGCTCTGCGCCAAGCGGTTGCCGGTCTTCGCCAGACCCGCCCGCATCATGCTCCTCAATCGATTTCCGCAGCTTCCCTCCGGCAAGATCGATCGGAAGGCGCTTCAGACGTTGGGCGCCCGACCCATCGCGCCGAAGGCCTGAGCATCGAGATCACGTCCGGGAATTCGATCCGCTGAACGATCCGGTCATGGGCGCCGATGTCGGGCCGAACGGCGCGCGCAGGATCGTCGACCGGGAACGGTCTTGCGGGCCGGAGGAAATCTATGCTCAGGCCAAGATAATCTCTCTCGGCGGCGGCGCATTTCGCTAGGAGGATTGCGCCTGCCGAGCCTCGTGGGGCCAGCCTGTCTTGCGTGCAAGTATAGAGCGGGATATTGCCGGGCGGTTGAGGGACTACGGCCGGCCCGGCGATGTCTCGTCGGACAAACCGAAGCGGGCATGCCCCAATAGGTCTATGATTTTCCGGGTATGCAGTGGCGGGCGTTCAGTTGCCAGCCGAGGTTTGCGGATCGGACAAGACGGCAGAAGCGCGGGGAGGCGCTTGGGAATGGAGCTTCGCCACATCAAATATTTTCTCGCGGTCGCCGAGGAGCTGCACTTCCGCAAGGCGGCCGAGACGCTTCATATCTCCCAGCCGCCTTTGTCGCAACAGATCCGCCAACTCGAGGAAGAGCTGAAGGTCCCCCTCTTCGTGCGCAACAAGCGGGGCGTCTCCCTGACGCCGGCCGGCAAGCGGTTCCTCCCCTATGCCCAGCGCATTCTTGCGGCCGTCGATTCCGCCATTCTCGTGACCCGGCAGGGGGTCCCCGATCGGGTCAAGTTCGGCTTCGTCAGTTCGGCCGCCATGCTGCTCTCGCCGGTCATGCATCGGTTTCGCGAGGCGCATCCCTCGGTGGATCTGCGCATGGTCGAGGCGAGCACCAGCCGGCAGGGCGACATGCTCCGGGCCGGCGAGCTGGATGTCGGGCTGTTGCGGGCGCCCTGGGCGAGCCCGGGTTTCATTTCCGAGATCGTCGCGCGCGACAAGCTCGCCATCATCCTGGCGAACGATCACCCGCGGGCCAACGACCCCAAGCTGAAGCTCGCGGATCTCGTCCATGAGCGTTTTGTGTTCTTTCCCCGCGAACTCGGGCCCGGCTATTTCGACTCCGTGATGGCGGCCTGCAATCGCGCGGGGCTCGCGCCGGAGCTGGACCAGATCGCGGGCTCGACGCTGACGATCATCAATCTGGTGGCGGCCGGCCAGGGCTTCTCCCTGGTACCGTCGCAACTGGCCGCGATCTCCAAGGGGGTGACGGCCCGCATCCCCAAGGATCTCGACGGCGACACGCTGCTGGTCGCGGCCTACGCCCAGGACAAGAAGGATGCCGAGCTGACGAGGTCCCTGGTCAAGATCATCAGGGCCTGCGCGCCGCCGTCGCGCGGATGACGTCTGATACGCTCGCTATATCACAGCATTCAACCTTTATATTGGCTGCGGCCGGGACGCGGCCCTAGGATTCTGCCTTCGCGGCCCGGTCGCCGCATCGCGCCAGCCGCCTCGCCACCCCAACATCGGAACGCGGATCGCCGGCAATGAGTGAAATCCAGGCTGACCTCGTCGTCCGGAACGGCTTCGTCATCACGATGAACGACGCCCGCGAGTGTCTTGAGCGCGGCGCCGTGGCGATCCTGGGCAACAAGATCGTAGCCGTCGGCACCGACCGCGATATCGCGGGGACGGTGAAAGCCAAGCGTGCGATCGATGCCCAGGGGGGCGTCATCCATCCGGGGTTCGTCGACACCCATGTTCATTTCATGAACACCGTGCGCGGCGCGGTCCCGGATAGCGCCGACACCTCGATCATGATGAACACCTTCCGGCGCTGGTGGGACAGCGTCGAGGAAGAGGACGAGCGCGCGGCGACGCTTCTCAACTGCATCGAGATGCTGTCGAACGGCACCACCTGCTTCCTCGAGGCGGGCACGCTGCAGTTTCCCGACCTGGCGGCGGAGGCGGCGGCGGAGACCGGCATTCGCGGCCTCATCGGCGATCCCTTTCTCTGGGATGTTCCGACCCCGGCCGGCACGCACGCGATGACGCGGGCGCCGCGGGACCGGAACCGCAGCCTCAAGCTGCTGGGCGGCCAGCTCAAACGCAACAAGGGCGAGCCCTTGATCCGGGGCTGCGTGGTTCTGTTCGGGCTGGGCAGCGCGTCGGACGAGCTCATGCAGGCGGCCAAGGAACTGTCCGACAGCCACCAGGTGATCTTCTCGCAGCATCAGTCGTTCGACACGCATGACGGTTCGGCCGACGAGCATCGCCTGGGGAAGCGGGCGATGTGTCATTACGCCGACCATGATCTGGTGGGCGAGAACTGTACCTTCAGCCATATGAACGATCTCACGGCGGATGAGGCCGAGATCGTGCGCCAGGCCGGGATGTCGGTGGTCTGGTGCCCGGTCACCTCCATGAACCTGGGTGCCGGTGCGGCGAAGCATGCCCGCCATCTCGAGATGCTCCGGGCGGGCGTGAATGTCTCGCTCGCCAGCGATGGCGCGGTTTCGGGATGCCGCTACGATATCGGGCTGCAGGGCCTGGTCGGGCTGCTGTCATCCCGTGCCAAGAGCGAGAACAAGCTGGCCTTCTCCGCCGAGGATGTTTTGGAGCTGGCGACTCGGGGCGGGGCCCAGGCCGTGGGCATGCTGGACCAGATCGGATCGATCGAGCCCGGCAAATATGCCGATCTCGTCATTCGCACGACGGACCTTCCGGAGGCGCAGCCGATCACCGACCCCATTCAGGCGCTGGTCTATAGCTGCGGCTCCAAATCGATCGCGACGGTGATCGTCAATGGCGAGATCGCGTGGTCGGGCGGGCAGCCCGCGCGCGTGGAGGCGGCGATGATCTATGACCTGGCGCGGAGCTCGCGCCGGCGCATGTGGGCGAAGCTCTCGCTCGCGCCCGAAGGCAAATGGCCGCTTCTGGTCTGACGAATTCAGAAAGGCGCGCAGCGTTCCATGTACAAGCTCTATTATTCGCCGGGACTGGCCAGCCTCGCGCCGCATTTCATCTTGCGGGAGATCGGCGTCCCGCATGAGCTGGTTCTGGTGGACCGCACGCTGGGCCAGCACAAGTCCGCCGACTATCTCGCCATCAACCCGAACGGGCGGATCCCGACCTTCACGGACGGAAGCTTCGCGCTGTTCGAATCCGCGGCGATCTGCCTGCATCTGGCCGACCGGCATCCCGAGGCGAAGCTGATTGCCGGACTGGGCAGCGACGTCCGCTCACACACTTACCAATGGCTCACCTTCCTCACCAACACGCTGCAGGCCGATCTCTGGCAGTATTTCCGCCCGGAATTCTATGTGGAGCCGGAGCGGCGGGACGCCTTCAAGGATGTGATGCAGGGTCATGTCGCCCGGCATCTCGAGGTGCTCGATCGTCATCTGGAGGGCAGGGCCTGTCTCGCGGGCGACAGCCTCTCGATCGCCGACTTCTATCTCTTCATGCTGGGACGATGGTCGCGGCATATCGCGCGTCCGACGCGGACATTCCCGAATCTCTCCCGGCTCATGGAGCGGGTTTGCAGCCGCCAATCGGTCCTCGACGCTCTCGCGATCGAGCGGATAACGGCGCCCTACTATTGAATCGAGCGCTTGACGCAAGGCGACAGAGCGGCGCAAGGGCGCACGCCGCCTGTCTTTCCGCGTGCGCGCGCAGGAAAGCTTTCCCGGGCGCCAAGTTTTTCTTCTGGGACGCCGCCGGCGCTCGGCTGATATGGCAGGCGTCTTAGAGAATACGTACTCCATATTGGATTTGACCTCGGCCCGTCACTAGCGTGCCCTCAGCAGTCCATATTTCGGGAGGGCGCATCAGTGGCGGCCAGCAAGAATCAAAACCGTATGATCATCGACGGCCTGCAGGCGGACGAATGCGATCTGGAGGTCTTCGAGGAGTGGCATAAGGGCGGTGTGTCATGTGTGCATGTGACATGCATGAACTACACCTTCGACAACACGCGCGAGGCGCTGTCCGCCTTGTCGCGCTGGCGCCGCGCCTTTCGCAATCATGCCGACCTGATCCGTCCCGCCACGACCGCGAAGGAGGTTCGCGCCATCGCGGCCGAGGGCAGGACGGCGGTCATTCTCGGGTTCCAGAACACCCTCCCGCTCGAGGATGACCTGGCGCTGGTCGAGATCTTCTACGATCTCGGCATCCGCGCGATCCAGATGTCCTACAACCACCAGGGGCTCGCCGGCTCCGGCTGCCTGGAGCCGAACGACACCGGCCTGTCGCTCTACGGCAAGAAGATCATCGCCGAGATGAACCGGCTCGGCATGGTGGTCGACACCTCGCATTGCGGCATCAAGACGACGATGGACTCGATCGAGCAATCGACCGCGCCCATCGCCGTGACCCATTCGAACTCGCTCAGCTTCTCCTCCGAGGTGGAGCTGAAGCACCGGCTGAAGTCGGACGAGATTATGAAGGCGCTGGTCAGGAAGGGCGGCATGTTCGGCATGGTGCTGTTCCCCGCCATGCTGCCCGGCGGCATGAACTGCACGCTCAAGCGCTTCGTCGACCTGATCGAGCATACAGCCAACATCGTCGGCGCGAAGAATCTCGGGCTCGGCACCGACTTCGTCTGGCGCCGGCCCTTGTCCTACATCAAGCAGGTCCGCACCGGGCGCGGCACCTTCGATTGGGCGTCGGTCGTGCCGCCGAAATGGCCCGACTGGATGAAGACGCCGGCAGACTTCCCGCGGATCGCCGACGAGCTGGCAGCGCGCAAATGGTCGGAAAGCGATATCGACGGCTATATGGGAAGGAACTGGCTCGACTTCTACGAGCGGGTGATTGGCTAGGGTTTCACGTTCAACGAAAAACCGGAAAAGGCGGTGAGGCAGATGATCGATCGTCGCAAATTACTTATGGGTATGGGTTCTGGCGCCGTTCTGGCCCTGGCCAATCCCCGGCTGGCGTTCTCGAGCGCGGGCCAGGTGAACTTCGTCAGTTGGGGCGGGACCACGCAGGACGCACAGGAAAAAGCCTGGGGTGTGCCGTTCAGCGCCGAAAGCGGCATCCAGGTGATCCAGGGTGGCCCTTCGGACTATGGCAAGCTCAAGGCCATGGTCGATGCCGGCAACGTCACTTGGGACGTGGTCGACGTCGAGAATGATTTCGGGCTCTATGCCGGCAAGGCTGGGCTCACGGAGAAGCTCGACTTCTCGATCATCAATCGCGACGAGCTGGATCCGCGCTGGGTGTCGGACTACGCGGTCGGCAGCTATGTCTCGACCCATGTGCTGGGCTACGACAAGGGCAAGTATGGCGACAAGGCCCCGCAGCACTGGCCGGATCTGTTCGATATGAAGAAGTATCCGGGCAAGCGCGCCTATTACAAATGGGTCGGGCCGGGCCTGCTGGAAGTGCCGCTGCTCGCCTCCGGCGTCAAGCCCGAGGAACTCTATCCGCTCGATCTCGACCGTGCCTTCAAGCAGATGGATTTGATCAAGAAGGACATTCTCTGGTACAGCAGCGGCGCCGAATCGCAGCAGCTCCTGGCCTCCGGCGAGACGACGCTCGGCATGTTCTGGAGCGGGCGGCTCTATTCCCTGATCAAGGACGGACAGAATGTCGGCATGTCCTGGAACCAGAACCTCGTGGCGGCCGACGTGCTGGTGATCCCCAAGGGTTCGCCGAACAAGGACGCCGCCATGAAGTTCCTGGCTTACGCCGTGAGCGCCAAGGGGCAGGCCGAGATGGCCAATCTCTCGGCCTACGGCCCGGTCAATACGAAGTCCCTGGCGCTGCTGAATTCGGATATCAACGAATTCCAGCCGAGCCAGCATGCCGACCAGAACGTCCCGCTGAATATCGATTACTGGGCAGAAAACCGGGACGTCATCAGCAAGCGCTGGTATGAGTGGCAGGCCAGCTGATTCTGGCCCTGCCTGAAGGCAATTCGGCTTGAGGGAGCTGCCGGCATCGCCATGGGAAACCCGACCTCCGTTCTCGGTTTGCGGTCCTATATCCGCAATATCAGAGCCAGCGGTCTGGTCTTGGCGATGCCGGCCCTGCTGCTTCTGTCGGCGCTGTTCGTCCTCCCGGTCCTGATCCTGCTGTCGCGGAGCTTCCTGGATCCGCAGCCCGGCCTCCAGAACTATGCCGAGCTGCTGAGCTCGTCGTCCTACCGCACGATCCTGTTCAACACCTTCATCGTCTCGACGACGGTGACCCTGGTGACGCTCGCCGTCGGCTTTCCCGTGGCCTGGCTGCTGGCGGTCGTCTCCCGGTTCTGGGCGATGGCGGTCTTCGCGGTGATCCTGCTGTCGATGTGGACGAATCTCCTGACACGGACCTTCGCCTGGATGATCCTCCTGCAGTCGACGGGCGTCATCAACCGGGCCCTGATCGCGCTGGGTGTGATCGACACGCCGCTGGCCCTGACGAACAACCTGATCGGCGTCACGATCGGCATGACCTACATCATGTTCCCCTTCATCGTGCTGCCGCTCTACGCGACGATGAAGGCGATGGACCCCGCCGTGCTGCGGGCGGCTTCGCTGTGCGGCGCCTCGCGCCTGCAATGCTTCCTGCATGTCTTCCTGCCAAACTGCGCGTCCGGCATCGTCGCCGGCTGCCTGATGGTCTTCGTCATGTCGCTGGGCTATTTCGTGACGCCGGTGCTGCTGGGCGGACCCTCCTACATGATGCTGGCCGAGCTGATCGTGCAGCTGATCCAGTCGATGCTGAACTGGGGCCTGGGGGCGGCGGCGGCCTTCATCCTCTTCGCCGCGACCCTGGCGCTCTATGCCCTGCAGATCCGCCTGTTCGATCCCCTGACCGACGCGCGGAAGGGCTGAGGCGATGCTGCTCGACTTCGAACGGCTCGGCGGACTGCGCTGGCTGCTCGGCGCGATCGGCACGCTCGCCTGCGCCTTCCTGCTGCTGCCAATCGTCTTCATCGTCCTGCTGTCCTTCGGCTCGTCGCGCTGGCTGATCTTCCCGCCGCCCGCTTGGACGCTCAAATGGTACGGCGAGTTCTTCGCCAACCCGCAATGGATCCAGTCGGTCCTGGCGAGCGCCAAGGTGGGGATCCTCGTCGCCGTCTGCTCGGTCGTGCTCGGCTTCTGGTCTGCCCTGGCGATCACGCGGGGGACCTTCCCCGGCAAGTCGATCTTGCGGGTCTTCCTGCTGATGCCCATGGTGCTCCCGGTGGTCGTGCTGGCGGTCGGGATCTATTCGCTGTTCCTGCGGGTCGGGCTGAACGGCACGCTGGCAGGCTTCGTCCTCGCCCATCTGGTCATCGCGCTCCCGTTCTCCGTGATCGTCATCGGCAATGCGCTCTTGAATTTCGACAAGGCCATCGAGGACGCCGCCATCCTCTGCGGCGCCAGCTCGCTGCAGGCGAAGCTCCGGGTGACCATCCCGGCAATTCGCTTCAGCCTCTTCACCGCCGCCATCTTCTCGTTCCTGGCCTCGTGGGACGAGATCGTCATCGCCATCTTCATGGCAAGCCCCACCTTGCAGACATTCCCGGTCAAGATATGGACGACGCTGCGCCAGGATCTGACACCCGTGATCGCGGCCGCCTCGAGCCTGATGGTGCTGCTGACGATCGTCCTGCTGCTGATCAGCGCTCTGCTCATGAGGAGGCGGGGGTGAGCGCGTTCCTTTCGATCCGGGGCGTCAGCAAGCGGTTCCAGGACTCCGCGGCTGTGAACGATGTGAGCCTGGACATCGAGAAGGGCGAGTTCGTCACCTTCCTCGGGCCGTCGGGCTCGGGCAAATCGACGCTGCTCTATCTGATCGCGGGTCTGCATGAGGCGACCCAGGGCGACATCTCGCTTTCGGGAAAGTCGCTGCTCGATACGCCGCCCAACAAGCGCAATATCGGGATGGTGTTCCAGCGCTATACCCTGATCCCGCATATGAATGTCCGGGACAACATCACCTTTCCCCTCAAGGTGCGGCATTGGTCGCGGGCGCGCATCGAGAAGCGGCTCGAGGAGATGCTGAAGCTGGTGCGGCTGGAAAAGTTCGCCAGGCGCAAGCCGACGGAGCTTTCCGGCGGGCAGCAGCAGCGTGTGGCCCTGGCGCGGGCGCTCGCCTACGACCCCGAGATTCTGCTGATGGACGAGCCGCTGGCGGCGCTCGACAAGCGGCTCAAGGAGGATCTCCAGCTCGAGATCCGGCGCATCCACCGGGAGACCGGCGCCACCATCATCTATGTGACGCACGACCAGGAAGAGGCCCTGCGGCTCTCGGACCGCATCGCGGTATTCAACCACGGCCGCATCGAGCAGATCGCGGTGGGAAAATCGCTCTATGACAACCCCGCCAACATGTTCGTGGCGGGATTCGTCGGCAATTCGAACTTCCTGCGCGCGACGCTGAAGAGCGTTGAGGGCGATCGCGCGACGGCGCTGATGCCGGATGGAACCCTGATCGGGAATGTGCGGGCCAACCAAGCCTTGAAGGTCGGGGTCGAGGGCGCGCTCCTGGCGCGGCCAGAGCAGTTCCGCATCCGCCCGCTTGACGGCAACGGCGGAGGTGCCGGTTTCCCTGCGACCATCCGCGATGCGACTTATCTCGGCGAGACGATGCAGATCGCGGCCGTCACCGCCTGGGGTCAGGAATTGTCGATCCGCTGCGCGCCCGCCGAGTTCAAGCCCGGCGGCCAGGACCCGAGCCGCTGCCGGGTTACGCTGTCCGACGAGGGCCCGATCCTGTTCTTCGCGAACGCAGAGCGGGCAGGGGGCGGCTACCCGGCGTAGGTAACCGGCAGGACCGTGGTGGCCTTGATTACCTCCATGGCCATCATCGAGGTCACGTCCGAAAGCTCGATGCGCTGGATGATCCGCTTATAGACGCTGTCATAGGCGGCGATGTCCGGCACCACGGCGCGCAGCAGATAATCGATCTGCCCGCTCATGCGATAGACCTCGACGATCTCCGGGATGCCGTCGATGGCGCGCTGGAAGCGCGTCAGCCAGTCGAGCGAATGCTGGCTGGTGCGGATCGCGATGAAGACGGTGAGGCCGACATTCATCTTCACCGGATCGAGCAGGGCCACCCGCTTGGTGATGACGCCCTTCTCCTCGAGCGCCTTGATCCGGCGCCAGCAGGGCGTGGTCGAGAGATTGACCTGCTCGGCCAGGTCCGCCAGCGCGACGGTGGCGTCGGCCTGGAGGATCGTCAGGATTTTGCGGTCCGTGTCATCCATAGTGTATGTTTCTACTGAAATCCTCACTAGGAGAATAATTTGCTATTATTCAGCAAATCTAAGCGCAAATCAAAATAATCTTCCTCGGCGGCCGAGCCATCCTCTGGGACCATAAAACCTGACCCAAAGTTTCGGGGAGACGTCATGGCCTGGTTGCGATCCTTTACCGAGCATCCCGCGAGCGTCGGCGAGAGCTATGGCGAGCATTGGGGCGTGGCCATGGGCTTCGGCCTGCGGCTGTTCGGCGCCTCGCTGGCCTGCATGATCCACGCCTTCCTGCCGGGGCTCTTCGTCCGCACCGGCAGCCGGGCGATCGAGCAGCTCCATGACCGGATGGTGGTCAACCGCCGGCGCCACGGCGGGACAAACCCGGGCGGCGTCCTCCAGAATTCGGGGACGCGCTGACGTCGGTCTCCTCTCGGGGTTGTTTCCGGCCCTGAAAAAAACCCCGGCCCCGCGCGAGCGGACCGGGGTTTCTTCATGAGCGCGACGTCGGTTTCGGTTGCTAGGCCGCGGGGCGCTTGCTGGCGAGGTCCCATTTGGCATCCGGCACCACCACCAGCTTGCCGACGAATCCCTTGTTCATGAACTCGGTCTGAGCGCGGTGGAAGTCCGAGAGCTTGTAGGTGGCCGCCAGGATGGCGTTGATCTTACCGTCCTCGATATAACCGACCAGGCGCCGGAAGGCGCCGCGCGTGCCCTGGGTCGAGCCATGCATCTCCAGATGCTTGAGATAGAGGGTGCGGAGATCGAGCTCGACCACGGGGCCGCCGATGGCGCCCGCCGTCACATAGCGGCCCTCCGCGCGCAGGATCCGCAGGAGATCGTTGAACATCGAGCCGCCGACGAGATCCGCCACCACGTCGATCGGCTTGCCGCCGGTGGCCTTGGCCACCTCGGCGACGAGGTCGCCCTTGCCGCGTGTGACGACGGCTTCCGCGCCGATCGCCTTGACCTGGTCTTCCTTCCCGGGGCCGGCCACGGCATAGGGAATGCCGCCGCGGGCGCGCACCAGCTGCACCAGGCCCGACCCCACGCCGCCCGAGGCCCCGGTGATTAGCACCCGCTCGCCGGCGGCGACGCGGGCACGATCGAGCATATGCTCGCCGGTCAGATAGGCGCAGCAGAAGGTGGCGAGTTCGGCGTCGGTCATGGGGCGGCGGACGACATGCGCGTTCTCGGCCGGCACCGTCAGATATTCGGCATAGCCCCCGTCGCGGCCATGGCCGATGTAGTCGCAGTCGGCGAGGCTGTCGTCCTCCGCGTTGTAGATGCTGAAATCGACCATGACGCGCTGGCCGATCCGCTTGGCATCGACGCCGGCGCCCACGGCGACGATGCGCCCGACGCTGTCGGTGCCCTGGATGCGGGGAAAGGTGAGGGTGGTGCCGCCGCGCCGCCAGGAGGAGGGCGCCTTCGGATCCTCATCGGTGCCGTAGGCGGCCTGACGCACCCACACATCCGTATTGTTCATGCCGCAGGCCGAGACCTCGATCAGCACCTCGCCCTTGTTGGGCACCGGCACCTTCACGTCGGTCCTGTAGACGAGCTTCTCGAGCCCGCCATGGCCGGTCAGCACCACGGCCTTCATGGTTCTCGGAATGGTCGCGGATGCCGTCATGGGGAACTCCTCTCGAAGGATCGAGCCGCGGCATCGCGCGGCTCTCATTGGCTGTTCTGAAGATACAGTATACCGGTTGCATACACAATCGCGGCATGAGTCCCGGGACAATTTAGTGACGCTGCCGCAGGGATCAGATGGTTTTGACGCCGCGCTGATTATTGACGCGGGCGCGCAGCAGCTCGACCGCCGTGAGGATCAGCGCCGAGACGACGATCAGCAGGGTCGCCACCGCCAGGATGGTCGGGCTGATCTGCTCGCGGATGCCGGCCCACATCTGGAGCGGGATGGTGCGCTGGTCGAAGGCGGCCAGGAATTGCACCACGACAACCTCGTCGAAGGAGGCGGCAAAGGCAAAGAGCGCCCCCGAGACGACGCCCGGCAGGATCAGGGGCAGCACCACGCGGAAGAAAGTCAGGAGCGGCGGCGCGCCCAGGCTGGCCGCCGCCCGGGTCAGGCTGTAATCGAAATTCATCATGGTCGCGGTCACGGTGATGACGACGAAGGGCGTGCCCAGCACCGCATGCGCCAGGATGATGCCCAGCATGGTCTGGGCGAGGCCGACCTGCGAATAGAAGAAATACATGCCGGCCGAGACGATGATGATCGGGATGATCATCGGCGAGATCAGGATCGTCATGACCAGGCCGCGCAGCGGCATGGTGGGCCGGCTGAGGCCGACCGCGGCCAGCGTGCCCAGCACGGTCGCGAGCGCGGTGGCGCAGCTCGCGATGATCACGCTGTTGCGGATCGCCAGCAGCCATTGGTCGTTGGCGAGGATGTCGCGATACCATTGCAGCGAATAGGCGGCGGCCTCCAGGCGCAGCATGCCCTCGGTGAAGGTGAAGAAGGGCTGCGCGTTGAAGGAGAGCGGCACCACCACGATCAGGGGCGCGATCAGGAAGACGAAGACCAGCACGCAGAAGGTCAGATAGGCGCCATGCCAGAGGCGGCCCGAGCGGGTGCGATGAGGTGTTGCTGCCATGGCGCCTATCCCAGCTTCGTGTTGTCGAGGCCGACGAGGCGGTTATAGAGCCAGTAGAGCAGCAGGACCGCGACCAGCAGGATGGCGCTCAAGGCCGAGGCCAGCCCCCAGTTCAGCGAGGTCCGCATGTGATAGGCGATCAGGTTGGAGATGAGCTGCCCGCTCTGTCCGCCGACCAGGGCCGGGGTGATGTAGTAGCCGACCGAAAGGATGAAAACGAGCAGGCCGCCGGCGCCGATCCCCGGCAGGCTCAGGGGCAGATAGACGCGCAGGAAGGCGGTTGCCGGATGCGCCCCCAGCGATTCCGCCGCGCGCTGGTAGAGCGGCGAGATCGTTCGCATCACGCTGTAGAGCGGCAGGATCATGAAAGGCAGCAGGACATGCGTCATCGCCACGAAGGTGCCGACCTTGTTGTAGATCAGGGTCGGACGGTCGTTATCGGCGACGATGCCCAGATGCACCAGGAGATCGAGCACCACGCCGTTAGACTGCAGCAGCACGATCCATGACGTCGTCCGGACCAGGAGCGAGGTCCAGAAGGGCAGCAGCACCAGGATCAGCAGCCGGTTGCTGAGCGAGGTCGGGACATGCGCCAGGAGATAGGCGACGGGATATCCCAGCAGCAGGCAGATCCCCGTCGTGATCAGGCCGATCCAAAAGGTCCGGAGGAAGATGGCGATGTAGATCCGCTGATCTTCGGGTTGCGCCACGATGTTGCCGTCGGCATCGCGCTTCATGTCGAGGGCGTTGAGATAATAAGCGCTGGTATAGGGAACCACGGCCTGCCGGATCATCGCCCAGGTCGCATGGTCCGCCCAGAGCGGGTCGATCGCGGCGAAGGCTGGCTGGTAGGGGCCTTCCGTTACCTTGCTGAGTTGGCGCGCCGTCGAGCGGACCAGGCTCAGCATGCCGCTGGTCTCGTAATTGAACCGCGTGCCGAGCTGGTCGACGGTCTTGGCCTTGAAGAGCTGGGTCAATTCCTGGGCGAAGCTGGCATAGACGGCTTCGCCGGGTGTGCCGGTGCCGTCCCAGCCCTGCAGCGCCCGACAAGTTTGTGGAATCAGGCGACAGGGCGCGGTGTTGTCGATGCTGCGCAACAGCATCTGCCCGATCGGCAGCACGAAGGCGACGATCACGAACAGCAGGAGCGGCAGGACCAGGAGGAAGGCCCGCAGCTTCGCCGTCCGTTCGGCGCGGCGCAAGCGCCGGGCCAGCTCGTTGCCGGGTCTGTTGCTCTCGATCAGGGCGGCGGCGGTCATGGCGTTTCGTCGGTCGGGACGCGGCGGTCGGGGTGGCAAGGGGCGAACGGGATGCTGCCGCGGAGGCCCGTTAGCCTCACGGCGTTCCAGGTTACGCCAATTTGCCAGCCGATCGGAGTCATCGCGACCGGCCCCGCCGATGACGGGGCGGCCGGGAGGTTCCGGTTGCGGCCCCCATGGTGAATCCGGGCGCGAGGCTTGTTATGCCTCCTGCGCTGCGGTAAACCTCAAGGGCTTGTGTTGCAGGACAAGTCGGCAGCCCAAGAGCGAAACGATGCCCGGAAGTGAGATGGCAAAACAGGTCGAGCGGGAAGCGGCGGCGCCGAAGAGCACGGGCCGCATCCGCTATGAAGAGCTTCATGCCCTGCTTCGCGAGCGCATCTGCATGCTGGTCTATCCGCCCGGCATGACGCTGAGCGAAAGCGAGCTCGCCACCGAGTTCAATGTCAGCCGCACCCCGATCCGCCGGGTGCTCCAGTCCCTCGAGGCGCAGGGGCTGGTCGAGACCAAGCAAAGCGTCGGCACCATCGTGACCTCGGTCGAGCTGCGGGCGCTCCGTGAAGTCTATGCGGTGCGCATGGTGCTGGCGGCTTCGCTGGGCGACATCGCGGCGCCGCTGCGCTCCCATTCCAAGTTGCCGAACTTCAAGGCGCTGCTGGCCCGCGCCGAGGCGCTCGACGGCCATCGCGACTTCAAGGAGTTCGTCCGCATCAACAACGACCTCCAATACGAGTTGGGCTTGGTCGCCGGCAACGATTCCTTCCACCGCATCACCGAGCAGCTCTACTATCAGACCATCCGCGTCTATTTCGGGATCGTCCAGGAGCTGGATTGGGAGGCCGAGGTCGGCTGGCTGCGCGCCGAGATCGGCGAGTTCATCCGGGCGCTGCAGGCGAGCGACCTGCGCGCGGTGGGCTATATCCGGCGCAATCATATCTCGATGAATCTGGTCCGGATCACCAACTACGTTCTGGGTCATTCGGGCCATCAATAGCGGCGCCCGCTCGGGCGGCGGGCGGGTTCATCCGACTTTCGCATCGATCGGCAATGAAGCGAGCGGCGCGCGAGGCCCTTAGGCCCTGCGCGCCGCTCTTCGTCTTGGTCGTGCCGTCGTCTTACTTGGCGAGCCAGGCGTTGAAGCGCTGGTCGAGCTCGTCGGCATGGTCGGCCCAGAACTCGGCGTTGTATTGCAGCGCATGCTCGAGATTCTTGTCGTAGGTCGGCAGCCAGGGGCGCACCGCGTCGCCGGCCAGGGCCAGCGAGGATTTCCGCAGCGGGCCATAGGCGATGTATTTGGTCTGGTTCGCGATGTTCTGGCTCTCGGTGGCGAACTTCACATAGGCACGCGCCGCATCGAGATGCTTGGTGCCCTTGATGATGCCCCAGAGATTTATGTTCCAGATCTGGTCGTTCCAGATGATGGCGAAGGGCTGCTTGTTGTCGGTGATGGCCGTGTAGATGCGGCCGTTGAAGGCGCTGGTCATGACGACCTGGCCATCGGCCAGGAGCTGCGGCGCCTGGGCACCGGTGTCGTACCAGATCACGTCCTTCTTGATGGTCTCGAGCTTGGCGAAGGCGCGATCGACGCCCGCGGCCGTGCCGAGGACCTTATAGACATCGGCCGGCGCCACGCCGTCCGCCAGAAGGGCCCATTCCATGCTCACCGCCGCGCCGCGCTTCTGCAGGCCGCGCTTGCCGGGGAACTTCTTCGTATCGAAGAAATCGGCGATCGAGGTAGGTTTGGCGCCGGGAAATTTCGTGGTGTCATAAGCGATGACGTTGGAATAGGCGATGTTGCCGACGCCGCATTCGTTGAGCGCGCCCGGGAGATAGTCGTCGGTCGCCGGCGTGCCGTCGGGCGCGGGCGTGATGGTCGAGACATCGACCGGCTCGAGATAGCCGTTCTGGCAGGCGCGCTGCAGATCCTGCAGCTCGAGATCGACCACGTCCCAGGTGACATTGCCGGATTCGACCTGGGCCTTGATCTCGGCGACGCCGCCATTGTAGTCGGCGGAATTGACCGTGATGCCGGTCTTGGCCGTGAAGGGCTTGTGATAGGCCTCGATCTGGCTCGCCGTGTAGGAGCCGCCATAGGAGACCACGGTCACTGAATCCGCGTAGGCGGCCGTGGCAGCCAGCAGGCTTCCCGCCGCGACGATCGCGGGCAGGATGTTCTTTAACCGTGGGGCCATCTGGAGATCCTTCCTTATTGGGTTTCCGGCGCGCTCGGGACCGGCCGTGTCACGGCCATAACGAGCGAGGGCGGGCAAGGGTTTCGGGGTTTGGTTCCAGTGATTCCGTAACATGGCTGGTGAATGCCTACAATCGGTCGGTATGCGACCGGTATGCAACATTTTCTTTTGTGGTCCACCGCTTTTCCTTTCGGCCGATAAGGCCGATGTCGGCCGTGGCGAACCGCTGGATCTCGGCGATCTGGAGCCCGTGCCAAAAAAATACATAAAAAACAATACAATAATGGATATCTCGGGGCCGATATTGAGGGCGAACGGATAGGAAATCAGGCCTCTTCAGGGCGCGGCGCTCACTTGCGGCCACGCGCCTCCACCGGTATACAGAACAGGAGAACCCATCACCACCGACCGGAAGGGTCCGCCATGACCAACGTCTTTCAACAGCGCACGACTGAGCTGCAGCGCCGGATGGCCGACGAGAGGATCGATGCCTTTCTGCTGGCGGATCCGGACTCGATCTTCTTTTTCTCGGGCTGCTTCGGCTATCTGGGCATGGAGTGGGACCGCGCGACTCTGCTGCTGGTCCCGCGCTCGGGCGCGCCGACCCTGGTGACCCCGCTGATGGAATCCGAGCTGATGCACAACCAGACCTGGGTCGAGGACATCCGCGACTGGGTCGACGGCGTGGATGGCGAGTGGATGAAGCATGTGGACGCGTTCTTCGCGACCCACAAGAGCCGCCGCATCATGTTCGAGAACCACAAGACGCCGCCCAAGGTGACGGAGGCCCTGCGCCATGCGGCCGGCGGTGCCGAGTTGGTGGAGGGCAGCCAGCTGATCTCGAAGATGCGGATGATCAAGTCGCCGGAAGAGATCGCCATCATGCGCCAGGCCGGGCAGGTCGCGGTCGCGATGGGCAAGGCCGGCAAGGCCGCCATCGCCGAGGGCGTGCCCGAATATGAGGTGGCGCTCGCGGTCATCGCCGGCGGCACGCGCAAGGCGGCCGAGCTGCTGCAGAACAGCGATGCCGCCGAGTATGTCTCGCCGACGATCTACAACCTGCAGATCATGCAGTCGGGCCGGCATACCTGCATGGTCCACCGCCGCTCGACCGTGAAGCGCATCGCCAAGGGCGACCCGGTCTATCTCTGCTTCTGCGGCATCGCGAATTTCCGCCATTTCAAGCTGGGCTTCGATCGCGAGTTCTTCGTCGGCAGCGTGACGGACGAGCAGGCCAAGACCTACGAGACGACGGTCAAGGCGCAGCAGGCGGCCCTGGCGCTGGTGAAACCGGGCGCCGTCGCCGAGGACGTCAATGCCGCCGCCGAGGAGGTCTATCGCTCGGCCGGGTTCGGCCTCTCCTACCGGACGGGGCGGGGCATCGGCTATTCCTTCCTCGAGGACCCGCAGCTCAAGAAGGGCGACAAGACGAAGCTGCAGGCCGGCATGGCCTTCGCGGTCGATGGCGGGATCACGGTCAAGGGGCGCTACGGCACCCGCATTGGCGATTCGATCATCGTGACCGAGAAGGGTTTCGACTATCTGACCGAGTTCCCGCGCGGCCTGACCGTCCTCTAGCGCCGGGCCTCGGCCCGGAGGAGCGCCTTCCATGCGACGCGTCACGCGCGACAGCCTGCGCCGGATGGTGGAGGAGCTGCCGAGCGTCGGGTGGCCCGATGCCGAACTCGACGGTCTGGTGGCACCGCAATTCGGTGTCATCACCGGTTTTCCGGAATTCCTGACCGAGGTCGAGGCGCTGTGCCGCCTCGACCTCGGCGCGACCGGCTTGCCCGGACGCCTCCCCGACAAGAAGCGCAGGCCTTGATGCCCGCGCCCTGCCTCACGGAATCCGCGGCGCGGCTGGCGGCGTCGGCCCGCGAAGGCACGGCCTCGGTCACGGGCATGATCGATCGGCTGCTGGACCGGATCGATCGCCTCAACGACAAGACCAAGGCTTATATTTCGGTCGATGGCGAGGGTGCACGCGATGCGGCGCGGCGATGCGAGCGGCGCGAGATCGCGGGGCCGCTGGCGGGCGTGCCCTATGCCGCGAAGGATCTGTTCGAGACGCGCCGCCTGCCGACCACGGGGGGCTCGCGGGTGCTCGAAGGCTGGCAGTCCGATCGTGATGCCGCCGCGATCGAGCGGCTTAATGCGGCCGGCGCCATCCTGATCGGCAAGGCCAACCTGCATGAGTTCGCGCATGGCACGACCGGCGAGAATGCCCGCTTCGGCACGCCGCCAAACCCCTGGGGCCCGGGCCGCATGGCCGGCGGCTCCAGCAGCGGCTCGGCGGTCGCGGTGGCGCAGGGGCTCGCCTGTTTCGCGCTTGGCAGCGACACCGGCGGCTCGACCCGCGTGCCGGCCGCGCTCTGCGGCCTCGTGGGATTGAAGCCGACCTATGGCCGCGTCAGCCGCGATGGCATGATCCCCTATTGCTGGTCGCTCGATCATGTCGGGCTGATCGCCGGCTGTGTGGGCGACGCGGCGCTGGTTCTGCAGTCACTGGCCGGCCACGACCCGCGCGACAGCGGTTCGGCCGAATGGGTCGTGCCCGACTACGCAAAAGCCTTGACGCGTGGCGTAAAAGGTTTGCGCATCGGCGTTCCCGAGCGTCATTTCTTCGAGCATGCCGACCCCGAGATTCTGGCGGCCACGCGCCGCTGCCTGGCCCGCCTCGCCGAGCGCGGCGCCACGCTCCTGCCGGTGACGCTGCCGGATCTGGCCCAGGCGCGCACCGTATCGCTGCTGCTGCAGATGCCGGAGGTGCTTTCCTATCACCGACGCTATCTGCCGGAGAAGATGGCCCTCTATGGCGAGGATGTGCGCAGCGGCCTGGCCTTCGCGCAGTTCATTCTGGCCGAGCATTATGTGCGGGCCCAGCGCATGCTCGAGAAATATCTCCGCGAGACCGAAGCGGCGCTGGCGGGCGTCGATGCTATCGTGACGCCGACCTGCCCGATCGTGGCGCCCAGGCTCGGCACGGTCGCGGTGGCGACGGATGGGCTGGAGGAGCCGGTCGGCAATGCGCTGACGCGGTTCACTTCCTTCTTCAACATGACGGGCGCGCCGGCGATGTCGGTCCCGAGCGGCTTGCACAGCACCGGCCTGCCGATGGGCGTGCAGATCGTCGGACGGCCCTTCGACGAGGAAACGGTGCTCGCGATCGGCCAGGCCGTCGAAGACCGGCAGGGCCTGCTGCTCGATCCGGCGGCCGGCTGCTGCGACGGCGCGGCGATCTGAAGATGAGGAAACGGATATGACGACAAGCCAGGCGACCAGCATCCCGCTTTATCTGGTGGATGCCTTTGCGGAGCGTCCCTTTGCCGGCAACCCGGCGGCGGTCTGCGTGCTCCCCGCCTGGCCGACGGAGTCCTTGCTGCTCGCGATTGCGGCCGAGCTCAACCTGTCAGAAACGGCCTTCGTCGTGGGCAGCAAGGGCACTTACGAGATCCGCTGGTTCACGCCGACACGGGAGGTCGATCTCATTGGCCATGCGACCCTGGCGGCGGCGCATGTGGTGCTGGGCGAGGTCGAACCCGGTCTGCAGGAGGTGCGGTTCCGCTCCGGCGCGGAGACCATCACGGTGAAGCGCGAGGGCGAGACCCTCGCCATGGATTTTCCGGCGCTGCATTCGATTCCGGCGCAACATCCGGTTCCCGTCGCCCAGGCGCTGGGTCTGACGCCGGCGAAGGTGCTCGCGGCCAAGCATTACATGGCGCTCTATGAGACGGCGGATCAGATCCGCGCGCTGAAGCCGGACATGGCGGCCCTGGCGGCGCTCGATCTGCCGGCGGTCATGGTGACGGCGCCCGCCGACGAGGCCGGCATCGACTTCGTCTCGCGCTTCTTCGCCCCTGCCAATGGCGTGCCCGAGGATGCCGTCTCCGGCGTGGCCCATCTGGCCCTGGTGCCTTACTGGTCGGCGCGCCTGGGCAAGAAGCGCCTGGTCGGCCGCCAGCTCTCGCAACGCGGCGGCATCGTGATCGGCCTCGACCGTGGCGCGCGCGTGACCCTGATGGGCCGCACAGTGCTGCTCTTCTCCGGCGCCATCCATCCCGAGGGATCGCGACTGGCAGGCTGAGGCGTCACGCTCGCCTCGCCGCCGGGGATTTGTTAGGCTTCGCCGCCCTTTCATCGGGAGGCAAGCCTCATGCGGCAGCGCAAGGCCTTGGTTACGGGTTTCGAGCCCTATGGCGGGCGGGGCAGCAACCCCGCCTTTGAGCTCGCGCGCGGGATCGACGGCGCCTCGATCGCGGGCCTGACGGTCGCGGGCCGCGGGCTTCCGGTTCAATTCGACGGCTTGCAGGCGCGGCTCCAGGATCTCATCGAGGCCGAGAGACCCGACCTTGTGATCAGCGTCGGCCTCTGGCCGGGCGAAACCATGATCCGGCTCGAACGCTTCGCTCATAATCTCGCGGATTTCGACATACCCGATAATGCCGGTAGCCGGATTCGCGACGGCGATGTCCAGGGCAATGGCGCCGTGGCACTGAAGGCGAGCTGGCCGGTGCGCCGGATCCAGGAGCGCATCCTGGCCGAAGGCGTGCCGGCGAGGCTCTCCGAGACGGCCGGGACCTTCCTCTGCAACGCGACGCTCTATGCCTGCCTCGAAACGCTCGAGAAGCAGGGCGGCCAGCGGCTTTGTGGTTTCATGCATGTGCCTTACATGCCGGCCCAGGTAGCGGAGTTGATCGCCGAGGTCGGGCGCGAGGGTACGCAGGAGCTGGGGCAGCGCGCCGACCTCGCATCCATGGATCTGGCGGTGATGCGCCGCGCGCTGGATCTGGCCCTCGAGGTCTGTGCCGACGAACTCGGTGGATGACGGGGCCGGTTTTGGGCGAGACGATCGTTGAGCTGTCGGGAGTGAACAAGCGTTTCGATGGCGCCGTCACGGCCAACAATCTTTCCCTCTCGATCGAGCAGGGCGAGTTCTTCACCCTGCTGGGGCCCAGCGGTTCAGGGAAATCCACAGTCTTGCGCATGATCGCCGGTCTGGAGCGGCCGGATTCCGGCCGCATCACCATCGCCGGCAAAGATGTGACCCATGTGCCGCCCTGGCGGCGCAATCTCGGCATGATGTTCCAGAGCTACGCCATCTTTCCGCATATGACGGCGGCGCAGAATGTCGGCTATGGGCTCAAGGTGCGCGGCTGGCCTGCGGAGAAGATCGCCTCTCGTACAGCCGAGATGCTCGAGCTGGTCGGCCTCTCGAGCCATGGCGGCAAGAACGCCACGCTTTTGAGCGGCGGCGAGCAGCAGCGGGTGGCCCTGGCGCGGGCTTTGGCGCCGCAGCCGGCCGTGCTCTTGCTGGACGAGCCTTTGTCGGCGCTGGATGAGAAGATCCGGCGGACCATGCAGAGCGAGCTCAAACGCATCCATGGCATGACACAGACGACGTTCATCTATGTCACCCATGACCAGGAGGAAGCGCTGACGATGAGCGATCGCATTGCGGTGCTGAATCACGGGGTCTGCGCCGAATGCGACGAGCCCGAGCGGCTCTATCGCCGGCCGCGCACGCGCTTCGTCGCCGGCTTCTTCCGGGGGTGCAACATCCTGCAAGGCAAGGTCGAACGCGATGCTGCCGGCAACCCGCGTGTCAGGATCGGTGGCGCCGAGATCGCGCTTTCCGGCGATGGAATTCCAGGTGATGGTCCGGCGGCCTTCATCATCCGTGCGGAAAATCTGCATCTCGACGATGTCAGAACCTATCCGATCCGGTTCCAGGCCAAGGTACTGGAGGTGACCTATCGCGGGACGGTCGTCGATTATTTGCTGCAGCTCGCCGATGGGCAGACGGCGGTCGCAAGCGCGACGAGCCGAAGCCTCGCGGCGCCCGGGACCACCATCATGGTCGGGCTGGCGCGCGAGGATTTGATCGCGCTGCAGGGTTGATGCGAAGCCGCCGCGGCTGGCGCAGCGAGAAGGCTAATAACACTACCACCAGTGCCAGGGTCAGGGCGATCAGCAGACTCATCAAGGCATGCAGGGTCGGCGACAACCCGACCTGGAGATAGGTCGCCCAAATATAAGTCTGGATCGTGTTGTAAGGGCCCTGCACCAGGGCGGTGCGAACCGTCTCGTTGAAGGAGAGAATCAGCGCGAAGACAGCCGCCCCCATGAGGCCTGGCCAGATCAGCGGCAGCTCGATATCGATGAAAGCGCGCCAGCGATTGGCGCCCTGGATGTAGGCCGCTTCGAGGAATACCGGGTCGAAAGTGGACATGACCGTCAAGATGATGATGGTCGAGAAGGGAAGGGCCCAGAGGACCTGGACCACGGCAATCGACCATAAGGAGGGCGGCAGCTCCAACAGCCGGAAGAAGAAGGCGCTCGCGAGCCCCAGGCTCACGCCGGGGATGAAAAGCGGCAAGAGCATCATCATCAGCAACAGCCGCTTGAAGCGCGACCGGCGCACGGCCATGGCCCCCAGCAGCGCCAGGGGCGGCGTGGCGAGGGCCACGATGATGCCGACGACCAGTGTCGTGCCGATGGATTTAGTCAGCAGGGGATTATTCGGCAGCTCCGCATACCAGCGCAGCGTCGGTGTCGCCAATCCGCCGACGGTTCCATCCGCACTGAACGAGAATAGGAAAGGCGGCACGAGCGGCAGATAGAGCAGCAGCAGCACCCAGGCGATGCCGTTCCAGGCGAGGAGATGGAGCAGATGGCTGCGGTTCATGATCGGTGCCTGCGCATCAGACCCGCCAGCGCACGATCTTGCCGAGGAAGGATCGCAGATCGAAGGCGAGAAACCAGAATCCGAGCAACAGCAGCATGGCGAGGATGACCACGCTCGACATGGCGGCCGCCAGCGGATAGTTCAGCACGTCGAGCGTTGAGGTGATCGAGTTGCCGATCATCTGATAGCCGACCCCGCCCAGGATGATCGGCACGGCGCTGTCGCCGAACGCGCCGACGAAGCCGAAAATCGCGGCAGCGAAGATTCCTGGCAACGACAGCGGCAAGGTGATGCGCAGGAAGGTGCCCCAGGGATGGGCACCGAGGATCCAGCTGGCTTCGGTCAGGCGCCGGTCGATCCCGCTGATCGAGAGCCAGAGCGGGAACACCATGAACGGCATGTAGGAGGTGACGAATCCGACCTGGACCGAGAAGTCGCTGAAAAGCAGCCAGTCGACGGATTTACCGACCAGCCCTGCCGCCTGCAGCGCCTCGTTGATCGGTCCCGTGCGGCCGAGAAGATAGGTCCAGGCGAAGGTGCGGATGACGTAATTGACCAGAAACGGCACGGAGAAGAGGAAGAGGATGCTCCGCGCCAGGTCGCGGCGCATATGGCGCGCGAGGTAATAGGCGATGGGGTAGGCGATCGCGAGGCCGATGGCGGTCGAGATTCCCGCGGCCACCAGACTTCGCTCGAGCACCACCAGCCGCACGCCGCCCAGGAAGTCCGTATAGGAGGCGAGGGTGAAGGCGGGTTTGAGCTTGAAACCCGCGCGCTCCCAAAAGGAGATGACAATGCTGAGCGCCAGTGGGATCAGCAGGAAGATCGAGACGAAAGCAGCGGGCAGGGCCATCAGGGCCCGGCCGCCGGCCTGTCCTGCCAGATCACCCGGTCTCAGCGCCATGAAGGGTCCGGTGATTGCACGAGGAGAAGAGGCCCGCTCTTTCGAGCGGACCCTTCTCGGGATGAAGGAAGATCACGCGGCCTTGAAACGCGCCCACTCGGATTCGTAAGTCTCGACATTCTTCGGCCAGCGATTCTGCCAGGTGCCACCTTGGGCGAGCTTGGCCTCGACGCCTTTGGTGATGGCTTCGACCTTGGCCGCCTCGTCGGCGCTGAATTCGCCGGTGTTGGCCTTGGCATAAGACACGGCCTGCGGGTTCGTCATATAGCCGCGCAGGCTCGTGATCTTGGCGCCATACCAGCCGCCCAACATGAAATCGAGCAGAGCATAGGCGGCGGCGGTCTGTTCCTGGGTCCGGTTCGGGTTCTTGACGATATAAGCGGCCATGGCCCAGAGCAGGTAACCCTCGCTCGGCTTGGCATAGACGGCCTTCACGCCCTTGCTGTTGGCCACGAACACCATCGGCTCCCAGCAATCCATGACATAGACCTCCTTGTTGACGAGGAGGCCGACCGATTGCTCGAAGGAATTCCAGATCACACGGAACTGGCCTTCCTTCTTCTTCTCGATTAGGAAATCGACCACGGCCTTGATCTCGCCGGGCGTCATGTCGTGCGGATCCTCGATGGTCGCGAGCTTCGCGGCCTTCATATAGAGCGCCGTCTTCTGGCCCGCGGTGGTGTAGTTGTCCTCGAGCGCGACATAGCCTTTGAATTTGGGGTCGAACAGCGCGCCATAGGAGGTGAGCTCGCCGCCGGTCGCTTCCGGCAGATAGGCGAAGGAATCGCCCTGAATCACCGTCGGCACGCCATAGATCTTCTTGTCATAGCCGATGAAGTCGAACCCCGGCGTGCCTTGTGTCAGGTATTTCTGCACGAAACTGTCCTTGGCCCAGTTCGGCATCTTGCTCGTGTCGATCTCATCGATGAGGCTGTTCTCGACCAGCGGCTTCTGCATGCCGCCGACGATATTGATGATGTCATAGGTGCCTTGGCCGCCGCCCGCGATCAGCACATTGAGGATGGCCGAGGGCGCATTGCCGAAGGCGACGAGATTGACGCCCCAGCCCGAGGCGGCGGTGTATTTCGACCAGTCGCCGCCCGGATCGCCGACGCCGATATCCGCGAACTGAACCGTGCCCTTCGTGGCAGCGAACGCTCTGGACGAAAGCTGGCCGATGAGCGGCAAGGCCGCGGCACTGCCGATGCTTTGCCGCAACAACGACCTGCGACTGATCCCCTGTTCGAACAACATGAGAGTCTCCTCGGGTTTTCTTTGTGATTGGCAAAGCCAACAAACCCGGGCGGCCGTCCCACTGTTTCGCGCGTCCGACGCCCGGTCGTAGTGCAATTCCCTTGGGCCCTTGGCGACGGGCAAAGAACCGTCGCGTCAGCCCGATGATAGGTCGGCAGGGAGGCCGGTCAAGCAATCTGCCGGGGTAGACAGATATTTCATAACCGCCGGAATGGCTTCCCAGGGTTGGCGATGTTGCATTGCATCATCGCGGGAATGCCGAATCATGGTCTTCGCGCGGGTGCGCGCGAGCGTGTCCTGGGGGCAGAGGGCTGGACATGGTCGGGATCATCGATCGCGGACGTCGTCGCGTCAGCATATGGCTGCTTTCGAGCGGGGCCGCGATCGCAACCGCTTTGACCGTGATGTTTTCCCGGGGCTTCGAGGGAACCGCCGCCGATTTCTATCGCGTCCGGGCGGTTCATTTAGTAGCGAGCTCGGGCGCCGGTGGCGGCTATGACGGCTATGCACAATTGCTGCCATCCCATCTGACAACAGCCCTGGCGGGCATTGGAGGGTGGCCATGGGATTCGGCCTGCGCCTGTTCAACGCCTCGCTCGCCTGCGTGATGCACGCCTTCTTGCCCGGTCTCTTCGTCCGTACCGGCAGCGAGGCGATCGAGCGGCTCCATGACCGCATGGTGGTCAACCGTCAACGCCATGGCGGAGCAAATTCAGGTGGGGCGAATCTGGTGGATGTCCTTCGGAAGTCCGGCACGCGCTGACAAGGTTGCTTTTCGACCTGTCACGCAAGGGGTCCGGCCCGCGGGCCATCCCGACCTAGAACCCGATGAAGAATCCCACGCCGCCTTCCCAGGTATTGTCGTCCTGGTGGCCGGTGCCGCCGCCGGCATTCATGGTGTTGTAGCCGACCATGCCATCCAGCGAGAGGCCCGGACCGAGATCGTAGCGGCCGGTCACCTCGACGATGTCGATCCTGTCGGACGAGCCGCCGCTTGTCGCATATTCATAGTCGCCATGCGACCAGGCCAGACCGACGGTCCAGGCATCCCAATTGTAGGTGGCGCCGAGACCCGCGACCCAATAATCGGCGCCGCTGGCGCTCTGCCAGTTATCGAAGTAGAGACCGGCGCCACCGACCGTGAAGCCGGCGAACGTCACGATCAGATGGCCGTCGAGGCCCCAGCTGGTCTGCACATTGTGGTTCCCGCCCGTGGACTCGAATTGACCCTCGCCAAATCCGATACCGGTCGCGAGGTCGATGCCATTGAAGTCGTGTTCGAAGTTCAGGGCCGCCGAGATGACGTTCTGAACCTGCCCTGAATTGTTGCTCAGGGTCGTTCCGCCGGGCCCCGACCAGTAGGAATAGCTGTTCTCGCCGCGCCGATCCGGAGCGAAGGACACGGCGAAGGAGAAACCGGCAAAGGTCGGGCTGAAATAGATGATCTTCGTGGCGTCGCTCGAGATATTCAGCATGGTGCTGTTCGTCTGGAACGAGCCGTTGTTGAAGTTGTTGCCGTGGTTGTTCGAAAACTCGAAGTCCGGGGTATCGACGCCGAACAGCTCGGAAGCGCTGGGGATCAGATAGTGCAGTTGCCGGCTCGCATCGTCGTCATCGCCGAAGCGGACCTGACCCCACCCGCCCTTGAAATAGGCCCAGACTTCGTCGATCTGGTCGTTGGACTGCTGGCCTTCCATTTCGATGCGCGCACCGACCGTCAGGCCATTGTCGAGCTTGGCCTCGCCCTTGAAATGGACCTCGACATCCTGGCGGAAGACGACGTCGCGCGTATGGGCGCCGGGTTCGCCGTCATTGTTGCTCTGGGAAAAGACGAGGCCCGCCGCCGCCTCGTAGTACCCGCCGAGGCCCAGTTGGATGCCTTGCGCCGCCTGGGCATTGCCCGCAACGAGTCCGACGCCGACCAGCGCGGTCGACCCGAGAAGAACAAATTTCATGACGAACGGCCCCCATCCGTCGATTTGCGATCGACGGTGCGATCGCCTGCTGTCTGATATGCCGAAAATCCCCTAACAAGGTGAGAATACAGTCTTATCCAGGGATGCCTATGGCGGCTGGCGTGCCTCCCCCTTTTGCGCGTCGGTCTCGAACCTGGCCGGGCTTACGATGGACTTCCGGCCCGGGGGCCCGGCCGCGATGATGTCTTCGATCCCCTTCAAGCCATTGATTGTGCGATAAGAAGGGAGAAGGGCTCGCGCCGGCTTGGGGCTGTCGCGGGCGCCCGGTTCGGCCCATGGCGCAATCGGGCGACCGGTCTAGAATGCGGAGTCGAGGGGCAGGCGGGGGGAAGCATGGCCGAGGTCGTCGATTCGGGGCGCCGCAGCGCGACCGCGTGGCTGCTCGCGATCATTGCCGCGGGCGCGGTCGGAGGCGCCGGGTTCCCTTCCCAAGTCCAGGCTGCCGGGACCGCCGCCGACTATTACCGCGGCCGCACCGTTCGCCTCGTCGTGGGATCGGGCGCAGGCGGTGGTTATGACAGCTACGCGCGGTTGCTGGCGCCGTTCCTGGCGAAGGAGCTGGGCGGGGACGTGCTCGTCGAAAATCGTCCGGGTGCCGGCGGGCTGCTGGCGCTCAATCAGATTTACGATGCCGACCCGGACGGCCTCCTCATGATGATCGTTTCCGGTTCGGGGGCGGCGCTGGCCCAGCTCCTCGGCCAGGAAGGGGCCAGCTTCGATCTCCAGCGCATGACCTGGATCGCCGGTCTGGGCGCGGATACGCCGATCGTGATGCTGAGCCCGCGCTCCTCCTTCCGTAGCCTGGCGGAATTGATCTCTGCCGATCATCCGGTGAAATGGGCAGCCTCGGGTCGGTCGACGGGTCAAGGTCTGTGGATCAGCGTTTTCACGCATGCGCTGGCGATCCCGTCCAACCTCATCACCGGCTACAAGGGCTCCAACGAAGCGTCGCTCGCCGCCATGCGCGGCGAGGTGGACGGGATCATCGTCACCGCCAGCTCGGCGCATAGCTATGCGCAGGACGGTCAGCTTCTGCCGATCGCCGCCATCGGCCATGAGCGCTCGACCCTGTTTCCCGACCTCCCCACGGTGTTCGAGCAGGCCACCCTGACCGCCGACGCCAGCTGGTGGATGGAATATTGCGTTCGTGTTGCCGAAGTGACCCGTACCATTATCGGCCCTCCCGATCTTCCCGCCGATCGCGCCCGGTTTCTCCAGGATGCCTTTCAAAAGGTGCTGAGCGACCCGGCGGTGCTGGCGGCCGCGGCAACGGCCGACAGGGTTCTGGTCTACCAGACGCCGGATTTCGTGCGCGGGCAGTCCCTGGATCTGCTGACCGGTGTCGACGACGCGCATCGCGAGACGCTCAAGACGCTGCTGGTGAGCGAGTAGGGGGCGGCCCTGAGCAGACGCGGCGACCGGTTCGCATGAGCGCGCTCGATATCTTCGCCCAGGGCGCCATCGCGTTCCTGCGCTGGGACGTGATGCTGGCGATCCTCATCGGCATGTCGCTGGGGCTGTTCTTCGGCCTGCTGCCCGGCATCGGCGGCGTCACGGCCCTGGCGCTGTTGCTGCCGCTGGTGCAGGGCATGGATCCGTTGCCGGGCCTGGCCTTCCTGCTGTCGGTCCATGCCGTGATCTATAACGGCGGCTCGGTCACGGCCGTTCTCTTCGGCGTGCCGGGCGCGCCACCCTCGGCCGCCACCTTGATCGACGGCCAGCCGTTGGCGCGGCAAGGCCGTGCGGCTTATGCCATCGCGGCGGCCCTCTCGGCCTCGGCCATCGGCGGCGTGATCGGCGCCTTGGCGCTGGGATTCCTGTTGCCGGTGCTGAAGCCGGTGGTGTTCCTCCTGGGGTCGCCCGAAACCTTCCTCCTGGCGCTCGCCGGCGTCGCCTGCCTCGCCATTCTCGGCAAAGGCAGCATGACCAAGGGTCTCATCGCCGGCGGCCTCGGCCTCTGTCTCGCCATGGTCGGCTATCAGCAGACGACCGGCGTGCCGCGCTTCTGGTTCGGCAGCGACTATCTGCTCGACGGCTTCCGCGTCGTGCCGGTGGTGACCGGCCTCTTCGCCATTCCGGAGCTGGTGCGCCTGGCCATGACCGGCTCGGCCATCGGCCCGGCCAAGGCCGAGGGCGGGATGCCGGCGCGCCAGATCGTCGACGGCATCCTGGCGCCGCTTCGCCATTGGGCGCTGACTCTGCGCTGCTCGCTGCTCGGCGTGTTGATCGGAATCATTCCCGGTATCGGCGGCGAGGCGTCTTCCTTCATCGCCTATGGAACGGCGAAGCAGACGGCACGCAATGCCGACGCGTTCGGCAAGGGCGCGATCGAAGGCGTGATCGCGCCGGAATCGGCGAACAACGCGAAGGAGGGCGGGGCGCTGGTGCCGACCCTCGCACTCGGCATTCCGGGCAGCTCCGGCATGGTGCTGATGCTGGGCGCCTTTCAACTGCTCGGTCTCGAGCCGAGACCCCGCTTCCTGAAAACCCATATGGATCTCGCGATCGGGCTGACCTTGACGCTGGCAGTCGCCAATGTCCTGTCGGCCGTCATGATGCTGGCCCTGGCAAGGCCGCTGGTCAGCGTCAGCGCCTTGCCGGGCCGCGTTCTGGCCCCCGTGCTGATGGCGATCGTGCTGCTCGGCGTCTATGCGGTCGAAGGCAGTTTCGCCGATATTGCGGTCACCTTCCTCTTCGGCGGCCTCGGGCTGGCGATGCAGGGGCTGGGTTATGGCCGCGCCGCGCTGGTGCTGGGATTCGTGTTGGGCCACCTGGTCGAGACCTATTTCGGAATCTCGCTTCAGGCTTATGGCGCGGGCTTTCTGCTGCGGCCGACCACGCTCGCGATCGGCCTGCTGCTCCTGGCCGGCATGTTCTGGCGCCCGGCGGTGCAGTTGCTGCTGAGGCGCCGATGAGACCTGCGTTGCGCGACAGCGAGCTGCTGTTTCCGGGGCTGATCGCACTCCTGCTCCTCGTGGCCCTGACGCTCGATGCCCTGGTCTATCATCACGGGCTCCGCGTGCTGGGTTTTCCGGCGGCGCTGGCCGTGGCGACGGTCGGCCTCTGTGTCTTGCGCCTCGCCGAACGCCTGCGCGAAAGAGGCAGGGCGGTGCGCGCCGGGCCGGCCGACAGTTCCGTCGAGCCCGCTTCCGCCGTGCCGGTCGGACCGGCCTTGCGGGCGATGCTCGGCCTGATCGCGGCGGTGCCTCTGGTCTGGCTGTTCGGCTTCGCGATCGGCTTGCCGCTCTATGTCGGCGGTTATGTCAAATGGCGGGGTGCCCCCTGGTGGGTGGCGTTGCTCTGCGCTGCTCTCGCTCTGGCAGCGGCACTGGGCTTCATCGAGCTTCTCGGCATGCCGCAACCGCGAGGACCTTTGGTATGGCCTTGAATACAAGGAAGTCCGCGAACGATCTGCCCTTGCCGCCGCCCGGGACTCCCGTCGCGCGCATGATGCATCGCTTGCAGCATCGCCTGCAGGACAGCCAATGGTGGAGGCCGGAGCGTCTGCGCCAGGCCCAGTTCGAGCAATTGAAGGCGCTGCTGCGCCATGCCGCGGCGACGATTCCGTTCTATGCCGAGCGGCTGCAACAGGCGGGATTTCACCGGGGCATGGTGCTCGACGAGGCGAGCTGGTCGCAGTTGCCCGTCCTGACCCGTCCCGAAGTGCAGGCCGCCGGCAACAAGCTGCTGTCGAAGGACCTGCCGGAGCATCACGGCCGTCGTCACGAGATCCGTACCTCGGGCTCCACGGGCCAGCCGGTGCGGATCGTTACCAGCGACCTGGCACAAACCTGGTTCCGCGCCGTGGGCCTGCGCGAGGCGCTCTGGCAGCAGCGCGATTTTTCCGGCTTCTTCGCCGTCATCCGCAAGTTCGAAAGGAGCGACATGGCGCTGCCGCCGGACGGCGAGGATCTGCCGCGATGGGGCGACCAGCGGACCTATCCGTTTCCGACGGGAAAGGCGGCCCGTCTCAGCCTCCTGGCGTCGGTGGCGCAGCAGGCCGACTGGCTCATGCGGAAGAACCCGCACTACCTGCTGACCTATCCCTCGAACCTCGCGGCGCTGGCCCAATATTGCGGCGACGCCGGGATGCGGCCGAGCAATCTGCGCCAGGTCCTGTCGATCGCGGAATTGCTGCCGCCCGAAACGCGCACCCTGGTGCGCGAGACGTGGGGCGTGTCCATCGCCGATGTCTATTCCTGCAAGGAGATCGGCTATTTGGCGCTGCAATGCCCCGCGCGCGAGAATCACCTCCATGTCCAGAGCGAAACCGTCCTGCTGGAAGTGCTCGACGAACAGGGGCGGGCTTGCCGCCCGGGCGAGGTGGGTCGTGTCGTGGTGACGCCGCTCTTCAACTTCGCCATGCCACTGCTGCGTTACGCGGTCGGCGATTACGCCAAGGTCGGCGCGCTTTGCGATTGCGGCCGCGGGCTGCCCGTCCTGGAGCAGGTGCAGGGACGTGTGCGCAACATGCTGACCACGCCCGATGGCGGGCGCTATTGGCCCTCCTTCGGTTCGCGGCGCTTCCGGGAGATCGCGCCGATCCGCCAGCATCAGTTCGTGCAGAAATCGCTGCAGCGCCTGCAGGGGCGCCTCGCCGTCGAGCGGCCCCTGACGCCCGAGGAAGAAACAACGCTGCGCGCCCATATCCTGACGCGGCTGCCGATCCCCTTCGAGATCGATTTCGTCTATGTCGACGAGATTCCCATCAGCGCCGCCGGGAAGCTCGAGAATTTCATCAGCGAGATCGACAACCCGCCGCCCCGATAACGCCGCCGGTCAGTCGCGGATCGCGATGATCTGGGCGTAGTTGGCGCCGCCCGACATGGTGGGGCCGAGCGGCGCCTGCGTCGAGCGCGGACCGACGGGCGCCACGACCACCTGCTCCAGGCGGAAACCGGCCCCGTGGAACAATTCTTCCAGCTCCGCCACCGAGCGCACCGGGTGGGTCTTCTGCTTGGCGTGGGCGTAGGCGTCGGCCATGGTCGCGATGACTTCCGGCGAGACGTCGATCCGGTCCTGCGCCGCCGCCGTCGCAGCCAGCACGCGCTCGCGCAGGCCCTTGGCCTGGGCGGGCGTGAAGCCGACGCGCTCGGGCGCCTCGGGCCGGATGCGGTTGACCGTGACCACACGGCCGCCCGGCCGCAGCAGCTCATGCCAGCGCGCCACCAGCGTCGGCCGGACCTCCGGTGCAAAGCGCCCGAGGAAGGAATGGGTACAGATCATGTCGAAGGGCGAGGCCTGGCTGTAGGCGAGAATGTCGCTGCGGACCGCTCGGACCGCCAGCCCATGGCGTGCGGCATACCATTCATTGAGGCGCAGCGGCGTGGCACAGAGATCCAGCACGGTGACGGTGGGGCTGGCGCCTTGCGCCTCGAAGATCCAGCGCAGGCAATGGAGCAGCGCATAGTCGGCCGTCCCGGAGATCAGCACGCGGCGCTGCCCGGCCGCGATCGCCGGCGTCAGCGCCGCCCGATAGAACTCGGCATGGTCGCGCGGCGTGGTGATGAAATCGAACAGGCGCAGATATTGCCAGAAGCCGTGATACCAGGCGCAGCTCTCGCCGCTGGCGGGATCGCGATGACAAAGGGTTGGCGCGATCTCGCGCGCCAGGGGGGCCGAGAGGGCGAGCGGTTCTTCGAGGAAGGAAGTCGGAGATGTCATGGCGTCAGAGTCCCGCGGTGGTGCCGAAGTCGATCGACAGGGCGGCACCGGTGATGGGTGTGAGCTTGGGCGAGGCGATCTGGAACACGAACTCGGCGACCTCCTCGGCACGCGCGAAACGCGCGCGGGCCCCTTGCGGATAGATCGCGAGCAGCTTGTCGAAATAGGCCTTGGGATTACTCTCGCCATAGGTCTCGGCCTGGTATTTCAGCATCGGCGTCTCGACATCGCAGGGACAGATCGCATTGACCCGGATGCCGCGGGGCGCCAGCTCGCGCGCCAGCGCCTTGGTCAGCAGCACCACGCCGCCCTTCGATGCGCAATAGATGGCCGCCCCCGCATTGCCGATGAGGCCCGCATCCGAGGCGATGTTGAGGATTGTGCCGGAGGCCTTTTCGAGGGCCGGGATCGCGTAGCGGCAGGCGAAGAAGGTGCCCTTGAGGTTGATGTCGAGCGTGCGGTCCCATTCGGCCTCGGTTGCCTCGTCGGAGGGACCCTCGACCCAGACGCCGGCGCCATTCACCAGCAGATCGAGCCCGCCGAAGCGCGCGAGGGTCACTGCGATCATGCGCTCGCAATCGGCAACGCGTGTGACATCGGTCGGGATCGCGAGGAGCCGCGGGCCGGCCTTCATGTCGCGCTCGAGCTCGCCCAGCCGCTGGCTGTTGATGTCCGCGACCGCGAGGTTGGCGCCCTCGGCCAGGAAGCGTTCGACGATCGCGCGTCCCATGCCGCCCGACCCCCCGGTGATCAGGACCGTCTTGTCATGCCAGCTCATGCGGTCGGTTCCTTATCAAGCAGCGTCGATCGCTGTCGTCGCGGGCGGGTGGGGTGTCGCGATCGTTTTCAGAACGCCACGTCCCGGGGCCCCTTGAATTCCTGGATCGTGTTGCCGCCATCGACCACGATCAGCTGGCCGGTGAGATAGCTCGCTTCCTCGGAGGCGAGGAAGACGCAGACATGGCCGACCTCGTCCGAGCGGCCGGAGCGGCCGACCGGGGTGTTGTCGCCGGCGATGATCTCTTTCTTGCTGCTGGAGCTGGTGGCGATCCAGCCCGGCCCGACGGCGTTCGCGGTGATGCCCTTGCCGGCATATTCGAGGGCGACCGAGCGGGTGAAGCCCAGCATCGCCGCCTTGGCCGTGCCATAGGCGGTCGAGCGCGGGATCGCGACCACGGGGCCCGTCACCGAGGACATGTTGACGATCCGCCCGTAACGCCGGCGCGTCATGCCCGGCAGCACGGCGCGGGTGAGGGTGAAGCAGGTGTTGAGGCTGATGTCGAGCTGGCGGTCCCAGCTGGCATCGTCGATCTCATGGGCCCATTGCCGGCGTTGCTTGACGCCGGTCTGCGCCATGCCGGCGTTGTTCACCAGGATCGAGACCGGACCCAGCGTCTTCTCGACCTTCTTGACGAGCTCGGCCGCGGCGCGCCGGTCGGTGAGGTCGCAGGTGAAGGCGGCCTTGTCCTTCGCGCCGCCCGGCAGCTCTTCCAGCCGGTCGAAGATGCGCTTGGTGGTGGAGGTGATGGCGACCCGGGCACCCGCCTCGCGCAACAGCCTGGCCGTCGCGAAACCGATTCCGTCGGCGCTGCCCGCGCCCGTCACGAGCGCGGTTCGGCCTTGGACGCCTGCCATGATGGATCCCTTCTCACGCCGCTGCTGCCGCTGCGCCCGCGGCGCCGCTGTCGGTTTCGCATAACATGCGGCGCGATGGCCGCAAACCCCGGCCGAGAGCCGACGGAACCGCAGCCCCGGGGAATTTCCCGTTTCGCTGGAATCCTTCGGGACTGGCCGTTCCTCCGAGCCCGGTTCGAAACTCGCCCCCTAACTTATTGATTCTTGACAGTTTCGAGGCGGGTTCAATAATCCGCGCTCCTGGAGCCGGCGGGTCGTCCGAGTCGCTGGCCGGTTTGCCGCGAGGAGATTCGGCCATGAGGCGAATCGCGACGGCCCCTGCGGTCGTGACGCCATGGGGATGACCGCCTGTGCCGATCGGGATTCGACCGAGGCTCCCCCCTGAGTCCCGCGCGCGTCACGATCCTGTTCCATCATGGCCTGCCGTTGCTCCTGGCGGCAGGCTTGGCCGGCTGTGCGGCCCAGCCCCAGCAGGCGGCCGGCCTCTCCCGCGACACCCGGTCCGAGAATTATTGCGTCCAGTTCGCCGGCACGGGCACCGGGCAGTATGACCAGGCGTTGCTCCTGGATTGCCGGCGCGAGGAATATACGGCCGCGGCACGGGTGCGGGGCATGCAACTGCCGAAGGACGTTGATGCGGGTTGCGCGGCGACCGCCTCGATGGGCGATCCGGTCCGGTTTTTCTCCTGGTCTCGCTTCGCCCTCTGCGCCGAACGTCTGGCGCCGCCGCCAGACGAGCCTTGAGCCGGCATCGCGGCATGAAGGATCGACGCGCATGACCTTCTTTCTCGGCAAATTCCTGGGTTGGATCACCGATCCGAGCCTCTGGCTCCTCTTGCTGCTGCTGGGGGCGCTGATCGGCTCCTTCCGCCGGCGCGGACGGGGCGGGCGCGTTTTTCTGCTGCTGGCACTGCTGCTGACCCTCGCCTTGGCGGTCCTCCCGGTCGGCGGGTGGCTGTTGCTGCCGCTCGAGAACCGATTTCCGCCGCCGGCCAGCCTGCCGGAGCATATCGACGGCATCCTGGTGCTGGGCGGCAGTCTGGACGGCGAGGCCTCGGCGGCGCGCGGCCAGCCGGTGCTCAACGATTCCGCCGAGCGCTTGACCGCGGCGGTCGCCCTGGCGCACGCCCATCCCGAAGCCCGGCTGATCTTTTCCGGCGGCAGCAGCTCGATCTGGCCCGGACAGGAGCCGGAAGCGCGCTATGTCGAGCGGCTGCTGCTCGATCTGGGCGTGCCGCCGGCCCAGCTCACCATCGAGAGCACGTCCCGGACCACACAGGAAAACGCCGCCCATCTTACCCAGCTGCTGGGCGCCCAGACGCAGGGCAACTGGGTCCTCGTCACCTCGGCCTCGCATATGCCGCGCGCGGTCGGTTGCTTCCGCCACCTCGGTTGGCAGGTGATTCCCTATCCGGTCGATTACCGGACCGAAGGCAAGGGCGAACCGCTGAAGCCGATCGAACCGATCGCCGGCTTTGCCGATTTGTCGGTGGCGCTTCACGAATGGTTAGGGTTGGTCGCTTATCGCATCCAGGGTGCGACTGATGCGTGGCTGCCGGCGCCGTGACCGAAGTGCCGCCCTGAGTCAAAGAGACGCGGGCAGGCCCAGGCATCTTGGCCGACTCTGACGGGTCATGGCACAAACGAAGGAGAACTGGATTTTGCGTCGAGGGGTGGTCGCCATGCGGGGCGGGAAGGGCATGAACCGGCGGCGCGTCCTGCGCGCCCTCGCCGGGGGCGGCTTGGCTCTTGCCGTGGCGCCGGCCGTGATGCTTGGCTCGCGCCCGGCCTTCGCCGGCCTGGATATCACGCAGTTCAACGCCTGGATCCAGGGCGTGCGCGAGGAGGCCGCCACGCGCGGCGTCTCGTCCGCCACACTCGACGAAGCATTCAAGGGCGTCGCCTTCAATTATGACGTGATCGCGCTCGATCAGAAGCAGCCCGAAAGCACCATCACCTTCGTCGATTACCTGGCGCGCGTGGTGAACGACAAGCGCGTGGCGGCCGGCCGCGACCTCTATCGGCAGAACCTGGCCCTGTTGACCCGGATCGGCACCCTCTACGGCGTGCAGCCGCGCTTCATCGTGGCGCTCTGGGGCATCGAGAGCAATTTTGGCGCCCAGCAGGGCGATTATCGCATCGTCGAGGCGCTGGCGACCCTCGCCTACGAAGGGCGCCGCGCCGAGTTCTTCCGCAAGGAGCTGATCAACGCCCTGGAGATTCTCGAGCATCACGACGTCAGCGCCGGCAACATGCTGGGCTCCTGGGCCGGCGCCATGGGGCAATGTCAGTTCATGCCCTCGAGCTATTTGCGTTTCGCCGTCGATGCCGACGGCGACGGCAAGCGCGACATCTGGAACTCGACCGCCGACGTGTTCGGCTCGATCGCCAATTACCTTGCCGGCAACGACTGGAAGCCCGATCAGACCTGGGGACGCGAGGTCAAGCTGCCGGCTCATCTCGACAGCAACCTGATCTCGCTCGACATCCAAAAACCCCTCGAGGAATGGAAGAAGCTGGGCTTGCGGCGGGTCGATGGCGGCGATCTGCCGGTGGTCCATAAGCTCGACGCGTCGCTGGTCCGGCCCGACGACACGACGGGCCCCGCCTACCTCGTCTATGGAAACTACAAGGCGATCATGAAATGGAATCGCTCGACTTATTTCGCGACCGCCGTCGGCACGCTCGCCGATCGGATCGAGCAGGGTTAATGAGCAAGTACCAGGGGTTATAGGGGACCGTTAGAGAAAATGCTCAGGTGGGGTTCGGTCGCGGCGATGCTGGGCGTGACGGCTGCGCTCTTGTTGGGCGGCTGCTCGGAGACCGAGCTCGTGCTCAATACCGGCAAGGTCGTGACCAAGCCCACCCAGACGCCGCCGGCCTACAAGATCGGGCAGCCCTACCAGGTCGAGGGCGTCTGGTACTACCCGAAGGTCGACTATAGCTATGACGAGACCGGGATCGCGTCCTGGTATGGGCCCGACTTCAACGGCAAGCCCACGGCCAGCGGCGAGATCTACGATCAGAACGGCCTGACGGCGGCGCACAAGTCGCTGCCGCTCCCGACCATCGTCCAGGTGACCAACCTCGAGAACGGGCGCTCGCTGAAGCTGCGCATCAATGACCGCGGGCCGTTCGTGAACGGCCGCATCATCGATGTGTCGCGCCGCGCCGCCCAGCTGCTGGGCTTCCACCAGAACGGCACCGCGAAGGTCCGCGTCCAGGTGCTGGCCGACGAGAGCATGGCCCTGGCGGCTGCCCTGACCGGCGGGAGCGGCGTGCCGTCCGACCAGCCGCAGCCGGCGGTGCCGACGGCGGCCCCCACCACGGCCGTCACCAGCCAGGCGCTGCCCTCGACGACGAGCAGCACCGCAAGCACGGTCGCAACGGCGCCGGCCGCGACCAGCACGACGACCAGCACCGCGCCCGCGGCCACTCGGGCCGTCGCCGCGGCCCAGCCCGATGGCCGGGTCACGCAGACGCTCGTCAAGCCGAGCGGGATCTTCATCCAGGCCGGCTCCTTCACCCAATATGCGAACGCGCAGAAACTGACCACGGAATTGTCGCGCATGGGCGCCGCCACCATGACGCCGGTCAAGGTCGGCACGCAACAATTCTATCGCGTGCGGCTGGGACCGATCGCATCGGTTCCGGAGGCCGACCGGCTGTTGGAGAAGCTGGTCCAGTCCGGCCACACCGAGGCGCGCATCGTCGTGGATTGATGCGGCAGCCCGCCGCGAAAACGCCCAGATGGGCGGCTCTTATGGATCGACGCCGGCTCCCGTGCGGCGTTATCTTTAACTTTGCCGGGAGAGGAACCAGGATGATTGGGATAACGATGACACTCGCTGCACGTCCTTTGACCGCGCTCGCGGCCTTGGCCTTTCTCGCCACCTCGTCGCTGGGGATCGCCGCCGCCCGGGCCGAATCCATCGACACCACGGCGACCGAAGCCTATGTCCTGGATTTCGACACCGGCGCGGTGCTCCTCGACAAGAACGCGGAAACCCAGATCCAGCCGGCCTCGCTCAGCAAGCTGATGACGGTCTATCTGCTGTTCGAGGCGCTGAAGAAGGGCGAGGTCAAGCTCGACGACAGCTTCCCGGTCTCGAAGGAAGCCTGGGCGCTGAACGAGGGCTCGACGATGTTCGTCGGCATCGGCAGCCAGATCCATGTCGAGGACCTGATCCGCGGCATCATCGTCCAGTCGGGCAATGACGCCTGCCTCGTGGTCGCGGAAGGTCTCGCCGGCACCGAGGAAGCCTTCGTCGAGCGGATGAACAAGAAGGCCAAGGAGCTCGGCCTCAACGACAGTCAGTTCGACAATCCGCACGGGCTTGAAGATCCCAAGCAGCTGATGACCGCGCATGACGTGGCGTGGCTGGCCCATCACCTGATCGCCGACTTCCCCGAGTATTATCATTACTTCTCGGAGAAGGAGTTCGTCTTCAACGGCATCAAGCAGGGCAACCGCAATCCGCTGCTCTACAAGGATCCGACCGTCGACGGCCTCAAGACCGGCCATCTCAGCATCTCCGGCTACAGCGTCGCGGTCTCGGCCAAGCGCGACGGCCGGCGCATCATCACGGTGCTGATCGGGACCCATAGCATGCAGGAGCGCTCGGACGAGGCGGCGAAGGTCCTCGACTGGGCGTTCCGCGAGTATGACAATTACACGGTCGCCAAGGCCGGTTCGGTGCTGGCCGACGCGCCGGTCTGGATGGGCCAGGAGGCGACGGTTCCGCTGGCGGTCGGCAAGGACCTGCTGGTGACGCTGCCGCGCGCGGCCCATGACAAGCTCACCGCCAAGGCGGTGTTCGATGGCCCGATCCCGGCGCCGATCACGGCCGGCCAGGAAGTGGGCAAGGTGGTGATCTCGGTGCCCGGCATGGCCGACATGGAAGTGCCGCTGGTCGCCGGCAAGGAAGTGCCGAAGCTGGGCTTCTTCGGCCGCATGTTCGCGTCGCTCAAGCACTATATCGGCGGCGGCGCCTGATCGGAGCGAGCGGAGACGGGATGGCGCGCGGCCGCTTCATTACGTTCGAGGGCGGCGAGGGCGCGGGCAAATCCACGCAAGCCAAGCGTCTCGCTACCTGGCTCGAAGGGCAGGGGCGCAACGTGCTGCTGACCCGCGAGCCCGGCGGGTCGCCCGGGGCCGAGGAAATCCGCAAGCTGCTGGTCCAGGGCGCCACCGACCGCTGGGATCCCATGACCGAGACCCTGCTGCATTTCGCGGCGCGGCGCGACCATCTCGAGCGCGTCATCCGCCCGGCCCTGGCCGCGGGGCAGTGGGTGCTGTCCGATCGCTTCGCGGATTCGACCCTGGCCTATCAGGGCTATGGCCATGGCGTCGATCGCGATTTCATTGCGCTCCTCGAGAAGGCCGTCGTCGGCTCGCAGCGCCCGGACCTGACCCTGATCCTCGATCTGCCGGTGGCCCAGGGCCTCGAACGCGCCGGCGCGCGGCGGGGGCCCGAGACCCGCTATGAGGACATGGCCCAGGCCTTTCACGAGCGGCTGCGCCAGGGCTTTCTCGCGATCGCGGCACAGGAGCCTCGACGCTGCCGTGTCATCGACGCGACCGCCAGCCTCGATGCGGTCCAGGCGAAACTGCGCGCCGCGATGACCGAGGCGTTCCCGGCCGAACTGAGGCAGGCTCCATGAGCGACGAACCGCAGCAGGCTTGGCCGGCCCCGCGCGAGAATCCCGATCTCATCGGCCATGAGGAGGCCGAAGCGTCGCTGGCGGCCGCGGTGGCGTCGGGCCGCCTCGCGCATGGCTGGCTGATCACGGGCCCGCGCGGCATCGGCAAGGCGACCCTGGCCTTTCGTTTCGCGCGCTATCTGCTGGCGAACCGCGGCGCCGAGGCCGAGGCACCGGGACTGTTCGGCGCCGCCGAGACGGCCGCGCCCGCGGGCTTGCGCACCGATCCCAACCTGCCGGTGTTCCGGCGCATCGCGAGCGGCGGTCACGCCGACCTCATCACGGTCGAGCGCAGTTGGGACGAGAAGAAGAAAAAGCGCCGCGGCGAGATCGTCATCGGCGACGTCCGCGATATCGGCCAGTTCCTGCATCTGACGCCGGCGGAAGGCGGCTGGCGTGTGGTCGTCGTGGACTGTGCCGAGGACATGAACCGCAATGCCGCCAATGCGGTGCTCAAGGTGCTCGAAGAGCCGCCGCGCCGCTCGGTGTTGCTGCTGGTGAGCCATGCGCCGGGACGGCTCCTGCCGACCATCCGTTCGCGCTGCCGCCGGCTGGCGCTGAAGCCGCTCGCCGACGCGCAGGTGCGCGCTCTCCTGGCCCGCTATCGGCCCGGGCTCGAGCCGGCCGATCAGGCGCTGCTGGTCTGGCTGGCGCAAGGGAGCATCGGCCGCGCCCTGGCATTGGCCGAGGAGGAGGGGCTCGAGCTCTATCACGAGCTGGGCGAGCAGCTCGGCCGGCTGCCCGACCTCGACATCCCGGCCGTCCATGATTTCGCCGACCGCCTCGCCCGCGATCGCGAGGGCGACCGGTTCCGCACCGCGGCCGATCTGCTGGAAGGCTGGATGGCGCGGCTGCTGAGGACAGCCTCCCTGGGCCGCCCGGACCCTGGAATTCCGCCTGAAGAGGCCCAGATTCTGGGACGTCTGGCCGGGTCCCGCGGACTTGATCAATGGCTGGCCCTGTGGGAAAAGGTCACGCGCCTGATCGCCGGGGCCGAGCAGGCCGATCTCGATCTGAAACAGGTCTGGATCGGCGCCATGCTAGCCTTGGCCGGGCAGGGACGGCGCTGACAGGAACCGCCTGTCCTCCGAAGCGGCCATGCCGCGAAGGAGGATGGTTCGGCGTCCGCCCCACCTCCGCATTCCCGCGGATCTCGTCGCCACAAACCAGGTTCTCGATCCGGAAGACCCGCACGCATGTCAGGGCCCCGCGCCTACTACATCACCACGCCGATCTATTACGTGAACGACGCGCCGCATATCGGGCACGCCTATACGACGCTCGCCTGCGATGTGATCGCGCGCTTCATGCGGCTGGACGGGCGGCGGGTCAACTTCCTGACCGGCACGGACGAGCATGGCCAGAAGGTCGAGAAATCGGCCAAGGCCGCCGGCATGACGCCCAAGGATTTCACCGACAAGGTCTCGCAGAACTTCCGCGACCTGGCGGTGGCGATGAATTTCAGCAACGACGATTTCATCCGCACCACCGAGGCGCGGCATATCAGGGCCTGCCAGGCGCTGTGGCAGGCGCTGCTGTCGCGCGGCCATATCTATCTCGGCCATTACGAGGGCTGGTATGCGGTGCGCGACGAGGCCTTCTATGGCGAGGAAGAGCTGACCACCGGCGCCGACGGCAGGAAGCGGGCCCCCTCCGGCGCCGAGGTCGACTGGGTCAAGGAGCCCAGCTACTTCTTCGATCTGTCGAAATGGCAGCAGCCGCTGCTCGATTTCTACGAGAAGCATCCCGACTTCATCGCGCCCGAGACGCGCCGCAACGAGGTGCTGTCTTTCGTGCGCGGCGGACTCACCGATCTCTCGGTGTCGCGCACCAGCTTCAAATGGGGCGTGCCGGTGCCGAACGACCCGGACCACATCATGTATGTGTGGCTCGACGCGCTGACCAACTACATCACGGCGGTGGGCTATCCCGATGTCGGCAGCGAGAGCTACCGCACCTTCTGGCCGGCCGACCTGCATATGGTCGGCAAGGACATCCTGCGCTTCCATACGGTCTATTGGCCGGCCTTTCTGATGGCCGCGGGGCTGGAGCCGCCACGCCGCGTCTTCGCCCATGGCTGGTGGACCAACGAAGGCCAGAAGATCTCCAAGTCGCTGGGCAACGTCATCGATCCGCTGCAGCTCGTCGAAACCTACGGGCTCGACCAGGTGCGCTACTTCCTGCTGCGCGAGGTGCCGTTCGGCAATGACGGCGACTTTTCGCGCCGCGCCATGGTCACGCGCACCAACAGCGATCTCGCCAACGGCCTGGGCAATCTGGCGCAGCGCTCGCTCTCGATGATCAACAAGAACTGCGGCGCGGTCGTGCCCGAAAAGGGGGCGTTGACCGAGGCGGACCGGAAGCTGCTCGGTCAGGCGCAGGACCTGCTGCCGCGCTGGCGCGAGGCGATCGAGACCCAGACCTTCAACCGCGGGCTCGAGACGATCTGGTTCGTCGTCGCCGAGGCCGACCGCTATGTCGACGAGCAGGCGCCCTGGGCGCTGAAGAAGACTGATCCCGCGCGCATGGCGACGGTGCTCTGGGTGCTGGCCGAGACGGTGCGCTATCTCGCCATCCTGGTGCAGCCGGTGATGCCGGAATCCGCGGGCAAGCTGCTCGATCAGCTGGCCGTGCCGCAGGGAAGGCGGAGCTTCGTTCATCTGACGGAAGCCGACGCGCTGAAGGCCGGCACGCCCTTGCCGGCGCCGGAAGGCGTGTTCCCGCGCTTCGTCGATCCGGATGTGCCGGCACCCGCCGCTGCGCCCGCCAAAGCCAAGGGCAAGAAGGCCTGATGCTCGTCGACAGCCATTGCCATCTCGATTATCTCGACCGCGCCGGGATCCTCGACGCGGCGCTGGGCCGTGCGCGCGAGGCGGGGGTGGGGGCGATGCTCACCATCTGCACCAGCGTGGAGGAGTTCCCGCAGGTGCTGGCCATCGCCGAGCGCCACGACAATCTCTGGTGCACGGTCGGTGTCCATCCGCATGAGGCCGAGGGCGAGGTCAATGTCGCTGCCGAGCAGCTGATCGAGCTCAGCCGCCATCCCAAGGTGATCGGCATCGGCGAATGCGGGCTCGATTACTTCTACGAACGCAGCCCGCGTGCCGAGCAGCAGTCGGTGTTTCGCACCCATATCGCGGCGGCGCGGGCCACGGGCCTGCCGCTGATCGTCCATAGCCGTGACGCCGACGAGGACACGGTGGCGCTGCTGCAGGAAGGGGCGGCCGAGGGAAACCTGCGCGGGCTGATCCATTGCTTCAGCACCACGCAATATCTCTCCGACAGCGCCCTCAAGCTGGGGTTCTATATCTCGCTCTCCGGGATCCTGACCTTCCCGAAGTCGGACAGCTTGCGCGCCATCGCCAAGGACCTGCCGCAGGACCGCATCCTGGTCGAAACGGACTCGCCCTATCTGGCGCCGGTGCCCTTCCGCGGCAAGAAATGCGAGCCGGCCTTCGTCGCCCATACCGCGCAATGCCTGGCCGAACTCCAGGGCATGACGGCACCGGAGCTGGCCGACACCACCACCGCCAACTTCTTCCGCCTGTTCGACAAGGCGAAGCCTGCATCCTTGAAGGCCTCGGCCTGACCGACGGCAAACCGAGATCCGGGATTTCATGCGCGTAACGATTTTGGGATGCGGCGGGTCGGGCGGCGTGCCGCTGGTGGGCAATCACTGGGGGAGCTGCAACCCGAAGAATCCACGCAACCGGCGCCGGCGGGTCTCGGTGCTGATCGAAGATCACGAGCGGACCATCCTGATCGACGCGTCGCCCGACTGCCGGATGCAGCTGCTCGACGCCAATGTCCGAAAGCTCGACGCGGTTTTGTTTACCCATGATCACGCGGATCATGCCCACGGCATCGACGATCTGCGTTTCGTGCGGCGGGACCCCGCGGCACCGCCTCTGCCGGTGTTCGGCACCGCCGAGACGCTCGAGACCTTGTCGCACCGCTTCGATTATGCGTTCTCGCAGAACGAGAAGGGGTCGGGCCGGCTCTATCGGCCGTTCCTCGCGCCGACCGAGATTCGCCACGGCCAGCCCTTCGATCTGCTGGGGCTGACGGTCGTGCCTTATCGGCAGGAGCACGGCCATGGCACGCTCTCGACCGGCTACCGTGTCGGGCCGATGGCCTATTCGACCGATGTGGTCGAGCTGCCGCCGGCCTCGCTCGCGCAGCTCGAGGGGCTCGACCTCTTCGTCGTCGATTGCCTGCGTCTGGAGCCGCACAGCACGCACGCGAATTTCGAGACGGCGATGGGTTGGATCGAGGCGCTCAAGCCGCGCCATGCGGTGCTGACCCATCTCAACCATCAGATCGATTATGACGTTCTCGCCGCGCGCTGCCCGCAGGGCGTCGAGCCCGGCTATGACGGCTTGGTCGTCGAGATCCCGGAAATCTTTCGCTGAGGCGTCGGGCGGTGCGCCCGAACGGGGCGAGTGAGTCTTTCGAGTCACAGTCCAGCTCCTTTCGGACTCATTCGGCTCCGGAGTCGCGGTTCCGAGTCGAATTCATTTGACCGGCTCGACTCGGCTGTGATTCCGTCGAGTCATGGCAATTCGAATTGAACTCCGCCGCTATCTGCGCCAGATCGCCGTTCCCCTGATCGGCGCATCGCTGATGGGCTATTTCGGCTATCACGCGATCCAGGGCGACCGCGGCCTCATGGCCTGGCTCACCCTGAAGCAGCAATTGCGCCAAGCCGACGCGCAGCTCGCTTCGCTCCAAGGCGAGCAACTGACCCTCGCCAACCGGGTCCAGCGCATGAGCCCGGCGACGCTCGATTCGGATCTGCTGGATGAGCAGACCCGGCTGATGTTGAACTACGCGCGCGATGACGAGGTCGTGATCATGCGCCCCGATTCGGCACCGGCGGCGACGCCCGCGGCTCCTTCGACGCCGCCACAAAATTGACTTAACTGAAATTCAGTTAATTGTCACTTTTGTATTGTTTGTCATAAATTTACACGGTCTTGCTATTCTCCCTCTCCGGCGTAGATTAACCGGATAAGGGCTGGCCCTCGCTTCGCGGCCGCCCAGCGGGCTGCTCAAGGCCCGCCTATGGAGGGGAGACAACATGGCTGCAACGCCCGTGCGCAAGGCCGGCAAGGCCGACGGCGACGAGTCGGAAACCCTGCTCACCCATTACCGCGACATGCTGCTGATCCGCCGCTTCGAAGAGAAGGCGGGCCAGCTCTACGGCATGGGACTGATCGGCGGCTTCTGCCATCTCTATATCGGCCAGGAAGCGGTGGTCGTCGGCTGCATGGCCGCCCGCAAGCCCGTCGACAGCGTCATCACCTCCTATCGCGATCACGGCCACATGCTCGCCACCGGCATGGACCCGAAGGGCGTCATGGCGGAGCTCACGGGACGGCGCGGCGGCTATTCCAAGGGCAAGGGCGGCTCTATGCATATGTTCAGCCGCGAGAAGAACTTCTATGGCGGCCACGGCATCGTCGGCGCCCAGGTGCCGATCGGCACCGGCCTCGGCTTCGCCCATCGCTACAAGGAAGATGGCGGCGTCAGCCTGACCTTCCTCGGCGACGGCGCGATCAACCAGGGCCAGGTCTACGAATCCTTCAACATGGCGGCGCTCTGGAAGCTGCCTGTCGTCTACATCATCGAGAACAACAAATACGGCATGGGCACCTCGGTCGAGCGCGCGGCCGCCGGCAAGGATCTCCATATGCGCGGCCAGGCCTACGGCATTCCCGGCACCAAGGTCGACGGCATGGATGTGATGGCGGTGCGCGCGGCGGCCGAGAAGGCCCTGGCGAACGCGCGGACCGGCAAGGGGCCCTACATCCTCGAGGCGCTGACCTACCGCTATCGCGGCCACTCCATGTCCGACCCTGCGAAATATCGCAGCAAGGAAGAGGTCGCGAAGATGCGCCAGGAGCATGATCCGATCGATCACCTGCGTGCCAAGCTGCTGGACGGCGGCCACACGGATGAGAACGCGCTGAAGAACATCGATCGGGAGGTGAAGGACATCGTCGCCGAGGCGGCCGAGTTCGCGCAGGCGAGCCCGGAGCCCGATCCGTCCGAGCTTTGGACCGACGTGCTGGTCGAAGCGTAAGCGGGAAGGGATCCGAACCCATGTCGATTGAAATCCTGATGCCCGCCCTCTCGCCGACCATGACCGAGGGCAAGCTCGCCAAGTGGCTCAAGAAGGAAGGCGATGCGGTCAAGCCGGGCGATGTGATCGCCGAGATCGAGACCGACAAGGCGACGATGGAGGTCGAGGCGGTCGACGAGGGCAAGCTCGCCCGCATCATCGTGCCGGCCGGCACCGAGAATGTCGCCGTGAACGCGCCGATCGCGATTCTGGCCGTCGAGGGCGAGAGCGTCGATGCCGCGGCCAAGGCGCCACCGAAACCGGCAGCGGCGCCCGCGCCGGCAGCAGCGCCGGCCCCCGCGCCGGCTGCGGTCCCCGCTCCAGCTCCTGCGAAATCCGCGCCCGCCGCGCCCGCGATCGTCAGCCTGGCGCCCGAGGCGGCGATGGGCGAGACCCATACGATCACCATTCGCGAGGCGCTGCGCGACGCCATGGCGGAGGAGATGCGCCGCGACCCCAAGGTGTTCCTGATGGGCGAAGAGGTTGCCGAATATCAGGGTGCCTACAAGGTCAGCCAGGGCCTGCTCGAGGAGTTCGGGCCCAAGCGCGTGATCGACACGCCGATTACCGAGCATGGTTTCGCCGGCCTCGGCGTCGGCGCGGCCTTCGGCGGCTTGCGGCCGATCGTCGAGTTCATGACCTTCAACTTCGCCATGCAGGCGATCGACCAGATCATCAACTCGGCGGCGAAGACCAACTACATGTCGGGCGGGCAGATGGGCTCGCCGATCGTGTTCCGCGGGCCCAACGGTGCCGCCTCGCGCGTCGCGGCCCAGCATTCGCAGTGCTATGCGAGCTGGTACGCTCATTGCCCGGGCCTGAAGGTGGTGGCGCCCTGGTCGGGGGCCGATGCCAAGGGCCTGCTCAAATCCGCGATCCGCGATCCCAACCCGGTGATCTTCCTCGAGCATGAGCTGCTCTACGGCCAGAACTTCCCGGTCCCGACCAGCGCCGACTATCTGGTGCCGATCGGCAAGGCGAAGATCGTGCGGCCCGGCCGCGACCTGACCATCACCGCCTTCTCGCGGCCGGTGAGCTTCGCGCTCGCCGCCGCCGAGACCCTCGCCAAGGAGGGCATCGAGGCCGAGGTCATCGATCTGCGCAGCCTGCGTCCGCTCGACACCGAGACCATCGTGGAGTCCGTCAAGCGCACCAACCGGCTGGTGACGGTCGAGGAGGGCTGGCCCTTCGCCGGCATCGGCGCGGAGCTGGCGGCGCTCATGATGGAGCAGGCCTTCGACTGGCTCGATGCGCCGGTGACGCGCGTCCATGGTGCTGACGTGCCGCTGCCTTACGCGGCCAATCTCGAGCATCTGGCGCTGCCCAATGCCGACGGCATCGTCGCCGCCGCGCGCCAAGTCTGTTACCGCGGTTGAGTGGGGGAGGAGCAGCGCCATGCCGACGCCGATCCTGATGCCGGCTCTCTCGCCCACCATGACCGAGGGCAAGCTCGCGAAGTGGCTCAAGAAGGAAGGTGACGCGATCAAGTCCGGCGACGTGCTGGCCGAGATCGAGACCGACAAGGCGACGATGGAAGTGGAGGCGGTCGACGAGGGCACGCTCGGCCGCATCGTCGTTGCCGCCGGCACCGAGAACGTCGCCGTCAACGCGCCGATCGCCTACATGCTGAACGAGGGCGAGAGCCCCAGCGCGCTCGACGCGATCGGCAAGGCCGCGCCCGCGGCGCCGAAGCCTGCGGCACCGTCACCAGCTGCGCCGGCACCCGTCGCGACGCCGGCCCCGGCCGCCGCACCGGCTCCCAAGCCTGCCGTGGCACCAGCGCCGGCGCCCGTCGCTGCCAAGGACGGCCAGCGCATCTTCGCCAGCCCGCTGGCGCGCCGGCTCGCGGGCGAGGCCAATCTCGATCTCGCGCGGATCCAGGGCTCGGGCCCGCATGGCCGCATCGTCAAAGCCGATGTCGAGGGCGCCAAGTCGTCCGGCGTTGCGGCGGCGCCTGCGGCTGCAGCGGCTCCCAGCGCGCCGGCACCGCGTCCGGCGGCGGCCGCACCCGCCGCCGCGTCGGCGACGCCGCTCCCGACCGAGGGCTTCACCGAGCTGCCGCTCAGCACGATGCGCAAGGTGATCGCGCGCCGGCTGATGGAATCCAAGCAGACCATTCCGCATTTCTATCTGACGGTCGAAGCCGACATCGACGCGCTGCTGGCGCTGCGCACCCAGCTCAACGCCAAGGCCGGCGAGGGCGTGAAGCTCTCGGTCAACGATCTCGTCATCAAGGCCTGCGGCATGGCGCTGGCCAGGGTCCCGCGCGCCAATGCGATCTGGGGCGGCGACAAAATCCTGCTCAACAAGACCTGCGACGTCTCGGTCGCGGTGGCGCTCGATGACGGGCTCATCACGCCGATCATCCGCTCGGTCGACAAGAAGGGCCTCGCGGCGATCTCGTCCGAGATGAAGTCGCTGGCCGAGCGCGCCAAGGTCGGCAAGCTGCTGCCCGAGGAGTATCAGGGCGGGGCCTTTTCGCTCTCCAACCTCGGCATGTTCGGGATCAAGGAGTTCGCGGCTGTCATCAACCCGCCGCAGGGCTCGATCCTCGCCGTCGGCAAGGGGGAGCAGCGCGCGGTGGTGAAGGGCGGGGCGCTCGCCGTCGCCACCATGATGAGCTGCACCATCTCCTGCGATCACCGCGTCATCGACGGCGCCATCGGCGCGCAGTTCCTCGACGCGATCAAGAAGCTGCTCGAAGACCCGATCACGATGATGCTGTAGGGGAGGGCCTTCCCATGACCCATCCCTACAAGCTCTATGGCTGCAAGCGCTGCGGCTCCGTTCCGATCGAGGCGGCGCTGGCGGAGATCGGCGCTCCGTACGAGGCCGTCGAGCTCGACTTCGCCGGCAACGAGCAATGGGGCGATGCCTATCGCAAGATCAATCCCCTGGGGCGCATCCCGGCGCTCGAGCTGCCGGACGGCACGATCGTCACGGAATCCGCGGCCTGCCTGCTGATCGTCTGCGAGCGCCATCCCGAGGCGGGATTGTTGCCGCCGGCGAACTCCAGCGACCGCGGCCGGCTCTATCGCTGGCTGATGTTCGCCTCCAACAACATCTATGAGGCGATCGGCCGGGTCGATTATCCCGAGCGCTATGTCGAGGACAAGGCCGCGGCCCCGGGCGCCGAGAGAGTCGCGATGAAGGATCTGGAGCGCTTCTGGCAGATGGTCGAGACCCACCTCAAGCCCGGACCCTATGCGCTGGGTCCGCGCTATTCCGCGCTCGATCTCTATCTCAGCGTGCTGGCGCGCTGGTCGGTGCGCGACTGGGTCATCGATAACTGTCCGCGCCTCGCCGACATGGTGCGCGTGACCGCGGCGCGGCCCAAGGTGGCGCCGATCTGGCAGCATCATTTCGGCGGCGAGCCCCTCTAGGACGCGAAAAGCCGAGCTCAGGAGAGTCTGAATGGCCGAGAATTTCGACATCGTCATCATCGGCAGCGGCCCCGGCGGCTATGTGGCCGCGATCCGCGCGGCCCAGCTCGGCAAGAAGGTCGCGATCGTGGAGCGCGAGAATCTGGGCGGCATCTGCCTCAACTGGGGCTGCATCCCGACCAAGGCGCTGCTGCGCTCGGCCGAGATCTACCACAACATGAAGAACGCCGCGGCCTACGGCCTGAGCGCGGACAACATCAGCTACGACCCGTCGAAGGTGGTGGAGCGCAGCCGCAAGGTGGCGAACCAGCTCTCGAACGGCGTCAAATTCCTGATGAAGAAACACAAGATCACGGTGTTCGACGGCGACGCCAGGCTCGCCGGCAAGGGCAAGGTCGCGGTGACCAAGGGCGGCAAGCCCGTCGCCGATCTGGCAGCGCCGGCGATCATCCTCGCGACCGGAGCCCGCGCCCGCGCGTTGCCCGGCCTCGAGCCCGACGGCAAGCTGGTCTGGACCTATCGCGAGGCGATGGTGCCGCCCGCCATGCCGAAATCGCTCCTGGTCATCGGCAGCGGCGCCATCGGCATCGAGTTCGCCAGCTTCTACCGCAATTTCGGCGTCGAGGTGACGGTGGTCGAGGTGATGGACCGCGTGCTGCCGGTCGAGGATGCCGAGATCTCCGCCTTCGCCAAGAAGGCGTTCGAGAAGCAGGGCATGAAGATCGTGACCTCGGCCACGGTGAAGGTCCTCAAGAAGGGCGCCGACAGCGTCACCGCGACGATCGAGACCGGCGGCAAGTCATCCGAGATCACCGTCGATCGCGTGATCCTGGCGGTTGGCATCGTCGGCAATGTCGAGAATCTCGGCCTCGAGGGCACGGGCGTGAAGGTCGAGAAGACCCATGTCGTGACCGACGCGTGGGGCGCGACGGCCGAGCCCGGCCTCTACGCCATCGGTGACCTGACCGGACCGCCCTGGCTGGCGCACAAGGCGATGCATGAGGGCGTGATCTGCGTCGAGAAGCTCGCGGGCGTCAAAGACGTCCATGCGATGAACAAGGACAACATCCCGGGCTGCACCTACTGCCTGCCGCAGGTCGCGAGCGTGGGCCTGACCGAGGCCGCCGCCAAGGCCAAGGGGCACGAGGTCAAGGTCGGCCGCTTTCCCTTCATCGGCAACGGCAAGGCGATCGCCCTGGGCGAGCCCGAGGGCCTGGTCAAGACCGTGTTCGACGCCAAGACCGGCGAGCTTCTGGGCGCCCATATGATCGGTGCCGAGGTGACCGAGCTGATCCAGGGCTACGCCATCGCCCGCACGCTCGAAACCACCGAGGCCGAGCTGATCGCGACCGTGTTCCCGCATCCCACGCTCTCCGAGATGATGCATGAGAGCGTGCTCGACGCCTATGGACGCGCCCTCCACATCTGACGCCGCGCGAATGGGCGAGAGCGGCGACCCCGCGGTGGCGCTGCTCGATAAGGCGTTGTTCGAGCCTTATCTTGAGCCGAGCGAGCAGATTCTCTGGGTGGGAAGACCCGGAGGGTCCAAAGGATCGATGAGGCGGGTTCCGGAAAAATCAAAAAAGGAGAGACGAGCGGAAGCGGCGGGCTACGTCATCTTGATCGTCATCTTGATTGGCGCCTATGGCACTGAAGTTGGAAGTAAGCATCACGATTGGTCATGGTCACGATCGTTTCTGGCGGGCGCGGTTACAGTGGGTCTGATGCTCGTTGCGATGATGGCGTTGCTCTTCTCGATGAAGCTGGTTTTGATCGCGGGTCGGTTCGCGCTGTCTCCATTTCATCGGCAGGCGCTGAATGACTCGTCTTACGCGCTGACTGACCTCAGGGCCATGGCGCTACGTCGATCCCAAAGCGGGGCGCTGCGCATGTCGAGTTATGATTCGGTCAACAAACCCCGGGCCATGCTACGGGAGGATGGCAGCGGCAATGTGATTTTTGGCTACAAAGGTGGTCTCTTTCCTCGGTGGGGAGGGCGGAGAACACCCAACGCCTCCTGCTTGGTTCTCGAGAACATAGATGACGCGGCGGCCGTCTATCGTCTGGCACAGGCGGCGTTGGAGGAGAGGGCTCTCCTCAAGGCGCAACTCATGGACGCGGCACCTTAGGTGGATCGTCCATGAGAGAGGATCTCGGCAAACCCGCCCTGCTTGACCGGTCGCTGGTCCAGCCCTTCCTGGAACGGGGCGAGAAGGTTCTCTGGATTGGACGGCCTCGCTTTCATTGGGGCGAGGCTGGGTATCAGATCTTCTGGTTATTTGTGGGGCTGGTGGTTGTTGGATTAATCCTCGGGCTCAGGTCGGTGTCCGGACCGCCTTCTGGGGTCGACCGGGGAGACGCTTTCCAACTCGAGGCTTATCTCGGTTTTGCCATGATCGGATGCCTTCTCTTTCTGGGCGTGATGCTGTGGGGCATTGGCCGGCAGTTGATCGCGCCATCGAGGGTCACTTATCTCCTGTCGGACCGACGCGCTGTGGCGTTCGACCGCAAGAACGGCAAGCTGCTGAAGTCGGTTTCGCTTGGCGAGGTGGACCAGCTCGATCAGATTCTGCGGTCGGATGGAAGCGGCAGAGTCATCTTCGATTACGATCTGGTCTACTTGAAAAGCAAAGGCACCACCCGGGCATATCCAAAGCTGGAATTTGTCGACATCGAGGATGCCGCCACTGTGCGAGCGCTCGCCGAGGAGGCAGCCTTGAAGCTGTTGGCGGCTGCCGATGTGGCGAAGTCATGAGGACAACGAACGAGGCAAGCGTTGAGGGATCGGCGATTGATCGCTCGTTGTTCCAGCCCTTCCTGGCGCCGAGCGAAATAGTGATCTGGTCAGGAAAACCGGAGCGGGTCCGCCTGATAGGGGGCGACACCCGAAAGCCTTTTGTTGCGGCTCTGTTATGCGTGAGCCTGGCGCCGAGTGGCCTTGTGCTTTTGGCGATGTGGCTGGGTGCCCGGCAGTCCAGTTGGAGCGAAGTCTCTGGCCACTGGCTCCCCTGGGTATCGCTCTTCGCTCTTAATGCGATCTTCCTGGCGATCTTTGCTGTTCTAGCGTATCGGCGCACTACACGCTTGAAGGAAACAGTCTATGCCCTGACCAATCGGAGGGCGATCAAGCTCCGGATAAGTCAGGCAGAGCCAAACAGCAGTGCCCTCGATCTCGTCAACCGCTTCAAAACCCATATCCGACGCGACGGTAGCGGCGACCTTGTCTTCGGCTATCGCCGAGAATATGTGAACTACGGCGAAGGGAGTCGTTGGGAGGACATACCGAGGCTCACCTTCGAAGATATCAGCGACGTCCGCAGGGTCTTAAGCCTTGCTCAAGACGCCCTGGCGAAACTGGGTTATCAAACGGTATCCTGACCCCCATGACCGAATCCGCCACCGTTCCCCGGCTCCGCCACCCCGAGAAGGCCCACAAGCCGGACAATCCGGTCGCGCGCAAGCCCGACTGGATCCGGGTCAAGGCGCCGATGTCGCGGGAATATCAGGAAACCCGGGCGCTGATGCGCCAGCTGGGCCTGGTCACGGTCTGCGAGGAGGCGGCCTGCCCGAATATCGGCGAATGCTGGAAGCAGAAGCACGCGACCGTCATGATCCTGGGCTCGGTCTGCACCCGCGCCTGTTCCTTTTGTAATGTCGCCACCGGGCGGCCCGACCAACTCGATCCCCATGAGCCCGCCCATGTGGCGGAGGCGGTGGGGAAGCTCGGTCTGCATCACATCGTCGTCACCTCGGTCGACCGCGACGATCTCGACGACGGGGGGGCGGCGCATTTCGCCGAGACCATCCGGCGCATCCGGGCGGCGGCGCCCGAGACCACGATCGAGGTGCTGACACCCGACTTCCTGCGCAAGGAGGGCGCGCTCGAGATCGTCGTCGCGGCGGGGCCGGACGTCTACAACCACAATCTCGAGACCGTGCCGAGGCTCTATCGCGAGGTGCGGCCGGGTGCCCGCTATTTCCATTCGCTGCGGTTGCTGCAGCGGGTGAAGGAGCTCGATCCGTCGCGCTTCACCAAGTCGGGCATCATGGTGGGTCTGGGCGAGACCAAGGAAGAGGTCTCGCAGGTGATGGACGATCTGCGCTCGGCCGATGTCGATTTCATCACCATCGGCCAGTATCTCCAGCCCACGCCCAAGCATCACGCGGTCGAGCGCTTCGTGACGCCGGCCGAGTTCGCCGAGATGCGCGACCTGGCGCTGTCAAAAGGGTTCCTGCTCGCGGCGAGCTCGCCGCTGACGCGTTCCTCCTACCATGCGGGCGAGGATTTCGAGCGGCTGAAGGCGGCCCGGCTGGCGAAGCTCGCCGCCGCCCACGCCTGATCCTCCGGCGCCGGTTCATCCGCCCCCATGCCCACCCACGCCGAACAGCGCGTCCTGCCCTATAGCCAGGCGCAGCTCTTCGATCTCGTCGCCGACATCGAGCGCTACCCCGAATTCCTGCCCTGGTGCGTGGGCGCCCGCATCCGCAAGCGGCTGCCGGACGGCACGATGGAGGCCGACTTGGTGATCGGCTTCAAGATGTTCCGCGAGCGCTTCGCCTCGATCGTGAAGCCCGACCGCGCCAACCACCGCATCGATGTCAGCTATGTCGACGGGCCGTTCCGCTATCTCAACAACCACTGGAAGTTCATCGCCGAGGGCGAGAACCGCACGCGGGTCGATTTCTTCGTCGATTTCGAGTTCAAATCGGCCCTGCTGCAGAAGGTGATCGGCGTGCTCTTCAACGAGGCCGTCCGGCGCATGGTCGCGGCCTTCGAGAGCCGGGCCAGGCAGCTCTACGGCCGCGACGTCGCCTAGGGCGCCGACGGCGGTTCCGTGCCGTCCCCTCATTCCCCCCGCGCTATCCGCCTTCTCCCTGACTCCGCGGCCAGGACCGCAATCTTATCGCCATGGCGACGGCTCGACCGCCGTCGTAGAGTCGAATCCGGCCAATCGGACATCATTCCAACGACTTGTCCGGATGCGCCAAACGACGATCCTGAGCTGACAGTCATTGACGGATGAAGCGAGGTAGTGCCGTGGGTGCCGCTATTCGTTGCTTGATTGTGGCGATCGGGCTTTTTCTGCCTTCCCCGCTGGCGGTCTCGGCCGATGCCGCCGCACCGCCGCCGGCGGGAATGACCCAGCAGCAATATGACGATCTGGTCAAAGCGGTCGGGCAGTCGGTCGTCCAGACGCTGACGGAGAAGGGCCTGGTGGCGGCGCCCGCGTCTCCCACCTCGGCCACGCCCGCCAGGAACGAGGAGCAGCTGCTGGCGGAGCGGATCCGCACCACCGTCGACGCGATACCGACGGTCCTCGGCGGCTATTCGGAGGTCGGGGGCGAGCTGGCGCTCCTGCCGGAGCGGCTGGACCGGACCAGCGCCGGCGGTCGCGGGCCGTGGGGCTTTCTCGGGCTGCTCGCCCTGATGACGGCCCTGGCCGTCCTGGCCGACCGTGGCATGGCACGCCTGACCCGCGCCAAACGGAACGCCGTCGTTCAGCGGTTCTCCGCGGAAGGCGGTCTGTGGCGGGTGGCGGGGATCGCCATCCTCGATGCCTGCGCGCTTCTCGCGTTATGGGCGGTGGCCCAGTTCTCGCTGGGCAGCCTGTTCGCGAGGGCAGGGTTCCAGACGCAGGTCGCGGCGATCGTTCTCGAAGGGCTCGTGACCTGGCGGGCGTTCTGGCTTCTGTTCCGGATCTATCTGCGGCCTGAATTGCCTGCGATGCGGCTCGCTCCGGTTTCCGACGGCAACGCCCGCCATATCCTGCGGCTCCTCGTGTTTTGCGTGCTGGTGGGTGTCCTCGGCCGATCCTGGATCGGCCTGCTCGCATCGCCGGCGGCGATTTCCGCAGCGATCCTGACCAACAGCTTCGTCGAGATCGCCATCTTTATCGTCGTGCTCTTCAGTCTGCGCGGCGCCATGGCCAGTTGGCTCCTCGGACTCATCGATCCCGAGAGCCGGCAGCGGGTTGGCATCCGGGTCGCGCTGGCGCAGCACTGGCATTGGATCGTGCTGCCGATCCTGATCCTGCTCGGCCTGGGCCGCATCTATGACGCGGTGTCGGATCAGTTCGCCTTCCCCTTCGGCGCCATCCTCACGCTGAACATTCTCATCGGCTTGCTGTTCGCCGAGACATTATGGTCGTTCATCCTGAGGCAACATCGCGCCGCTGTCCTCGCGGCCTCCGGCAAGGCAACTCCCGGCCGGTTGCTGCCCTTCCTGGTGCGGGCCGTTCGTGCCACCATGTGGGTCGTGGCGGCCGCCGTGCTGGTGCGGACCTGGGCCGTCGATGTGCTCAACCTGGTCGACGAGCAGGCCTGGAGTCAGTTCAGCCGGGCCTGGACGACGACGGTCGTGACGGCGCTTCTGGCCTATTTCGCTTGGGAAGCGGTTCACTTCGCGACGGAACGGCGGCGCGACCGCCCCAGGGCGGGGGTGACGGGGCCGGAGAGCGAAACCGGCCCGACATCGGTCGGCGCCACCCGCCTCGAGACGCTGGCCCCGATCCTGCGCCTGATGCTCGGCATCATCATCATCATCACGGCGGCCCTGACGATCCTGGAGAGCCTGGGCGTCAGCATCACGCCCGTCATCGCCGGGGCCTCGATCTTCGGCCTGGCGATCTCCTTTGGCAGCCAGACCCTGGTCCACGACATCGTCTCGGGGCTTTTCTATCTCGCGGACGATGCGTTCCGGGTGGGCGAATATATCGATGTCGGCAAGGCGAAGGGTACGGTCGAGGGCTTCACGCTGCGCTCGATCCGCATGCGCCATCAGAACGGACAGATCCATACCATCCCGTTCGGTCAGCTCGGACAGATCACGAACTTCAGCCGCGACTGGTCGACGCTGAAGTTCAATCTGCGCCTCGTGCGCGAGACCGACCTCGACAAGCTCCGCAAGGTCACCAAGAAGATCGGGCTTGCGATGATGGAGGACCCCCAGTTCAAGAACGATTTTCTGGAGCCGCTGAAGTTTCAGGGGATCGCGGAGGTGGCCGACACCGCGACCGTCATGCGCTTCAAGATGACGGTGCGTCCGGTCCGGCCGACTTACGTCCAGCGCGAGGCCATGAAGCGGCTGATCAGCGGCTTCAAGGAGGCCGGGATCGAGTTCGCCGGCGCCGGTTATGTGCTGCCGACGGTCGCGACACCGACACCGACACCGGCACCGGCGCCCGCTGCCGCCATGCCCGCCACGCGCTAATTCAGCGCGAAGACGATCGGCACCACATAGGTCTGGTCCATGCCGGCCGGGGGCGGGGGCACCGGGTTGGCGCGCGCCATCAGATCGCTCGCCTCCGCGTCCAGCAGCTCATAGCCCGAGCCCTGGAGAATGCGATAGCGCAGCACATGGCCTTCGCGGTCGATCGCGAACTCGCAGAGCACGACGCCTTCCTGATGCTTGCGCCGGGCGCGGTCGGGATATTCCTTGTGGCGGTCGAGCCAGGCCGCCAGCAGGCTCGCATAGTCTGCCTGCTCCGCTGCCGACGGGCCGGGCATGAAGTTCGCCCCGGTGGGCGTTCCGGCACCGGCGCTGGTCTCGAGCGATGCCGTTTGCGAGGGGCTGACCGCGTCGCTGCTGCTCTCGCCTGCGCTGGCCGCGGCGGGCGCTGCCGTCGAAGCGGGAGCCGCCGCCGCGGGGCTCGCGTCCGTGGCGGTTGCCGTCGCGGGGGCTAGGGAGGCGAGCTGCATATCGAGGGGTTGCGGCGGCGGCGGCGCGGTCTTTGCCTGGGTCGCGGTCTCGCGTGGCGGTGTCGGCTTAATCGCGGGCAGGGGCTTCGGTTTCTCCGCGACCTGCTGTTCCTCCACCACGGGCTTCTCGAGGGTTTTCTCGACGTCCAGCGCTTCTTCGACAGGCGGAGGCGGCTCCGGCATCGCTTCGAGCGGTAACTCGGCCAGCGTCATCGGCTCAGCTTCTGACACCGATGCTTCAGCGAACTCCGTTTCGTCGATCAGCGGCGGCGGCTCGGCCAGTTCCATCTCGACCGGCGGCATCTTTTCGGCCGGGACCGCGCCCGGATCCGATATAGGAACAGAATCCGTGGCCTGCGGGGCCGGGGGTGCGCTCTCGATCTCGGCGGTTTGGCTGTCGGCGGGCGAGGGGGCCGGCGTGCTCGGCGCGGCAGCGGCGGGAACACCGCCGCCGCTGAGGATCATGACCGCGACGCTGCCCGCCATGCCGGCATCGGCCGGGGCCGGCGGTTCCTTGGGCCAGGCGAGGATGAATGCGGCCAGGATCAAGCCGTGAAACAGGGCCGAAAAAATGGCCGGCTTCGTCATGCCCTCCGGCAACCGCAAGACTACCCCCAATGAAGCAAACGTCTTTCTCAGATAATCATTATCATTCTAATTGCGAATGAAACGCAATTGCGCTAATCAGAAACCCGTACTGGCCGCCCGATGTGGTGGTTCGCAAACGGCGGCCAGGTGCTTGGGTGGGATATCGATTGACCTTGAACGCCATCGACACCGACCGGGCCAAGGCCGGGCTGGGGGCGGATGCAGCTTGCACCGCGCCTGCACGACCCGCGTCTGACCCGCAAACGGAAGCACCTTCGGGCGTGAGCAGCCGCGACCTCCTGCGGGGGAGGCAAGAGCTGCTGATCCATCACGGCGAGGAGGTCTATCGGCTCCGCCTCACAGGGAGAGGGAAGCTCATTTTGACGAAATAGCCGGCGCTGAGGTCAGGGTCGGATCGGCATGAACCAAGCCGATCCGTGAATCCTGCCCTCGCTCAACAAAGTCAGGAGACCGATTCACGTCTCAAGCCGTCGGCTTGAGACGACCGGGCTCCGGGCGCCGGTTCAACAACGCAGCTTTCGTCCCAGCCAGCCCACCCGTCGGTCCGTGAAAAGGCCGACGCGCCAGCCCCGGACAATGCTGAACCAGCAAGGACAAGGGGCATGGCGACTCTATTGCGACGCGTGACGGCCTATTCCGTATTTCTGGCGCTGCCGATCGCGCTCTGGCTTATCGGCAGCTCCGCGGGGGCCCAAGAGACACAGACGCAGACCCAAAACCAAACGCAAACCCTGTCACCAGACCAGACCGGCACCGAGGCGACCGAGGATGGCACCGCGCCGACCAACACCGAGACACCGCCGCCGGCCGGCAGCCCGGTCACGCGAATGTCGGTGCCGCCGGTGACCGTGACCGCCACCCGCAACGCGATGGAGGCCTTCGAATATCCGGGAAGCGTCAGCGTGATCGATCAGGAAAAGATCCAGACGCGCATTCCTTCGACCGTCGACGACGTGATGGTGGGCGTGCCCAACGTCACCTTCGCCGGCGGTCCGCGCCGCAACGGCGAATCCCCGATCATCCGCGGCTTCACCGCGCAGGATGTGATCATCCTGCTTGACGGCACCCGGCAGGACCTCATCACCGGCCATGACAGCCGCTTCTTCCTCGATCCGGCCTTGCTGGAATCCGTCGAAGTCGTGCGCGGCGCCACCTCCGCGCTCTACGGTTCCGGCGGCCTGGGCGGCGTGATCGAGCTGCGCACCAAGGATGCTTCCGACTTCCTGGAGCCGGGCGAGACCTTCGGTATGAACGGCTTCATCGGCGGCCAGAGCGTCGACGACCAGGTGTCGTCGGGCGTCACGATGTTCGGCAAGGTCGGCGACAATCTCGACCTGATCGGCAGCTTCGTGTTTCGCGATTCCGACAATATCGATCTGGGCGACGACGAGGAGCTCGATGCCGACGACCAGATTCTGAGCGGGCTCGCCAAGGCCAAATACACGACCGGCGCGCACAGCTTCGAAGGCGCCTGGCTGCGCTACGACGGCAGCGCCACCGAACCCGGCAACGCCCAGTCGACCACGGACGACGGCCTCGAGGACAAGGACATCGTCACCCAGACCTGGCGCGGCACCTATAATTTCCACGAGCCGGGCAATCCGTGGATCGATCTCGACGCGACCGTCTATTACACGCAGAACGACATCCACGAGAAGCGGATCGACGATCTGGGGCCGGGGCCCGAGGGCGAGGAATTGAAGCGCGACCTCGATACCGTGGGCATGCGGGTCGACAACCGCACCCGGTTCGACCTCGGGACCGATAGCAATGTCGTCTTCACCTACGGCGTGGAAGCCTATCGCGACAACCAGGATGGCGACGATGACGGCGAGGATCTGGCCGGCGTGCCCGACGCCTATTCCAACCTGGCTGGCGTGTTCACCCAGGCCGAGTTCACGGTGCCGGCACCCTTCGGCATGCCCGGCGACTTCCTGATCATTCCCGGCGTCCGGTTCGACTATTACGCGTCCGACAGCGATCTCGCCAACGACAATGTCGACACCGCCGTCTCGCCCAAGATCGCCACGAGCTACATGCCGACCGACTGGCTGATGTTCTATGGCAGCTACGGCTACGCCTTCTCGGCGCCGAATATCAACGACCTCTATCTGACCGGCGTGCATTTCGAGATTCCGCTGGGGCCGCCGTTCCCGACCATCGTCAACCGGTTCCAGCCCAATCCCGACCTGAAGTCGCAGACCACGCGCACGGTCGAGGCCGGCATGGGGCTCGACTTCGAGGACGTGCTGATGGCGAACGACCGGGCCACCGCCAAGGGCGGCTGGTTCCTGATCTATGGCGACGATCTGATCTCGCGCAACGTGATCCAGCCCGCGCCCTTCGTCGATTGCAACCCGTTCATTCCCGGCGATTGCGACGGCACGACGATCATCGACAACGTCAACAAGGCGAAGCTGGACGGCGTCGAGCTCGAGGCCCAGTACGAGAACGACTATATGATTTTCGGCGCCGCCTATTCGCATATCGACGGCGAGAACACGGAGACCGGCGAGCCGCTCGGCGACCTGCAGCCGGATACCACGACGTTCCACGTCGCGGCCAAAATTCCGCCGGCCGATGTGCAGATCGGCTCCTACATCACCTGGGCCCAGGATTTCACCAACACCGACGATCCGACGCTCGAGCGCGACGGCTATGTCGTGACCGACATCTACGCGGTCTGGGCGCCGCAGCAGGAGATCCTGCGCGGTTTCACCCTGGCGGCCGGCATCGACAACCTGTTCGACGAAACCTACACGCGCGTCTACACGGGCTCGAACGAGGCCGGACGCAACTTCAAGGCCATGATGTCCTACCAGATCGCCTGGTAGGTCCGAGGGAGAGGAGAAACTACATGTTGGACGATGCGACCGCGGTGGAGCGCCGGGACCCGCGCAGCCTCAAAGCGATCTGGGCCGAGCACAAGGCCGCCAATCCGAAGCAGCGGATCCGCGACGCGGCCGCGGTACTCGGCGTCAGCGAGGCCGAGCTGGTGGCGACCGATCTCGGCGCTGGCACCACGCGGCTGCAGCCGCGCTGGAAGGCTCTGATCGAAGCGATGCCGGCATTAGGCCGGGTGATGGCGCTCACCCGCAACGAATATTGCGTGCATGAGAAGGTGGGCCGCTACGACCAGATCCATCTCAACGACCAGGGCGGCGTCATCCTGGATCCGGAGATCGATTTGCGGCTGTTCTTCGGCCATTGGCAGCATGGCTTCGCCGTGACCGAGGCGCTGGAGGCGGGCGGGCAGCGCCACAGCCTCCAGTTCTTCGATCGCGATGGGCTGGCGGTCCATAAGATCTATCTGAAGCCGGAAAGCGACGTCGCGGCCTTCCAGGCGCTGGTCGCCGACTTCAAGGCCGAGGATCAGTGCGCGGCCATTACGGTGACGCCGGTCGATCCGCCGGCTTCCGACCGGCCGGATGCCGAGATCGACGTGGCGGCCTTGGATACGCGCTGGCGCGCTCTCCAGGACACGCACGACTTCTTCGGCATGTTGCGCGAGCTGAAAGTGGGTCGCGTGCAATCCTTCCGGCTGGTGCCGGACGATCTGGCACGGCCCGTCGACAATGGCGCCTTCTCGCGCGGGTTGGAACTGGCGGCCGAGGCCGGCCTGCCGGTGATGATCTTCGTCGGCTCGCCCGGCGTGATCCAGATCCACACCGGGCCGGTCACCACCGTCAAGCGCCTGGGTCCCTGGCAGAACGTGCTGGATGACGGCTTCAACCTGCATCTGCGCGAGGACGGGATCGAGAGCTGCTGGCTGGTGCGCAAGCCGACCAAGGACGGCATCGTCACCTCGCTCGAGATCTTCGACGCCGCCGGTCAACAGATCGCCTGGATGTTCGGCAAGCGCAAGCCGGGCCAGGCGGAGGACAGCGTCTGGCCGGCGCTCGCTCTCAGGGCGGTCGGCGCGGCCGGATAACGATCATGCTTCAACGCTTGTTGTTGATACCGCTCGTTCTGGTGCTCGGCTTGGCTTTGGCCAAGCCGGGCGTCGCCGCGAGTTTGCGGATCGTCTCGATCGGCGGCGCCGTGACCGAGACCCTCTACGCGCTCGGCTATGGCGGGCAGATCGTCGCCGTCGACACCACCAGTCTCTATCCGCAGGAGGCCCTGGCCCTGCCCAAGGTCGGCTATATGCGCACGCTGGCGGCGGAGCCGATCGTCGCCTTGTCGCCCGACCTTGTGCTCGCGGTGTCGCATGCGGGGCCGAAGAAGATCCTCGACCAGATCGCCGCGGCCGGTGTGCCGGTCGTCATCATCTCCGACGAGCCGACGGTCGAAGGCGTCGCCGAGAAGATCGAGGCGGTGGCCAAGGCCGTGGGTGCCCAGACCAAGGGCGCCGAGCTCGCCGCGGCGATCGAGAAATCCTTCACCCATATCGCGGCCGTCCTCGCCAAGGACCAGAGCAAGCCCAGCGTGCTCTACATCCTGTCGGCCTCCGACGGAGCGCCGCTCGCGGCCGGGCAGAAGACGGCGGCCAACGGCATGATCGCGCTCGCCGGCGGACGCAACGCGATTCAGGGCTATGAGGGCTACAAGCCGCTCTCGCCCGAGGCGGCGGTCACGGCCAATCCCGACTTCGTCGTGGTCGCGGCTCATGGGCTGGCGACCTTGGGCGGGCTCGACGGTCTCGCGGCCCGGTCCGACCTGGGATTGATCCCGGCCGTCAAGGAAGGTCGCGTGCTGGTGCTCGACGCGAATTACCTGCTGGGCTTCGGTCCGCGCGCGGCGACGGCCACGGCAGAGCTGGCGTCCTATCTGCACCCGTCGCTGGCGGGCGACCTCGCCGCACCATGAGCGATCCCGCGATCGATTGGGGCTGGCGCCGGCGTTTCGACGGGCTGCCCTTCCTCGGCCTTGCGATCCTACTGGCCGTGTCGCTGGTGCTGGGGCTCGGTATCGGCGCCATGGCGATCGGACCGCTCGACATCCTGTCCACTCTCTCGGCCCATCTCGGCCTGGGCCATTGGCGGGAGGTGGGGGCCAGCGAACAGTCCGTGCTGATCCATGTCCGCTCGCCGCGCGTCATCCTGGCGGTGCTGGTGGGGGCGAGCCTCGCTGTGTCGGGCGCGGCGCTGCAGGGTCTCTTCCGCAACCCGCTGGCCGATCCGAGCCTGCTGGGGATCACCGGCGGCGCCACGGTGGCCGCGGCGACCACCATCATCTTCGGCGCGCCTTTGGCCACGGCCCTACCGCTGGCGCTGGCCGCCTGGCTCCTGCCGTTGTCGGCCTTCATCGGCGCGATGGCGGTGACCGCCATCATCTATGCGATCTCGGTGCGCCATGAAGGAATGGACATCGCGACGCTGCTGCTGGCCGGGATCGCGATCAATGCGGCCGCGGCCGCGGCCCTCGGGCTGCTGACCTTCCTGGCGCCGGACGGGCAGTTGCGCGACATCATGTTCTGGCTCCTGGGCAGCCTTGCCGGCACGGGTTGGCCGCAGCTCTGGCCGGTCGCCATCATGATCCTGGTCGCGATCGGGCTGATCGTCCGCCTGGCGCGGCCGCTGAACGCGCTGCTGCTGGGCGAGGCCGAGGCCTTCCATGTCGGCTTCGCGATCGAGCCGATCAAACGCCAGCTCGTGATCGTCACGGCACTCGCGGCCGGCGCCGCCGTCGCGCTGACGGGCACGATCGGCTTCGTCGGACTGCTGGTGCCGCATTTCGCCCGGTTCCTGGTCGGCCCCGATCACCGCCGGCTGCTGCCGGCCTCGGCCCTGCTGGGTGCCTCGCTGCTGCTGGTCGCCGATCTCATCGGGCGGCTGATCGTGCTCCCGGCCGAACTGCCGATCGGCGTCGTCACCAGCTTCGTCGGCGCGCCCTTCTTCCTGTGGCGGCTGCGCCGCCGGGAGGCCTTCTGATGCTGGCGCTCGATCATGCACGGCTGGACCGGGGCGCGCGCACGGTTCTCGCCGACGCCGACCTCGCAGTCCGCCCGGGCGAGGTGCTGGCCCTGCTCGGTCCCAATGGCGCCGGCAAATCGACCCTGCTGAAGGCGCTCTCGGGCGAGCTCAAGCCGGCCGCGGGCCGCGCCACGCTCGACGGGCGCGATCTCGCCTCATGGTCGGCGGTGGCCCTGGCGCGGCGCCGCTCGGTGCTGCCGCAGCACAACCATCTGGTCTTCGGCTTCACGGTCGAGGATGTGGTGGCACTGGGCCGGAGCGCGCATGTCGACCATGCGGTGCGCAGCGACGACAACCAGGCGGTGCTGGGCGCCCTGGCCGCGGTCGGCCTCGCCGGCTTCGCGCGGCGCGACTATCGCAAGCTCTCCGGCGGCGAGCAGCAGCGCGTGCATCTCGCGCGCGCGCTGGCCCAGATCTGGGGCGACGGATCGCCCGGCGAGGCGCGCTATCTGCTGCTCGACGAGCCGGTCTCGAATCTGGATCCCGCCTATCAGCAGACGGTGCTGCGGACGGCGCGCTTCATGGCGGCGCGCGGCTGCGGGGTGGTGATCTCGCTCCACGATCTCAATCTCGCCGCCGCCTTCGCCGACCGGGTGCTGCTCATCGCCAAAGGCCGCTTCGTCGCCGACGGCAGGCCGGCCGAGGTCCTGACGCCGGCGCGGGCAGGGGAGGTCTATGGCCTGCCCATGCTGGCAGTCACCCATCCCCAGACCGGCGTGCCGGTGTTGTTGCCGGCGGCGGTCCCCGGCCCGACGCCCTAAGAGGCAGCGCGATGTTTCAGGACGGATCGCCACTGGCATTGCGCGCCTTCCCGCCGGCGAAGGATTTCGCCGCGAGCAAACGATTCTATCTCGAGTTGGGCTTCGTCTTGGACTTCGGGACGGAGCAGGTGGCATTGCTGCGGCGGGGCGATCATTCCTTCCTGCTGCAGAACTTCCATGTCGAGCAGTGGGCCGCCCGTTGCATGATGCAGCTCACGCTCGCCGATCTCGAGGGCTGGTGGAGCGGGTTGGATCGCGAGGGCCTGGTGCTGCGTCACGGCGTGCGGCCGCCCGTCGCACCGCGTCTGCAAGCCTGGGGCGGCAAGGTCGCTTTCATGTTCGATCCGAGCGGCGTGCTGTGGCATGTGACCCAGACCGCACCGACGACTCAATCCTGAACGTCGGCTCTAGAACACAACCTGCAGCGCGATTCCCCACAACTTTCGCGCGGATCCGCCACAACTATGACATCCCGCCTCGTCTCGAGACTGGCGTAGCAAGGAACCATGTCATTCATGGCTGGTCCCCCCGCCAGCATGATTCGAGGAGTCACTCCGATGGCAAAGTTCGCCGAATATGACCGGGTCCTGCTGCGGACCACCTGCGCCGAAGTGCCGGTGCGGCGCATGACCATCGGTACGGTGCTCGAGGCCTATGGCAATCCGCCCTCGGCCTATGACGTCGATTTCGCCGGCGCCGGCGGCGAGGAATCCTTCACGGTGCCGGCCGGCGCGCTGGTGTTGATCCGCGAATAGCGGCGCCCCCTCAAAGCTCGAAGAAGACCTTCCCCTCGATCCGGTCGGTCTCACCGATCGGTCCGTTCAGTTGACGCAGCGTTGCTCCGGCGGCGAGGCAGGCGATCACGCTGTCCAGCGCGTCGCCGCCCTGGTCTTCGATCAGGCGGTCACGCTGCGAGCGGGAAGGGGACAGGAGGTAGCCGCGTTCGATCAGCGCCGTGACGATATCGCGGCGCATGCTGCGCGCGGAAGGGCTCCTGCCCTTATAGGACCGATAGAGATCCAGCCGCTTCAGCACCGAGGCCGGACAGGTTTCCACGATCCATGCGCGTCTGGGGTGCGGCGGCTCGACCGAGATGACGCTGGCCAGGCGCTCGCGGTGGAGCGGCGCCACGATGTCGGCCAGGCCGTGATAGGTCTGACGATAGAGCCGCAGGTTCCAGGCGCAGAAGGGCGTCTTCGCGATCCTGTCGGTATCGCGCCTGATCTCTTTGCCCTTGGCGAGGCGCCGGCAGTTTTCGCGGAACGCTTCGGCATGCTCATGACGATGGAAGCCGCCGATGAAGCCCTTCCAGTCGGCGCCTTCAAGCACAGCGCGCGGCAGCCCGACCGGAAAATCGCAGCCGAAGATTCCGTCGGGCGTGCCCGCGATCAGCCGGCGCAAGGCGGCGAGGGCGAGAGCTCGATCCGCGCCGGAGTCCGGCAGCGCGGAGGCCGGGCAGCAGTCCACCAGCTCCACGCGGTTCCTGCCGTCGAGCCGGCCCTCGGCGATCCAGATCGCCTTGCCGGCCAACCGGGCACCGCTGAAATCGATGCCGAAGGGCCGGCGCTTCGGCGTCACTCGGAGATCGCGTACTCGAGGAGGGCGAGGGCCGTGGCAACGGCCTGCCGGCGGATCGCGGCACGATCGCCGGTAAAGTTGCGCTTCTCGACCAGGGTTCCGCCGCCACGGTTCGCGAGCCCGAACCAGACGAGGCCGACCGGCTTCGTGGCCGAACCGCCGCCGGGTCCGGCGATTCCGGTGATCGAGACCGCCATGTCGGCATGGGAATGGACGAGGGCGCCTTTGGCCATGGCCAGGGCGACCTCGGCGCTGACGGCGCCGACGCGCTGGATCAGCTCGGCCGGCACGTCGATCAGTTCGGTCTTCGCTTCGTTCGAGTAGGTGACGAAGCCGCGGTCGACCACGTCCGACGAACCGGCAATGTCGGTCAGTGCCGCCGCCACCATGCCGCCGGTGCAGGATTCGGCAGTCGCGATCTTCTTGCCGGCGCGCCGATAGCGCTCCAGGAGGTCGGCGGGCGCGATCGCGGGGTCCGTCGTCATGCGGGCAGCGCCACCGTCGCCGTCGCCTGCGCGGCGATGCCCTCGCCGCGGCCGGTGAAGCCCAGCCCTTCGGTCGTCGTGGCCTTGACGCTGACGCGGCCCGTCTCGAGGCCGAGGATGGCCGCAATGCGCTCGACCATCGCCGCGCGATGGGGCCCGACCTTGGGGCGCTCGCAGATGATCGTCACATCGAGATGGGCGATGCGCCCGCCCTTGGCGGCGACCAGCTCGCCGGCATGGGCCAGGAACTTGGAAGAATCCGCGCCGCGCCATTTCGGATCGCTCGGCGGGAAATGCTGGCCGATGTCGCCGGCGCCGATGGCACCCAGGAGCGCGTCGGTCAGCGCATGCAAGCCCACATCCGCGTCGGAGTGGCCCTCCAGCGCCGCGCTGTGAGGCACGCGAATGCCGCAGAGCATGATGGCGTCGCCGGGCGCGAAGCGATGAACGTCGTAACCGCCGGCGCTGCGATATTCCCAGCCGCCTCCGCCCAGCAGCCTTTCGGCACGCTGCAAATCGCCCTCCGTCGTGATCTTGAAATTCTCTTCGCTGCCCATGACCAGCTCGACCGCCAGCCCCGTCGCCTCGGCGACCGCGGCATCGTCGGTATGCTCGGTGCCGGAGGCCGCGCGATGGGCTTGGAGAATGGCATCGAAGCGAAAGCCTTGCGGCGTCTGGGCGCGCCAGAGCCGGTCGCGGCTGGTGGTGGCCTCGATCCGGGGGCTGGGGCCCGCGGGATCCTTCGCCCGCTTGATGGTGTCGACGACGGGAAGTGCCGCGATGGCGCCGGGCGCGCGGCCGATGCCGGCGATCACGCGATCGATCACGCCGTCATCGAGAAAGGGGCGGGCGGCATCATGGATCAGGACAGCCTCGGGCTGCAGGGGCGCCAGGCTCTCGAGCCCGTTGCGAACCGACTGCTGGCGCGTGGCGCCGCCGGCGACGGGGGCCAGCAGCGTGAGGCCGGCGACCGCCGCATCATAGCGGGCGCGATCCTCGGGCGAGATCACGACGCGGACATCGGCGATCCCGGGATGAGCCAGCAGGCGCTCCACCGCATGGCGCAGCACGGCGCGGCCGCCCAAGGCGCGATATTGCTTGGGGATGTCGCCGCCGAAGCGTGCGCCCCGGCCCGCCGCGACGATCAGCGCGATCGTCCCGCTCACGAGGCTCTCTCAGGATGGGTCTGGCGAAGCATGATGCCGGCGAAGCTAGTGCCAAGGGCGGAGCTTGCCAAGGTCTCCACTTCTCCCCTCCACCGGAACGGGGGAGGGCCAGGGAGGGGGCTGCTCGGTACCAAAAGCCACTCGCTGCGACTGTCGGTGCAGGCCTCTCCCTGGCCCTCTCCCGCAAAGCGGGAGAGGGGACAATAGCGCCACCGGTGGCGGGCTTCAGGGTCGGCCACTATAGTGCCGCGCCATGAGCGGCGACGAGTTGACGAACGGCTATCTGTTGAGCCTCGGAGCGGTGGTGGCGCTGCTGCCCGTGACGCTGCTGGTCTGGCGGCGGCCCGGTGCGGCGTTGTCGTCCTTCTGGGTGCTGCTGGCGGTCGCGATCGCCGGGGCCTGCACGGTGGTTGCGGTCCATCAGGGCCATGGCTGGACGCCCGGCCTGTCGCAGGCGCTCTGGGCGACGATCGCCGCCTGCCTGCTGATCTTTGCCGCACTGGGGGCCCTGGTGCGCGAGAGCCTGCGGCTGTCGCTTCTGTTGCTGCCCTATCTGCTGTTGCTGGGGTTGCTCGCGACCTGTGTGGCCGGGTTGCCTTCGGCGCCGATTTCGGCCGGTGCCGCGACGGCCTGGCTCGATCTTCATATCCTGATCTCGGTCTCGACTTACGGGCTCGTCACCTTGGCCGCGGTCGCGAGCCTCGCGCTGTTCCTGCAGGAGCGCGCCTTGAAGGCGAAGCGACCCACGGCGCTCACGCGCGCGCTGCCCTCGATGACCGATTGCGAAACGCTCGAGGTGCGGCTCATGGCGGTCGGCCTCTTCGTGCTGGGCGTCGGGCTCCTGACCGGAATGGCGACGGAATATATGGAGGCGCACCGGCTGCTTGTGCTCGACCACAAGACGGTCTTCTCGCTGCTGGCCTTTGTCGTCATCGGGATCCTGTTGCTGCTGCATCGCGTCAGCGGCCTGCGCGGCCGCAGAGCCGCGCGAATCGCGTTGCTCGCCTATCTCCTCCTCACGCTGGCCTATCCCGGCGTGAAAGTCGTGACCCAGATCATCCTTTCCTGATCTTCCCGAGGACTTTCCGGCATCTACAGTTAAGTTGCTGCAGCACATAAGAATTTCTAGCTATTGCAGTGCAGCAAAGATCGCGCCATAGTAGGGCCGATGGGGCGATATGCCCAAACTATGTGCATTCGCGGGAGCTGCCCAAATTATGGGCATTGAGATCGGCCAGCATCGCCTCGAAGACCCGGTGATTCTGGCGCCCATGTCGGGCGTCACGGATCTGCCGTTTCGCCGCCTGGTCAAGGGCTGGGGCGCGGGTCTCGTCGTGTCCGAGATGATCGCGAGCCAGGCGATGATCCGTCATTCGCGCCAGTCCCTGAAGATGGCCGAGACCGTCCCGGAGGAATCGCCGATGGCGGTCCAGCTCGCGGGTTGCGAGCCCGAGGTGATGGGCGAGGCGGCGAAGCTCAACGAAGATCGCGGCGCCGCCATCATCGACATCAATTTCGGCTGCCCGGTGAAGAAGGTCGTGAACGGCCATGCCGGCTCGGCGCTGATGCGCGACGAGCTGCATGCGGCGCGCATTCTCGAAGCGACGGTGAAGGCGGTCGCCTTGCCGGTGACGCTGAAGATGCGCATGGGCTGGGACGATGCCAACCGCAACGCGCCGAACCTCGCGCGCATCGCCGAGCAGTCCGGCATCCGCATGGTCACGATCCATGGCCGCACCCGCTGCCAGTTCTATGCCGGCTCCGCCGATTGGAGCTTCGTGCGGCAGGTCAAGGAAGCGGTGAAGATCCCGGTCGTCGTCAATGGCGACATCACCACGCTCGATGAAGCCGCCGAAGCCCTGCGGCTTTCGGGCGCCGACGGCGTGATGGTGGGGCGCGGCGCCTATGGCCGCCCCTGGTTCCTCAAGCAGGTGATGCATTTCCTGCGGACCGGCGAGCGCCTGCCCGATCCGCCGCTGCTCCGGCAGTTCGAGACGGTGCTGGCGCATTACCGCGACATGCTCTCGCATTACGGTATCGCGACCGGCGTCAAGATCGCGCGCAAGCATTTCGCCTGGTATTCGAAGGGCCTGTTCGGTTCCTCGGAGTTCCGGACTGCGATCAATCGCTGCGACACCCCCGACCAGGTCGAGCGACTGTTGAACGATTTCTACATGCCCCTGCTCGAGCGCGAGGCCGCCTGAGATGAGCGCGCGGACGGCAACCCTGGTTCCGGTCCGCGCTGTCGCCGCGCGCGACCTCAATTCCGACAAGGGCAATGCGGGCGACGATCCGCGCGGCCCCGCCAATCAGGACGGACCCGCCGCGAGCGAGCTGCTCGAGGCGCTGCCGCTGCCCCTGATCGCGCTGGACGACGCCGATCGCATCGGCGTGGTGAACGGGGCAGCCGAGCAGTTTCTCGGTGCCAGCGCCGCCCATCTGCGGGGGCGCGCGCTCACGGAAATCCTGGTCGGGGATTCGCCGCTGCTGGCGCTGGTGCATCAGGTGCGCCAGGACGGGGTGGCCCTCTCCGAAGAAGCCTGCGTCGTGGAATCGCCCCGCTTCGGCCGGCGCGAGGCGGCGGTCGATCTGGCGCCCCTGGCGAACCGCTCCGGCTGGGTCGCCATTCTGTTGCGCGAGCGCCTGATCGCGCGCGGTCTCGACCGCCAGGCGCAGCAGCAGGGCGCGGTGCGCTCGCTCAATGCGATGGCCGCATTGCTGGCCCATGAGATCAAGAATCCGCTCTCCGGCATCCGGGGTGCGGCACAGTTGATCGAGCCCGATCTGCCGCCGAGCCGTCAGATGCTGGCGGCCCTGATCCGCGAGGAGGCCGACCGTATTCGCGGGCTGGTCGATCGCATGGAGATGTTCGCGCAAGCCGCACCCGTGGCCTTCAGCACGCTCAATATCCATGAGGTGCTGGATCATGTGCGCCATCTGGGCGAGGCCGGTGTCGCCGATGGGCGCACCGTCATCGCCGACTACGACCCGTCGCTGCCGCTGCTGCATGGACATCGCGACCTTCTGATCCAACTCTTCCTCAACCTCTTCAAGAATGCCGCCGAGGCGACCCAACCCAAGACCGGCCGCATCCGCCTGATCACCCGCTATCGCCAGGGCGCCAAGCTGACGCGACCCGGCGGCGGTGCCGCGCCGCATCTGCCGCTCGCGGTCTCGATCGAGGACAACGGGAGCGGCGTGCCGGACGCGCTGCAGGCAAGGCTGTTCGATCCGTTCGTGACCAGCAAGGCCACGGGCAAGGGCCTCGGACTGGCGCTCGCCGCCAAGATCGTCGCCGATCACGGCGGCGCTATCGAATTCGAGAGCGTGCCCGGCCGCACGGTCTTCATCGTGCTGCTGCCGGCCGCGGTGGAGAACTGACGCCATGGCCGCCAACACCATTCTCGTCGCCGACGACGACCGCGCCATTCGCACCGTCCTGACCGAGGCGCTGGGGCGCCTGGGCCATCAGGTCCGCACCGCGGGCGACGCCGCGACGCTCTGGCGCTGGGTCAAGGACGGGGCCGGCGATCTGGTCATTACCGACGTGGTGATGCCCGACGAGAACGGCCTGGACCTGCTGCCGCGCATCCGCAAGCTGCGGCCCGATCTGCGCGTGATCGTGATGAGCGCGCGCAACACGCTGCTCACGGCGGTCAAGGCGACCGAAGGCGGCGCCTTCGATTACCTGGCCAAGCCGTTCGACCTGGGCGACTTGCGCAACGCCGTCGAACGCGCGCTCTCGCGCTCGAAGCCGACCCTGGTCGTCGCCAACCTGGGCGACGAGGAGGCGCTGCCGATCGTCGGCCGCTCGCCCGCCATGCAGGAGATCTACCGGCTCCTGGCGCGGTTGATGACGAGCGATCTCACGGTCCTGCTGACCGGCGAATCCGGCACCGGCAAGGAGCTGATCGCACGGGCATTGCATGACTATGGCCGCCGGCGCAAAGGTCCCTTCGTCGCCGTCAACATGGCGGCCATTCCGCGCGACCTGATCGAGAGCGATCTCTTCGGCCACGAGCGCGGCTCCTTCACCGGCGCCATCAACAAGGCGACCGGCCGGTTCGAGCAGGCGGCGGGCGGCACGCTGTTCCTCGACGAGATCGGCGACATGCCGCTCGAGGCCCAGACCCGGCTCCTGCGCGTGCTGCAGGAAGGCGAGTTCACCACCGTGGGCGGCCGCGAGGCGATCCGGGCGGATCTGCGCATCGTCGCCGCCACCCATCGCGACCTGCGCGAGCAGGTGCGCCGCGGCCAGTTCCGGGAGGATCTCTATTACCGCCTCAATGTCGTGCCCTTGCGGCTGCCGCCCTTGCGGGAGCGCATCGAGGACATTCCCGACCTGGTGCGGCATTTCCTCAACCGGGCGACGGAGGAGGGCGGCAGCGCCAAGATGTTCGACGCCGCCGCGATCGAGCGGCTGCAGCGCTACGAATGGCCGGGCAATGTCCGCGAACTCGAGAACCTGGTCCGCCGGGTCGCGGTCATCTATGGCGAAGACGTCATCGGCGCCGACATCGTGGCCCGGGAGCTGGCCGCGATCGCCAGCGCCGCGACCCCCGGCAAGGCGACGAGCGAGTCGCTGGCCACGGCGGCCGAGCGCCATTTGCGGGACTATTTCGCCGCCCATACCCATGGGTTGCCGGCCCGGGGCCTCTATGACCGGGTCTTGCGCGAGATCGAGCGCCCGCTGATCCAGCTTTCGCTGGAGGCGACGCGGGGGAACCAGATCCGGGCGGCCGAGATGCTGGGGCTGAATCGGAACACTTTGCGCAAGAAAATCCGGGAATTGGACATATCCGTCCTGCGCGGCTTAAAGTAGGGCTCTCCTGGCATCCCGGACCACTCCAGCCCGACATGACGATTTAGCCAGGGCCTGAAAGGCAATGCAGGCCGACGACACCGCGCCGAGCGCTGCGGCGGGACGCTCTTGGAGCCCCGAGCCGCTTTATCGGTCATTTCTTGACTGGGCGCGTCGCCACTACCTCGAGCGCAAGCTTTCTATAGCGCTGCTCGTGCTGGCGCTTGTCTCGGGCGTGGCGACCTTCATCTCAATGAGCGGCAGCTTCGGGATGCGCACCAATCCGCGCATCGTGCTGCTGCTGTTGCTGGGCGATCTGGTGATCCTGCTGGCGCTGGGCACGGTCGTCGCACGGCGCCTCGTGATCCTCTGGCTCGAACGCCGGCGCGGCCTTGCCGGCGCCCGCCTCCATGCCCGCCTGGTGATGCTGTTCAGCCTGCTGGCGGTGACGCCCACCATCATTATCGCCCTGTTCTCGACGCTGTTCCTCAATCTCGGCATGGAAGCCTGGTTCTCGGACCGGGTGCGGACCGCGGTCCACGACTCCCTGGTGGTCGCGCGCGCCTATCTCGAGGAGCATCAGCGCAATATCGGCGGCGACGTGCTCGCCATGGCCGAGGATCTGCGCCGCGAGGGCCCGTTCCTCATGGTCAACCGCCAGCGCTTCGAGCGGCTGATGGACTTCCATGTCCGCGCGCGCGGCCTCAACGAGGCGGTGCTGATCAACAGCCAGGCGCAGGTTCTCGCCAGCGCCGGCTTCAATCTGGTGATGGAGTTCGATCCCGACCTGCCGAACTGGGCGATCGCCCGCGCGCATCAGGGCGATCTGGTGCTGCTGCCTTCCGACACCGGCGACCGGGTGCGCGCCCTGGTGCAGCTCGACCCCGTGTCGGACACCTACCTCTTCGTGGGCCGGCTGGTCGATCCGCGGGTGATCGCGCATCTGAACGCGACCGAGGGCGCGGCCCAGCTCTATGAGGAGCTGGAGGGAAGGCGGTCGGGCCTGCAGATCACCTTCGTGCTGATCTTCATCGTGATCGCGCTGCTGATGCTGCTGGCGGCGGTCTGGCTCGCGCTCATCGTCGCGACGCAGCTGGCGCGCCCGATCGGCGACCTGGTGTCGGCCTCCGAGCGCATTTCCCTGGGCGACCTGGCGGCGCGCGTTCCGGAAGCCGCGGCCGACGACGAGATCGGCGCTTTGTCGCGCACCTTCAACCGCATGACCGGCCAGCTCGAGAGCCAGCATAACGAGCTCCTCTCGACCAACCGCGAGCTGGACGAACGCCGCCGCTTCACCGAGCTGGTGCTATCGGGCGTCTCCGCCGGCGTGATCGGCCTCGACGACGAGGGTCGCATCCGCCTCCCGAACCGCTCGGCCTCGCTGTTGCTGCATAGCGACCTGCTCGGGGCCGTCGGGCGGCCGCTGGGCGAGGTCATCCCCGAGCTGGCGCCCGTGATCGAGCAGGGTCGCCGCCGCCTGGGCCGCCCGGCCGAAGGTCAGATCCAGATCACGCGCGGCAGCGAGACCCGGACCATGATCGTCAGGGTGGTGAGCGAGCTCGACGAGGGCGACCTGATCCGGCTGGTGGTGACGGTGGACGACGTGACCGAGCTCATGTCGGCGCAGCGCAAGGCCGCCTGGGCCGATGTCGCACGACGCATCGCGCACGAGATCAAGAACCCGCTGACGCCGATCCAGCTCTCGGCCGAGCGGCTCAAGCGGAAATATCTGAAACAGATCACGACGGATCCCGAGACCTTCATCGTCTGCACCGACACGATCGTCCGTCAGGTGGGCGACATCGGCCGGATGGTGGACGAATTCTCATCCTTCGCGCGGATGCCGGCACCCGTGTTGCGGCCGGAAAACCTGCTGGATCTGTGCCGCCAGGCCCTGTTTTTGCAGCGCACCGCCAATGCCGCCGTGCAATATCACACCCGTTTGCCCGACGAGCCTGTCATCGTGGTCTGCGACTCCCGGCAGGTGAGCCAGGCGCTGACCAATCTGCTGCAGAACGCCGTCGACGCCATCGACGGCCGCCAGGCGCAACCGGGTGAAGCATTGCCGCGGGGCGAGATCGAGCTCAGCCTGGAGGTCCAGGCCGACAAGGTGATCCTGGCCGTCGCCGACAATGGCCGTGGGCTTCCGGCTTCGGGGCGCGAGCGTCTGACCGAGCCCTATGTCACGACGCGCGCCAAAGGAACGGGTCTGGGCCTTGCTATCGTTAAGAAAATCATGGAAGACCATGGCGGCCAACTGCAACTCGCCGACCGGGCGGGCGGGGGCGCGGTGGTCCGGCTCTTGTTCCCGATGGGAGCGGAAAGGGCGGCCGAGCCGCCGGTGGATATGACGAACAAGAGCATGGCTCATGGCACTTGATATCCTGATCGTCGACGACGAGGCCGACATCCGGCTGCTGCTGGCCGGCGTCCTCAAGGACGAGGGGTATGAGACCCGCGAGGCGGCGGACAGCACGGGCGCGTTCGAGGCGATCGCGCGCCGGCGGCCGAGCCTGGTGCTCCTCGACATCTGGCTTCAGGGCAGCGCCCTCGACGGCATGCAGCTGCTGACGCTGATCAAGCGCGATCATCCCAACCTGCCGGTGGTGATGATCAGCGGCCATGGCAATGTCGAGACGGCCGTCGCCGCGATCAAGGAAGGCGCCTACGACTTCATCGAGAAGCCCTTCAAGGCCGACCGGCTGCTGCTGGTGATCGCGCGCGCGATCGAGGCCATGCGGCTGCGGCGCGAGAACGACGAATTGCGCCAGCGCAGCGGCAGCGATGCGGAGCTGATCGGCAGTTGCTCGATCGTGGCGCAGCTGCGCCAGGCGATCGAGCGGGTGGCGCCGACCGGCAGCCGCGTGCTGATCACCGGCCCGGCGGGCTCGGGCAAGGAAGTGGCGGCGCGCATGCTGCACCGTCTGTCGCGGCGCATCGACGGACCCTTCGTGGCGCTCAACTGCGCCACCATGCATCCCGACCGGCTGGAGGTCGAGCTCTTCGGTCATGAGGAGAGCGAGGAGCACGGGCCCGCCAAGATCGGCACGCTGGAGCAGGCCCATGGCGGAACCCTGCTCCTCGACGAGGTCTCCGACATGCCGCTCGAGACCCAGGGCAAGATCGTCAGGGTCCTGCAGGAGCAGACTTTCAACCGCGTCGGCGGCAATCGCCGGGTCGAGGTCGATGTCCGCGTCATCGCCGCGACCAACCGCGATCTGGCGCAGGAGATCGTCCAGGGCCGTTTCCGCCAGGACCTCTATTACCGGCTGAACGTGGTGCCGTTGCGTGTGCCCTCGCTCAAGGAGCGGCGCGAGGATATCCCGATGCTGGCGCAGTATCTGATGGGACGGGCGGCGGAGATGTCCGGCGTGCCGGTGCGCCGCTTCGGCGAGGACGCGCTGGCGGTGCTGCAGACCTATGACTGGCCGGGCAATGTGCGCCAGCTCCGCAACGTGATCGACTGGCTCCTGATCATGGCGCCCGGCGATGCGACCGAGCCGATCGTCGCCCGCATGATGCCGCCCGAGATCGCCGGCGAGACCTCGGCCACGCTGGGCGCCTTCGGCAACGGCGAGATCATGTCGCTGCCGCTGCGCGAGGCGCGCGAGCTGTTCGAACGGCATTATCTCGATGCGCAGGTGGCCCGCTTCGGCGGCAACATATCGCGCACGGCCGCCTTCATCGGCATGGAGCGTTCGGCGCTGCATCGCAAGCTGCGCGCACTCGGGATCGTCACCAACGACCGAGAGCGGGTCGAAGGGTGACCGTGACGGGGCGCCTTGGCCCATGAAGGTCATCATCTGCGGGGCCGGCCAGGTCGGTTTCAACATCGCGCGCTACCTCTCGCGCGAGGAGAACGACGTCACGCTGATCGACACCGAGGCCCGCCTGATCGAGCAGATCAGCGACACGCTGGATGTGCAGGGTGTCGTCGGCTACGCCTCCCATCCCGACGTGCTGGAACAGGCGGGCGCCCGCGATGCCGATCTGCTGATCGCCGTCACGCATTACGACGAAGTCAACATGGTCGCCTGCCAGGTGGCGCATGCGCTGTTCGAGGTGCCGCGGCGGATCGCGCGGGTACGGGCCCAGAACTATCTCCAGCGCGGCTATTCCGAGCTTTTCAACCGCCAGAACATGGCGATCGACGAGATCATCTCGCCCGAAATCGAGGTGGCGCGGGCGATCGCGCACCGGCTCGAGATTCCGGGGGCCTTCGACGCCATCCCGCTCTCCGACGGGCGCATCACGCTGGTGGGCCTGCGCTGCGACGAGAACTGCCCGGTGGTCGACACGCCGCTGCGCCAGCTGACCGAACTCTTTCCCGATCTCGCCATGTCCGTGGTGGCGATCCGGCGCGGCGAACGCCGGATCGTGCCCACCGGCGAGGACCGGATGCTGGTCGGCGACGAGGTCTATTTCGTCGTCGACAGCCGGCATGTGAAGCGCGCGCTCTCGGCCTTCGGCCATGACGAGGCCGAGGCGCGCCGGCTGATCATCGTGGGCGGCGGCAATATCGGCATGTTCCTGGCGGAGAGCCTGGAGCGGGATTCGCCGGGCATCCAGGTCAAGCTGATCGAGATCAACCGCCAGCGGGCGGAGGAGGCGGCCCAGTCCCTCGGCCGCACCATGGTGATCCATGGCGATGCGCTCGATCTGGATATCCTGGCCGAGGCCAACGTCAAATCGACCGAGGCCATCGTCGCGGTCTCCAACGACGACGAGGTCAACATCCTGTCGTCGCTTCTGGCCGAGCGGCATGGCTGCAAGCGCTCGATCGCGCTCATCAACAAGCCGGTCTATGGCTCCCTGATCGGCCAGCTCGGGATCGATGCGGTGGTCAGTCCGCGCGCCATCACCGTCTCGACGATATTGCAGCATGTGCGCCGCGGCCGGATCCGGTCGGTCCACAGCGTCGGCGACGGCTTCGGCGAGATCATCGAGGTCGATGCCTTGCCGACCTCGGCCCTGGTCGGGCGTCCCCTGCGCGAAGCCAAGCTGCCCCCGGGGGTGCTGATCGGCGCCGTCCTGCGCGGCGACAGCATGATCGTTCCGCGCGGCGACACGGTCATCAAGCCCGAGGACCGGGTGGTGATGTTCGCCATTGCCGAATCCGTGCCGAAGGTCGAGAAAATGTTCTCTGTCAGGCTGGAGTTTTTTTGAACACAGACGCTTGTTCCCTCTCCTGCTTGCGGGGGAGGGTTAGGGAAGGGGAAGACGCGATGAATTGGGACCGCGCCTTCCCCCCTTCCTAACCTTCCTCCTGAAGGGGGAAGGGACAAAACAATCAAACATCTGCCACCTGATCGCCCTCTTCGCCCATCGTCATCCCTCAGGTTCGTCTCGCCATGTCCCGCATCGCCTATGTCAATGGCCGCTACCTGCCGCTCTCCCAGGCCCAGGTCCATATCGAGGATCGCGGCTATCAGTTCGCCGACGGCGTCTATGAGGTGGTGCCGCTCTATCGTGGCCGTCTGCTGGACGAGGATCCGCATCTCGACCGGTTCGACTATTCGCTGCGCGAGCTGCAGATCGCGCCGCCCATGTCGCGCGCCGCCCTGAAGCTGGTCCTGCGCGAGCTGGTGCGCCGCAACGGGTTGAGCGACGCCTTGCTCTATTTCCAGGCCACGCGCGGCGTGGCGCCCCGCGACCATAAATTCCCGGCGAAGACGAAGACGGCCTTCGTCGCGACCATGCGCCGGTCGCGGCCGCCCTCGGCCAAGCAGATCGAGGAGGGAGTCTCGGTAATGACGACCCGGGACATCCGCTGGGAGCGCTGCGACATCAAATCGCTCAACCTGCTGCCCAACCTGCTGGCGAAGCAGCAGGCGACGGTCGCCGGCGTCTTCGAAGCCTGGCTGGTCGACGATGACGACAACATCACCGAAGGCAGCTCGACCAACGCCTGGATCGTCACCAGCGACGGCAAGCTGGTGACGCATGACGCCGGGGCTGCGATCCTCAACGGCATCACTCGTCAGCGCGTGATCAAGCTGATGGAAGGCGAAGGGCTCACCTTCGAGCAGCGCGCCTTCAGCCGCGAGGAGGCGATGCGCGCGCGCGAGGCCTTCCTCTCCAGCTCGTCGAGCTTCGTGCTGCCGATCACGCGGATCGACGGCAAGCCGGTGGGCGAGGGCAAGCCCGGCCCAATGACGCGCCGGTTGCGCGAGATCTATGTCGCCGCGGCGCTCGAAGCGCCGGTCGTGATCTGACGGCGGCCCCATGACACCCAGCACTGCCGGCAAGGGCGGATTGCGGCTGCCACGTGCGGTCCTTTGGGATTGGGACAACACGCTGGTCGACAGTTGGGGCGTGATCGCCGACGCCCTCAACACCACGCTGGTGGCGATGGGGCAGGAGGCCTGGACCCTGGCTCAGACCCGGGAGCGGGTGAAGGCCTCGTTGCGCGACAGCTTCCCCGGGATGTTCGGCACGCGCTGGCCGGAAGCCGAGAAGATCTTCTATGACCGGTTCCAGTCGCGCCATATGGAGCTGCTGGAGGCCCTGCCGGGGGCGGAAGCGCTGCTGGCGGCATTGGCGGAACGAGGAGTCTATCAGGGTGTGGTCAGCAACAAGCGCGGCCCCTTCTTGCGCAAGGAAGCCGATCATCTCGATTGGAACCGTTTCTTCGGCCGGGTGGTCGGGGCCGGGGACGCGGCGCGCGACAAGCCGGCACCTGAACCGGTTTTAATGGCGCTCGAAGGCGGCCCGGTGCCGCCGGGAGCCGATGTCTGGTTCGTGGGGGACACCGACCTCGACATGATCTGCGCGCGCGACAGCGGCTGTGTCCCGCTTCTGATCCGCGCCGAGCCGCCGCAGTCCGGCGAATTCGTCACAATCGCGGAAATGCTGCATTTTCAAAGTTGTGACGAACTGCGCCAACTCGTTGACAAACTTTAGAGTTTCCTGAAATTGCCGTTTTGTGCTAGCAAGTCGGCAATTCCGGGACGCGTTTGCCTCCGTCCCGACGCCCAATAGGGATTGTCCATGGACCCCACGCCGGCTCCGCGCCGGCTCCAGGTCCCAACAAGACCGGGCCCCGAGAACACTTCAGAAAAAGAGGGAGCCAATGGCTACGGAAAAATCGCAGAACGTTCAGGACGTTTTCCTGAATCACATTCGGAAGGGCAAGGTGCCGGTCACCGTGTTCCTGGTGAACGGCGTGAAGCTGCAGGGCATCGTCACCTGGTTCGATAATTTTTCGGTGCTGCTGCGCCGTGACGCGCATTCGCAGCTCGTCTACAAGCACGCCATCTCCACCATCATGCCGGCCCAGCCCGTGCAGCTCTTCGAAGGCGCCAAGGAGGGCGAAGAAGAGTAAGTGGAGGCACGTCCCAATGGCGGTAGCGGCGATGGAGTGGTCCGCGGCGAGCGCTGCACCGTCCTGACGCCGGTCATGCGGGGTCCCGTGGCCCCGGGCCGCGAACCCGAAGCGCGATTGGCCGAGGCCGAGGGCCTTGCCCGCGCGATCGACCTCGATGTGGTGCATGCGGAAACGGTCCGGGTCGCCGAACCGAAGCCCGCGACCCTGATCGGTTCGGGCGCGGTCGAGCGGCTGCATGGCCTGATCGAGGAACAGGACATCAAGCTCGCGATCGTCGATTGGCCGCTGTCGCCGGTGCAGCAGCGCAATCTCGAGCGCGCCTGGAGCTGCAAGGTCATCGACCGGACCGGCCTGATCCTCGAGATCTTCGGCGCGCGCGCGCGGACGCGCGAGGGCCAGCTCCAGGTCGAGCTCGCCGCGCTCAGCTATCAGCGCAGCCGGCTGGTGCGATCCTGGACCCATCTGGAACGCCAGCGCGGCGGCTTCGGATTCATCGGCGGCCCCGGCGAATCCCAGCTCGAGATCGACCGCCGCCTGATCGGCGAACGGATCGCCCGCCTCAAGAAGGAGCTAGCCGAGGTCAAGCGCACGCGCGGGCTCCATCGCGAGGCGCGCAAGCGCGTGCCTTATCCGGTGGTGGCGCTGGTGGGCTACACCAACGCCGGAAAATCGACGCTGTTCAATCGCCTCACCAACGCCACGGTGATGGCGAAGGACCTGCTGTTCGCCACCCTCGACCCGACCATGCGGGTGGTGAAGCTGCCATCGGGCCGCGATATCATCCTCTCGGACACGGTCGGATTCATTTCCGATCTGCCGACCGATCTGGTGGCGGCCTTCCGCGCTACGCTCGAAGAGGTCAGCGCCGCCGACATCATCCTTCATGTGCGCGACGTGGCCCATCCCGAGACCACGCTGCAGCAGCAGGAAGTGATCAAGGTGCTCAAGGAACTGGGCCTCGAGACGCGCCTCGACGGCGACATGATCGAGGTCCTGAACAAGATCGATCTCCTGGAACCGGGAGACCGCGAGACCGTGCTGGAGCAGGCCGAGCGTCAGGCCCATGCGGTGGCGCTCTCGGCCCTGACCGGCGAGGGTACCGACCGGTTGCTGGCGGACATCGACCAGCGCCTCGCCTCGCAGCGCCAGATCGGGCATTTCAAGGTGCCGCATGGCGAGGGCGCGGCTTTGGCCTGGCTCTACAGCCATGGCGAGGTCCTGACCCGGCGCGACGACGAGGCGTTCGCCTATCTCGACGTCCGGCTCGATCCGGCCGACGTCGGCCGCTATCAGCGCCTCTATCCCGTAGCACCGGCATGAAGCTCGACATCGACAAGGTCTCGGTCCTGATCGCGCAAGCGGCGGCCGAGGAGGTCATGCCGCGCTTCACCAAGCTGAGCTCCGCCGACGTGCGCGAGAAGGGGCCCGGCGATCTCGTCACCGTCGCCGACGAGGCCATGGAGCGTCGCCTGACACCGATCCTGGCCGCGCTGATGCCGGAAGCCCTGGTGGTGGGCGAGGAGGCCGCGGCGGCCGATCCGGGATTGCTGGAGCAACTCGCCGCCGCCCGATCGGCCTGGGTGATCGACCCGATCGACGGCACCAGCAACTTCGCCGAGGGTCGCCCGCTCTTCGGCGTGATGGTGGCGCTGCTCGATCGCGGCGAGCCGGTCGCCGCCTGGATTCACGATCCCGTCGCCCAGAGCACGGCGACCGCCGCGAAGGGCGAGGGGGCCTGGCTCGATGGCCATGGCACGGGTCGCCGGCTGGCCGTCGCCGCGCCGCCTGCCGATCCGGGCGATCTGAGGGGAACGCTGAACGCCGGATTCTTCGGCGATCCGGCGCTCGGCCGACGCGTGCAGTCGCGCCGCGACCGGGTGCGTCCGGTCAAGTCGCTGCGGGCGGCGGCCCATGAATATCTGCGCCTTGCCAAGGGCGAGGCGGATTTCACGCTCTTCACCAAGCTGATGCCCTGGGACCACGCGCCCGGCGTCCTGATCCATCGGGAAGCCGGCGGCACCGGCCGCTATCTCGACCGCAGCCCCTATCGCGCTGCCCTGACGCAGGCCGTGGGGCTGCTGATGGCGCCCGACGAAACCAGCTGGGTCGCCCTGCACCGCCTGCTGCTCGAGGACGAGTGATCCCGGCCTAGTTGGCCGCGGTCTTCTCGAGCGCCGGATAGTCGGTATAGCCCTTGGCGTCGCCGCCATAGAAGCTATCGGGATCGGGCGGATTGAGCGGCAGGTTGCGGCGCAGCCGCTCCGGCAAATCGGGATTGGCGATGAAGCTCGCGCCGAACGAGATCAGGTCGGCGTCGCCCCGCTGCAAGGTCGCCTCCGCCTTCTCGTGCGTATAGCCGCCGTTGGTCATGATCGGCCCGTGGAAGAAGGCCCGCATCTCGCGCGGCAGGATATAGCCGCCGGCGGGCTCGGGATCGTCCGGGTAGAAATCGATCAGATGGAGATAGGCGAGGCCGAAGCCATCCAGCACTTTGGCCGCATGATGGAAGATCGCGCGCCGGTCGCTGTCGGCCGAGCTGCCGAAGACGCCATTGGGCGACAATCTGACGCCGACGCGGTCCGGGCCCCAGACATCGCAGGCGGCCTGCGTCACCTCGGCAAGGAAGCGGGTGCGGTTCTCGACCGAGCCGCCATAGACATCGTCGCGCTTGTTGGTGCCGTTCACCAGGAACTGCTCGACGATATAGCCGTTGGCGCCATGGATCTCGACGCCGTCGAAGCCGGCCTCGAGCGAGCAGCGCGCGCCATGCCGGAAATCCTCGACCACCTTCTTCACCTCGGCGGTGCCGAGCGCGCGGGGCGCCACATAGGGCTTCATCCCGCTGTCGGTGTAGATCTCGCCCTCGGGCGCGATCGCGGAAGAGGACACCGGCAAGTCGCCGTTGGGCTGCATGCTGGGATGCGAGGTCCGGCCCACATGCCAGAGCTGCAGGAAGATGCGGCCGCCGGCCTGATGCACCGCATCGGTGACGGCGCGCCAGCCCTTCACCTGCTCGGCGGTATGGATCCCCGGCGTGTTGGGGTAGCCGATGCCCTGCGGCGAAACCTGCGAGCCTTCGGTGATGATGAGGCCGGCGCTCGCGCGCTGCCGGTAATAGACCGCGTTGAGCGCGGTCGGGACATGGCCGGCCACGGCGCGGTTGCGGGTCATGGGGGCCATGACGACGCGGTTGGGCAGGGTAAGGCGGCCGATCTTGATGGGCTCGAACAGTTTCATGATGCCTCTGGCGTGAGTGGGGCGCGCCGCATGGAGCCACAGCGCCGCCGGCGCTTCAACCCACCGCAGTGACAGCGGCTTACCTCGCGGTGACCGCAGGAATGCGTCGCTTGCAGCGCCATGGCTCGCCGCTAAGATGCCGGCCGTCACCCGAAAATCGGAGCCGCACTCATGTCGCAGAACGTCGCTTTCCTTGGCCTCGGGGTCATGGGCTTTCCGATGGCGGGCCATCTGGCCAAGGCCGGCCACAAGGTGACCGTCTTCAACCGCACGGCGGCCCGCGCCCAGGATTGGGTCGCCAAGCATGGCGGCAAGTCCGCGCCGACCCCGGCGGCGGCGGCCAAAGGGGCCGAAATCGTGTTTGCCTGCGTCGGCAATGACGACGACCTGCGCTCGATCCTCAAGGGCCCCGATGGCGCTTTCGCCGGCATGGCGAAGGGCAGCGTCTTCGTCGATCACACCACCGCCTCGGCGGAGGTCGCGCGGGAGAGCGCCGAGACCGCGTCAGGCCTCGGGCTCGGCTTCCTCGACGCGCCCGTCTCGGGCGGGCAGGCGGGGGCCGAGAACGGCAAGCTCACGGTCATGGTCGGGGGCGATCCGGCGCAATTCGACCGGGTGAAGCCCGTCATCGACGCCTATGCCCGGGCCTGCACCCTGCTGGGGCCGGTCGGCGCCGGGCAGCTCACCAAGATGGTCAACCAGATCTGCATCGCCGGGCTGGTGCAGGGACTGTCCGAAGGCGTCAATTTCGCCCTCAAGGCCGGCCTCGATCCAAAGCTCGTGATCGACACCATCTCGAAAGGGGCCGCCCAGTCCTGGCAGATGGAGAACCGGGCCCTGACGATGGCGGAGGGCAAGTTCAATTTCGGCTTCGCTGTCAATTGGATGCGGAAGGATCTTGATATATGTCTGACAGAGGCGAAGCGTAACGGCGCGCGCCTTCCGGTGACCGCTCTGGTCGATCAGTTCTACGCCGCGGTCCAGGCGCGGGGCGGCGGTCGCTGGGATACCTCGAGCCTGATCCAGTTGCTGATGAAGGATTGAGAGTTTAATTTATAACATCAGGAACGTCCGATAATCTATTATGGATAATAATAAATCATCGCTTCAAGATGGCTACTCGGTGCTGTCTCCCGGCAAGCTCGCCAATCTGGTGACCTGCCTCGAGATGACCGAGAGGCCGGCGCCGAAACCGCAACCCTCGACGCGCAGCGCCCTGTCGCTGCAGCGGATCGCGCAGCCCGACCTCCACAGCTATCGCGCTCTGTTTCGCCGCATCGGGCAGGACTGGATGTGGTTCTCGCGGCTGGTGATGCCCGACGAGCGGCTGCGCCGGATCCTCACCGACCCGAAAGTCGAGGTCTACACGCTCCGTGACGGCGGCGCCGAAATCGGCCTGCTGGAGCTCGACTTCCGCGAAGAGGGCCAATGCGAGCTGGCGTTCTTCGGCGTGGTGCCCGAGGCGATCGGGCGGGGCGCCGGCCGCTTTCTCATGGACCAGGCGATCGCATTGGCCTGGGCCCACCCGATCCGCCGCTTCTGGGTCCATACCTGTAGCTTCGATCATCCCTCAGCATTGGCGTTCTATCGCCGCTCCGGCTTCCGGCCCTATGCCTATGCCGTCGAGGTGCATGACGACCCGCGGCTGACCGGACATCTGCCGCGGACGGCGGCACCTCACATCCCGCTGATCGAGCCCTAGGCGCTCGCATCGGGCCGACGCGGGCGATCCGTCTTCGGACGGCGGCGAAGCTCGCGCTCTTCCTGCTTGACTCGCTGCCAGAGCGCCTCGAGCGCGTCCAGGCCGGGGCGGGCGCCGGCGCCATGCTCCGCGGCGGCGAGGGCTTCCACGCGGCGGAAGCGGCGCTCGAATTTGGCGTTGGCGCCGCGCAAGGTCTGCTCGGGATCGAGCTCCAGATGGCGCGCCAGATTGGTCACCGCGAAGAGCAGATCGCCGACCTCGTCCGCCAGCCGGTCCTTGCCCGCGCCATCGACCATCTCCGCTCTGACCTCGGCGATTTCCTCGACGATCTTGTCGAGCACCTGAGCCGCTTCGGGCCAGTCGAAGCCGATGCGCGCGGCGCGCCTCTGCAGCTTGGCGGCCCGGGTCAGGGCGGGCAGGGCGAGCGGCAAGCCGTCGAGCTGGCTGGGGGCGGCGCCCTTGGCGGCGGCCTCCGCGGCGCGCTCGCCGGCCTTCTGCTCCTCCCAGGCCACCGTCTGGGCGCCGGCGCTATCGATGGCCGCGTCGGCGAACACGTGGGGATGCCGGCGGATCATCTTGTCGTTGACCGCCCGCACGATGTCGTCGAAGCCATAGAGGCCGCGCTCGCGGGCCATCTGGGCGTAGAACACGACCTGGAACATCAAGTCGCCCAGCTCGCTCTTGAGCTCCTCCATCTGGCCGCGCTCGATGGCGTCGGCGACCTCATAGGCTTCCTCGATCGTATGCGGGACGATGGTCGGGAAATCCTGCTCGAGGTCCCAGGGACAGCCGGCGTCGGGATCGCGCAGCCGCGCCATGATGGCGAGCAGGCGGTCGATCGGCGCGAGGCTCTCGGGCGGGGCCGCCTTGGGCTTCGGCTGGGTCATCGCGAAACCTCCTTCGGCCTGCCGCCCTCCATGTCGGGAAGCAGCGCCGTGAGCAGCCCGATCACGGGCAGGAAGGCGCAGACCCGGTAGACGAATTCGATGCTGGTCCAGTCGGCGAGCGCCCCCAGCGCCGCCGCGCCGATGCCGCCCATGCCGAAGGCGAAGCCGAAGAACAGGCCGGATACCATGCCGACCCGGCCGGGCATCAGCTCCTGCGCATAGACGACGATCGCCGAGAAGGCCGAGGACAGCACCAGCCCGATCACCACGCTGAGGGCCACGGTCGCCGTCAGCCCGACATAGGGCAGCACCAGCGTGAAGGGCAGTATCCCCACGATCGAGGCCCAGATGACCTTCTTGCGGCCGATCCGGTCGCCGACCGGACCGCCAACGACGGTGCCCACCGCGGCCGCTGCCAGGAAGACGAAGAGATAGATCTGTGCGTCGCGCGTCTCCAGGGCGAAGCGATGCATCAGGTAGAAGGTGTAGTAGCTGAAGATGCTCGCCAGATAGAAATATTTGGAGAAGATCAGCGCGATCAGCACCAGCACCGCGCGCTTCACCTGGACGCCCGAGAGCGTGGCATGTCCGACATGAACACGGCGGCCGGGCGGGCGGGCATGGCCCTGGCTCTTGTACCAGTGCCCCAGCAGCGTCAGCACGGCCATGCCGCCCAGCGCCGCCAGCGCGAACCAGGCAAGGCTGCTCTGGCCGCGCGGCAGGATGAAGAAGGCCGCCAGGAGCGGCCCCAGCGCGGACCCCAGATTGCCGCCGACCTGGAACAGCGACTGCGCCAGCCCATGGGCGCCGCCCGAAGCCAGCCGCGCCAGGCGCGAGGATTCCGGATGGAAGATCGAGGAACCGACCCCGAGGAAGGCGGCGCCCAGCAGCAGCATCGGGTAGTTCACGGCGAAAGCCAGCGTGACCAGCCCGACCAGGGTCGAGCCCATGCCGAAGGGCAGCGAGTAGGGCTGCGGCCGGCGGTCGGTGAAGAGGCCGATCAGAGGCTGCAGCAGCGAGGCCGTGATCTGGTAGGTCAGCGTCAGCAGGCCGATCTGCCCGAAGCTCAGATCGAAGCCGCCCTTGAGGATCGGATAGATCGCCGGCAGCAGCGACTGCATCATGTCGTTCAGCATGTGGCAGAAGCTGATCGCGCCCAGGATCGGGAACGCGGTGGTGCTGGCTTTGGGCGGCGTGGTGATGGCTTCCGTCACGGGAACGAACCTTTCGATGAGCAGGCCGGTGGGAGGCGGGGTCAGTGCTTCATAAGCCCTTGCGGGCCCAGGCGTTGCTATCCTTGAGTCGCATAATGTATATTATGTAAAATACTGGATGGGTTTCTCAGGATCCCCCTCGAGCCCGGCTTCGCTGCGCGTCGCCGAGGATCTGCCACAGGACGGCCGCGAGCACCACGGCCCCGCCCCAGAGCGTCGCATCGCGCGGCACCTCCGCAAAGAAGATCCAGACCCAGAGCGGCGCCAAGGGCGTCTCGAGGATGCTGAGCAGCGCCGCCTCGGCCGCGGGAATGTATTTGGCACCCATCATGTAGAGCGCCAGGCCCAGCCCCATATTGAACAGCCCGAACAGCGCCAGGTTCACGAAGTCGACCGGCGTGATGGCGTCCACCGGTCCTGCCATGGTGAAACAGATCGCCGAGCCGATGAAGCATGAGAGCCCGGCCGCCTGGATCATCGGCACGCCCGGATAGCGCCGCGTGATGCTGGTGGTGACCGCCATGGTCATTGTCATGAGGAAAGCCAGAGTGCAGCCCGCGAGGCTGCTGTCGCTGCCGCGCGAGGCGCCGCCGACCATGATGGCGACGCCACCGACTGCCACGACCCCCGCCAGCAGCGTGCGGACCGAGGGCCGCTCCTTGAACCAGAGCCAGACGATCGGCGCGGTCATGAAGGGCAAGGTCGCATAGATCACGGTGACGTCGGCCACCGCGGTCAGCCGCAGCGAGCCGACGAAGGCCATCATGCCGCCGGTGTTCAGCATCGTGACGATGAGTCCGGGCCAGCCCATCGGGCGGAACAGCCGGCGCTTCTGGGACTTCGCGTCCCAGATCATGAACAGCAGGATGAAGAGCCCGCCGAACAGCCCGCGCCAGGCCAGCATGGTCCAGAGATCGAGCGTGATCAGCCGGGTGAAGAAGCCGCCGCTGCTCCAGAAGATGGCCGAGGCCGTGACCATCACCAGGCCCAGACGGTGGCGTGCCCGCGCCTCGCCGGCCGCCAGGGCGACATCAGTCATGGCGTTGCGCTCGGCCTTTCACTGCAGCATGTCGGGAGCTTTTGTCTCGCGCGTGAGTCAGGGTCCGCGCGCGATCGAGGTCTCAAGAATTACGGCTTCAGCCGGCGCAGTGCCAGCATGATCCCGCCCGCGAGCAATCCCCAGAAGGCAGAGCCGATGCCCGCGAATGACATACCTGACGCGGTCGCGATCAGGGTCACCAGGGCGGCGTCGCGTTCGCCCGGCTGTAGCAGTGCATTGCCCAGCGCCGAGCCGAAGGCGCCGAGCAAGGCCAGCCCCGCCACCGCTTCGATCAGCAAGGGCGGCGACGCGCTGATCCAGGCCGTGGCGGCCACCGCCAACATGCCGAAACCGATATAGCCGACGCCGGTCGTCACCGCGGCGATGTAGCGGCGGCTGGGATCGGGATGCGCATCGGGCCCGGCGCAGAGCGCGGCCGTGATCGCCGCGAGATTGACGGCATGGCCGCCGAAGGGCGCCACGATCATGGTGCCGATGCCGGTGGTGACGATCAGCGGCCGCGAAGGCGGATGGAAATCGTTGGCCTGCAATACGGCGAAGCCCGGAATGTTCTGCGAGGCCATCGTCACCAGGAACAGCGGCAGCGCGATGCTGACCATGGCGCTCCAGGAGAAGACCGGCGGAACGAACGTCAGTTGCGGCCAGAGCTGGTCGACCGGCGGCAACGGCCCTGCCCCGTTCCAGAACATCAGCGCCACGGCCAGGATCACGGCGGCTGGCACGGCATAGAGCCGCCAGAAGCGCGCGACGACGGCCCAGAGCAGCACCACGGGCAGCGCCAGCATCGGAATCTCGGCGATGGCGAGAAAAGGCGCGATGCAGAGATGGAACAGCACGCCCGCCAGCATCGCGTTCGCGATCGAGGATGGAATGGCGGCGACGAGGCGGCCCAGCGGCTTCCACAGTCCCGCCAGCACGATGAGCGCGCCGACCGCCAGGAAGGCCCCCACGGCGGCCGCGAACCCGCCTTCCGGCGCCCCGGTCGTCGCCAGGAGGGCGGCTCCGGGCGTGGACCAGGCGACGCTGATGGGCATGCGGTAGCGCAGGCTCAGCAGAATGCCGAGCAGTCCCATGCCGACGCTGAGCACCAGTAGACCGGAAGCCGATTGCGCCGGGCTCGCGCCCACGCCGACCAGGCCCTGGACCACCACCGCAAACGAGCTGCCGAAACCGACGAAGGCGGCCAGCAACCCGGTCGTGATGGCCTGGCCGCGGGCGGCTTTCACCGGCAGATCGGTCGCGCGGTCGGCATCCATGGCGTCGATATTTCCCCCGTGGCGAGGACCGCCTTCGCCTGCGCTTGGCAGCCTCTCCTGGGATCTCTATAGTTGAATTGGATCCAATCGACAATCCGGGACCGCATGGCGGACAACCTCGCCCAGCTCATCGACCGTTCCCGGCCCCGCTTCCGGACCGCGACCGAGTTCGTCGAGGCGACCCTCAAGCAGGCGATCCTGAGCGGCGCGCTGGCCGCGGGCTCAGCCCTCCGCCAGGAGGAACTGGCCGCGACCTTCGGCGTCAGCCGGATGCCGATCCGCGAAGCGCTGCGCCAACTCGAAGCGCAGGCGCTGGTCGATTTCTATCCGCATCGCGGCGCCGTCGTGGCGGAGATCTCGGCCGAGGACGCGGCCGACAACTACACCATCCGCCTGGCGCTCGAGCCCGTCGCCCTGCGCCTCTCTTTCCCGAAGCTCAGCGGCGCCGATCTCGATCGCGCCGGCGAGATCCTGGCGGAGATGGATGGCGAGCCGGATCAAAACCGGTTGGGCGAACTCAACCAGCGTTTCCATATGACGCTCTATGCCCGCGCCGGGCGCCCCCGCCTTCTCTCCCTGATCGAGCAGCATCTGGCGCAGGCGGATCGCTATTTGCGCTTCCACCTCGCCGCGATGGGCCGGCATCACATTTCGCAGGGCGAGCATCGCGCCATGCTCGAGGCGGCGCAGGCCCGCAAGCCCGCCCTCGCCTGCCGGATCCTGGTCGCGCATATCGGCACGGCCGAACGGACGCTGCAGGAATTTCTGGAAGGTCGCGACCGCTGATCCCGCGCGGATCGCCGCGACCTCCTCCCGATCGAAAAAAATCAACCGCACCGAACGCGAAGTCTCGCGCTCGGACGCGTATCGGTTATGTTGATTCTCATGGAATCGATCTCGGTCACATTGCTGGTTGGCGCCGGGCTGGTGGTGCTCAGTATCCTGGCGAGCGCCTATGCCACGCGGCTCGGCGCGCCGGTGCTGTTGATCTTCCTGATCCTGGGCATGCTGGCGGGCCAGGACGGGCCCGGTGGCATCGTCTTCAACGATTTCCACCTGACCTACATGGTGGGCAGCGTCGCGCTGGCGCTGATCCTGTTCGATGGTGGCCTGCGCACGACCCGCACGGTGTTCCGCCTGGCCCTTTGGCCAGGCTTGTCCCTGGCAACGGTGGGCGTTCTCATCACGGCGGTCATCGTCGCCTTCGTCGCCTATGAGGTCCTGAGTTTCGGCACGGTCGAGGGGCTGCTGCTGGGGGCGATCCTGGCCTCGACCGATGCTGCTGCCGTGTTCCTGCTGCTCTCGCGCGGCAATCGAGCGTTGAACATGCGGGTCCAGGCCACGCTCGAGGCGGAATCCGGCATGAACGATCCCATGGCGGTGTTCCTCACCATCTCCTGCGTCGAATGGCTGCTCCATGCCGGCGAAACGGGGCCGCTGATGGTGGCACTGTCGCTGGTGCTGCAGATGGCCGGCGGTGCCGCCTTCGGGCTGCTCGGCGGCTGGGCCTTGCGCTGGCTCATCGATCGCATCGAGCTCGCGGTCGGGCTCTATCCGATCCTGGTGGCCGCGGGCGCGCTGGTGCTGTTCGCCGCCGCCAACGCGGTCGGCGCCAGCGGGTTCCTCGCGGTCTATCTCGCCGGCATCGTCATGGGCAGCAAGCCCTTCCGCGCCCAGCAGATGGTGATCCGGTTCCATGACGGGCTGGTCTGGCTGGCGCAGGTCGTGATGTTCCTGCTGCTAGGGCTCTTGGTCACGCCGACCGAGTTCCTGCCCCTGACCATTCCGTCGCTGGTGATCGCTTTCGCGCTGATATTCGTGGCGCGGCCGCTGGCCGTGCTGGTGTCATTGCTGCCCTTCAGGTTCGACCGCCCTTCCCTCGCCTTCATCAGCTCGGTGGGATTGCGCGGCGCGGTGCCGATCTTCCTGGGCTGTCTGCCGGTGCTGGCGGGCCTGCCCAATGGCCGCACCTATTTCGACGTGGCCTTCGTCATGGTGCTGCTGTCGCTGGTGGTCCAGGGCTGGACCGCGCCGGCTTTGGCGAAGGCGCTGGGCCTCGAGGTGCCGGCGGAACCGGAGCCCGAGGCGAGCCGGTTGTTCGAGCTGCCGGATGCGGCCGATCGCGACATTCTCGGCTGGCGCATCCCCGAGGGCAGCAACGCGCTCGACTATTCGCCCTCGACCCTGCCGCTGCCGCCGCGCACCGGCAGCCTCGGCGTGGTGCGAGAGGGCCGCATCCTGCCGCCGACGGAGCCCGGCAAGCTCGAGGCCGACGATTATGTGATTCTGCTGGTGCCGCCCGAACAGCGCCACGCGGTCGACAAGCTCTTTGCCGCCGGCGGCAGCGAAGGCGACCAGATCGAAGGCCTGGGCGAATTCATGTTCGATCCCACCGCCTCTTTCGAGCTCATCGCGAAGGAATACGGCCTGCCCCTGCCCGCCGACGCCAAGGGCCTCACGGTCGGCGACTGGCTCGCGCGCCGGATCGGCCGGCTGCCGGTTGTCGGCGACCGCGTGAAGCTGGCACCGGTCGAGCTCACCGTGCGCGCGACCGAAGGCGACCGCATCACCCTCGTGGGCCTCGAGCTTGAGGAAGCCCGCGCGCGCTTGCCGCTGCTGCGCTGGATCGAACGCATGCGACGGAAGATGGGTGGGCGTCGCGGGCGTAACGAAGATTAGGAGAGCGCCGCAATGCGCTCATTCGTCACCCCGGCCCCCGTGTCGCGCCATAGGCGCGCACGAGGACAGGCTCCGGCCGGGGTCCTGAACACAGGCCTTCGCCAGTTTTTGCTCGATGGGTGTTCAGGATGCCGGCCTTCGAGCGTGTGAAGAAAACGAATGATGCCGTAAGAGGGCGTCAGAAATTCTCTCGCCCCCTCCCCTTGCGGGAGGGGGCATGGAGTTTCTATGCTCCGCCCGATTCTTTCACACGCTCCTTCGCCGGCATGACAACGAGTCCAGCCCTACGACTTGAACACCATCATCTTCTCGTGCGTCATCTCGCGCATCGTCCAGGGGATGCCGCCGATGCCGTAGCCGGAATGGCGGTGGCCGGCGAAGGGCATCCAGTCGACGCGGAAGGCCGTGTGGTCGTTGATCATCACGGCCGAGCCGTCCAGGCGCGGCGCCACCTCGAGCGCGAAGTTGAGATCCTGCGTGTAGATCGAGGCCTGAAAGGCGAGCGGCAGGCTGTTGGCCGACTGGATCGCCGTCTCGACCATGTCGAAGCCGTAGACGCAGGTCACCGGCCCGAACACTTCCTCGCGTGAGATGCGGACATCGGCCGGCGGCTCGACCAGCACTGCGGGGCTGATCACCCGCTCGGACAATCTTTCGCCGCCCGTGGTGATTTCGGCGCCGGCAGCCTTCGCTTCCTCGATCCAGGCCATGACCCGGTCGGCTTCCTTCGGCAGGATCAGCGGTCCGACCTCGGTCGTGGGCAGGGTCGGATCGCCGACCTTCAGCGCCTTCACGGCCTCGGTGAAGCGGGCCACGAACTCCGCCTTGATGGCGTTATGGACATAGATGCGCTGCGTCGACACGCAGACCTGGCCCGCATGGTAATAACCGCCCTTCACCAGCGAGGGGACGGTCAGATCGAGATCCGCGCTGCGGTCGACGATGACAGGTGCCGCTCCGCCATGCTCGAGCGCGCAGCGCGTGCCCGGGGCGAGCTTGCTGCGCAGGCGCCAACCCACCGCGGCCGAGCCGATGAAGCTCAGGAACGCCACGCGCGAATCCGTCGCGAAGGCTTCCGCCAGGGCGGTGTGCTCGGGCAGGAAGGTCTGGCACCAGGGCTCCGGCAGCCCCGACTCCCGCACCAGCCCGACGAACTCGAGACAGCTGAGCGGCGTGCTCGAGGCGGGCTTGACGATGATCGGGCATCCCACTGCGATCGCCGGCACCACCTGATGGACGATCAGGTTCAGGGGATGATTGAAGGCCGAGATCGCGGCGACGACGCCGATCGGCTCCTTGATGGTGAAGGCCATGCGCCGCGTGCTGGCGGGGGTCAGGCCCATGGGGATTTCGCGGCCGGCGAAGTTGCGCAGCTCGTCCGCGCCGTTGCGGACGCCGTCGACCGCGCGCAAGGCCTCGGCCTTCGCATCGGTCAGCGGCTTACCGCCTTCCCGCGCGATCAGCTTCGCAAAATGACCGACCTTGCCGGCCAGCAGGTCCGCCAGCCGGTGGAGAATGGCAATGCGCTCATGCGGCGCCAGCCAGCCGTCCCGATCGAGGAAGGTTCGCCGCGCCGTCGCGAGCTTGGTTTCCAAGGCGTTCGCATCGTCGGACGGCACCTCCGTGATGAGTGCGCCGTCGTAGGCTTGAACGACCTTGATCATGGTTATCCTCGTGCGAGAGCGCTCCGGCCCGGATAGATCGCGCTCTGGCCCAGCTCCTGCTCGATGCGCAGCAACTGATTGTATTTCGCCAGGCGGTCCGAGCGGCTGAGCGAGCCGGTTTTGATCTGGCCGCAATTGGTGGCGACCGCGAGATCGGCGATGGTGGAATCCTCTGTCTCGCCCGAGCGATGCGACATCACCGCGCGATAGCCCGCCTTGTGCGCGACCTCGACGGTCTCGAGCGTCTCGGTCAGCGTGCCGATCTGGTTGACCTTGACCAGCACTGCATTGGCGACGCCCTTGGCGATGCCTTCCGCGAGGCGCTTGGGGTTGGTCACGAAGAGATCGTCGCCGACGAGCTGCACCTTGGCGCCCAGCGCGCGCGTCAATTCGGCCCAGCCGTCCCAATCGTCCTCGGCCATGCCGTCCTCGATGGTGACGATCGGATAGCGCTTCACCAGATCCTCGTAGAACTTCACCATCCCGCCAGCATCGAGCGTCTTGCCCTCGCCTTCCATCACATACTTGCCGTTTTTGTAGAATTCGCTGGCGGCGACGTCGAGGCCGAGCGCCACCTGCTCGCCCGGCTTGTAGCCCGCGCGCTCAATCGCCTTCATGATCGTGGCCAGCGCCACGTCGGCACTGGCGAGATTGGGCGCGAAGCCGCCCTCGTCGCCGACATTGGTCGAATGGCCGGCGCCCTTGAGCTCGGCTTTCAGCGCATGGAACACCTCGACGCCGATGCGCAGGGCTTCGGCGAAGCTGGGCGCCTTCACCGGCAGGATCATGAATTCCTGGAAGTCGATCGGGTTGTCGGCGTGGGCGCCGCCATTGACGATGTTCATCAGCGGCACCGGCAGCTTGCGCGCCGCCGTGCCCCCGACATAGCGATAGAGCGGCAGGCCGGCATGCTGGGCCGCGGCCTTGGCGACGGCGAGGCTGACGCCGAGGATGGCGTTGGCGCCGAGCCGGCTCTTGTTAGGCGTGCCGTCGAGCTCGATCAGCATGCGATCGACCTTGGCCTGCTCCTCGGCCTCGATGCCCGAGAGCGCGTCGAGGATCTCGCCATTCACGGCGGCGGCCGCCTCGCGCACGCCCTTGCCGAGATAGCGCTTCTTGTCGCCGTCGCGCTTCTCGACCGCTTCATGGCTGCCGGTCGAGGCGCCGGAGGGCACGGCCGCGCGGCCGAAGGCGCCGCTTTCGAGATGCACATCGACCTCGACCGTGGGATTGCCACGGCTGTCGAGAATCTCGCGGCCGCTGATGTCGAGAATGGCGGACATGGGTGAAAGGTCCCCTTCCAATATGACGATTCTGTGGTGGCCCGGCCGGCGCCAGGAGAGACGAGCCGGTACCGTTACCGGCCGCTTATAGGGCGGCAGTCAGGGCAACTCAAGCGCGGCCAGATCGGGCGCGCGCAGGGGCTGATCCTCGATCAGGAAGAACTCGTCGAGCTGCGGCGGCGGCACCGAGGTTCCCGCCAGCATGGCGTGAACCTGACCGCGGTGATGGATTTGATGGACGAAGAGGTGGCTCAGAACCGCCGAGGCGGGGTTGACCGGCCGATATCCGTCCGCTCTGCGAATGACCACGGGCGCATCGACAGTCTGCGGGGTCAGCCGCTCGCAATAGGCGATCAACCGAAGGTCCATCGCCTGCTGCGCGGGGGTCAGCTCGGCCAGCGTCCTGTAGGGCAGGTTGTAATCCATGGCGTCGCGGTCCGTCGGCGTCGCCTCGAGCTGATCCAGATAGAGCCAGTCCACCTCCAGGATATGCAGCAGGGTCAGTGGCAGCGACGGAAAGAAGCTCACCCGCTTCTGGTTGAACTCCGCCTCGGTCAAACCGGCGCAGGCCTTGTGCAGCCGATAGTTCGACCAGGCGTTGTTCCGGGCCATGGACCGAAAATGCTGGACCATCTCCATGCTCGATTTCCTCTCTTCGATGCGGCGGGTCGGGGGCGGCGGAGACGACGATTCCCGGGGCCTGCGTTGTCGCCTTTTCCAGCCGGTTCGACAGAGGCCTCAGCCTCGCGCTAGTTTGTCGCCACCGCAACCCATGCCGCGCCCGAACCGGAGAAAAAGACCCGATGTTGCCCGTAGGCCCGACCCTGACGAAATTTCCCTCCGGCAAGCCGCCGATCCACGGAACGCTCGAAGGCCGTTATGTGCGGCTCGAGCTGGTGGATCCGAAGCGTCACGGACATCGACTCTATGTGCAGAGCCATGTTGACGAGGCGACCAAACGACTTTGGACCTACATGCCCTACGGGCCCTGGGACAGCGAAGCCGCCTTCATGACCTGGCTCGAATCCCAGGCGCCGCTGACCGAGCCGCAATTCTATACCGTGGTGGATATCGCGACCGGCGATCCCAAGGGCATGCTGAGCTTCCTCAATATCCGCCCCAGCCAGGGCGTGATCGAGGTCGGCCATATCTGGTACGAGCCGAAGACCCAGCGCACGCGCCTCACGGTCGAGGCCATGTATCTCATGTTCCGCCATGTGTTCGACGAGCTGGGTTATCGCCGGCTCGAATGGAAATGCGATTCGCTCAACGCGCCCTCGCGCTCGGCAGCCTTTCGCTTCGGCTTCCGTTTCGAAGGGATCTTCCGCCAGCACATTGTCTACAAGAATCGCAACCGCGACACAGCGTGGTACGCGATCATGGACCATGAATGGCCCGCGATCCGCGAGAATTTCGAGCGCTGGCTGGAGCCGTCGAACTTCGATGCGGCCGGCCGGCAGAAGAGCTCGCTGGGCGAGGCCAATCGCAGGCTGACCGGCGAAAGCCAGGGTGGCTGAGAGGTCGCTCTCGGGTCACTGCAGCGTCTTCAGCCAATCCTCCACCGCGGCGATCGAGGCATCGGGCGTTCCCACATGGTCGGCATCGACCGCGACATGGCGATCGAGGGGATTGCGGTACACGGATGCGAAGGCCTCGTTGGCGATGCTCTGGCTGTTGTCGCGCGTCCCCGAAACCCACAGCAGCGGGATCGTCAGGCTCGGGAGCACGGTCCGCATCATGGATTTGATCGTGATTATCGGGCTGTGGGGGCCATGAAAGCTCAGGAAGTTGGCGGCGCTGGCTCGAACGAGGACGAGCTTGCCTGACACGATGTCGGAGAACGCGACGATCGTCCGTTCTTGTCCGGCTTCCACCATATGTTGCGCGGTCTCGCGGCTCAGGACGAACTTGGGAAAGGGCGACGGGTTGACCGGATCGGCGGCTGGCGCCAACGCGATGATGCCGGCGAGCCCGGTGTGGTCGGCGCCATAATAGAGTGCGACCGTGCCGCCCAGGCTCATGCCGGTGACGACGATCCTCGTGGCGCCTTGGACCTTCAAGCCGGCGATGGCCTTGTCGATCTCGGCCACGCAATCCGCTAGCGATTTGTCGAAGATCCGGGTCTTCGACCAGCACATCTCGGGCGTGTCGACGATGTAACCCGAAGTCCTCAACGCTGCGGCGAGCTTGGCGAGCTGCGTCGGCATGCCGGTCTTGCCGTGCATCAGCACCAAGCCGATGCGATCAGCCGCAGGCGCAGGCGTGGCGACAATCAGAATCACGAAAAACGCCGATAACAGCGAGGCCCATCGCATCGAGAAATCCCCTTTTGGATTTCCCCGATGCTAGAGGCGCCGTGACGTCAATCGCAAATTACAGTCGGGACAGACCCGTCGGGGCCGGTGTCTTCAAGCCGCGGCCTTGGCGACCTTGTCGAACGCCATCAGCCGCCGTAGCAGTTCCGGCATCTGCTTCAAATGCACCATGTTGGGACCGTCCGAGGGCGCATGGTCGGGGTCCTGGTGGGTCTCCATGAAGACGCCGGCGACGCCGACCGCGACCGCCGCGCGCGCCAGCACCGGCACGAACTCGCGCTGTCCGCCCGTCGAGGTCCCCTGCCCGCCCGGCTGCTGCACCGAATGGGTGGCGTCGAACACGACCGGATAGCCGCTCTCGGCCATGATCGGCAGGCTGCGCATGTCGGAGACCAGCGTGTTGTAGCCGAAGGAAGCGCCGCGCTCGGTCTGGAGGATGTTCTGGTTGCCGGTCGAGGCGATCTTGGCCACGACGTTCTTCATGTCCCAGGGCGCCAGGAACTGGCCCTTCTTCACATTGATGGTCTTGCCGGTCTCGGCCGCGGCCAGCAGCAGGTCGGTCTGGCGGCAGAGGAAGGCCGGGATCTGCAGGATGTCCACCGCTTCGGCGACCGGTTCGCATTGCTCGACCGAATGGATGTCGGTGAGGATCGGGCAGCCATAGGTCTCGCGCAGCTCGGCCATGATCGGCAGGCTCTTCGCCATGCCCAAGCCCCGCTCGCCCTTGAGGCTGGTGCGGTTGGCCTTGTCGAACGAGGTCTTGTAGACGAGGCCGATGCCGAGCCTGGCCGTCAGCTCCGACAGCGCCTGGCACATCTCATGCGCATGGGCGCGGGATTCGAGCTGGCAGGGCCCCGCGATCAGCGACAGGGGCTTGTCGTTGCCGAAGGTTACCTGGCCGACATGAACGTGGCGTTGCTGGGTCATGGGGGTGTGTCCGATCATTCGTTTCGTTCTGTCACCCTCGGGCTTGACCCGAGGGTCCAGGGGCAGTGCCACGGTTTGCGGGTCGTCCCCTGGATGCCCGGGTCAAGCCCGGGCATGACAAGCAGAGAGGGCTCGCGCGGTGCTTACACCAACCGGCTCTGCTCGAGGGCGGCGTGGATGAAGGAGGTGAAGAGCGGGTGCGGCTCGAAGGGCTTGGATTTCAGCTCCGGGTGGAACTGCACGCCGATGAACCAGGGATGCTCTGGAATCTCGACGATCTCGGGCAGGATCCCGTCGGGCGACATGCCGGAGAAGCGCAGGCCCACCTGCTCCAGCCGGTCCTTGTAGTTGATGTTCACCTCGTAGCGATGGCGGTGCCGCTCGCTGATATGGAGCCGTCCATAGATGTCGGCGACCTGGCTGCCTTCGGCCAGGTTGCAGTCATAGGCGCCGAGCCGCATGGTGCCGCCGAGATCGCTGTTCGAGCTGCGCCGCTCGACCTGGTTGCCCTTCACCCACTCGGTCATGAGACCGACCACCGCATCTTCGCAAGGACCGAACTCGGTCGAGCCCGCCCGCTCGATGCCGGCCAGATGCCGCGCCGCCTCGATCACGGCCATCTGCATGCCGAAACAGATGCCGAAATAGGGCACCTTGCGCTCGCGCGCGAACCGCGCCGCCGCGATCTTGCCCTCGGCCCCACGCTCACCGAAGCCGCCCGGCACCAGGATGCCGTTGACGTCCTCGAGATGATGGACCGCGTCCTCGCGCTCGAAGATCTCGGAATCGATCCAGTTCAGCTTGACCTTGGCATTGTTGGCGATGCCGCCATGGGTGAGCGCCTCGGCCAGCGACTTGTAGCTGTCGAGCAACGCCGTGTATTTGCCCACCACCGCGATCTGGACGTTGCTTTCCGGCTCGCGCACGCGAGTCACGACATGATGCCAGTTGGCGAGCGCGGGCTCCTTGCTGTCCAGCTTGAAATGCCGGCAGACTTCGGTGTCGAAACCCTGCTCGTGATAGGCGATCGGCACCCGGTAGATCGTGTCGACATCGAGGGCGGGGATCACCGCCTCGGGTCGCAGATTGCAGAACAGCGCGATCTTGCGCCGCGATTCCGGCGAGATCGGACGGTCGCAGCGGCAGAGCAGGAGATCCGGCCGGATGCCGACGCCTTGCAGCTCCTTGACCGAATGCTGGGTCGGCTTGGTCTTGAGCTCGCCGGCCGAAGGGATCCAGGGCACCAGCGTCAGATGCACGAACATCGAGCGTTCCGGCCCCAGCTCGTTGCCGAGCTGGCGGATCGCTTCGAGGAAGGGCAGGCTTTCGATATCGCCGACCGTGCCGCCGACCTCACAGATCAGGAAATCCTCGCCATGGAGATCGGCGGTGACGAATTCCTTGATGGCGTCGGTGACATGGGGAATGACCTGCACCGTGGCGCCGAGATAGTCGCCGCGCCGCTCGCGCGCGATCACGGTCGAGTAGATGCGTCCCGAGGTGACGTTGTCGCTGCGCCGCGAGGCGACGCCGGTGAAGCGCTCGTAATGGCCGAGATCGAGATCGGTCTCGGCCCCGTCATCGGTGACATAGACCTCGCCATGCTGGGTCGGGCTCATCGTGCCCGGATCGACATTGAGATAGGGGTCCAGCTTGCGCAGACGCACCTTGAATCCGCGCGCCTGAAGAAGCGCGCCGAGGGCCGCTGCGGAGAGTCCTTTGCCGAGAGAGGAGACCACGCCGCCGGTGACAAATATGAACCGCGTCATGGGAGACCTTTATCCCTCGATTTGAACCCGCGCCGCAAGCACAGCCGCGCGCATGGCGCCCATGCAGCGCGCGAGCCGCAGAAACCCTTGAATTCCTGAACCGGCTACTGCTGTCCGAGCGGGACGCTGGGCGCCGTTGGAGTCGTCGGCGCGGTGGTGCCCGTGCCGGTGCCCGAGTCGCTCGGCTGCAGCGGCTGCTCCTGCGCGGGCGGCGGCGTGGCCTGATCGAAGATCGAGACCGGCCCGGTGCCATGGCGCGCGAGCAGCGCCAGCAGGATGCTGGTGGCGATGAAGCAGGCGGCGATGATCGCCGTGGTGCGCGTCAGCAGGTTCGCCTGGCCGCGACCGGAGAGGAACCCGCCCATGCCGCCGCTGCCGGCGGTGCCGAGACCGATGCCACCGCCCTCGCTGCGTTGCATCAGCACGACGGCGATGAGCGCGACCGCGAGCATCAAGTGAATCACCAGCACGACCTGTTGCATCGGGGAACCCTGGGTTCTGTCAGTCGGAAGCGATCGGTCCTGATTCCGGACGATCCGGATCGGGTAGCGCCGGAAGGCGCCGGGCGACCGTCAAACGCGCGCCGTTCTACCCGCTTCCCGCGTCCGATGCCAGTGGCAAGTTTGACGCGGTCGAGCAAGGGGTTAGGACCGGTTTTGGAGCCCTTTCGCGGCGCGGCGCCCGATCAGGCGCAGGCGCGCGCGATGGTGAGGAAATCCTCGGCCTTGAGGCTGGCGCCGCCCACGAGCGCCCCGTCGACGCCATCGATGGCCAGGATCTCCGCGGCATTGCTGCTTTTGACGGAGCCGCCATAGAGGATCCGCATGCGATCGGATTCGGCGCCCAGATGACGCTTCAGCTCGGCTCTGAGAGCCTGATGCATCGCGCCGATATCGGCCGTGGTCGGCGTGCGGCCCGTGCCGATCGCCCAAACCGGCTCATAGGCCACGACCAAGCCATCGGCGCTGGCGCCCACCGGCAGGGAGCCGGCGAGTTGCGCCGCCACGACCTTCAGGGCGTCGCCGCGCTCGCGCATGGCCAGAGTTTCGCCGACGCAGACAATAGGAATGAGGGTCGCCGCCATCGCCGCCTCGGCCTTGGCCTTCACCTCGGCGTCGGTTTCGCCGTGATCGGCACGCCGTTCGGAATGACCGACGATGACGAAGCGGCAGCCGATATCGGCCAGCATCGGCGCGGCCAGATCGCCGGTGTGGGCGCCGCTCGGCTTGTGATGGCAGTCCTGCGCCCCCAGACGCACCGGCGAGCCCTTGAGACGGTCGCCGACCAGAGAGAGCAGCGTGGCCGGCGGACAGACCAGCAATTCGCAGCGCCAGGCCCCGCCCCGCACGCCGGCCAGCACCGCATCGGTCAATGCCAGGCCGTCGGCCTTGAGCCCGTTCATCTTCCAGTTCCCGGCGACCAGGGGTCGGCGTCCGGCGCGGTCGGTCATGGTTTACCCTCTTCAGCAGCGCGAAAGCAGCGTGTGGCCGCGGGTGGTAGCATGAGGCAGGACCCGGACGCCACCGCCCTGCCCCCGGGGCTTTCGGTGGGCTTTCCCCTGTTGCCGGGCCGGGGGGCCGACCCTATGATGCCCGCCGTTTTTCCGCGCCCTTTCGGCGCCTTCGGATCCCATCCTCATGCTCATCGCGCTTCGCAGCAAGGCCGCCAACTGGGTCATCAAGATCCTTTTCGCCTTCTTGGTCCTCTCCTTCGGCGTCTGGGGCATCGGCGACATGCTGCGGCAGCGCGTCCAGGCCCCCAATCTGGCGACGATCGGCAGTATCAAGATCACCAGTCCGGAGCTGCAGGACGAGTTCGACCACCAGATGCGCCAGTACCGCCAGGTGTTCGGCGAGAATTTTACCAACGAGCAGGCGAAGCAGCTGGGACTGGTCGACCGGGTCATGGCAGGCCTGGTCGTCCGCGCCCTTTACGACACTTATGCGCAGCGCCTCCATCTGACGGTCAGCGACGCGCAGGTCCGCGAGCAGATCAAGACCGACCCGATGTTCAAGAACAGCGTCGGCGAGTTCGACCTCGGCCGCTTTGCCGCCTTCCTGCAGGAGGTGCGCAACAGTGAGGGCCAGTATGTGGCCGCCCAGCGCAAGGAAATGCTGCGCCAGGAGATCGTGTCGGCCGTCTCCGTCGGGGCGGTCGCGCCGAAGCCCCTGACCGACCGGCTCTATCGCTATCGCAACGAGACGCGCGTCGCGGAAACCTTCGTCGTCGCCGACAACGCGATGCCGGAGCCGGCCGAGCCGACCGATGACGAGGCCAAGGCCTTCTATGACGCCCACCCGGACCAGTTCCAGGCCCCGGAATATCGCAGCCTGGCGATGGTCCGGCTGACGCCCGACCAGTTTGCGGCCGGCCTGACGGTGGCGGACGACAAGCTCCAGGAAGCCTATCAACAGCGCGCGAAGGAGTTCGACCAGCCCGAGCGCCGCGACGTCGAGCAGATGGTGTTCTCGGATCAGGGCAAGGCGCAGGAAGCCGTGGCCAAGCTGGCCGCGGGCGGCGATTTCGCGCAGGTCGCGCAGGAAATGACGGGCGCGCCGCCGGTGCCGCTGGGCAAGCTCGAGAAGAGCAGCTTCGTCACCGACCTCCAGGCCCTGACTGATGCCGCCTTCGCGACCGATGCCGGCAAGACCGCGGGCCCGATCCAGACGCCGCTGGGATGGCATGTGATCCATGTGATGACGGTCGAGCCCGAAGTGAAGTCGACCTTCGAGCAGGCCCGTCCCCAACTCGAGAAGGAGCTGGTCAAGGAGCTGGCCATCAACAAGATGATCGACACCGCCAACCAGCTCGACGATGCGCTGGCCGGCGGCGCCAATCTCGAGGATGCGGCCAAGACCCTCGGGCTCCCCGTCACCAAGATCGACCAGGTCGATGCGCAGGGCCTGGCCCCCGACGGCCAGCCGGTCGCCGACGTCGCCGGCAATCAGCTCGTCCTCGGCCTCGCCACCGCAACGGAAGTCGGGACGACCTCCAGCCTCACCGAGGACCCGAATGGCGGCTATGTGATCGTGAAGGTCGACGGCTCGACCCCGGCGGCGACGCGTCCGCTCGATCAGGTCCGCACGCAGGTCGTGGCGGCCTGGAAGGCCGCCGAGCGCGACAAGGCCGCCGCAGCCCGCGCCGGCGAGCTCGCCGGCAAGTTGGGGCTGAATGGCGATATCCAGGCCCTCGCCGCCGAGGTCCAGGGCACGGTCGCGACCTCAAAGCCGGTCACGCGCAGCGCCAACGACGCCGAGGCGCATGTGACGCCGGATCTCGTGACCAAGCTGTTCTCGCTGCAGACGGGCCAGACCGCGACGGTCCCGGTCCAGGGCGGCCATGTGGTCGCGCGGCTGACGACGATCAACGAGGCCAACCCCGCGACCGATCCGGCCGGCGTCGACGCGCTGCAGAAGGAACTCGACGCCGCCTATCAGGGCGACGTGGTGCAGCAGTTCGGTGATTCGCTCCGCCGCGAGATCGGGGTGACGATCAACCAGCCCGCCATCGACGCGATGTTCTGAGCCATGCGCGTCGAGCCAAGCCTGGAAGACGTCGAAGCCCGCTATCGCGCCGGCCACCCCACCGTCGTCTGGACCCGGCTGGTCGCCGACCTGGAAACGCCGGTCTCGGCGATGCTGAAGCTCTGCGACGGCAAGCCGAACAGCTTCCTGCTCGAATCCGTCGAAGGCGGCGCCGTTCGCGGGCGCTATTCGCTCATCGGCCTGCAGCCGGACCTGATCTGGCGCTGCCATGGCGACAAGGCCGAGATCAATCGCAAGGCGCGCTTCGATGCCAACCGCTTCGAACCCGTTACCGGCGGGGCGATCGCCTCGCTGCGCGCGCTGATCGAGGAATCGAAGATCGAGCTGCCCGAAGGCCTGCCGCCGATGGCGGCGGGCCTGTTCGGCTATCTCGGCTACGACATGGTGCGGCTGATGGAGAAGCTGCCCGACATCCAGCCCGACAGGCTGGGCCTGCCGGACGGCGTCTTCCTGCGGCCGACGATCATGGCGGTGTTCGACAATGTCGAGGACATCGTCACGGTGGTGACGCCGGTGCGCCCGCAGACCGGGCTCGATGCGCGCGCCGCCTATAACCTCGCCTGCGAGCGGCTGGCGGCTGCGGTCGAGCATTTCGACCGCAACCTGCCGCAGCAGCGCGAGGCTGCCGGCGGCCCTGCCGAGCTGCCCGAGCCCAGCTCCAACATGGCCTCGTCGAAGTTCCACGCCATGGTGCAGAAGGCGAAGGAATACATCCTCGCCGGCGACATCTTCCAGGTGGTGCTGTCGCAGCGCTTCAGCCTGCCCTTCAAGCTGTCGCCCTTCGCGCTCTATCGCTCGCTGCGCCGCCTCAACCCCTCGCCCTTCCTCTTCTTCCTCGATTTCGGCGGCTTCTCCGTCGTCGGATCGAGCCCCGAGATCCTGGTGCGGCTGCGCGACAAGAAAGTCACGATCCGCCCCATCGCCGGCACGCGCCGCCGCGGTGCCAGCGCGGTCGAGGACAAGGCGCTGGCGGAAGACCTCCTGGGTGATCCCAAGGAACGCGCCGAACATCTCATGCTGCTCGATCTCGGCCGCAACGATGTCGGCCGCGTCGCCAAGATCGGCAGCGTCAAGGTCACGGAAAAATACACCATCGAGTACTACTCGCATGTCATGCATATCGTCTCGAACGTCGAGGGCGAGATCGATCCCCAGCATGACGCGATGGATGCGCTGATCGCGGGCTTCCCCGCCGGCACGGTCTCGGGCGCGCCCAAGGTGCGCGCGATGGAGATTATCGAGGAGCTGGAGCCCGAGCGCCGCGGCCTCTATGGCGGTGCGGTCGGCTATTTCGCGGCCGATGGCGCGATGGACACCTGCATCGCGCTCAGGACCGCCGTCGTGAAGGACGGCGTCATGTATGTGCAGGCCGGCGGCGGCATCGTCTATGACAGTTCCCCCGACGGCGAGTTCCAGGAGAGCGTCAACAAGGCCAAGGCGCTGGTGCGCGCCGCGCAGGAAGCGGTGCGCTTCGCGTCGGGCGGGCGGAACCGGTAGCCGGTAGGGTCACTCCCGCGAAAGCGGGGGCCCATTTCGATCCAACGCGTCCAGCTGAGCCTTAGGTCCCCGCTTTCGCGGGGATGACGATGGGGGCGGTGGCAACCATCGAGAATGTCGCTTTCCAATCTTGGCTCCGCAGCGACACTCCGCCCGACATTGCACCCTGCCCGCATTATCTAGATGCTGCCGCAAACGCCGCAACGCGCGCAGAGGCCCGTATTGACGAGCACCGACAGCACCCGGCGGGCCATCGAGGACCGGCCTGTGATCGGCGCCCTGACCATGGTGGGTGCGCTGGCGATCCTGCCGGGCATGGATGCGATCGCGAAGCTTCTGTCCGGCCATCTGCCGGTGCTCGAAATCGTCTGGGCGCGCTACGTGGTCTATGCGTTGCTGCTCCTGCCGGCGGCCCTCCGTCGGCATGGGCTCGCTCTCTTCCGGCCCCGGCGCCCGCTGTGGCAGCTTCTGCGCGGCGGACTGATGGCGCTCTCGGCCATGATGTTCTTCTCGGCCGTCGCCCGGATTCCGCTGGCGGATGCGATGTCGGTCTTCTTCGTCTATCCGCTGCTCATCCTCGTCATCTCTGCCCTGTTCATGGGCGAAGCGATCGGCTGGCAGCGATGGCTGCTGGTCCTGCTCGGTTTCGTCGGCGCGATCCTGGTGATCCGGCCCTCGATCCATGGCGTGTCGCCGGGCGTGCTCTTCGCGCTCGCCTCCGGCACGGCGTACGGCTCGGCCCTTGTCGCGACGCGCAAGCTCGCCTCGCACGACCCTGCGCTGGTGACGGCGACGATCTCGGCCGTCTTGGGCGCCGTCGTCTTCTCCCTCCTCGTCCCCTTCGTCTGGAAAACGCCCGACCTCGAGGATTGGCCCCTGCTGGCGCTGATCGGCGTGATCGCGACTGCGGGGCATTTCCTGATCATCGCCGCACACCGCATGGCGACCGCCTCTCAACTGGCGCCCTATGGCTATACGGAGATCGTTGCCGCCATCCTGTTCGGCTTCATCGTCTTCGGCGATCTGCCGGACCCGATCGTCTGGCTTGGGATCGCCGTCATCGTCGCCAGCGGCATCGCGGTGACCTGGTCGAACAGCCGGGCGAAGGCCTCCTGACGCGCAACCCGCTCGGCCGTCATCCCGTCACGCCATTCATGCGGCGCACGATGGCGCTGATCGGTACCAGCACGAAGCCGCGTTGTGCCGCCGTCGGCAGCCAGCGCTGGAGCGCCGCGATCGTCGCCGGATGCGGATGGCCGATGCCCACCGCATAGCCGCGCTTGCGGGCGATGCGCTCGAGCTCGGCCAGCATCTGGTCGATCTTGGCCGGGCTCTGGTCGTCGTCGAGGAACACGTCGCGGTCGGCATGGGGCACGCCATAGGCGGCCGCCTCCTTCGAGCCGACGCTGTCCGCGATGGTGCGGGAGTCGAGGAACAGCAGTCCGCGCTCGCGCAATGCCTGCATCACCAGGTTCATGCCCTCGGTCGAGCGGCTGAACTTGCTGCCCATATGGTTGTTGATGCCGACGATGCCCGAGAGCCGCGTCAGGTCCCAATCGAGCCGGCGCTTCAGCTCCCCGGGCGCGAGGTCGGTGCGCAGCGCGTCCGGGCCTGCATCGAGGCTCGGATCCATCGGCTCCATCGGGACATGGAGCATCAGCTCGTGGCCATGCTCGCGCGCCAGCGCCGACTGCTGGTCGAGATGCTCCGCATAGGTCATGAAGGAGATCGTCAATGGCCCCGGCAGGGCGATGGCGCGGGCCGAGTTGGCGCGATCGAGCCCGACATCGTCGATGACGATGGCGATCATCGGCCGGCCTCGCGTGTCGGGCACCGGCACGGCATAGGCGAGCCAGGTCGCCGAGCCGCCGACGCTGGGCAGGCTCGGCGCCGCACCGGTGGCTGACGTCGCGGGCGCGGGCCGGGCGATCAGGGCCGCGACCTCGTCCGGCTCGTTGCTGGAGTCGAGCACGGCGGGCGCGCTCGAGGATTCCTCGTAGACGGGGGCAGTGGGCGTCGGCGGCGGTGCCACCGCGTCGGTCGGCGGCACCGGGGGCTTCGCCAACGGCTCGGGAATGAAGGTGGAGAGGACAGCGGTCGAGGAACTCGGGGCCGGCGCCGACGCCACGACCGGATGCGGCTTCGAGGATGCGAACCAGCCCTGGCTGAAACCCACGGCCACGACGCCCAGCAGCAGGGCCAGCAACAGCCAGAGCGGCGGGCCCGCCAGCCGCAGCAGCGACCGGCGCCAGCTGGGTTTCGGCGCCCGGCCGCGCCGCCGCGGGCCGATCGGGAAGATCGACGAACGCGCGGACCCGCGACCCGAGGAACGCTTCTTGCTCCCTGCCCCGCGGCCGTTGCGCCGGCGTGCCGTCATGCTGGAATGCCTGTCCTATCCTGGAAGAATGCCCGCGCTTCTATCATATCTGACCCCGAGTCCGAGGGCCGCTGCCGGCCTTGGACCGGCCTTCCCGGCCCTGCTATAACCAACCCTGAGGCCATTCGCAGGGCGCTGCAGCAGGCGCCCCCAAGGATTTGAAATGTTTCTGTTAATCGACAACTACGACAGCTTTACCTACAACCTCTATCACTATCTGGGCGAGCTTGGCGCCGAGATGGTGGTGCGGCGTAATGACAAGATCGCCGTGGCCGAAGCGATGGCGCTGAAGCCGCAGGGCATCATCATCTCGCCGGGGCCCTGCGACCCCGATCGCGCCGGCATCTGCCTCGACCTGATCGGCGCCGCCAAGGGCAAGATCCCGATCCTCGGCGTCTGCCTCGGTCATCAGGCGATCGGCCAGGCTTTCGGCGGCAAGGTGGTCCGGGCCCCCCTGCCGATGCATGGCAAGGTCAGCCGCGTGATCCATCGCGGCACCGACATCTTCGCCGACATCCCGAGCCCCTTCACCGGCACGCGCTATCACTCGCTCATCGTCGAGCGCGACGGCTTCCCTCAGGAGTTGGAGATCACGGCCGAGACCGAGGACGGCATCGTGATGGGCCTCGCCCATCGCGAACTGCCGATCTTCGGCGTGCAGTTCCATCCCGAGAGCATCGCCTCGGAGCATGGCCATCGGCTGCTCGCCAATTTCCTGCGCCGCTGCGGCCATAATGCGCAGGCCATGAGGCTGTCGGCATGACCGCTGCGCCCGCGCCGGCTCCGGCTGGCGATCTGAAGCCGCTGATCGGTGCGGTCGCGTCCGGCCGGAAACTCAGCGAGAGCGAGGCGGAGCAGGCCTTCGACATCATGATGTCGGGCAACGCGACGCCCTCGCAGCTGGGCGCGTTCCTGATGGGCTTGCGGGTGCGCGGCGAGACGGTCGAGGAGATCACCGGCGCCGTGCGCGCCATGCGCGCCAAGATGACCCGCATCGAGGCGCCGGCCGGGGCGATCGACACCTGCGGCACCGGCGGCGATCAATCCGGCAGCTGGAACATCTCGACCGGGGCGGCCCTGGTCGTGGCGGCCGCGGGCGTGCCCGTCGCCAAGCATGGCAACCGCGCCATGTCGTCCAAGACCGGCACCGCCGACGTGCTGCAGGCGCTCGGCGTCAATATCGAAGCCGATATGAGCCTGGTGAAGAAGGCCCTGTGGGAGGCCGGCATCTGCCTGATGCTGGCGCCGCGCCATCACAGCGCGATGCGGCATGTCGGCCCGACCCGTGTCGAGCTCGGCACCCGCACCATTTTCAACCTCATGGGTCCGCTCTCCAACCCCGCCGGCGCCAAGCGGCAGCTCATCGGCGTGTTCTCACGCGACTGGATCGAGACCATGGCGACGGTGCTGGGCCGGCTCGGCACCGAGAGCGCCTGGGTCGTCCATGGCTCCGACGGCATGGACGAGATCACCACGACCGGCCCCACCCATGTGGCCGAGCTCAAGGGCGGCAAGGTGCGGAGCTTCGAGGTGAAACCCGAGGATATCGGGCTGCGCCGCGCCAGCGCGGCCGACCTCAAGGGCGGCGATTCCGCGACCAATGCGCTGGCGCTCACGGCCCTGCTCGACGGGCATCCGGGTCCCTATCGCGACGTGGTGCTGTTCAACGCCGCCGCGGCCTTGATGCTGGCCGGCAAAGCAGCCGACCTGAAGGCCGGCAAGGCCCTGGCGGAGGCCGCGATCGATTCCGGCAAGGCGCGGGCGGTGCTGGAGAAGCTCGTTACCATCACCAACGGACCGGTGCCGGCATGAGCGACGTGCTGCAGAAAATCTGCGCCGACAAGCTCGTCCATGTGGCGCGCCGCAAGACCGAGCGCCCGCTGGTCGCGGTCGAGGCGGCGGCGAAGGCGCAGAGCCCGACCCGCGGCTTCGGCGATCGCCTGGCGGCCGCGGTCGCTGCCGGCCGTTTCGGCCTGATTGCCGAGATCAAGAAGGCGTCGCCCAGCAAGGGCCTGATCCGGGAGGACTTCCACCCGGCGAACCTGGCGAGGTCCTATGCCGTGGGCGGGGCAACCTGCCTGTCGGTCCTGACCGACGAGCCCTATTTCCAGGGTCGCGACGAGTATCTGACGGCGGCACGCGCCGCTTGCGATCTGCCGGCCCTGCGCAAGGACTTCATGCTTGATCCCTACCAGATCGCGGAGGCGCGGGCACTGGGCGCCGATTGCGTGCTGCTGATCATGGCGGCGCTCTCCGATGCGCAGGCGGCCGAGCTCGAGGCCGTCGCGCAATATTGGAAGATGGACGTGCTTGTTGAAGTTCACGATCAGGTCGAGCTCGAGCGCGCGCTGAAGCTGAAGGCCCGGCTGCTCGGGATCAATAATCGCAATCTCAAGACCTTGAAGGTCGATCTTGCGACCACCGAGGCGCTGGCGCCACGGGTGCCGAAGGACCGGCTCATCGTGGCCGAGAGCGGCCTGGAATCGCCCGAGGATCTGGTGCGCATGAGCAGGGTCGGCGCCTCGATCTTCCTGATCGGCGAATCTCTGATGCGCCAGCCTGACGTCGCGGGCGCCACGGCGATGCTGCTGTCGCGCGCCGCGCTCGCGCGCCGCTCCGCCTGAGACAGCGGGCGATGGCACGAAAATCCCGGAAGACGAAGCCGTCTCGCCTCACCCATTTCGACGAGGCGGGCCGCGCGCAGATGGTCGATGTCTCGGCCAAGCCCGCGACCGAGCGCATCGCCGTGGCCTCGGGCCATGTCACGGTCGCCAGACAGACGATGCGACTCATCCGTGCCGGCCAGGTGAAGAAGGGCGACGTGCTGTCGGTCGCCGAGCTCGCCGGCATCATGGGGGCGAAGCGCACCCATGAGCTCATCCCGCTCTGCCATCCGCTGGCGCTGAGCGCTCTCTCGGTCGTGCTGAAGCCGAATCTCCGCCAGAGCCGGATCGACATCACGGCGACGGTCAAGACCACCGGTCCCACCGGCGTCGAAATGGAAGCGCTGACAGCGGTCTCGGTCGCGGCCCTCACCGTCTATGACATGTGCAAGGCGGTCGATCGCGGCATGGTGCTGGGCGATATCCGGCTCGAGCATAAGAGCGGCGGAAAATCCGGTACCTACGAGCGCGGGCGATGATTCCGGTCGAACAGGCGCAAGCTGAGATCTGCGCGGCCTTCCGGCCGCTGCCGGCCGAGCAGGTCGGTCTCGCCGACGCGCTGGGCCGGGTGCTGGCCGAGGATGTGACGGCGCGCGTGAGCCACCCGCCCTTTGCCGTCTCGGCGATGGACGGCTATGCGGTGCGCGCCGCCGACGTGACGAAGGCACCGGTGAGGCTGAAGCTGGTCGGTACCGCGCCGGCCGGCGGACACTATGAAGGCCACGTCGGCCCCGGCGAGGCGGTGCGGATTCTGACTGGCGGTCCCCTGCCCCACGGGGCCGACAGCATCGTCATCCAGGAGAACGCCAAGCGCGACGGCGACAGCGTCGAGCTGACCGCGGCGGCCGAGCCTGGGCGCCATATCCGCGCCAAGGGCCAGGATTTCGAGGAAGGGCGCGTCCTGTTCCGCGCGGGCGCCCGGCTGACGGCGCGCGACATCGGATTGGCGGCCGCCGCCAACCGGCCCTGGCTCAAGGTGCGCCGCCGCCCGCGCGTGGCCATCCTCAGCACCGGCGACGAGTTGTCGATGCCCGGGGAGCCGATCGGGCCCGCGGGCATCGTCGGGTCCAACGGTCTGGCGCTGGCGGCCTTCGTGCGGGCTTGCGGCGGCGATCCCGTCGATCTCGGCATCGCCCGGGACGATTCGGGCGTGCTGGCCGAGATGCTGGCCGGCGCGGCCGGTGCCGACCTGCTGATCACCACCGGCGGCGCCTCGGTCGGCGACCACGATCTGGTCCAGGAGGCGCTTGCCGGACAGGGCATGAAACTCGCCTTCTGGAAGATCGCCATGCGGCCCGGCAAACCGGTCATGTTCGGCCGGCTCGGCAACACGCCCGTGCTGGGCCTGCCGGGCAACCCCGTCTCGGCCCTGGTCTGCTCGCTGCTGTTCGTGAAACCGGCCTTCGCCGTGATGGAGGGTCGTGAGGTCGAGGATGAAAGCGAAACCGCCATCCTGGGCAGCGACCTCAAGGCGAACGACCAGCGCCAGGACTATTTGCGGGCGCGTCTCACCCTCAACGCACAGGGCGCCCTGGTGGCGGTGCCGATGGAGCGGCAGGACAGCGCAATGATGGCCTTCCTGGCCCAGGCCGATGGGTTGCTCATCCGCGCCCCCCATGCGCCCGCTGCCAAGGTGGGCGACGCTGTGCGGGTTCTGCGATTCCACCGGGATTTGATGGGGCTCTAGGCCGAGTCTGATTCGCCGGTGCAACCGGCCTCCGCGACTCTGGGCCTTACCCAGCCTGTGGAAAAACCTTGACCCCTTCCGGGAACCAAACTAGAACGTGTGTCGTCGTTTAGGTTTTGTTCCATATCTTGGGGGTGCCGGTTCGTCCGGCCGCGAGGAAAGCCATCAATGCTCACGCGCAAGCAGAACGAGCTCCTGCATTTCATCAATAAGCGCCTGACCGACGCGGGCGTTTCGCCTTCGTTCGACGAGATGAAGGAAGCGCTGGGACTGAAATCCAAGTCCGGCATCCACCGCCTGATCACCGGCCTCGAGGAGCGCGGCTTCATCCGCCGCCTGCCCCACCGGGCCCGGGCGCTGGAGGTCCTGAAGCTGCCCGATGCCGTGGGAATCACCACCTCGACCCGGCCCACGGCCACGGGCTTCGCCCCGACCGTCATCCGCGGCGATTTCGCGGGCGCCCTCCCCGGCGCCCCCCTCGCCCGCGACGTCGAGGCGGTTCAACTTCCCCTTTATGGCCGGATCGCCGCCGGTACCCCGATCGAGGCGCTGCGCGACAGCTCCAGCTTCGTCGACGTGCCGGCCGGCCTCCTGGGCCGGGGCGAGTATTACGCGCTCGAGGTCGACGGCGATTCGATGATCAACGCCGGCATCCTCGACGGCGACACGGTCGTGATCGAGCGGGTCGACAATGCCGACAACGGCACCATCGTGGTGGCCCTGGTCGACAACAACGAGGCGACCTTGAAGCGGCTGCGCCGGAAGGGCGATTCGATCGCCCTCGAGCCCGCGAACCCGGCCTATGAGACGCGAATCTTTGGGCCCGACCGGGTCCGCGTTCAGGGCCGGCTTATCGGCCTGCTGCGCCGCTACTGACCGCCGGCTAGGCCCGCGCGACCGCGCGGGCCTCACCGGGCCTTGTCCACCTGCAGCAGCGCCAGCAATCCTTTGAGAAGCTGCGTCGGGCTCGGCGGACAGCCCCGGATATGCAGGTCGACCGGAATGGCGGCCGATACCCCGCCCAGGCACGCATAGCTCCCCGCGAACATGCCGCCATCGAGCGCGCAATCGCCCGCGGCCACGACCCATTTCGGGTCGGGCGTCGCGCGGTAGGTGCGTTCGAGGGCGATCTGCATGTTCCGGGTCACGGGTCCCGTGACCAGCAGCACGTCCGCATGCCGCGGCGAGGCGACGAAGCGCAGGCCGAAGCGCTCAAGATCGTAGAATGGGTTGCCGAGGGCGTTGATCTCCAGCTCGCAGCCATTGCAGGAGCCCGCATCGACCTGTCGGATCGAAAGGCTGCGCCCCAGCTTGCGGCGCGCGTTGCGTTCGAGCGCCGCCGCCAGCTCGGCCAGGGCGCTCTCGTCCGGCGCGGGCGGCGGCTCGGTCAGCGTGCCCTTCGCGAGATTGTCGAACAGGATCCTGTGCATGCCGGTCTCCCTAGAGGTCCTGGCCGGAATAGGAGCAGTTGAAGGACTTATTGCAGAGCGGGAAGTCGGCGACGATGTTGCCCTCGATCGCGGCCTCCAGCACCGGCCATTGGAACCAGGACGGATCGCGCATATGGCAGCGCGCCACCTTGCCGTCGGCGTCGAGGCGCAGCCAGACGAGGATATCGCCCCGGAACCCCTCGACGATCGCCATGCCCTCGGTGGCGTTGCCTGAACCCTGGTTGAGGCCGACGCGGACCGGGCCCGCGGGCAGGCGGTCGAGGATCTGCTCGACCAGCGCCAGGCTTTGCTCCACCTCCCAGATTCGGATCCAGACGCGGGCGTTCACATCGCCTTCGGTCGCGACCCGCACGTCGAATTGCAGCTGGTCGTAGGGCGCATAGGGGAACGCGCGGCGGGCGTCGAAGTCCCGGCCCGACGCCCGGCCGACATAGCCGCCGCAGCCGAACTGGCGCGCCAGTTCGGGCGTGAGCCGGCCGGTGCCGACGGTGCGGTCCTGCAGCGAGGCGGTGTTGTCGTAGAGCTTGATCAGGGTGGGGAAATGCCGGCGCGCCTCCTGCAGAAGGCCGCGCAAGGCGGCGATCCCGTCTGCGCCAAGATCGGCTGCGACGCCGCCCGGCAGGATGCGGTCCCGCATCAGACGGTGGCCGAAGCAGGCCTCCGCCGCGCGCAACACACGCTCGCGCAAGGTGCCGCATTGCGCATGCATCACGACGAAGGAGGCGTCGTTGCAGATGGCGCCGATATCGCCGAAGTGATTGGCGAGGCGCTCCATCTCGGCCATCAGGGCCCGGAGCCAGACGGCCCTTGCGGGAACCTCGATCTGCAGCGCCGTTTCCGCCGCGCGCGAGAAGGCCAAGGCATAGGCCACCGTGCTGTCGCCGGACGTCCGGCCCGCGAGCTTGACGGCCTGCTCCAGGCCCGCCTCCCGCATCAGCCCGTCGATGCCCTTGTGGGCGTAGCCCAGCCGTTCCTCCAGCCGGACGACGGCCTCGCCATTCACGGTGAAGCGGAAATGACCGGGCTCGATGACGCTGGCATGGACCGGGCCCACGGCGATCCGGTGAAGCCCTTCGCCCTCCGCCTCCAGGAAATTGTAGGCGGGCATGGGCGCAACAGGAGATGGGGTCCATTCGCCGAGCGGATGGCGGACGCCCCAGCTCCCATGATCCAGCCAGGGTCGCGAATCCGAGGCACCTTCCGCCTCGAGCCCGTACAAATCCTGGATCGTCCGTTCGAGGCGTACCGTCGGCGGATGCAGCCGGCCGATCGACGGAAATTTTCCGTTCGCGCAATCGAGACTCAGAATTCCGGGACCGGCCTGCGGCTCCGCGAGCAAAGCCATATGGACGGCGCCGCTGTCGGCCCAAAGACCGAGCAAGGTCCAATGCCCTTCGGCGAGCAACTGCCCGGCTGTCTGCCACAGCTCCGCATCGACCTGGACGCGTGGCCAGGGGCGAGCGCCCGGCACGGCGCGGCCCCGTTGCATCAGCTCGGCAAGTGTCGGCATGGCGGCCCCTCCTCTCTATCCCAGCAGATGCGCGACATGCTGGAACCAGACGACCAGCGGGGCCGGCAGATAGACGCCGGCGATGCAGACCAGGGTCAGATGCGCAAACATGGGAACATAGGAGGCCTGGACCGGCGCAAGGCTCCCCGTCGGCGGGCCGAAGGCGATGCCGCCCAGCCGCAGGAACAGGGCGCCGAAGGCGACCAGCAGCCCCAGGACCAGCGGTATGGCGAGCAACGGCTCGCGGGCGAAGGTCGAGCTCACCACCAGGAACTCGCTCATGAAGATCCCGAGCGGCGGCATGCCGGCGATAGCCACCACGCCGAGCACCAGCCCCCAGCCGAGGACCGGGTGGCTCTCCGTGAGCCCGCGAATATCGGCGATCTTCTGCGTGCCCTTGACCTGGGCGATATGGCCGACGGCGAAGAAGATCGCCGATTTGGTGAGGCTGTGCATGGTCATATGCAGGAGCCCGGCGAAGTTGGCGAGCGGCCCACCCATCCCGAAGGCGAAGGCGATGATGCCCATATGCTCGATCGAAGAATAGGCGAACATGCGTTTGATGTCGCGCCGGCGATAGAGCATGAAGGCGGCGAAGACGAGCGAGGTCAGCCCCATGGTGATCATCAGGGGACCGGGGTTGATCGCGTCGGGGTTGGCGGCGAGCAGCATCTTGAAGCGCAGCACCGCATAGAGCGCGACATTGAGGAGCAGGCCCGACAGCACGGCCGAGATCGGCGTGGGGCCTTCCGCATGCGCATCGGGCAGCCAGGCATGCAACGGCGCCAGGCCGACCTTCGTGCCATAGCCGAGCAGAAGGAAGATGAAGGCGACATTGAGCAGCGCCGGATCGAACTTCGCGACCCGCTCGATCACGACCGTCCAGACCATGGCGTCGATCCCCTCGCCCACCACGGGCCGCGCGGCCATATAGACCAGGATCGTGCCGAACAGTGCCAGCGCGATGCCGACGCTGCCGAGAATGAAATATTTCCAGGCGGCCTCGAGCGCTTCGTGCGTCCGGTAGATGCCGACCATGATGACGGTGCTGAGGGTCGCCAGCTCCACGGCCACCCACATGAGGCCAAGATTGTTCGAGAGCAGCGCCAGGTTCATGCCGAACATCATGACTTGGTAGATCGCGTGGTAGAATCGGAGATAGGTCGGCGTCAACCGGCCGGTCTCCAGCTCGTGGGCGATGTAGCTGGCGCTGAAGACGCTGGTGGTGAAGCCGACGAAGGTGTTGAGGACGATGAAGACGATGTTGAGATCGTCGATGAAAACGTACTGATTGGCCTCGGGCCGGTTCGTGAACAGAAGCAAAGCAGCCAGGAACGTGAGCAGGCTGGCCAGGACGTTGAGGAGGGCGGAAAGCCGATAGCCCGGCAACAGGGCCAGCAGGCCTGCCGAACAGATCGGTATCAGGAGGATCGCGGTGACCACGTCGAACGGAAGCGAAGTCATCGGCGCTCGCCTCGGAAATCGTCGAGTGCGCCGATGTCCACGGTGTCGAACCGCTCGCGGATGCGGAACAGGAAGATACCGATGACGATGAAGGCGATCAGGATCGAGAATGCGACGCTGATCTCGACCACGAGCGGCATGCCCTTGGCGCCGGTCGCCGCCAGAACGAGCCCGTTCTCGAGCGACATGAACCCCACGACCTGGCTGACCGCGTTGCGCCGGGTCACCATGATGAGAAGGCCCAGCAGCAGCACGGAGAGCGCAAAGGCCAGATCCTCGCGCGCGAGCGGGTCGGCGGTGGGCGTCACCCGCAGCATGACCACCATCGACAGCGCCACCAGCCCCATCCCGGCGAGCATGGTCATGCCGACGCCGACCACGGTCTCGATCTCGCGATGGATGCCGAGGCGTATCACCATGCGATGCAGGGCGAAAGGGATGACCATTCCCTTGAACAGCAGCGCGATCGCGGCCGTCACATAGAGATGCGGCGCATGCTGGACATAGGCCTGCCAGGCCACCGAAAGGGCGAGCACGACGGCGTGCAGTGCGAAGACATTCAGCAGCGCGTAAAGACGGTCCTGGTAGAGCATCATGAAGCTCACCAGAACCAGGCCACCGGCCAGCAGATGAGCGACGTCGAAGGATAAGGTGCCCATCTAGAGGCCTTTCGAAACGAACAGCAGCAGCGTGCCGAGAAGACCCAGCATGAGGGCAGCGCCGAGGAACTCCGGAACGCGGAACACCCGCATCTTGGCGATGGCCGTCTCGAACAGGGCCAGGAGCAGGCCGCCGACGGCGAGCTTCACGATGAAAAAGGCGATGCCGACCGCGTAGGCCGCAATCCCTCCTCCGTCCCGCGCCAGCCCCCAGGGTGCGAACAGGCAGGCGATGAGCGAGATGTAGAGCTGAAGCTTCAAGGCCGCCGCGAGCTCGATCATGGCCAGATGCCGGCCGGAATATTCCAGCACCATCGCCTCGTGAACCATGGTGAGCTCGAGATGGGTGGCCGGATTGTCGACCGGGATGCGGGCGTTCTCGGCGATCGCGACCATGATGAGCGCGATCAACGACAGTCCGAGCGAGACGCGAAGGCCCACCGCGGGCGACAGCATGTAGTCGGCCATCGTCGCCAGCTGGGTCGAGCCGGCGATGAGGGCGAGCGTAAAGACGATCATGATCATCGCCGGCTCGGCGAGCGTGCCGATCAGCATCTCGCGGCTCGAGCCGATCCCGCCGAAGCTGGTGCCGACATCGAGACCCGCGAGCGCCAGGAAGAAACGGGCGCTGCCGAGGAGCGCGATGATCGCGATTAGATCGGCCGACCAGCTGAAGACGAGGCCGGTGGCGAAGGTCGGCACCAGGGCAGCGGCGACCCAGGTGGCGGCGAAAATCAGGTAAGGCGCCACGCGGAACAGCCATGACGCATTCTCGGCCAGCACCACCTCCTTGCGCAGGAGGCGCAACAGATCGCGGTAGGGCTGGAAGACCGAGGGACCCTGGCGGCGAACCAGATGCGCCTTCAGCTTCCGCACGAAACCCGTGAGCAGCGGCGCCAGCAGCAGGACCAGCGCCATCTGCACGCCCTGCACGGTGAGGTCGGCGATCACGTCCATATCGCGACCACCAGCAACAGGACGATGAGCGCCAGGAAGACCAGGCTGAGATAGCGGCGGATCGTCAGAAACTGCAGGCGATTGAGCCGGTTTGCAGCTTCCCAGACGGCGTCGCCGACAGGCGCGTAGAGGAACTGCCAGATGAGATCCTTGATCTCCACCTGAAACCGCGCCGGGCGCGCGTCGCCGGGCGGCGGCATGTCGATCCGCTCGCGGGCCTGGAAGACGATCGAACCGAAGACCCGGCGAATGGGCTGCGCGAAGCTGCTGGCGCTGTATTGGGTGTTGGCGCTCGTGATCGGGAAGCCGCAATCCCAGATCGCGGAACGCCGGACCGCGCGCGACGCCAGCCGGTGGATTCCCAGGACCGCGATCCCGGTCGATAGGGCGACGAACAGGAACACCAGCAGGCCGTTATAGGAGCTCCGGCTCTCGGCGATCGGCACGATCGAGAGCCAGGCCACCCCGAGCTGCCGCGGCATGACCTCGCCCACGAGCAGTTTGACGGCGGGAGCAATACCGTCGATCACCAGCCCCGGCAGCACGCCCGTCAGGAGACAGAGCCCCGCCAGCGTTGCCATGGCGACGAGCGAGAAACGATCGACCTCGGTGGCGGCTTCGGCCGCCGGCGAACGCGGGCGGCCGAGAAAGACGATGCCGAAGGCGCGGACGAAACAGGCGCCTGCCAGTGTCGCCGACAATGCCAAGAGGGCGCCGACGGCGGGAACGATGAGCTTGAGGCCCCATTGCGGAATCTGGGGACTCAAGAGAATGGCCTGGAAGGTCAGCCACTCGGAGACGAAGCCGTTGAGCGGCGGCAATGCCGCGATCGCGGCCGCTCCCACCAGGAAGGTGAAACTGGTCGCGGGCATTCGCCGGATCAGGCCGCCGAGCTGTTCGATATCGCGCAGGCCGGTTGCCGACAGGACCGCGCCGGCGCCGAAGAAGAGCAGGCTCTTGAAGAGCATGTGGTTGAGGACGTGGAGCAGCGCTGCGGTCAGGGCCAGCGCGGCCGCCCAGCCCATGTTGTTGGCGCGGAAGGCGATCGCGAGCCCGACGCCGATGAAGATGATCCCGATGTTCTCGACCGTGCTGTAGGCCAGCAGGCGCTTCAGATCCTGCTGCATCAGCGCATAGAGCACGCCCATGGCCGCGCTCACGCCGCCCAGCGCGATGACCGGCAGGCTCCACCACCATGCCGGAGGTCCGAGGAGGTCGAGCGCGATGCGCAGGAAGCCATAGATCGCGACCTTGGTCATGACGCCGCTCATCAGCGCGGAGACCGGCGTGGGCGCCGCCGGATGGGCCAGCGGCAGCCAGACATGAAGCGGAACGAGCCCGGCCTTCGAGCCGGTGCCGACGAGCGCGAGAATCAGGACGAGCGCGGCGATCAGCGGCGACCGCAGGCCCTCCCGGATCGACGCGAAGGCGTAGTGGCCGTCCGGCCCCGCCAGCAAACCGAAGGCCAGCAGCAGAAGCAGCGTGCCGAAGCTGGCCATCACCAGATAGATGACGCCGGCGCGCCGGTTCTCCGGGTCGTGATGATGGGCCATGACCAGGGCCCAGGAGGTCAATGACATGAACTCCCAGGCAAGGAGGAAGGTGAAGGCGTCATCGGCCATCACCACAAGGTTCATGCCGGCCAGAAAGGCCGGGAAGAAAGGGAGGACCCGCAGGGGTACCAACTCGTGGCGCCCATAGCCGATCGAATAGAGACTGGCGGCGGCGCCCCCGAGATTGACGACGATCAGGAAGAAAGCGGCGAGCGCGTCGATGCGGAAATGCGCACCGACCCAGGGGAGCCCCAGCGGCAGCACCGTCGCCCAGGGTTCCACGGCGATCTGGAACAGAGCAGCGGCGCAGGCAAGGCCCGAGGCGACCAGGCACGCGCCATAGACGAGCGGCGTGGCCGCTTTCGAGCGGCCGAGAATGACGGCCAGAACGGCGACGCCCATCAGGACAGCCACACAGCCCAGCCCCATGACGGGCGGCATCGCAACTCCCATTACTCTGTCCGAGCCTTCGTCACTTGCGGGCGTCTTGGCGGCTCAGGGGGTGGCCCCTGCTACTGGGTCGCGTCAGTCAATCCACGCATCGGCTGTGGCATTTCACATATATGATATGTTGTTTCCTGTCCAGGAGACAGGGGCGGCCGAGATGTCACGATCGGCGATGGCAGCGTTGCGCCCAGCAATTGGCAGGCGATCGGCGACGAATGACTCATTCCCTCCCGACGATAGCACCCAAGGTACCTGTGACCGCCAGCATCCCAACAAAGGCGTAATTGGCGGATGATATGGATCAAGGATGAACCGGATTAATGGCCACCCCATGATCACGCTTGCCAGGAAGAACACCGAGTTCGGCGAAATCACCATCCTGCGGAGCCGCGCCACGGGCGCGGTGGCCTATTGCCATGGCGACCACTATCAGAGCGAGGCGGATCCCAACGGGATCAGTCTGGCGGGCTACATCCATGCGCTCCATGCGCTGGTGGCCCAGACAAGCGCGCAAGACGTGCTGATGATCGGCTGCGGCGGCGGCACCCTGGGCACGATGCTGACCACCACCGGGCAGCGGGTCACGATCGTCGACATCAATCCGGAATCGATCGCCCTCGCCCAGGAATATTTCGGGCTTCCGCCGCAGATCGATTGTCATGTCGACGACGGCCAGTGCTTCCTTGAAGACAATCCGAAGCTCTACGACGCGATCGTCGTCGACGCCTTCTCCGGCGACAAGATTCCGGCCAATCTCTGTTCGGCGGCCTTCTTCAAGCTGGCACGAAGCCGTCTCACCGCTTCGGGCAGCCTCTTCCTCAATATCTTCGTGGCCCACGATCTCGACGCCGATGCCGACCGGATCGCCGGCCGCATGGCCGAGGCCGGATTTCCGGTGCGGCTGCTCGACCTGCCGGGTCGGATCGTGCGCAATGTCATCGTGATGGGCGGGCCGGTCCAGTCCCTGCAGCCCCCCTCGCCCCTCATCATGCCGACGATCGAGGCCGACGCCATCGCCGCCGAGCTCGAGCAGATGCGGTTCCGCGGCAGCCGCGCGCGCCACCGTCCTGTCAGCGGCACCCGATCCCCCGAATTGACCGAGAGCTAGTGGATCCCGTCTAACATAAGAGTCCGCATGGGATTCCCTTTGGCGAGTGCGCGTGCGAGTCAGGCGCATGCGAGAGGAATCGCTTTTGCGGTTTCGCCTGGCGATCGCCAGTAGCTGACGGCGTTGGCACTGTCGAGATCATGCCGCGGACCGGCAAGTCCAAGACCTGTGTGTGGCGCTGACAAGAGCGCTTCGCCGCGGAGGCCTTCGAGGGGTTGCTGCGCGACAAGACGCGGCCCCGCGCATTGTGCCGCTCGGACCCGAAGTCGCCGGGTGGGTGGTCGCGCTGACACTCTCGGACCCGCCCGGCAAGACGACGCACTGAACCGCCGACCCGACAAAATTATCACCGCCGTCAAACCTGGGCACCAAGCGTTGGAATCTGTCAACTAGCGATAAAAATCATGCGCTTGGTATGCGCACGGACGATTAGGACTGACAGAGGACCGGTAGAAAGCGGATCTCTGGTCGTTGGCCACACCGACAAAGCGGCACGCAGATTGCTCCAACCACGGTTCTACGCACCGTCGGTTCAAGCTATTCTAAAAGAGCGAGGGCAGAGGATTTGCATCATGGCGAAGCTCGTCTTTGGAATGAACCAGTCCTTGGACGGCTATGTCGACCACATGGCGTTTGCGCCCAGTCCAACGCTCTTCCGTCACTTCATCGAGCAGGCGCGCGACCAGGTGGGTAGCATATACGGTCGCCGCTTATACGAGGTCATGTGTTATTGGGACGAGGATCATCCCGAGTGGGACGCGGCACGGCGCGACTTCGCGGCTGCATGGCGGAGCCAACCGAAGTGGGTCGTGTCACGCTCTTTGAAGTCAGTCGGCCCCAAAGCCACACTTGTCAACAATGACATCGAGGCAGCGATAAGCGGGCTCAAGGCTCAGCTCGTTGGGGAGATTCAGGTTGGCGGACCAGACTTGGCACAAAGCCTAACCGACCTTGGTCTTATTGATGAGTATCGCCTCTACCTTCACCCCGTCGCGCTCGGTCGCGGCAAGCCATTCTTCGCCGGCCCCCGGCCACCGCTCCGCCTTGTGGCCAGCGATCTAATTGGCGAGGATGTGATCAGGTTGACGTATGTTCCTGCTTGATCGCGCGACGGACTGCGCCGATGCGTCAGATCCGCTTGGGGTCGATTCACGTCATATCGCTGTTGTGTACCAAGCGTGTGATTCTGACCACTAGCGCGCGACGTCGTCGGGCGAGAGATCGATCGTCCGGGGCGCTCCGCCTTTGCTGTAGATGCGCCACATCTCGGCATAGGCGCGTTCGAGGCTGTGCGCGAACTGCTTGGGGCTGAAGAGCGGCGTCGTCGGCTGCGCAGCGGCAAGCCTGGCCTTGATCGCCGCGAGCGCGTCGCGATTCCGGCCGAGCTCGATCGCCAGCCGCTGATAGCCGTCGAAGTCCGGCAGGATGAGGTCGTCCAGCCCGACGGTCGTGAGCAGGCTCGCACCGACGCGGCTCGGAAAATCGTCGCCCAGTCTGGTGACGGCGGGAACGCCCGCGAGGAGCGCGTCGCTCAGCGTGGTATGGCCGCCATAGGTGTCGGTGTCCAGCATCAGGTCCGCCAGCGCCAGCCGCGCCAGATGATCGGGCTTGGGCTTGCGCGCGCCGAAGATCACGCGCGCGGGGTCGATGCCCGCTCCCTTCGCCGCCGCCTGCAGGCGGTGCTGCATGGCTGGCGGCCCGGACAGCAGCCATAGCACCGCATCGGGAACGGCGCGGACGATCTCCATCCAGCGCAGGAAGATCGCGCGCTCGATCTTGTAGGACGCGCAGAAGCAGCAATAGACGGTGCCGGTCGCCGGCAAACCTTCGGCTTCGCGGCTGGTCGCGGGCCCGATCGTCGGCGGCCAATGATCGTTGACCTGGTAGCTGTGCGGCAGGCGACACAACCGCTCGCTATAGAGCGGTTCCACGCCCGGCGGTGCCACGATCGCATCGACGATCGCGTAATCGAAGAAATCCGCGCCGGTCGTTCCCGGGAACCCCAACCAGGTGGCGTGGATCGGCGCCGGGCGCAGGGCGGAGATCTCGGGGCGGGCGAGCCGCGTCAAGCCGTTGTGATCGACCAGGATATCGACGCGATCCTGATGAATGCGTCGCGCGGCCTCGAGATTGCCGACCGGGCCCAGATCGACGAACTTGTCGGCATCCTGCTCGAACTGGCGGCGATAACCGCTGCCATCGTCGGGGCCGATCGAGTAGGCGTGGACGATCACGCGGCTGCGGTCGTGGGCCTTGAACAACCCTGCGATCAGATGGCCGCCGGGATGGTCGCGCAGATCGGACGAAAGATAGCCGACGGTCAGCCGTTCGCGCGGCGTGCGGTCGAACGCGAAGGGCGCCGCGCCCCGCGCCTCGATCGCGGCCCGCGTCTTGGCCCGGGCCACATGCTCGCGGGCCACGGCGGCCCGCTCCTCATGCGTGGCCGGCAGGGACAAGGCGAAGAAGGCGGAAATGGCCGAGGGTTTCCCGGCCATGGCCTTGTCGAACTCAGCCTTCAGGGCCGGCTTCAACTGCTCCAGCTCGTTCCAGGCGCAGATCTGCTGATAGCAGCGCGCCAACTCCACCTTGCATTCGACCATGGACGGATCGAGCGCCCTGGCTTGTTCCAGCTCGACGATCGCGGCCGCGGGATCGCCGCGATGGCGCAAGGTGACGCCGAGGCTGTAGCGGATCTGCGGATTCTTGGGATCTGCCGCGGCGGCCTGGCGCAGCTCGCGCTCGGCGCCGGCGAGATCGCCGCGGTTGCGCAGATCGTTGGCGAGCCCGAGGCGCGCGACGGAAAGCTTCGGCGCGCGCGCCAGCGCTTCGCGCCAAAGCGTGATCGCTTCGCTGCGGTCGCCGAGGAGATAGAGCGCCGTCCCGAGATTGGCCTTGAGCCCCGCATGTTGCGGCGCCATGCGCAAACCGGCCTTGAAGGACGCGACCGCATCGCCGAACTCGTTCATCTTCGCGGCGAGATTGCCCAGTTCCAGATGATGCTCGGCCACCGTCGGGCCCAGCGTCACCGCCTGGCAGAAATGAGCCTTGGCGGCGGCGTCCTCGCCGGCATGGGCCAGCAAGCGTCCCAAGGTGTAATGGGCGCCGGCATGAAGCGGTGCCAAGGCCACGGTATCCGCCATCACTTTGCGGCCCTCCGCGAGCTTTCCCTGATCGAGCAGGCAAAGCCCCAGCAGGTAAAGGTAGCGGCCGTCCTTGGGATGGGCGGCGGCGGCCTTGCGATAGAGCGGCTCGGCCTCGGCCGGCCGGCCGGCCTTGTGCAGGGTCATGGCCTTGGCGAGCTGCGGATCCGATTTTTCGGAGGTCTGGGTCATGGCGGGCGCAGTCTATCGGGCGATTTCCGCCCGGGCCAGCCGATCTAGTCGTCCGAATCCCCGGCATTTTCCGAACCGTCGGGAAGCCCGGCGACCCAGGGACGGTTGCCGCGCCGCTCGGCCACGGTTTCGATCTCGATCCGACCGGGCTCCAGCCAGATCGCATGGCCGCCCTGGCGCCAGAGATCGAACCGGTCGATCACGCGTTGCGCCGAGGGGCAAGGCTTCCTGACCGGCTCGAGCGAGATCACGAGGTCAGCCTCGCTGCAATCGTCGACCAGCGCTTCCGTGGTCCAGGCCAGCGCCACGACATGCCGGTCGCGCCGATAGAAGCAGCCCAGGCTGTCGCAGGTCAGCAATCCACCCGCGCCGGCTCCCTGCCGCGGCCAGAGATCGCTCTCGCCCTGCCCTGCCCGCCGCATCCAGGTCTCGGCGGCGAGGCTGTCGCGCTGGGTATTGAGAACCAGCCTTCCGTCCGCGCCCTTGACCGCGAGAAGCTTGCCGTCGTCGGAGACCAGAATGTCCGGAGTCTCCGTGAACAACATGGAGCTCATGCCGAGAACGATCGCCAGGACGCCCGCATAGCGCCAGGGTTGGTGCCACAGGCAAAGCCAGAGCCCACCCAATGTCGCGAGGATCAGTCCGGTGAGGGACATGGCCGGCAACAGCAGCACGGCGCCGGGCCAACTCGCCACGGTCTTCGCGATCCAGATCACACCTTCGATGCCCCAGCCCATCGGAACGAGCGCCAGTCCGTCGAGGCCGAATGGCATCAGCAGGCAGGCGGCAACGGCCCAGGGCATGACCCAGAAGCCGGTGAGCGGAATCGCCAGCAGATTGGCGACGATGCTGTATTCGCTGAAGCGGTTGAAGTGGTAGATCGCGAAGGGCGCCGTCGCGATACCGGCGATGAGGCTGGTGGCAATGAGGCCCCCGAGATAGAGCAGAGCGCGGCGCAAGGGGCCGGCCTCGGCGCGCAGGCGCGCGCGCCATTCGCGACTGCCCTCGTAGGCGGCGATCAGGGCCATGACCGCCGCGAAGGACATCTGGAAGCTGGGCCCGATCATCGCGTCGGGCCGCAGCAGCAGCACGACGAAGGCGGCCCATGCGATCAGCCGCATGGAAAAGGCGACGCGATCCACGAGGACCGCCAGCAGGACGAGACCGGTCATCAGGAAGGCGCGCTGCGTCGGAATGGGACTGCCGGCGAGCAGCGTATAGAAGCCGGCGCCGAGCAGGGCGGCGAAGGCCGCCCATTTCTTGATCGGATGGCGCAGCGCCAAGGCGGGCCACAAGGCCAGCAGCGTGCGGGCACAGAAGAACAGGATCGCGGCGACGAAGCCGACATGGAGACCCGAGATCGACAGGAGATGCGCCAGCCCGGAATCGCGCATGGCCGTCATGGTCGGCTTGTCGATCCCGGTCTGGGTGCCGGCGATGAGAGCCACGGCCATGGCGCCCTCGGGGCCCGGAAGCACGGCCAGGATGCGCGCCGAGATTGTGCGGCGAAGATCGCTGAAGATCATGCCAAATTGCCCGGGCCCGCTATCGGCGCTCGCGACGACCTTGGGCGCGCCGAAGGCGAAGCCGATCGCGCCGATGCCGTCGAAGAAGGCGTCGCGCTGGAAATCGAATCCGTCCGGCGCAAAGGGCGGTGCCGGCGGCGAGAGCTTGCCGAGGACCGAGATGCGATCGCCGAGCTGCAGTTCCGGCACCTCGCGCATCAGCTTGATCCGCAGCCGCGCCGGGGTCGCCTCCGGCGCGATGCCGGCGATGACCGGATCCTGCAAGACCACCCGCTCGCCCGATGGCAGGGGATCGATCGAGAGGATGCGGCCTTCGATCCGCACCGGCCCGACATCCCGCGGCAGGATGGGTGCTTCGACGAAAGCCGTGCGCAGGCCGGCGGCGCCGAAGCCCAGGGCCACGAGCACCGCCATGACGGCCAAGGCCGCGATCCCTCCGCGCCGCCGGCAGAGCCAGGCCAGCAGCAGCGCAAGGACGGCAAGGATCGGCCCGAACCAGAGCGGCGGTTCGCTCGGCAGGCCGAAATAGACGGCCACCCCGACGCCCAGCCCCACCGGGGCCCAGAGCAGCCATTGATCGCGCTCCGCCGCCAGCAGGCCGCCGAAGCGCTCGCTGACCCAGTCCAGCCCGCGGATCGGGATGGCCAAAGCGGCCGCCGTCATGCCGGTTCCCCCTGCGGCCGATTATCCCACCGGGACGACGGGTCCTGAAAGGGGCCCTGGTTGGCGCTGCCGGATTCAGCCAGAATTACCGAAAATGCGGGGGTTCGGCGGGAATGGGCCCGGCCGCGGCGGTCAGGGAGAGGAACGGCGATGCTGAGCGACACACAGATCAACGACTTCTGGCGCGACGGCTATCTGGTGGCGCCCGACGCGGTGACGCCGGCGCAACTCGATGCGCTGCGCCGGGACGTGGCGGGCTGGGTCGAGGAAAGCCGCCATCATTCGGCACCCTTCGGCCCGCCCACCCTCGACGGCCGGCCGCGCTTCGACATGGGGGAGGAGCATTCCGCGGCGCATCCGGCACTGCGCCGGATCAACAATCCCTCCGATATTTCGGCCGCCTATATGGAGGTGGTGAAGAGCTCGGCCATGACCGACATGGTAGCGGACCTGGTCGGGCCCGACCTCAAGTTCCATCATTGCAAGATCAATCTGAAACTGCCCGGCAGCAACACCGAGGTCGGCTATCACCAGGATTTCGCCTATACGCCGCATACCAACGACGATCTCGTCACCTGCCTGCTGATGCTGGACGACATGACCCTGGATAATGGCTGTCTGAAGGTCATCCCGGGCAGCCACAAAGGCCCGCTCTATTCGCTCTATGACGGCGAGCGTTTCACCGGCGCGGTGGCGCCGGCGGTCGAGCGGCAGTTCAAGCCGGCCGAGATCGCGGTCACAGGCCGTGCTGGCAGCGTCTGCTTCATGCATACCTGCCTGCTGCATGGCTCGGATGCGAACCGCTCCGACAAATCGCGCGGGCTCTATATCTGCGTGCTGAGCGCCGCCGATGCCTTCCCGCTTTCCAAGAACGTCATGGCCAATCCCAACGAAGGCATGATCCTGCGCGGCCACCCGACCCGCACGGCGCGGCTCGTGGCGCGCGACATCGAACTGCCGATCGCCTATAAGCAGGCCTCCTTCTTCGCCGTTCAGGGACAGCGCTCGGCTTCGGCCGGGGGCCGTGCCTGAACCGCTCTCCAACTTCCAGCATCAGAGACTGAATGACCGTGATTACCCGCTTTGCGCCCTCGCCCACCGGCTACCTCCATATCGGCGGCGCCCGCACGGCGCTGTTCAACTGGCTCTATTCCCGCCACCACAAGGGCAAGATCCTGCTGCGGATCGAGGACACCGATCGCCAGCGTTCGACCCAGGGCGCGATCGACGCGATCATCGAAGGCTTGAATTGGCTGGGGCTCGATTTCGACGCTCCCCCGGTGTTCCAGTTCGCCCGTGCGCCCCGCCATGCGGAAGTCGCCCGGTCCCTGCTCGACAAGGGCCGCGCCTATTACTGCTACTGCACGCCCGAAGAGCTCCAGGCGATGCGCGACAAGGCCAAGGCCGAGGGCAAGCCGATGCGCTACAACGGCTATTGGCGCGATCGCGATCCCCGCGAAGCGCCGGCCGGCGTGGCGCCGGTCATCCGGCTCAAGGCACCGCAGACCGGCGAGACCGTGGTGAAGGACCAGGTCCAGGGCGAGGTCCGGGTCGGAAACGAGCAGCTCGACGACATGGTGCTGCTGCGCGGCGACGGGACGCCGACCTACATGCTCTCGGTCGTGGTCGACGATCACGACATGGCGATCACGCATGTGATCCGCGGCGACGACCATCTGACCAACACCTTCCGCCAGGTGCAGCTCTACCAGGCGCTGGAATGGAACATCCCCTCCTTCGCGCATATCCCGCTCATCCATGGGCCGGACGGGGCCAAGCTGTCCAAGCGGCATGGGGCGCTCGGCGTCGACGCCTATCGCGAGATGGGCTATCTGCCCGAAGCCCTGCGCAACTATCTCCTGCGGCTGGGCTGGGCCCATGGCGACGACGAGATCATCTCGACCGAGCAGGCGATCGAGTGGTTCGATCTCGGTGCGGTCGGCCGTTCGCCGGCCCGCTTCGACTTCGCCAAGCTCGACAATCTCAACGGCCATTATCTGCGCCTCGCCGACAACGCACGGCTGGTCGATCTGGTGCTGCCGCGCATCGAGAAGCGGATCGGCGGCGCTGCGAGCGCCGAGGGGAAGCAGCGGCTGCTGGCCGGCATGAGCGGCCTCAAGGAGCGCGCCAAGACCCTCGAGCAGCTGGCCGACAGCGCCGTGTTCTTCTTCAAGTCCAGGCCGCTGGAATTCGAGCCCAAGGCCTCGGCGCTGCTGCATCCGGCCGCACGAACGGCGCTGGCCGGGCTTTTGAACCGGTTCGAGGGGCTCTCGGACTGGAACGCCGCGACGCTCGAGGAAACCACCCGGGCCTATGCCCAGGAGGCCGGCATCAAGCTGGGCGATATCGCCCAGCCGTTGCGCGCGGCTCTGACCGGGCAGACCACCTCGCCGCCCATCTTCGAGGTGGCCACGGTGTTCGGCCGGGCCGAAACCCTTGCACGAATCAAGGACATCGCCGCCTGATCCCGACCCCTGATCCCCTTGTCACCAATGGTTAATTGATCGGGTCGAGGATAGGCACTAGTTTCGTCCGGCCGCCCCGGGGAAGTGCCGCGGCCGAAACCCGCATGAGCAGCCGAAAGGGATCTGAGATGGCCTCAAAGTCTGGCGCAAAGACGGAACCCCAGTCGAAGGATTGGGTCACAGTCACCGACCATCGCAGCGGCAAGAGCTTCGACCTGCCGGTCCTCGACGGCACCTTGGGGCCGTCGGTCATCGATGTGCGCAAGCTCTATGGCGATCAGGGCTATTTCACCTACGACCCGGGCTTCACCTCGACCGGCAGCTGCCAGTCGAAGATCACCTATATCGACGGCGAGAACGGCGTCCTGCTCCATCGCGGCTATCCGATCGAGGAGCTGGCCGAGCATAGCGACTTCATGGAGGTCTGCTATCTCCTGCTCCATGGCGAGTTGCCCACCGCCAAGGAGAAAGCGAAGTTCGAGCACAACATCACCTATCACACGATGCTGCACGAGCAGATTCACGCCATCTTTCGCGGATTCCGCCGCGATGCGCATCCGATGGCGCTGCTGGTGGGCGTGGTCGGCGCGCTCTCGGCCTTCTACCATGACAGCCTCGACATCTCGGACGCGCGCCAGCGCGAGATCGCCTCGCACCGCCTGATCGCGAAGCTGCCGACGATCGCGGCCATGGCCTATAAATACTCGGTCGGCCAGCCCTTCGTTTATCCGCGCAACGATCTGGCCTTCGCCGAGAATTTCCTGCGCATGACCTTCGCCGTGCCGGCCGAGGAGTACAAGGTCAACCCGGTCATCGCCAAGGCGATGGACAAGATCTTCATCCTCCATGCCGACCACGAGCAGAACGCCTCGACCTCGACGGTTCGTGTCGCCGGCTCGAGCGGCGCCAATCCCTTCGCCTGCATCGCGGCGGGTATCGCCTCGCTCTGGGGTCCGGCTCATGGCGGCGCCAACGAGGCGGTGCTGGCGATGCTGCACCAGATCGGCCACAAGGACCGCATCCCCGAATTCATCAAGCGCGCGAAGGACAAGGACGACCCGTTCCGCCTGATGGGCTTCGGCCACCGCGTCTATAAGAACTACGATCCGCGCGCGGCCGTGATCCGCAAGTCCTGCCACGAGGTGCTGGACGCGCTCGGCATCCGCGACGAGCCCCTGCTCGACCTCGCCATGGAGCTGGAGCGCATCGCGCTCGAGGATCCCTACTTCGTCGAGCGCAAGCTGTTCCCGAATGTCGATTTCTATTCGGGCATCATCCTGCAGGCGGTGGGCTTCCCGACTTCGATGTTCACCGTCCTCTTCGCGGTCGCCCGCACCGTCGGTTGGGTCGCGCAGTGGAACGAGATGATCGAGGATCCGGAGCAGCGTATCAGCCGGCCGCGGCAGCTCTATACCGGCCACGACAAACGCGCCTATGTGGCCATGAACAAGCGCTGATCGGATCTCCTGCCGATCGCGACCAGACAGGGCGGCCTCCAGGGGCCGCCCTTTTTCGTCGTTCCTGGGCCTGCCGATCTTGTTTTCGGCCGACTTGGCGGGCCGGACAGCGGCATCCGGGCGGTGCAGGATCGCTGGAGCATTGCGTCCCTGCAGCGCCTGGTGGTACCGCTGCCCCCGCGGAACGGAATTCCCCACTTAGTCCTATCTTGGGAGCATATGCGATGGCCGTCACTCATCTGAAGCGGTGGAATTTCTCGATCGGGACCGGCCAGCCTCTGGTCGTCATCGCCGGCCTCAATGTCCTGGAAAATCTCGAACTGGCGCTGAGCGTGGGACGCCATCTGCAGGCGATCGCCGCCGACCTCGGCCTGCCCTACGTGTTCAAGGCCAGCTTCGACAAGGCGAACCGGTCGTCGATCAAGAGCTATCGTGGCCCGGGACTGAAAGACGGGTTGGCGATGCTGGCGGAGGTCAAGCGCAGATTGAACGTCCCCATCGCCACCGACATCCACGAGATCGAGCAGGCCGAGCCTGTGGCGGCCATCGCGGACCTGATGCAGATCCCTGCCTTCCTCTGCCGCCAGACCGACCTCGTTGTCGCGGCCGCCAGAGCCACTTCCGCGGCTGGCGGCTGGCTGCATGTCAAGAAGGCGCAGTTCCTGGCCCCGTGGGATTGCAAGAACATCATCACGAAGGCGCGCGAGGTGGCTCCCGATCTCGACATCGTCCTGTGCGAGCGCGGCAGTTCGTTCGGCTACAACAATCTCGTGGTCGATATGCTGGCCATCGGCGAGATGCAGCGCCTGGGCGTTCCGGTGACCATCGACGCCACACATGCCGTACAGCTCCCGGGCGCCGACCCGCGCACCAGCGGGGGCTCGACCGGCGGCCGGCGCGAGGGCGTCCCGATCATTGCCAAGGCTGCCGTGGCGGCGGGCGCCGACGGCGTGTTCCTGGAATTCCATCCCGATCCCGACAAGGCGCTGTGCGACGGGCCGAGCTGCCTGCCCCTCGATGCGGCGGCGAGATTGCTATCGACCCTGAAGGCCGTGCATCAGGCCGTGCGGGCCTAGACCGGCGGGCCGCCCGATTTGTCGTCGGTGGGCGGCGTCGGCGCGGCGGCAGGGGTCGCGACCACGGGCTTGCGCCCGCCGATGCTCCATTCCATCAGCAGCGTGAAGCCCAGCGCGAGCAGCGTCGGTCCCAGGAAGATACCGATGAAGCCGAAGGCCAGCACGCCGCCGATGACGCCGAGGAAGACCAGCAGGAGCGGCATGCGGCTCTCCCGGCTGATCAGATAGGGCCGCACGATATTGTCGATGCCGCTGATGCTGATGAAGCCCCAGATCGCCATGAAGAGCGCCCAGCCGGGCTGGCCGGTATAGAGCAGCCAGACTGCCACGGGGACCCAGACGAAGGGTGGGCCGCCGGGAACCAGCGACAGAATGAAAGTCAGGAAGCCCAGCAGCAGGGTGCCGGGCACGCCGGCGATCCAGAATCCGATCGAGGCCATGGCGGCCTGGGCGATCGCGGTACCGATGATTCCGTAAACGACGCTCTTGGTGGTGCTGCCCGCGACGTTCAGCAGATGGCGCGCGCGCTCGCCGGCAAAGCGCCCGGCGGCGGCATGGAGGCGCTCGGCGGCGAACTGGCCGTCGCGATAGACGAAGAAACAGACCAGGACGCTCAAGGCCAGTTCCAGCACGCCGCGGCCCAGCGTGGCGCCGCTCTGCAGCGCCCAGAGGCGCGCCTGGCCGATATAAGGGCCGAGCGCCGCGGTGTAGGTGGAGCCCTCCTGGGCGAGAGCCTCCCAATAGCGTCGGACGTCCTGCGAGATCAGCGGGATCTTGTCGACCCAGGGTGCGGGCTCCGGCACGCCCTGCGCCAGCACCTCGCGGACCACTTCGGCGACGCTGGCGACATGCTGCGCCAGCGTGGCGCCCAGGATCGCCAGCGGCAGCACCAGGACCGCTGCCACCAGCAGCGTCATCAGGAGTGCCGCCCAGAATTCGCGCCCGCCCAGCCGCCGCAGCAGGCGCTGATAGAGCGGCCAGGTCGTATAGCTGAGGATGACCGCCCAGAGCAGCGACGTCAGGAAAGGCCGCATCACCAGGAAGCAGCCGACGATGAGGACCGCGAGGAGCGTCAGCCCCACCACATACTCGGTCCTCGTCGGTCTCATCGCCATGTTTCGGGCTCGCGCGATTGCCGCCGGCGCTCAGTGCCTTCCGGGCGATGGGATGTCAGCACGAGCGGATCCGCTGCCCTAGAGGGATTTCTCGACGAGCTCGATCTTGTAGCCGTCCGGATCCTCGATGAAGGCGATGACACTGCCGCCATGTTTCATCGGGCCGGGCGGGCGCGGAATCTTCACGCCCGCCTTCGCCAGCCGTTCGCAGGTCCCGTAGATATCGCCGACACCGATGGCCAGATGGCCGAACGCGGTGCCGAGCTGATAGGGCTCCTTCTGACCCCAATTGTGGGTCAGTTCGATGACAGCGGTTTCGGTCTCCTCGCCGAATCCCACGAAGGCCAGGGTGAACTCGCCGCTGGGATAATCCTTGCGCCGCAGCAGTTTCATGCCCAGCAGGCGGGTATAGAAGTCGATCGATTTGTCGAGGTCGAGCACGCGCAGCATCGTGTGGAGGAAGCGCGGCTCTGCAGCTTGGGCGGCGGTGGTCATCGCGTCGGTAGCCTCTCTCTAGTCGCGTGAGTCCGGGGTTGGGCTCCATCCTACAGTCAGGCCGCCGGCCTCGCCAGCAGCTCGGCCAGGAGGGTCGCAGCCCGGTCGCTCGGACTGCCTTCGATCGCCAACTGCGCCATGATCTCCTGAAACCCGGCCTTTTGCGCGGCCCGGGCTTGCGGATCGCGCAGCAGGCTCAAGGCCTGGTTGACGAGGCCGTCAGGTTCACAGGCTTCTTGCAGCAACTCGGGCACGAGCGGCCGCGACAGCAGCAGGTTGGGAAGCCCGGCAAATTGGACCAGCGCCATCCGGCGGATCAACGCCGCCGTGATGCGGCCGCTTCGATAGATGATGATCATCGGCGTTCCCGCCGCCGCCAGTTCCAGCGTCACCGTGCCCGAAGCGGCCAGTGCGATGTCGCAGGCTCCATAAGCGTCGGACCGGTCTTGCTCGACTCCCACCAGCAGGGGCGGTTGCGGCCAGGAAGCAACCGCCGCGCTCAGTTCCGCGATCAGGCCCGGCAAGGTGGGCATCACGAAATGCGCCCCTGGCTCCGCCCGGTGCAAGCGATCCGCCACCTCTTTCAGCACCGGCAGGAGGTGGCGAAGCTCGCTTCTGCGGCTTCCCGGCAAGAGGCCGATCAGCGGCGCCTGGGGCGGAATCCGGAAGCGCTGCCGGAACGGATTGCTCAATGGACCCGCAGTCCTCCGCTCGAGAACCGGATGACCGACATAGTGGCAATCGATGCCGGCGGCCCTGAAGATCGCGGGCTCGAAGGGCAGGATCGCCAGCAGGCGATCCACCCGCCCGACCCAATGACGCAAGCGGCCCGGTCGCCAGGCCCAGACCGCCGGCGCCCCGTAATGCGCGGTCGCGATGCCGCTGCCGCGCAACCGATCGAGGAGCCGGGCGTTGAATCCCGGGCTGTCGATGGTCACCACGAGGTCGGGCCGCAGCGCTCGGATCTTCGCCGCGGTCTCGCGCAGCCTGCGCATCAAGCGCGGAAGATGCGGCACCACCTCGGCGAAGCCCATCAGAGTCAACTCGCGCATCGGGAAGAGACTCTGCAGCCCCTCGCCTGTCATGTGCTCGCCACCGATCCCGGAGAACGCGACATCGCCGAGCTTGCGGCGCAGCGCGGCCATGAGAGAGGCGCCCAGGCGATCGCCGGAGGGCTCCCCGGCGACAAGAAAGATTCGAGCCGGGCGCCGCTGGTCTCGCGGGGCCGGCGCGGCCGCGCCTGGCGTCACTCGGGCGCCTCGACCGCCAGGAGAAAGAGGCCTGCGCGATCGGCGTCGGCCACGGTGGCCTCGGGATCGATGACGAGGGTGCCGCCGGCCTCGATGGCGATGCCGGAAAAGCCGGCAGCGGCAGCGCAGGCAACGGTCGCCGGGCCGATGGTCGGCGGGTCGGCGCGGATCTCCTGTTGCGGTTTCCGTAGCTTGATCAGGATGGGGCCGACCCCATCCCGTCGCAGGGCGCCGCAGCGTTCGATCAATCTGTCGGTGCCTTCGGCGGCCTCGACCCCGAGCACGAGCCCCGCCTGGACCACGACCGCATGCCCGACATCGAGCCTTCCGATCGCACGCGCCACCGTGATGCCGAGCCGAATATCGTCACGCTGAGGACCGTCGGGAGACAGGCGGCCCAGCGGCCCCGGTGGCATCTGGGATTCTCCGAGCAGCTCGGCCGGCGCGCGCACCTTGAATCCTTCGGCCTCGCAGGTCGCCACGATCGCCGCCATGAGGGCGTTGTCGCCCTTGTCGGCCCTGAACGCGAACTCGGCGATGAATTTGGTGGCCCGCCAATCCGGCCGCAGCGCCCGCCAGGAAGGCCGTTCCACCTTCCCGGCAAAGACCACTTCCCGGCACCCCGCCTCCCGCATTCTCTCGAACATCTCGCCGGCGGCGCCCAGGCGGACGGTCTGGAAGGTCAGCCCGGCATGGAGGGCGGGATCGGCATGGCCATCGAGCAGCAGCAGGTGGAAGTGGCGTCCCTGCGCGGCACATCGATCGGCGATGCGGCGCGGCAGCGAGCCGGCGCCGGCGATGATGCCCAGCGTGGGGAGGTCAGTAGCGACCATGGCGCTGGCCCGGCTTGCACAGCGATCGGGTCTGACAGCCGCGAACGAACTCGAGCACGGGTTGCGCCAGAGGCTCCTCCGCGAATTCGGTCATGGTCCGCTCCAGGCGGCGGGCGAAGGTGCCGGCCCCTTCGAACAGACTGCGGTAGACCGCGCGCAGGGTGAGGATGGATTGACGGTCGAAGCCGCGCCGCTTCAGCCCGACCAGGTTGAGGCCCGACAGATGGGCGGGATTGCCGACGACCATGCCGAAGGGAATCACGTCCGCGGCGCAAGGCGTCATGCCGCCGATCATGGCGTGCTTGCCGATCCGCACATGCTGATGCACCGCCGTGAGCCCGCCGATCACGACATGATCGCCCAGGCTCACATGCCCGCCCAGCGTGGCCTGGTTGGCCATGATGACATGGTGGCCGACATGGCAGTCATGGGCGACATGAACGCCCGTCATGAAAAATCCGTCATCGCCGACGGTGGTCCGCCCCCCGCCCATCGCGGTTCCGCGGTTGATGGTCGCGTATTCGCGGATACGGCATTTTCTCCCGATCCGCAGCTCCGTCGGCTCGCCGGCATAGCGCAGATGCTGGGGCGCCCCGCCCAGTGCCGCGAAAGGATGCACGACCGTCCCCTCGCCGATCTGGGTGCGGCCTTCGACGACCACATGGGCCATCAGCTCGACGGACGGCCCGAGTGCGACCTCGGGGCCTACGACGCAATATGGGCCGATCTTGACGTCGGCGGCGATTTGGGCCCCGGGGGCGACGATGGCAGTGGGATGAATGCCACCCATCAATCGTCCCTGATCATCGCGGTGATGGTGGCTTCCGCCACGACGTTGCCGTCGACCTTGGCTTCGCCGACGAACTTCCAGACGTTGCCGCGCTTGCGATCCTTGCTGACATGGACGCGCATCTGGTCGCCGGGAACGACCGGGCGCCGGAAACGGGCGCCGTCGACCGACATGAAATAGACCAGCTTGCCTTCGGCTTCCTTGCCCAGCGTGAAGGCCACGAGCACGGCGGCGGTCTGCGCCATGGCCTCGATGATCAGCACCCCCGGCATCACCGGCTGGCGCTGGAAGTGACCCTGGAAAAAACCTTCATTGATCGAGACGTTCTTGATCCCGACGGCGCTGACGTCGGAGATCAGCTCCACAGCCTTGTCGATCAACAGAAAGGGATAGCGATGCGGAATCATTTCCATGACCCGCATCACATCTATCGCGCTCAGCGTCCGGCTTTCGCCCGCGCCCTCGCTCATCGCTCGCACTCCTTGAAACCGCGCATCGCGTCCCTGCCCGCCCTATCGGCCGGGCGCCTTCCCTGCCTCTGTCGGAATTTCGGTATTTCCGATCAGACGCTCGATCTTAGCGCGAAGCGGCCGGACCCGGAACGTCCGTGGTCGCGGCAGCTCCGGCAAGCGAAACAAGGCGCAGAGGCTATTGCGTGGGCTTGGGGATCGTGACCGACGGCAGCTTGGCGTTGAGGCCCTTGAGTGCGTCGGCGGTGATGTCGAAGCCGTTGGCGCTCAGCGGAACCGCGCGCTTGTCGAGGATCAGGGTCAGGTTGCGCTGCTTCGCGATGTCGGTCAGGACACCGGCCAGCGCCTGGCTGACCTGCCCCATGCCCGCGTTGAACGCGTCTTCGAGCTGCTGCTTCAGCTTCTCGGAGTTCTGTCGCAGCTGGTCCATCTGCTGCCGGAGCTGATCCTGCTTCTTGGCAAAATCGTCCGCCGACAGGGTCGCTCGCTGCTCGGCGAGCTTCTTGTCCGTGTCGCGCAGGGCATTTTCCTGCTGGGCGATCTGCGCCTGATAGGCGTCCTTCTGCTTGTCGACCTGGGCTCGAACGGATTTGGCCGCGCTCGAATCCCGCAGGATCTGCTGGATGTCGATGACCGCGATGGAAACCGGAATTTGCTGGGCGGGTTGGGTCGTCTCAGCCCTGGCGGCGGGGGCTGCAACGGGCGCCAACACGGCGAACGCCATCATGGCCAACGCCACCTGGCGGTACCTGAGGTGCTTCATTTGTGCCTAGAATCTCGTTCCTACGCTGAACCGGAAGAACTCTTCCTTGTCGTAACTCTCCTTCTTGATCGGATACGCCAGATCGACGGCGATCGGACCGAACGGAGAGCGCCAAGTAATGCCTGTTCCGATAGAGACGCGCAACACATTCTCATCGACCGAGGTGCCCGTGCTGAGGTCCGAATTCCAGAGTGAACCAAAATCTGTGAAAACCCGGCCACGGATTTGATATTCCTCGGGTAATCCGAACGGGAACGCGAGCTGGAATGTCCCCACATAGTAGATGTCGCCACCCAGGAAATCGCCTGTGGCAAGGTCGCGCGGTCCGATACCGCCGATCTTGAAGCCGCGGAAGGTGCTGCCGCCCAGGCTGAAGGAGTCGATGATTTTGACGCTGTCGCCGAAGAGGCCATGGATGTAGCCGGCCTGACCTTCCACGCTGGCGGTCAAGTCCCCGCCGAAGGTGTAGTAGTAGCCCGCATAAAACTGGTGGGAACTGTAATAGACGTCGCCGCCCAGGCCCGAGAAGTCGTTCGAGAGCTGCAGATAGTAGCCGGTCCGAGGATCGAATCGGCTGTCGCGCCGGTCATAGATCAGGTCGCTACCGACCAGCGAACTGTAGGAGACACCCTTCGACTGCTGGATCGCGATCGAGGCGTCGTTGTCGACGTTGTAGATGTCCTGGACCGTGTAGCGATACTTCCAAGTCTGGCGCAGATATTCCTGAATATCGTATGAGGCGCGCAAACCGCCGCCCGTCTGGCTCTGCTCGAATGAGCTCTCGTCGCGCTGGGTCTGGGTCCGGAACAGGTCGACACCCGCAGCCAGCGGCAGATCCAGGAAATAGGGATCGGTAAAGCTCAGATTGACCTGCGAGTTGCGGCCCGAAATGGTGAAATCCAGGCGCAGATCGTAGCCCAGGCCGAGCAGGTTTCGTTCGCGCAGGTTGATCTGGCCCAGAGGACCGTCGCCGGTCGAGTAGCCGATGCCGAAGGTCAGTTCGCCGGTCGACTGCTCCTCGACATTGACGTTGAGGTCGATCTTGTCGGGATCGTCGGCGGGCTTCGCCGTAATGTCGACCTTGCTGAAGAAGCCCAGATTCTGGATGCGCTGACGGGTGCGCTGCAATTTCGCACTGTTGAAGGCGTCGCCTTCGGCGATTCGGAACTCGCGCCGGATGACCTTGTCCAGCGTGCGCACATTGCCCGTGATATCGATGCGATTGACGAAGACGCGCGGGCCTTCCTCCACCAGATAGGTGAGGTTGATGATCTTGTTGCCCTTGTCGTCGGTCGTCCGCTCCAGCTTCGGCTCGATCTTGACGAAGGCATAGCCCAGCGTCCCGATCGCCGTCGTCATCTGGTCGATCGATTTCTGGATGGCCGAGGAGTCGAAGGTGTCGCCCTCGCTGGTCTCGAGATATTGCTCCAGAGCCGCGGGCTCGAGGTCCTTGAGGTGGGATTCCACCGTAATCTTGCCGAAGTTGTAGAGGTCGCCCTCGTCGACCGTGAAGGTGATGAAGAAGGACTTCAGATTGGCCGACAGCTCGGCCACGGCCGAGACCACCTCGAAATCGGCATAGCCGTTGGAGGTGTAGTATTTGGTCAACGCGTCCTGGTCGGCCGCGAGCCGGTCGGGATCGTAGATGTCGCTGCTGGAGAGGAAGCGATAGAACGCCGTTTCCTTGGTCAGGATCTGGTCGCGCAGCGTGCTGTCGCTGAAGGCTTTGTTGCCGACGAAGTCGATGCGCTCGACCGTCGTCAGCGATCCTTCATGGATCTCGAAGACCAGGTTGACGCGGTTCTGGTCGAGCGGGATGACCTTGGGCTCGACCGTCGCGGCATAGCGCCCCGACCGGCGATAAAGCTCGAGAATGCGCTTGGTGTCTTCCTGGACACGGGTCTGGGTGTAGACCGTGCGCGGTCGCAGCTGCACTTCGCTCTGCAGCTGCTTGTCGTCGATATGGTCATTACCCTCGAACGCGAGCTCGTTGATGATCGGGTTTTCTTTGACCACCACCACCAGCGTGCTGCCGTCGCGCTGGAAGGTCACATCGGCGAACAGGCCGGTCGCGAACAGCGCCTTGAGGGCACGGTCGATTCGGGCCGGCTCGAACGGATCGCCCGGCGAAATCTGCATATAGGATCGAACCGTCTCCGACTCGATACGCTGATTGCCTTCGACGCGGATGTCGGAAATCGGCTCGCCTGTGAAGAACTCCTGGGCATGTACCGCCTGGAGCAGGCCACCGGTCAAAAGCAATCCAAGCGCCAGCAGGAAAACATTGCACCAGACCCGCACGCGCTGCCCCCTAGACGCGAACCCCCTCGGCTAAACCCCCGTCAGCCAATCAGGGTTCGGAAATGCTTGAATATCTCCAGCGACACAAGGTCATTCCAGGTCGCAAAGACGAATAAGGTCAATACCATGGCCAACCCGATCCGCAAACCCCATTCCTCGGCCCGCGCGGAAAGCCGGCGGCCGCGCGTGGCTTCGGCCATGTAGAACACCAGATGGCCGCCATCGAGCATGGGCACCGGGAACAGATTGATCAGTCCGAGATTGATCGACAGCACCGCGGTGAACGTCACCCAGGCCGGGAATCCGAGCTTCGCGACATCGCCGGACATCTTGCCGATGCGGAGCACACCGCCGAGCTCATCGCTCGAGCGTGTGCCGATCACCATTTGCCACACCGCCTTGAGAATGTTCGATGTCGCATTGGCGGTCTCACGCATCGCAGCGCCGACGGCCTGGACGGGGCCGTAATGGATCACTTCGGCGTCGCCGCTGCTGCTGATTCCGAGGCGCCCGGCGCTGTGCTGATTGCCGAAATTGTCGGTCAGCACGACCACCTGCGGCACGGCCTTCAAGGTCAGTGCCTCCCCGCCCCGCTCCACGCCGATGGTCAGGGGCTCGTTCAGGCCCATCTCGACCGTGCGGGCGATCTGTTCGAAACGCGTCACGGGCTGGCCGTTCAGCGAGATCACCTTGTCGCCCGGCTCCAGACCGGCCGCGGCCGCGGCGCTGCCCTCGGTCACGCCGCCGACCACGGTCGAGGAGACCTGCTGGCCGAAACTGGCGAAAAGGATGGTGAAGACGATGGCCGCGAAGACGTAGTTCGAGGCCGGGCCGGCGACGACGATCGCCATGCGGCGGAAGACCGACTTATGGAAAAAGGATACGGATCGTTCTTGGGGCGTCATCGGCCGCGACTGGTCGCCGCCGGCATCGGTCTCCTCGCGATCCCCGAACATCTTCACATAGCCGCCCAGCGGCAGGGCCGAGACCTTCCAGCGGGTCCCATGGCTGTCGGTGAAGCCGAACAGCTGCGGACCGAAGCCGATCGAGAACACCTCGACCTTCACCCCCGCCCACCGGGCCACGAGGTAATGACCCAACTCGTGGACGAAGACCACCACGGTCAGGACGGCAACGAAGCTCACGGGGTATTGCAGGAACGGCGGCAGGAAATCGAGCATCAAGCAACCTCGAAGGATCGTTGCGTTGGCGGGGGGACCAATCTAGCGGATCGGGGGCCGCTCGCCGATCAGTTAAGCGCGAGCGACACTAGGATAAGCGCAAACCCGCTGACAAGCCCTGAACGGGACCGGTTTACGGCTATCATATTACAAATCAAGCAGTTATATGCGGTCAGGGGGCCCAAACCGCAAGGGGCGAACCGCCGCCCCAGAGAGCGAATCCGGCGACGATCAGGGCGACGGCCACGAGGCCATCGACCCGATCCAGGATCCCGCCATGGCCGGGAATCAGGCCCGAGCTGTCCTTCACCCCGAACCGCCGCTTGACCGCGGATTCGAAGAGATCGCCCGCCTGCTCGGCCAGGGCCAGAAGCAGGCTCAGCCCGGTCAACAGCCAGGGGTCGGGCAGCCCCGTCCAGCGGGCGGCCAGATAGCCGATGATGGCGGCGCCGGCAGCACCACCCGCGAGGCCGGCCCAGGTCTTGCTGGGCGAGATGCGCGGGACCAGTTTCGGCCCACCGATCAGTTTCCCCGCGGCATAGGCCGCGGTATCGATGGCCCAGACCAGGAACAGCAACCACAGAAGCGTCGCCAGGCCCGACGCCGGATCGTCCCGCAACCACACCAGCGCCAAGCTGGGAAGCCCTGCATAGAGGGTGCCCAACCACGCCCAACCGCCCCCGGCCGGGCTTTCTCCCAGCCCCGCCGCGAGTCCCAACAGCGAGCCCCCAACCCCCAGGACCCAGAGCGCCAGCCGCACCTCGCCGAATCCCGTCAGCAGCACCGCCAGGGCCGCCAGCGCCATCATCGCCCAGCCGATGGCGCCGACCGCGCCCGCCGCCGTCAGCCGCCGCCACTCCCAGGCCATCATGCCCGCGGCGATCGCAACCAGGATCGTCCAATAGGGATGACCGAGCCAGAGGGCCCCCAGAACGACGGGCATCATGATCAGGGCAGCCACGATCCGGCGCGCCAGCGAATGAGCGGCGCTGGTGGCGCCAGGCGCGGCGGGAGAGGTCACGCGGAGCGGCCGTAGCGCCGTTCGCGGCCGCTGAATTCCTGGATGGCCGCGGCCAGATCGTCCTTGCCGAATTCCGGCCAATGCTTCTCGACGAACACCAGCTCGGAATAGGCGGACTGCCACAGCAGGAAATTGCTGAAGCGCTTTTCGCCGCTGGTCCGGATCACGAGATCGGGATCGGGCATGTCGGCGGTGAAGAGATAGCGCTGGACCAGATCCTCGTCGACCCGATCGGCCGCGATGCGCCCCGCCGCGACGTCGATCGCGATCCGGCGCGCCGCCATCGCGATCTCGGCACGGCCGCCATAGGACAGGGCCATGGTCAGCCGCATGCGCGCATTGGCGCTGGTCATGGTCTCGGCATTCTCGATCAGCCGGACGATCGCGGGGCTGAGACGCTGACGATCGCCGATGACCGAGAGCCGGATTCCGTTGCGATGCAGCTCCTCGATCTCGCGCTCCAGATAGAAGCGCAGCAGCTGCATCAGGTCGTCCACCTCGGTGGCCGGGCGGCTCCAATTCTCGGAGGAGAAGCCGAACAAGGTTAGATAGCCGATACCCAGCTCGGCCGCGCCCTGCACGGTGCGCCGGGCCGCCTCGGCGCCGCGCTGATGGCCGATCGCGCGCGGCAGGCCCCGGGCCTTCGCCCAACGGCCATTGCCGTCCATGATGATCGCAACATGGAGCGGCACGACAGGACCGAACGTTTTGGGCAGCGCTTCCATCCTCAGACCTGCATGATCTCCTTTTCCTTCTGGGCGAGCGCCTCGTCCACCTTCTTGATGTGCCCGTCGGTCATCTTCTGGACCTCGTCCGAGCGGTGGCGGTGATCGTCCTGGGAGATCTTGCCGTCCTTCTCCATCTTCTTCAGCGCTTCCATGCCCTCGCGGCGCACATTTCGCACCGCGACGCGCGCCTGCTCGGCATATTTATGCGCGATCTTGGTGAGCTCCTGGCGGCGCTCCTGGCTGAGCTCGGGGATCGGGATGCGGACGAGCTGGCCGTCGGTGACCGGATTGAGGCCGAGGCCGGCTTCGCGAATGGCCTTCTCGACCGCGATCACCAGGCCGCGGTCCCAGACCTGGACCGAGATCATGCGCGGCTCGGGCACGTTGACGTTGCCGACCTGGTTGATCGGCATGTCGCTGCCATAGGCCTTGACCACCACCTTGTCGAGCAGATGGGACGACGCGCGGCCCGTTCGCAGTCCGGAAAACTCCCGCTGCAGCGCTTCGATCGCGCTGTCCATGCGGCGCTGAAGATCGGCTGTCATGGCGTCTGGCACGGCTATACCTCGTCCGTAATGATCGTGAATTTGCCGCGTCCGGCGAGGACGTCGGCAAGGGCTCCGTCCTTCTGCATCGAGAACACCACCACGGGGATCTTGCTTTCCCGTGCCAGCGAAATCGCGGACGCGTCCATGACTTTGAGATCCTTGGACAGGACCTCCAGATAGGTCAGGCGATCGAAACGCTTGGCATCGGGATGATGCTTCGGGTCGGCGCTGTAGACGCCGTCGACCTTGGTCCCCTTCATCAGGGCCTGGCAACCCAGCTCCGAGGCGCGCAGCGATGCGGCGGTATCGGTGGTGAAGAAGGGATTGCCGGTTCCTGCCGCGCAGATGACGACACGCCCCTTTTCCAGATGGCGCATGGCGCGGCGGCGAATGTAAGGCTCGCAGACCGTCGACATCGGAATGGCCGAGAGAACGCGCGTCTGCACGCCCATGTTCTCCAGCGCGTTCTGCATCGCGAGCGCGTTGATGACGGTCGCGAGCATGCCCATATAGTCGGCGCTCGCGCGCTGCATGCCCTGGGCGGCGCCGGCGATGCCGCGGAAGATATTCCCGCCGCCGATCACCAGAGCGAGCTCGAAGCCGAGCTGGCTGGCCGTTGCCACCTCGCGCGCGGTGCGTTCGACCGTGGCGGGGTCCAATCCGAATTCGCGCGACCCCATCAGGGCCTCGCCGGACAACTTCAGAAGAACACGTCGAAAACGACCGGGCGCGTCGGCGGCTTTGGCCTTCTTCGCGAGTTGTTCCGACATCGCTCCCTACCCCTTTGCCAACCGGGTGCCAGGTTCCAGCCGCCGGGCGATTCGGCGCCGGGCCGGGCGGATCATACACCAAGCGGCCTGCCGCGGCAGGCTTCCGGGCGGGTGAGCCCGAAGGGGCTCGCCCGCGCCGGCCCCGGAGGTCCCTCGCCTCAGTGCCCGAGCTGGGCAGCGACCTCCGCCGCGAAATCCTTCTGCTCGCGCTCGATCCCCTCGCCCAGCGCCATGCGGACGAAACCGGTGACCTTCACCGGGGCGCCAACCGTCTTGGCCGCCTGCTCCAGGATCTGCTTCACCCGGCTTTCGCCGTCGACGACATAGAGCTGCTCGAGCAGAACCACGTCCTCGTAATATTTGCGCAGGCGACCCTCGACCATCTTGGCGATGATCTCTTCGGGCTTGCCCGACGCCCGCGCCTGATCCGCGAGAATCGCGCGCTCGCGATCGAGCTGCTTGGGATCGACTTCGGCGATGCTGAGCGCCTGCGGGTTGGCGGCCGCCACATGCATGGCGAGCTGCTTGCCCAGTGCCGCCAGCTTCTCCTTGTCGCCGGTCGATTCCAGGCCGACCAGCACGCCAATCTTGCCGAGGCCGGGTGCTGTCGCGTTGTGGACATAGCTCGCCACGATACCCTGCCCGACCTTCACCTCGGTTGCCCGACGCAGATTCATGTTCTCGCCGATGGTGGCGATCAATTGCGTCAATTTCTCGGCGACGCTCTTGCCCTCGCCGGGAAACGGCTGCTGCGCCAGGGCCGCCACGTCGGCGCCCTTGGCGGCGGCGATCGCGGTCACCTTGCGGACGAAATCCTGGAACTGCTCGTTGCGCGCCACGAAGTCGGTCTCGGCATTGACCTCGACCACGGCGCCGCGCGGGCCCTCGGCGACCACGCCGACAAGCCCCTCGGCCGCGACGCGACCGGATTTCTTCGCCGCCGCGGCAAGACCCTTCTTGCGCAGCCAGTCGACCGCCTGCTCGAGATCGCCGGCCGTTTCGCCCAGCGCCTTCTTGCAGTCCATCATTCCTGCGCCGGTCTTCTCGCGCAGTTCTTTCACCAGCGCTGCGGATACGTCAGCCATGTGATTCCTCGTCCAGTCTGTCGGTTGGTGCGAAAGCCGGTCCGGACGACGCGGGCGGCAATGCGCCGTCAGCGTCGTCCGACCGTCGCGAAAATCAGGCGGAGGGCTGAGCCTCTTCGGCGGCAGCCACGGGCAGCGGCTCGGCCGGGGCCTGCTCGGCCTCGCCGACGTCGGCGCCGGTCGCGATCGCCTCGGCCTGCAGGCCGTCGAGCACGGCGTCCGAGACGAGATCGCAATAGAGCGCGATCGCGCGCGTGGCGTCGTCGTTGCCCGGGATCGGATAGGTGATGTGGGCCGGGTCGGAGTTGCTGTCAACCACGGCCGCGACCGGGATGCCGAGCTTGCGGGCTTCGGCAACCGCGATGCCTTCCTTATTGGTGTCGATGATGAAGAGGATGTCCGGACGGCCACCCATCTCCTTGATGCCGCCCAGCGCGCGGTCCAGCTTGTCGCGCTCGCGCGTCAGCTGCAGCAGCTCCTTCTTGGTGAAGCCCTGGCCGCCTTCGGACAGTTTCTCGTCGAGCTCGCGCAGCCGCTTGATCGAATTGGAGATGGTCTTCCAGTTCGACAGCATGCCGCCGAGCCAGCGGTGATTGACGTAATACTGGCCGCAGCGCTTGGCCGCTTCCGCGATCTTCTCAGAGGCCGGCCGCTTGGTGCCGACGAAGAGCACGCGCCCGCCGCCCGCGACCACGTCGCGAACCGCCTGCAGCGCCTGGTGCAGCATCGGCACCGTCTGCTCGAGATCGAGGATATGAACGCCATTGCGGACGCCGAAGATGTACTGACCCATCTTCGGGTTCCAGCGGCGCGTGTGATGGCCGAAATGAACGCCAGACTCCAGGAGCTGGCGCATGGTGAATGTTGGCATTGCCATGCGAGATACTTCCTTTTCCGGTTAGACCTCCGCGGGGCCAGGGAGACCCGAGGACCGGACGAACCGACCTCAGGCACCGGAGCGACCGGCGGGATTTCTCCCCGCCATAGCCGCAAAGCCGCCGCGTGTGGATTTACGCGCCGGTTTCTACCGATTTGCCTGTCGGAACGCAAGCTTAGCCATGCCGCAGGAGGGCTGGATCGGCACCAGAACCGGTTTTCGGGGCACGAGGTCAGCGTAACCTATTGATATATATAACTTCTGGTACGGGCCGCCGTCAGATTTCCTGGACGTCGACGATCCCGGGAATGGCCTTGATGGCGGCCCGGGCCTGGGCCGAGAGGGCAAAGGTCTCCCGCAGGGAAACTTCGACTTCATGGTCGCGATCGAGTTCCAGCACCAGCGCCACGCGGCTGCGGCCCTTGCCCTGGCGAGCGAGGATGCTCTTGAGGCTTTCGACCGGCTTGGGATCGTTGAGGAACACCCGCAAACCCACGGCCGCCTGGGCGGCCGCCTGATCGAGCGAAACGATCGATTGCGCCGTCAGGCGATAGCTCTCCTCCTCAACCCGCACATCGACCGTGACCAGCACGGCCTTGCCCGGCTCGAGCAGCTCGCGCGCCGCCGCCAGCGTCTCGGAGAAGACCGTGACCTCATACATGCCGCTGGCGTCGGTAAGCTGGGCGAAGGCGAACCGGTTGCCCTTGGCCGAGGTGCGCTCCTGCTTGCCGACGACGATGCCGGCGAGCTTGGCGCGGTTGGTGGGCCGGCCGGTCAGCCAGGCGCCAAGGCCGCCATAGCGGACAGCATCGAGCCGTTTCAGGGTCGTCTCATAGGCGTCGAGCGGATGGGCCGACAGGTAGAATCCGATCGCCTCGAACTCATGCTGCAGCCGGTCGATGGCGGGCCAGTCCGGCAGATCCGGAAGCTGGAGCCGCGGCGGCTCGACCATGCCGCCGCCGAAGAGGCTGACCTGCGCGCTGGTGCGCTCCTCGGCCGCGAGCGTCGCGTGACGCAGCAGCTGCTCGACCGCCTCGAACACGCGGCGGCGATTGGCCAGCAGGCGATCGAACGCACCCGCCGCCGCCAGGCTTTCGAGCTGGCGCTTGTTCAGGTGCTTGTGATCGATCCGCCGCGAGAAATCGGCCAGGTCCTTGAACGGCCCATTGGCCTCGCGTTCCGTGACCATGGCGTCGATGGCGCCGGCGCCGACATTGCGGACGGCCGCCAGCGCATAACGGATGGCGAGCGCACCGGCCTCGTCGCGCTCGACGGTGAAGCCGGCGCGCGAGCGGTTGATGTCGGGCGGCAGCAGCTTGATGCGGAGGCGATCGAGCTCCTGGCGGAAGGTGTTCAGCTTGTCGGTGTTCCCCATGTCGTAGGTCATGGAGGCCGCGAGGAACTCGACGGGATGGTTGGCCTTGAGCCAGGCGGTCTGATAGGCGACCAGCGCGTAGGCGGCCGCGTGGCTCTTGTTGAAGCCGTAGCCGGCGAACTTCTCGACCTGCTCGAAGATCTGCACCGCCTTCGCCTCGGGCACGCCGCGTTTCTTGGCGCCTTCGACGAAATCCTTCCGCTGGGCGTCCATCTCGGACTTGATCTTCTTGCCCATGGCGCGGCGCAGCAGGTCGGCGCCGCCGAGGCTGTAGCCCGACAGCTCCTGGGCGATCTGCATGACCTGTTCCTGATAGATCATGATCCCGAAGGTTTCCTTCAGGATTCCCTCGAGCGCCGGATGCAGATAGTCCGGCTGCTCCTCGCCATGTTTGCAGGCGATGTAGTTCGGGATGTTGTCCATCGGGCCGGGGCGGTAGAGCGCCACCACGGCGATGATGTCCTCGAACCGGTCGGGCTTGAGCTTCCGCAGCACGTCGCGCATGCCGGAACTTTCAAGCTGGAACACGCCGGTCGTCTCACCCCTCCCCATCTGCTCGTAACTTCGGGCATCGTCGAGCGGCAGGTTCGCCAGATCGATCTCGACCCCGCGCTCCTTCAGCAGCTCGCAGGCGCGCTGCAGCACCGTGAGGGTCTTGAGGCCGAGGAAGTCGAACTTCACCAGCCCGCCCAGCTCGACATATTTCATGTTGAACTGCGTCACCGGCATGTCCGAACGGGGATCGCGATAGAGCGGCACCAGCTCGGCCAGCGGCCGGTCGCCGATCACCACGCCGGCGGCATGGGTCGAGGCATGGCTGTAAAGCCCCTCGAGGCGGATGCCGACATCGATCAGGCGCTCGACCTGCGGATCGTCGTCGCGCATCTGCTGCAGCAGCGGCTCGCCGTTGACCGCTTCCTGGATGGTGACGGGCTTGGCAGGGTTGTTCGGCACCATCTTGCAGATGCGGTCGACCTGGCCATAGGGCATCTGCAGTGCGCGGCCGACCGACCGCAGCGCCGCGCGTGCCTGGAGCTTGCCGAAGGTGATGATCTGCGCGACGCGATCGCGGCCGTATTTCTTCTGGACATAGCGGATCACCTCGTCGCGCCGGTCCTGGCAGAAATCGATGTCGAAGTCCGGCATCGAGACCCGTTCGGGATTGAGGAAGCGTTCGAACAGCAGCTTCCACCGCAAGGGATCGAGATCGGTGATGGTGAGCGACCAGGCGACCACCGAGCCGGCACCCGAGCCGCGGCCCGGCCCCACCGGGATGCCCTCGCGTTTCGCCCATTTGATGAAGTCGGCGACGATCAGGAAGTAGCCGGCGAAGCCCATCCGGTTGATCACGTCGAGCTCGAACTCGAGGCGTTGGCGATAGGGCTTGATGCGCTCGGCGCGCTGCTCGGCGGTTTCGTCGGCATGGGCCACGGCGATCATGCGCTCGTCGAGCCCGAGTTCCGCCTGGCGGCGCAGCTCGACTTCCGCGGTCTCGCCATGGGGACCCGTGAAGGGCGGCAGGATCGGCTTGCGCGAGCTGGGCATGAAGGCGCAGCGCCGGGCGATCACCAGCGTGTTGTCGATCGCCTCCGGCAGATCCGCGAACAGCGCCCGCATCTCGGCCGCACTCTTGAAGCGATGCTCGGGCGTTTCGCGCCGGCGCTGCGCCTCGCCGACATAGCTGCCGGCGGCGATGCAGAGCAGCGTGTCATGCGCCTCGTACATCGCCGTGTCGGAGAAGAACACGTCGTTGGTGGCGACCAGCGGAAGATTGCGGGCATAGGCCATTTCGAGCAGGGCCGGCTCGATGCGCCGTTCCACCGGCAGGCCATGGCGCTGGAGCTCGATATAAAGCCGGCCCGGGAACAGCCGATCGAGCGACGCGATCGCCTCCTCGGCTGCCGGCATCTGGCCGTCGGCGAGCAGACGCCCCACCGCGCCATGCGCGCCGCCGGTCAAGGCGATCAATCCGCCGTTGGCTTCCTCGAGCTGGGCCAGCGAAAGCTGCGGCTCGCTGCCGGGCTCGCCTTCGAGAAAGGAACGGCTCACCAGCTGCATCAGGTTGGCGTAGCCGGCTTCGTTCTGGGCCAGCACCACGAGCTTGTCGGGCGCCACCCGATGTCCTGGACGGGTCGGTCCGCCCTCGGCGGTCTCGCGACGGATATTGAGCTGGCAGCCGATGATCGGCTGCACGCCGGCCTCCTTGGCCGCCATGGCGAATTCGAGCGCGCCGAAGAGATTGCCGCTGTCGGTGATGGCGATCGCCGGCATCGCATTCTTTTTGCACAGCTCGACGAGCTGTTTGATTTTGAGCGCGCCTTCCGACAGCGAATAGGCGGAATGGGCGTGCAGATGGATGAAATCGGCGTGGGGCATGGGCGAAGGATGGCACGACCGGTCGGGCGCTTCCAGCCGGGCGAACGCCGCAAGGTCGCAAGGGGGGACTCCTTGCCGTCCCCGGCCCTCCGCCCCTAAGGTCGGGCGTCATTTTCGGGGCGAGATCGGGCGACTCGACGCGTGCGAGGCCACAGGCTCAAGAAACTCCTGCAAGAGGTGGCGATCCGGTCCGGTGGCCAGCCTCTGCGCCTCGGCGCATGGCGGCGCCATGACCGCGAGCTTCGCCGGCTCTTCTCGGGCGACGCGGCTGCCGAGGAGCCTGCCTATGTCTGGCTGTTCCGCTATCTCCTGACCGGCTTTCTCGAATGGCGCTCCTCCGACGGCAGCCGCGCCGCCTATCCGGGCCTGCCCAGCAATCACGGCCGCGACATCGACGACATCGAGGGCTTCAGCCGCTTCGCGCCGCTGATCGGTTCCTGGCTGGCCGCGGGACGCCCGGAATCGGTCGAGACGCTGGACGGACAGCGGGTCGAGTTGCCGACGCTGCTGCTGCAGGGCTTTCTCTCCGGTACCGATCCCGCGGCCCCCGGCTATTGGGGGCTGCCGACCCGCACCGATCAGCGGATCTGCGAGGCCGCCGACATCGCGCTGGCCCTCTGGTTGTCGCGCGGGTCGGTCTGGCCGCGGCTGAGCGAGGTGCAGCGGGACATGATTGCGAACTGGCTGCGCGCGTTGGCGGCGCTCGAGGTCTATGACAACAACTGGCATCTCTTTCCCGTCACCATCCTGCTGGTGCTGCGGCATTTCCATGCCGAGGATCTGCCGTCGGGCGGACGCGATCACTATGCGCGCCTGCGCCGCTTCCATCTCGGGGCGGGCTGGTATGCGGACGGCAAGCGCCAGAAGGTCGATTATTACAACGCCTGGGGTTTCCATTACGGGCTGTTCTGGGTCCGGGAGCTGGCGCCCGTGCTCGATCCGGAATTCCTCGACAAGGGTTTGCGGCAGTTCGCCAAGTGCTACGCAGGCCTGATCTCGCCCGCCGGCTTGCCCATGATCGGGCGCAGCATTCCCTATCGCCTGGCGATCCCGGCACCCCTGATTGCGGCCCAGCGCCGCCATCCGGAAACCATATCGCCCGGCCTCGCGCGGCGGGCGATGGCCGCGGTGTGGGGACGTCTCGTGCCGCGGGGTGCCATCCGGGCCGGGATCGTGACGCAGGGTTACGAAGGCTCGGAACCCGGCCTGCTCGATCCCTATTCCGGCCCAGCCAGTCCCCTCTGGTCGCTGCGCTCGCTGATCCTGGCGCTTTACGAACCTTCGGGCGCGGCGTTCTGGACGGCGCCCCTCCAGCCTTTGCCGATCGAGGAAGCAGATTACGACCTCGATATTCCCTCGATCGCCTGGCGGGTCGAGGGCCGCCGTTCGAGCGGAGACATCGTGATCCGCCGCCAGGGCGAGTTGCAGGCGGGAAGCTTCGAACCGATCGGATGGCGCGAGCGCTGGCTCGACCTCGTCGGACGGCCGAAGCCACGGCGGGGCAACTACAAGGTGCGCTATCTCCGCGCCGAATACAGCTCGGCCCGGCCGTTCTGGCGCGACCAGCGCTAGGTGAAGCTGGCGCGGGAACTCACCGTGCCCGCGATATGGCCGAGCTCGCCGTTGCGGATGGTGATGGTGCGGTCCATCCGCCCCGCAAGATCGAGGTTATGGGTGGCGATGAGAGCCGCCAATCCCAGCTCATGCACCAGCTTGGCCAGCACCGCGAACACGTCGCCGGCGGTGTGGGGATCGAGATTGCCGGTGGGTTCGTCGGCCAGGAGCAGCGCCGGACGGTTTGCCAGCGCGCGGGCAATGGCGACGCGCTGCTGCTCGCCGCCCGAGAGTTCGGCCGGTCGGTGCCGCTCGCGCTGCGAGAGGCCCACCTGCGCCAGCAGCTCATGGGCCCGCGCCTCGGCCGCGCGCCGGCGCGTGCCGGCGATCATCTGCGGAATAACGATGTTCTCCAGCGCCGAGAACTCGGGCAGGAGATGGTGGTACTGATAGACGAACCCGATGGTGGAGCGGCGCACGGCGGTGCGCTCGCCATCGGACATGGCGCCCGCGTCATGGCCCGCGATCTCGATCTTTCCCGCCTCGGCCGGTTCGAGCAGTCCGCAGATTTGCAGAAGCGTCGACTTGCCCGACCCGGAGGGGCCGATCAGGGCGACCATCTCGCCGGCGGAGACTTCCATGCTGGCGCCCAGGATGACCTCGATCCGGGTCGCGCCTGAGCCGAAACCGCGCTTCACATTCTGAAGACGCAGGATCGGGGTCGGCGTGCGCGCCACCTCACTCATAGCGCAGGGCCTCGACCGGATCGAGCCGCGCCGCGCGCCAGGACGGATAGAGCGTCGCCAGCAGCGACAATCCCAGGGCCATGCCGACGACCGCAATGACCTCATTCCAGTCGATGACGGCGGGCAGCTTGGAGAGGAAATAGATCTCCGGGGAAAAGAGCTGCGTGCCGGTCAGCTTCTGCAGCCATTGCCGGATGGTCTCGATGTTCCTGCAGAAGGCCAGCCCCAGCCCGAAGCCGAAGGCGGTCCCGACGATGCCGATGCTCGCTCCCGTCATCAGGAAGATGCGCATGATCATGCCGCGCGTGGCCCCCATGGTGCGCAGGATCGCGATCGCGCGGCCCTTGTCCTTCACCAGCATGATCTGGCCCGAGATGATGTTGAAGGCCGCCACGATGATGATCAGCGTCAGGATGATGAACATCACGTTCCGCTCGACCTGGACGGCGGTAAAGAAACTGGAGTTCGCCCCCTGCCAGTCGAACAGGCGATAGGCGGAGCCGAGGCGCGTATAGAGCTCGCGCACCGGCGCCGACATATGGTCGGGATCCGTCACCATCACCTCGAGCGCATTGGCCGCCTGCGGCAGCTTGAAATAGAGCTGGGCGGCTTCCATCGGCACATAGGCGAAGCTGTTGTCGTACTCGTACATGCCGATCTCGAACACGGCCACGACCTTGTAGGTCTTCATCCGGGGGATCGCCCCCATCAGCGTGGTCTGGCCCTGCGGCGTGACCAGCGTCACCTCGCCACCGGTGGTCACGCCCATGCGCGCCGCCAGGCGCGAGCCCAGCGCGATCACGTCGGTGCCTTTGAAATCGTCCAGGCTGCCGGCGACGATATGGTCGGCGATCACCTTGTGCTTGCGCAGATCCTCGAGCTCCATGCCGCGAACGAGCGCGCCCGCGGCCTGGCTGCCGGCGGTGATCATCACCTGGCCCTCGATCATGGGCGTCACGCTGACGATCTGCGGGATGTCGCGGATCGCGTCGGCGATGCCCTTGTAGTCCAGCAGCGGCCCGTTCGCCGAGGTGATGGTGATATGACCGTTGAGGCCGAGGATCCGCGTCAGCAATTCCGCGCGGAACCCGTTCATCACCGACATGACGATGATGAGGGTCGCCACGCCCAGCCCGATGCCCAGCAGCGAGAAGCCGGCGATGACGGAAATGAACCCTTCGCGGCGGCGCGCGCGCAGATAGCGCATCGCCACCATGCGTTCGAAGGCGGAAAACATCAAGCGCCGGACTCCTTGCCCTGTCGCCGGTTAGAGGCCGAGCTTGGAAAGCGCGGAATCGAGCGAAAGCTCCTGCTTCTCGCCGGTGGCTCGTCGCTTGAGCTCGACGGTGCCGCTGGCGAGGCCCCGCGGGCCGACCACCAGCTGCCAGGGCAGGCCGATCAGGTCCATGGTCGCGAACTTGGCGCCGGCGCGCTCGTCGCGGTCGTCATAGAGGACCTCGATGTTCGCGCGCCGGAACCGGGCATAGATATCGTCGCAGAACTTGGCGGCCGCGGCGTCCGTCACCTTGAGGTTGACCAGGCCCACATGGAACGGCGCCACGCTGTCCGGCCAGATGATCCCGGCATCGTCGTGGCTGGCCTCGATGATGGCGCCGACCAGACGCGACACGCCGATGCCGTAGGAGCCCATCTGGACATAGGTCATCTCGCCATCGGGGCCGCTGACCTTGGCGCCGAGCGGTTCGGAATATTTCGTGCCGAAATGGAAGATATGCCCGACCTCGATGCCGCGCGCTTCGACGCGGCGGTCGGCAGGCACGGTTGCGTAGCGTGCCGGATCATGCTTCTCGTCGGTCGCGGCATAGACATTGGTCCAGCTCTGGACGACCGGCTCGAGATCGCCTTCGTAGTCCACCTCGAGCGCCAGCACGTCGCGCTCGATCAGGTCCTTATGGCAATAGATCTGGCTCTCGCCGGTCTCGGCCAGGATGATGAACTCGTGGCTGAGATCGCCGCCGATGGGACCGGTATCGGCCGCCATCGGAACCGCCTTGAGGCCCATCCGCGCATAGGTGCGCAGATAGGACACGAACATCTTGTTGTAGGCGCGCCGCGCGCCGGCATAGTCGATGTCGAAGGAATAGGCGTCCTTCATCAGGAATTCGCGCCCGCGCATCACGCCGAAACGGGGCCGCACCTCGTCGCGGAACTTCCATTGGATGTGATAGAGGAGCTTCGGCAGCTCCTTGTAGCTGCGGATCTCGCTCGCGAAGATGTCGGTGATCAGCTCCTCGTTGGTCGGCCCGTAGAGCATCTCGCGGTCATGGCGATCGGTGATGCGCAGCATTTCCTTGCCGTAATCCCCATAGCGCCCGGACTTCTTCCAGAGATCGGCCGACTGGATCGTCGGCATCAGCACTTCCTGGCAGCCGGCCCGGTCCTGCTCCTCGCGCACGATCTGCTCGATGCGCTTCAGAACCCGAAAGCCCAGCGGCAGCCAGGAATAGATCCCGGCGCTGGCCTGGCGGATCATGCCGGCGCGCAGCATCAGCCGATGCGAAACGATCTGCGCCTCGGCAGGCGTTTCCTTGAGGGTGGGCAGAAAATAGCTCGTCAGCCGCATTGATCATCCTTGCGAAGCGGAAACCCGGTGGATCGGCGGCGGGTCCCCGGCGATGCCGGGGCCGGACGGCGCCAACGGAAATGGGTCGGGACTGTAGGCAATGGCCCTTGCCCTGTCCATGCGCGAAGCCCGCGCATGGGGTCTCGGAGGAGACCCCGGAATCGCGTCGAAAAGGTGGCGGAAGGGCCGTCAGTGCCCCTGGCTCAGGCCGCGGGCGCAGGCTTCGGCCAGCGCGTCCGCTTCCGGATCGCCGAGGGGCTGGCCGTTGAAGGTCACATTGCCGTTGAGGTCGGAAACGGCGATGCCGACGATCGCGTCCCCCTCGAACAGCGGCGAGTTGGCCGGAATGTGATAGCGGTCCTGGAGATCGACGTCGATCGGAACGGCGATCAGGGGCGGCAGGTTGAGCTGTTGATTCGAGCCCGGCAGATCCGCCGGCGCCACCGGGTTGCCATAGGCATCGACGCCCGGTTCATAGGCCACGCCGGGGGGCTGGCGATACTTGACAAGGGCTTCGCAATCCTCCCTTTTCACCGTCAGTTGCGGCTCGCCGGCCATGAGGGGCGAGGGCCCCAGGGCGGGAAGACCCAGGAGGGCGAGCAGGAGCAACCAGGGGATGCGAGCGATACAGCGCGTCATGCCGTCAGGGTGGCGCCGGGGGATTAATAAAACCTAACCCCGGCATCGGCCGCGGCGGTCCGGCGCGTCAGGGTCGCTCGTTGTATCACGAGGGGCCTAGCATGTTTGAGAAACTGTTCGACCTGACGTCGCACGGGACCACGGTGCGGCGCGAGATTCTGGCCGGCGTCACGACGTTCCTGACCATGGCCTATATCATCTTCGTCAATCCGCAGATCCTGTCGGCAGCCGGGATGGACATCGGCGCCGTCTTCGTCGCGACCTGCCTTGCCGCCGCCTTCGGCAGCGCCTTCATGGGGCTGTTTGCCAACTATCCGATCGCGCTGGCGCCCGGCATGGGCCTCAATGCCTATTTCACCTACGCGGTCGTCAACGGGATGCATTACCCGTGGCAGGTCGCGCTGGGCGCGGTGTTCCTGTCCGGCATCCTGTTCCTGATCCTCAGCATCCTTCCGGTCCGCGAATACATCATCAACGCGATTCCGAAGAGCCTGAAGATGGCGATCTCGGCCGGCATCGGGCTCTTCCTGGGCATCATCGGCTTCAAGGAAATGGGCGTCATCGTCGCCGATCCGGCGACCTTCGTGACGCTCGGGCCGCTGACCGTCTGGCCGGTGATCCTGGGATCGCTGGGATTCGTGGTGATGGCGGCGCTCGATGCGCGGCGCGTGCCGGGGGCGATCATCATCGCGATCCTGCTGGTGACGGCGGCCGGCGTGGCGCTCGGCGTCAGCCCGGCGCAGGGCGTGTTCTCGATGCCGCCCAGCATCGCGCCGACCTTCCTGCAGATGGATATCGCCGGCGCCTTCAGCCTCGGCCTGGCGGCGATCGTCTTCACCTTCCTGTTCGTGGATCTGTTCGACAACACCGGCACGCTGATCGGCGTCGCGCACCGGGCCGGCCTGCTCGACAAGGACGGCAAGCTGCCGCGCATCGGCAAGGCCCTGATCGTCGACAGCAGCTCGGCCATGGTGGGCGCCGCCCTCGGCACCTCGACCACGACGAGCTACATCGAAAGCGCCGCCGGCGTTCGCGCCGGCGGCCGGACCGGCCTGACCGCCGTGGTGGTGGCGATCCTGTTCCTCGCCGCGCTGTTCCTGTCGCCGCTGGCGGGGACGGTTCCCGCCTATGCCACCGCGCCGGCGCTGCTCTTCGTCGCCTGCATCATGACGCGGGGCCTCACCGAAGTGGATTGGGAGGACGTCACCGAATATGCGCCGGCGGTGATCACCGCGATCGCGATGCCGCTCACCTTCTCGATTGCGAATGGTATTGCGCTCGGCTTCATCACCTATGCGGCGATCAAGCTGATGGCGGGCCGCTGGCGTGAGATTCATCCGGCGGTGGCGATCCTCGCGATCGCCTTCATCCTCAAGTTCGCGCTGATCTGACCCTGCCCCGACGGGCATCGCGGGCCGGCCCTTCGATGGTGCCGGCCCGCTTTCTCTTTGGGCACCCTGCCCCCGCCCTTGCCCGCTTTGCGAGCGCCGTTCGTCATTGCGAAAACCGCGTGACGGCAAGCGGGAATCCTCATATATTTCAATCGTGGTCAAACTGCCGGTCAACCGGCGTGGCCCGGGTTCTGGGAGATGAGGGAGCGCGGGAAACGCGCCCCGACGGTAGAAGCGCCCCCCAAATGGCGCGAACCGAATGGGATGGCACAGGAACCGAAGGCGAGCTGGGCAACCTGCTCGCTTTTTTTTGCCCGCAGATCAAGCTCATGCAAGTTCCGCGAGAAGCGTTATAAGTAATTGTATTAACTATAATTTCAATATTCCTTTCCAGGGGATGCCGAACCTTAAGCGTCCTTAAAGCGAGAGGTCGGATAGTCAGGCTTGTCTTTGCTCTCCGACAGGCGACCCGATGAAGACGGCGATCGAGCCCTGGATTGAGACCGGGGTGGCGATTCCCAGCGGGGACGCCCTGCCCCTCTCTCCCTATGCCGATCTCGCGAACCGCTGGCCGGGTCCGTTCGCGCTGCTGGCAGCGACGGGCCGTGTCGTCGCCGCCAACGCCCCGGGCGAGGCACTCCTGGCCGTCCTGGCGCCCGATGGGGCCGACAAGGCGGAGCTGGCAACCCGCAAGGCGGCCTGCACCCTGGAGCCCGTGATCCTGCCCTCGCCGTCCGGCGCCTCGACAGTCGAGCCGAGCCTGGTCCCGGTCTCGGGCGGTTTGCTCCTGGTCGGCCGCGACGTCACCCTCCAGGCCCGGATCCGATCGGCCCTGATCGAGTCCCGCCAGCGCTTCAAGGACCTCGTCGATATCTCGAGCGACTTCGCCTGGGAAACGGACTCGAGCGGTCGGTTCGTGTTCGTCTCGCCCCAGGGCGGTCTCGGCTATCCCGCCGTGGCCTTGCTCGGCCGCGACCCCGCCACGCTCGCGATCGACGAAGACGACGCTCTCCTGAGCGAACAGCCCTTCGCCGCGCGCGAGCGCATCGAGGCCCGCCAGATGTGGATGCGCCGGGCCGACGGCGCGGCCGCGCGGGTCGCCATCTCGGCCCTGCCGCTGCTCGGACCCGACGGCGAGATCACCGGCGCGCGCGGGCTCTGCCGCGACATCACCGCCGCCGACGCCCAGGAAACGGCCCTGCTCGAGGCCCGTCACCATGAGCGCCTCCTGGCCTATATCGCGCGCACGATCCGCGAGGAGGTCGAGCCGGACGCCATGCTGAACAAGGCCGCGAGCACCCTGGCCCACGCGCTCGGTGCCGAGCTCGGCTGCATCTGGCGTTGTGAGAAAGGCCCTCCGCGCCTAGTGGCGCAAAGCGGAACGATGGCCGTCCCCCCGATCGACCTGCCGGTCCTGCTGCAGGAGTGGTCCAAGGCGGACCGCAACGCCGTCGAAGAGCCGCGGACTTGCGACACGGAGTCCATGAAGGGTCTCGCGCTCGTGACCAGCTATCGACGGGCGGCCAATGGCGCCGTCGCGATCTGGCGGACCCGCGACCAGGGGACCCCCTGGAGCAAATCCGATCATGCCCTGATGCGCGAGATCGCCGGCCATCTCGGGATCGCGATGGCCCAGATCAGCCAGCATGACGCGCTCGCGGCCCTGGCCAATACGGACGCCCTGACCGGCCTCCTCAACCGCCGCAGCTTCACCGCCGATCTGGAGCGCTGGCTGCAGCATGCGCGCCGCACCGGGCGCGGCGGGGTCCTGCTCTATCTCGACCTCGACAATTTCAAGCCGATCAACGACCGCTTCGGCCATGAGCGCGGCGACGCGGTGCTGGTGCAGGTCGCCGATCGTCTGCGCCGCGGATCGCGCGCGGGAGACCTGGCGGCACGCGTTGGCGGCGACGAGTTCGCCCTGTGGGCCGCGGAGACCGACGAGGCCGGCGCCCTGGCCAAAGCGCAAGGATTGATCGCGACGGTGCGGGAATGCGCCAGTGCGCTCGAGGGTGCCGAGCCGCCGCTCGGCATTTCCATCGGCATCGCGCGCTTCGATCCGGCGACGGCCGAAGCCGTCGACGATCTTCTCGCGCGCGCCGACGCGGCGATGTATCGCGCCAAACGCGGCGGCAAGAATCGCTGCGAACTGGCGCCGCCCGTGAGGGTCCGATGAGCGCGATCGTCGCCAGGGGCCAGCAGGACCCGGAGTATGAGCGCGAGAAGAGTCGGGCCGCCCATACCGACGCGACCGTGCGGCGCGAGCTCGCGCGCGAGCGCGAGGCGCGGCCGGAGATCCTCTATTACCTCGCGAACGACCGGGCGTCCGCCGTGCGGCGCGAAATCGCCGCCAACCCGCAGACCCCGGTTCAAGCCGACCTGCTGCTGCTCCAGGACCCCGATGCCAACGTACGCGGCGATCTGGCGCTGAAGGTCGCGCGCCTCCTTCCCAACCTCGACCCGGATGCGCAGAGTCAGGTTCGCGAGCGGGTGCTGGAGATGGTCCGGGCCCTGGCGCGCGACCAGGTCTCCCGCATCCGCGCGATCGTCTCGGAAGCCCTGAAGGATTCCGGCAATGTGCCGCCCGACGTCATTCGCGCATTGGCGCGCGACGTCGAGCTCGCCGTCTGCGGGCCGGTTCTGCGGTTCTCGCCGCTGCTGACGGACGACGACCTGCTGGCGATCATTGCCGCACCGCAGGTCAAGGGCGCGAGGCGCGCGATCGCGCAGCGCGATGGCCTCAGCCTCGAGCTCTCCGACGCCCTCGCCGATGTCGGCGATGAAGCGGCCATCGCGGCGCTGTTGGGCAATCCTTCCGCGCAGATCCGCGAGGAGACGCTGGATCTTCTGGTCGATCGGGCACCGGCCCATCCGACTTGGCATCCGCCGCTGGTCGATCGTCCGGCGTTGCCCGCGCGCATCGTCACCCGCATCGCGTCCTTCGTGGCGGCGACCCTGCTGCGCCGCCTGGAGCAGCGCCAGGATCTCGATCCGGCGGCGCGCGAGGCGGTGGCGGCGGCGGTCGCGACCCGGCTGGCCGAACCCGAGATGGTCGCGGCGGCGAAGGCGTCGGCCTCGAAGGAGTCAGCCGAGGACCGGGCGCTCAGGCTCAAGAAGCAGGGGAAGCTCGACGAAGCGAGCCTGGCCGCGGCTCTCGACAGCGGCGACCGCGCCTTCGCGATCGCAGCCCTCGGCATCCTCAGCGAGCTCGGCAATGCGATCGCCGGCAAGATCCTCTCGGCCCGGGGCCCCAAGGGCATCGTCGCCCTGGCCTGGAAGGCCGGCGTCAGCCCGCGTCTCGCCACGCAGATCCAGCTCAGGCTCGCCGGCATTCCGCCCAAGCAGCTGCTGCAGCCGCGGGCCGGCGGCTGGCCCATGAACAATGACGAGATGACCTGGCATCTCGATTTCTTCCGCGCCTGAAGCGCCTCAGCGCGTCCTCATCCAGGCCGGCTTGAGCTTGGCGATCCGCTTATAGGTCGGGCAGTCCGGCTGATGGGCGCCCGGCAGATATCCCAGGCTCATCAGGAACTCGCCCACGATCTCGCCGCCGGTGAAGCGGAAGGTCTTCTTGAAGACCTTGACCCACTCCTCCTTGGTCAAAGGATGATGGGCGTCGATCCATTGGGCGAAGGAGCCGTGGCTCTCCCGCAGCGCCTGGATCCGCTTGGCGTTCTCGATCGCCGCCTCGATCTTCAGCCGGTTGCGGATGATGCCTGCATCCTTCAGGAGGCGCGCCTTGTCGCGCGCCTTGAAGGCCGCGACACGGTCGACATCGAAATCGGCATAGGCCGCCTTGAAGGCCTCGCGCTTCTTCAGGATCGTCAGCCAGGAGAGGCCGGCCTGGTTGATCTCCAGCACCAGCCGCTCGAACAGCGCGCTCTCGTCGGCATTCGGGAAGCCGTATTCGCTCTCATGATAGGGCCCGTGAAACGGATGACCGGGGGCGATATCGCAATAGCTGCTCATGGAACCTCGATCGGAAGAGTGCGGCCCCCAGGTCAGGGGGCCCGGAACGAGATCAGATTGGAACGATGCAGGAAATAGAAGCCGATCCAGATCGCCGCCGAGATCAGCGTGGTTGCAATTGCTTTCTTCAGCAGCAAGGGCCGGTCCGGGGCGCTTTCGGCATGGCCCGTCTCGACCTTGTCGGGCACATGCACGCCCCAGGGCAGCACCGCAAACAGCACGGTCCACCAGATGATGAAATAGACGACGATGCCGGTGACGGGGTTCATACCTGCTCCAGCTCGATCAGAGTCCCGATGAAATCCTTCGGGTGGAGGAACAGCACCGGCTTGCCATGGGCGCCAATCTTCGGATTCCCGTCGCCCAGCACCCGCGCGCCCTCGGCCTTCAGCCGGTCGCGGGCGGCGAGAATGTCGTCGACCTCGAAACAGAGATGATGCATGCCGCCCGAGGGATTTCGCTCCAGGAACGGCGCGATCGGAGAGTTGGCGCCCAGGGGATGCAGCAGCTCGATCTTGGTATTGGGCAGCTCGACGAACACGACCGTCACGCCATGAGCGGGCTCGGCCTGTGGCGGCGAGACTTTGGCCCCCAGCGTCTCGCGATAGGTCTTGGCGGCCGCCTCCAGGTCGGGCACGGCGATCGCCACATGGTTGAGGCGTCCGATCACGGCAATGGTTCCTGTTCCTTTGCGTCTGCGGGCTTTGAGTCTGCCCGAAGCGCCGGGCGCGTCCAAGGGGCCTAGAGCCGCACCAGATGGACTTCGGTCAGCGGCTTCTTCCCGTGGAGATTCTGCAATGTCTTGCGGATGGCGAGGCGCGCCGCCTCCTTGACCGGCGCGTCGAGCTTGCGGTCGGCGGGCTTGAGCTTCACCAGCGCCGTGCGCACGGCATCGGCGGCATCCTCACGGGCCTCCGCCATCTCGTCCGGCTCCAGCAGCCCCTGGATCGAGATCTGCGGGTCGGCTGCCAGGAGGCCGGTGTCGTCCAGCACCAGGGTCGCGACCGCGGTGCCATTATGGAGCATGCGGTGGCGCAGCCGCATCGCCTCGCCGTCGAGCGACATCAGCACCTTGCCGTCGAGTCCCAGCCGGCCGGAATGAACCTCGCCGATTTTCTTGGCCGGCCCCGGCGCCAGGCGGATCACATCGCCGTTGGTGGAGACGACCGTCTGCGGCACCTGGCAGTCATGGGCGAGCCGCGCATGGGCCATCAGATGGCGATACTCGCCATGCACGGGCACGGCGATCTGCGGGCGGACCCATTGGTACATGGCGATGAGCTCGTCGCGGGCCGGATGGCCCGAGACATGGATCGCATTGTCGCGCTCGGTCACGATCTCGACGCCGAGCTTGGCCAGGTCGTTCTGCAACCGCCCGATCGCCCTGTCGTTGCCGGGAATGACGCGGGAGGAGAACAGCACGGCGTCGCCTGCCTCGAGCGTCACCGCCGGATGCTCGCCGCGCGCAATGCGCGCCAGCGCCGAGCGCGGCTCGCCCTGGCTGCCGGTACAGAGCAGCACCACCTTGTTGCGCGGCAGGAAACCCGCGTCATGCTCGCTGACGAAATCCGGCAGGTCCGCCAGATAGCCGGTGTCGCGCGCCGCGCGGTTGATGCGCCAGAGCGAGCGCCCCACCAGGGCGGCGTGGCGGTCGTGATGGGCCGCTGCGCGCGCGACGCTTTCCACGCGCGCGACGTTCGAGGCGAAGCAGGCGACGGCGATGCGGCCGTCGAACCGCCCCATCATCTCGGTCAGGTTGGCGCGCACCAGGGCCTCCGAACCCGAATGGCCCGGCACCAGCGCGTTGGTGGAATCGCACACCATCGCCAGCACGCCCTCGGCGCCCAGCCGCTTGAGCGCCTCCTCGTCGGTGACCTCGCCCACGAGCGGGTCGGGATCGAGCTTCCAGTCTCCGGTATGAAGGATCGTGCCGCAGGGCGTGCGGATCGCGATCGCGTTGGGCTCGGGGATCGAATGGGTGAGCGTGATGAATTCCAGATCGAACGGCCCGATCTTGAAGCGGCCGGAGAGCGGGATCTCGGTGATCTCGACCTCCTCTTCCATGCCGGATTCGATCAGCTTGCGGCGCAGGACCGCCGCGGTGAAGGGCGTCGCGTAGATGGGGCAGCCGAGATCCGGCCAGAGATAGGGCACGGCGCCGATATGGTCCTCATGGGCATGCGTCAGGACCAGCCCCGCCAGCCGGTCGGCATGGTCCTCGATGAAGGTCGGATCGGGCATGATGACCTCGATCCCGGGCGTGGCGTCGTCGCCGAAGGTGACGCCCAGATCGACCATCAGCCATTTGCCGTCATGGCCGTACAGCGTGAGGTTCATGCCGATCTCCCCGGCTCCGCCCAAGGGCAGGAACAGGAGCTCGTCGGCGCGCGGTGGATCGATCATCGGCGCCCGGCGTTGCGGCGCCCGTCGTTGCGGCGATAGATCTCGACCAGGCCGCGCATGGTGATCTCCGGCTCGAGCCGCTCGATGACGGGGGTGCTACCATGGAACAGCGGCGCGAGGCCGCCGGTGGCGATCACGCGCATGGGCTTGCCCCATTCCTCACGGATGCGGGCGACGACACCTTCGATCAGGCTGATATAGCCCCAATAGATGCCGGATTGCATGGCCCCCAGCGTGTCCTTGCCGATGACGCGCGGCGGCTTCTCGACGGCGATGCGCGGCAGCTTGGCGGTGGCGCCGTGAAGCGCCTCGAGGCTGAGATTGATCCCGGGCGCGATCGCGCCGCCGCAATAGTCTCCGGATTCCGCGATCACGTCGAAGGTGGTGGCGGTGCCGAAATCGACCACGACGATCGCCTCGTCCGGAAACAGCAGATGCCCGCCGACGGCGTTGGCGAGCCGGTCGGCGCCCACTTCCTGGGGACGATCCACCAGGACCTTGATGCCGAGCTCGACTCCCGGCTCCCCGACGATGAGGGGCTTGGTGTGGAAATGCCGGTCGCAGAGCTGGCGCAGATTGAAGAGCGTGGGCGGCACCACGGTGGCGATGACTGTGCCGTCGATATCCTTGATGCTGAGCCCCGAAAGGCCCATCAGCTGATTGAGCCAGACCAGATATTCGTCGGCAGTACGCGCCGGGTTGGTATGGAGCCGCCAGTCGCCGCGCAGCGCCTCGCCGTCATAGACGGCGAATTTCACGTTGGTGTTGTTGGCGTTGACGGCGAGCAGCATGGCGGTGCTTTCAAGGTTTCCGTTCAAAGGCCCGGGAAGAACACGTCGCCGGCGGTGAAGCTGCGCCGGCTGCCGTCGGGCAGGTCGAGCCAGAGCCGGCCCTCCTCGTCGAGGGTCGAGAATCGTCCCGCGACGGTCTCCTGCTCCAGCCTCACTTCGATCGGCTGCCCGATCCCGGCCGCGCGGCTCATCCAGGCGGCCCGGGTCGGCCCGAAGCCCTCCCGGCGGAAGGAGTCGTAACATCCCGGGAAACGCGCGGCAAAACCCGCCAGCAGCAGGGCCGGGTCGGCGGGGCCGCCGGCGGCCGTCAGCGAGGTCGCCTGGTAGGGCGTATCGGACGGGAAACTCGCCACATTGACCCCGATGCCGAGGATGACCCAGGCCAGCCGCCCCTCCGGCCCCGGCTGCCCCTCCAGCAGGATGCCGGCCGTCTTGCGGCCGTCGATCAGCAGGTCATTGGGCCATTTGAGCCGCACCCGCTCTTCGCTCCGCGGCAGCAGGCCCGCCAGGGCCCCGCCCATGGCGAGCGAGGCCACGAAACCGAGCTTGGCGCCGTCGGCCGGCGGCAGGCCGGGGCGCAGCAGCAGCGAGAGATAGAGATTGCCCGGCGGCGAGGCCCAGCCCCGCCCCCGCCGTCCGCGCCCCGCCGTCTGCTCGCCCGCCCAGACCAGGCTACCCTCGGGCGCCCCCTCGGCGGCCAGGCGCCGGCATTCCTCCATCGTGCTGCCGATGGTCTCGTGGGCGTGGAGGCGGAAGAAATCGGGGAGTGCGGGACGGCCCAGCGTCATCCGTGGAACAGCGCGGCCGCGGCCGTATCGGCCCCGGCCAGCAGCGGCAAGGGCAGAAGGAAGAAGAGGAGAAGGGCCAGGGCCGACACGGTCAGGACCCCCGCCAGCTCCCATTCCACCGGCTTGTCGAAGCCTTCGCGCGGCTCGTCGAAATACATGATCTTGACGATGCGGATGTAATAGAAGGCGCCCACCACGCTTGCCAGCACGCCCAGGACCGCAAGCCAATAGAGTCCGGCATTGATCGCGGCCCGGAAGACGAAGAATTTCCCGAAGAAGCCCGCCAGCGGCGGAATGCCGGCCAGCGAGAACATGTAGATCGCGAACGATGCCGCCACCAGCGGCTGGGTCTTGCCCAAGCCGGCCAGGTCCGAGAGACCCTCGACCATGCGGCCCTGCTGGCGCATCGCCAGGATGACGGCGAAGGCGCCTGCATTCATCACGACATAGATCGCCATGTAGATCAGCATGCCGCTGAGGCCTTCGGGCGTTCCTGCGGCGAGGCCCACCAGGGCGTAGCCGACATTGGCGATCGAGCTGTAGGCCATCAGCCGTTTGATGTTGCGCTGATTGATGGCCGCGACCGCGCCGAACGCCATCGAGGCGAAGGAGATGAACCAGATGATCTGCTGCCAATCGCCGATCGCCGACCCGAACGGTCCGATCAGCACGCGGCCGAAAAGGCCGATGGCGGCAACTTTGGGCGCCATGGAGAAGAAGGCGGTCACCGGCGTCGGCGCCCCTTCATAGACGTCGGGCGTCCACATATGGAAGGGAAACGCCGAGACCTTGAAGGCCAGTCCCGCAATCAGGAACACGAGCCCGACGATCAGGCCCAGCGAAGGCTGCGCCCCTCCCAGTCCGGCGAGCAGCGTGGCCAGTCCGTCGAATTTCGTCGTGCCGGCGAAACCATAGATCAGCGAGCTGCCATAGAGCAGCATGGCGGAGCTGAGGGCGCTGAGAACGAAATATTTGAGGCCTGCCTCGGTGGAGCGGATCGTGTCGCGGCGGAAGGCGGCGATCACATAGAGCGCCAGGCTCTGCAGTTCGAGGCCGACATAGAGCGAGATGAGATCGTTGGCCGAAATCATCAGCATCATGCCGAGCGTGGAGAACAGCAGCAGCACGGGGAACTCGAATTGCGCCATCTGCTCGCGCTCGATATAGCCCAGCGACATGATCATCGCGACCGCGGCCGACAGCAGCACCAGAACCTTGACGAAGACGGCATACCGGTCGGTGACGAACAGGCCACCGAACGCATGGCCGGTCTGGCCGGGCGCCGTCAGCACCAGGATCGTGGCGACGATCAGGACCGCGACCACCAGCCAGGAGACGGCGCGGGTGGAAACACCGCGGCGAAACACGCCGAACATCAGCAGCAGCAGCCCCGAAGCGGCGATCACGATCTCGGGCAGAGCCAGGAGAAGAGATTGATTCATGATGCGCGTCTTCCCCTTAGTCCAAGGCCATGGTCAAGGTCTTCCAGGAACTCTGGATCATGTCCGCCATGCCTGGCGCCGGCGGGCTGGATAACGCCGCCTGATGCTGGGCCAGCAGTTTCTCGACCGTGGGCGACATGAACTCCAGGAAGGAGACGGGGTAGATGCCCATCCAGAGCACCAGCACCGCCAGCGGCGCGAAGACGGCGACCTCGCGCCAGCTCAGATCCAGGATCGACTGCAGATCGGGTTTTTCGAGCTTGCCGAAGATGATGCGCCGATAGAGCCACAGCATGTAGGCGGCGCCCAGGATCATGCCGGTCGCGATCAGGAAGGCGACCCAGCTGCTGGCCTGGAAGGCGCCGACCATGACCAGGAACTCGCCGATGAATCCGCTGGTGCCGGGCAGCCCGACCGAGGCCAGCATGAAGAGCATAAATGCCGCGGCATAGCGGGGCATGCGATGGACCAGGCCGCCATAGCGCGCGATCTCGCGGCTGTGCATGCGGTCATAGACCACGCCGACGCACAAGAAGAGCGCGCTCGACACGATGCCGTGGCTGAGCATCTGGAACAGCGCGCCTTCGATGCCCTGCTGGGTCAGGGTGAAGATGCCGACCGTGACGAAACCCATATGAGCCACGGAGGAATAGGCAATCAGCTTCTTCATGTCCTCCTGGGCCAGCGCCACCAGCGAGGCATAGATCACCGCAATGAACGAAAGGGTATAGATCAGCGGCGTGAAAAAGGCCGATCCGTCGGGCAGCATGGGGACCGAAAAACGGATGAAGCCATAGGCGCCCATCTTCAACAGGACGCCCGCCAGAATGACCGAGCCCGCCGTCGGCGCTTCGACATGGGCATCGGGCAGCCAGGTATGGACCGGCCACATCGGCACCTTGACCGCGAAGGAAGCGAAGAAGGCCAGCCACAACCAGGTCTGCAGGGACGGCGCGAACTGGTGAACCAGGGCGGTCGGGATATCGGTCGTGTGCAGCTCGAAATAGATGGCGAGGATCGCCAGCAGCATCAGCACCGAACCCAGAAGCGTATAGAGGAAGAACTTGAAGGAAGCATAGACGCGCCGCGGCCCGCCCCAGATCCCGATGATCAGGAACATCGGGATCAGGACGCCTTCGAAGAACATGTAGAAGACCACGAAATCGAGGGCGCAGAACATGCCCACCATCAGCGTCTCGAGCGCAAGGAACGCGATCATGTATTCCTTGACGCGAACCGTGATGGCTTCCCAGCTCGACAGGATGCAGATCGGCGTCAGCAGGGTCGACAGCAGCACGAACAGGACCGAGATGCCGTCCACGCCCATGTGATAGGCGATCCCGAACTGCGGGATCCAGTCGGCCTTCTCGACGAACTGGAAGTCGGCGCTGCCGCGGTCGAATCCGAACCAGAGCTCGAGCGACAGCAGGAAGGTCACGACCGAGGTCAGGAGCGCCACATTGCGGGCATTGCGCGCGACGACCTCGGGCTCGCCGCGGATCAGAAAAATGAAGAAGGCCCCTACCAGCGGCAGGAACGTGACGAGCGAGAGGATGGGGAGACCGCTGAACATGATCTAGCGCGCCTGCACGAAGAGATACCAGGTGATGAACAGGACCACGCCGATCAGCATGACGAACGCGTAGTGATAGACGTAACCGGACTGGAGCCGTCCGGCCCGCCGGGCCAGATTCCGGGTCACGGCCGAGACGCCGTCGGGCCCCAGCCCGTCGATCAACGCGCCATCGCCCTGTTTCCAGAGGCCATAGGCGAGATAATGCGCCGGACGAACGAACAGGAAGTCGTAGAGCTCGTCGAAATACCACTTGTTGTAGAGGAAGCGGTAGATCGCGCCGAAATTCCGCACCATCGTCGCCGGCAGCTCCGGCCGCAAGCTGTAGAACAGATAGGCGAGCGCGATGCCGACGAGGCCCATCGCCAGAGGCGCCAACTCGACCCAGAGCGGCGATTCATGGGCCGCCTCGATCGTGTCGTGGCCTTCGAGAACCTTCAGGGAGCCGCCCCAGAACGCGGCCATGTGGTGGCCGACGAAGTAATCATAGAAGACGATGCCGCCGAAGGTGGCGCCGATCGCCAGCACGAACAGCGGTACCAGCATCACCCAGGGCGATTCATGGACATGCTCCATGGTGTGATGGTCCGCATGCGGCTTGCCATGGAAGGTCATGAGCAGCAGGCGCCATGAATAGAAGGCGGTCATCAGCGCCGCGGCGATGCCGAGCCAGAAGGCATATTGCCCCACCCCGCTGTGGGCCGCCCAGGCCGACTCCACCATGATGTCCTTGGAGTAGAAGCCGGCGAAGCCGAACACGCCCGGGATACCGATGCCGGCGAGCGCCAGGCTGCCGATCCACATCAGGGCATAGGTGATCGGGATCAGCTTCCAGATCCCGCCCATCTTGCGCATGTCCTGCTCGTGATGCATGGCGTGGATCACGGAGCCGGAGCCGAGGAACAGCAGCGCCTTGAAGAAGGCGTGGGTGAAGAGGTGGAACATCGCCGCGCCGTAGGCCGAGACGCCGGCGGCGAAGAACATGTAGCCGAGCTGGCTGCAGGTCGAATAGGCGATGACGCGCTTGATGTCGTTCTGGCAGAGCCCGATGGTCGCGGCGAAGATCGCGGTCGAGGCGCCGACGATGGTGACGACGGCCAGCGCATGAGGCGCCAGCTCGAACATCGGCGAGAGACGGCAGACCATGAAGACGCCGGCCGTCACCATGGTGGCGGCATGGATCAGGGCCGAGACCGGGGTCGGGCCTTCCATCGCGTCCGGCAGCCAGGTATGGAGCCCGAGTTGCGCCGACTTGCCCATGGCGCCCACGAACAGCAGCAGGCAGAGGGTGGTCATGGTGTCCACCTTCATGCCGAGGAAGTCGATCGAGGTGCCGACCATCGACGGCGCGGCGCCGAAGACGGTGGCGAAGTCGACCGACCGGAACACCAGGAACACGCCCATGATGCCGAGCGCGAAACCGAAATCGCCGACCCGGTTGACGATGAAGGCCTTGATCGCCGCGGCATTGGCCGCGGGCCGGTCGTACCAGAAGCCGATCAGCAGGTAGGAGCAGAGCCCCACCCCTTCCCAGCCGAAGAACAGCTGCATGAAGTCGCTGGCCGTCACCAGCATCAGCATGAAGAAAGTGAAGAGGCTGAGATAGGCCATGAAGCGCGGAATCGAGCTGTCTTCGGCCATGTAGCCGACCGAATAGACATGGACCATCGAGGAGACACCGGTCACCACCACCAGCATGACGGCGGTGAGCGTGTCGACATGGATCGTCCAGGACGTGGTGAACTCGCCCGACTTGAACCAGGTGAAGAGCTCGGTGGTGCGCACATTGCCGTCGAACGCCACGTCGACAAACACGAAGCCCGCCAGGACGGCTGAGATCAGCAGCGCGCCGCAGGTCACGAATTGCGAGGCGCGATCCCCGATCAGCCGGCCGAAACAGCCGGCGATGACCGCGGCCAGAAGCGGCAGGAAGACGATAGCGACATCCATGGCCGCTCAACCCTTCATCATGTTGATGTCTTCGACGGCGATCGATCCCCGGTTGCGGAAATAGACCACCAGGATCGCCAGGCCGATCGCCGCCTCGGCCGCCGCGACCGTCAACACGAACATGGCGAAGACCTGGCCGACCATGTCGTTGAGGAAGACCGAGAACGAAACCAGGTTGATATTGACGGCCAGCAGCATCAGCTCGATCGACATCAGGATGATGATCACGTTCTTCCGGTTGAGGAAAATGCCGAAGAAGCCCAGCGCGAACAGGATCGCGGCGACGGCAAGATAATGACTGAGACCGATCTGCATGGCTTAGACGCCGCTCCCCGTCGGCACGTCCTTGACTTCAAGCGTTTCCGAGGCCCGGCGCGACACCTGGCGCGAGATCGACTGCCGGCGCACGTCGCGACGGCGGAGCGTCAGCACGATGGCGCCGACCATGGCGACCAGCAGGATCAGGCCCGCCGTCTGGAACAGGTAGAAATAGTCGGTATAGAGCACCTGCCCCAGGGCATGGGTGTTGGTCACGCCCGAGGGCGTGGGTGAAACCGACGCCTGCGGTGCCCCCGGTGCGATCACCCAGGCGCCGACCACGATCAGCAGCTCAGCCACCAGGATCAGCCCGATGAAGCCGCCGATCGGGAGATAGGTCGCGAAACCGCTGCGGAGCTCGGCGAAATTGATATCGAGCATCATGACGACGAACAGGAACAGCACGGCGACGGCGCCGACATAGACCACGATCAGGATCATGGCCAGGAACTCGGCGCCCATCAGGATGAAGAGGCCGGCCGAGTTGAAGAAGGCCAGGATCAGGAACAACACCGAATGGACCGGGTTGCGCGACGCGATCACCATCACGCCGGAAGCCAGCGTGATGGCCGCGAAGAGATAGAAGGCGAGCGATTGGACGATCATGGGCGGGTCCTGGTCTGGGCGGCCGGGCGGCGGGCAGCGGCGCAGCCCCCTCCCTCACCCTTCCCCTTGCAGGGGGAGGAAATAAAACTGCTCCTCTTATCCCCTCCCCCCTCGAAGGGGAGGGCCACGGAGGGGGAAAACTCGGTCTTGGACATCTTCCCTCTCACCGATAAGGCGCATCGGCGATGATGTTGGCCGCGAGCTGCGACTCCCACCGATCGCCGTTCTCGAGCAGCTTCTGCTTGTTGTAGAGCAGCTCCTCATGGGTCTCCGTCGCGAACTCGTAGTTCGGGCCCTCGACGATGGCATCGACCGGGCAGGCCTCCTGGCAGAGGCCGCAGTAGATGCATTTGGTCATGTCGATGTCGTAGCGCGTGGTGCGCCGGCTGCCGTCGTCCCGGGGCTCGCCCTCGATGGTGATGGCCTGGGCCGGGCAGATCGCCTCACAGAGCTTGCAGGCGATGCAGCGCTCTTCGCCGTTCGGATAGCGGCGCAGCGCATGCTCGCCCCGGAAGCGCGGGCTGAGCGGACCCTTCTCATAGGGATAATTGATCGTGACCCGCGGGCGGAACATGTAGCGGAAAGTCAGTCCAAGGCCCGAGAGCAGCTCGGACAGCAGCAGGGACTTGGCGCTGCGTTGCAGGACGGACATGAGACAATCCTCTCTCTAACTCTCGAGAACCCGGGACCCGAGGGCGGAACGCCCCTCTCCCGGCTCCTCAACCGTGATGGGGCAGCCAGCCGAACGTCACCAGGACGCCGGCCGTCAGCACCACCCAGAACAGCGTGAACGGCAGAAAGACCTTCCAGCCCAGCCGCATCAGCTGGTCGTAGCGGTAGCGCGGGAAGGTGGCGCGGACCCAGAGGAAGCCGAACAGGACCAGCGAGATCTTCAGGAAGAACCAGATCCAGCCCGGAATCCAGGTGAAGGGCGCGATCCCCACCGGCGGCAGCCAGCCGCCGAGGAAGAGCACCGTGGTCGAGGCGCTCATCAGGATCATGTTGGCATATTCGCCGAGGAAGAAGAGCGCGAAGGTCATCGACGAATATTCGGAGAAATATCCCGCCACCAGTTCGGATTCCGATTCCGGCAGATCGAAGGGGGCGCGGTTGGTTTCCGCCAGGGCCGAGATGAAAAAGATCACGAACATCGGGAACAGCGGGATGCAAAACCACACCGTTCGCTGCGCGTCGACGATGGCCGAGAGATTGAGCGAGCCCACGCAGAGCAGCACCGTCACGATCACGAAGCCGATCGAGACCTCGTAGGAGACCATCTGCGCCGCCGATCGCAGCGCGCCCAGGAAGGGGTATTTCGAGTTGCTGGCCCAACCCGCCATGACGATGCCATAGACGCCGAGCGAGGAGATCGCGAAAAGATAGAGGATGCCGACATTGATGTTGGCGAGCACCATGCCTTCATCGAACGGAATCACCGCCCAGGCGACCAGCGCCAGGATGAAGGTCAGCATCGGCGCCGCGATGAACACCACGCGGTTGGCGCCGGTCGGGATGATGGTTTCCTTGAACAGCAGCTTCAGCCCGTCGGCGATTGGCTGCCCCAGGCCGAAGGGGCCGACCACATTGGGGCCGCGGCGCAGCTGCATCGCCGCCATCACCTTGCGCTCCGCATAGGTCAGATAGGCGACCGCTCCCAACAAGGGCACCACGATGAAGAGGATCAGCAGCACCAGGGCGACAAAGGTGCCGAGATAAAGCCCGAGATAATTGATGAAGAAATCAGTCATGGGTGCCCGTCTTGCCTTCCGATCCGTTCAGGAAGGCCGCGCTGCAGGCCGCCATGGTGGCCGAGGCGCGGCTGATCGGGTCGGTCATATAGAAATTGTCGATGGGCAGACGGAACGGCGCGTTGTCAACGCTGCCGGCCTTGCCGAATGGGCCCCAGGCCGCCGTCGGCTTCCCGTCGAGCGCCGCGAGGTCCGGGAACTGCTTGAAGAGCTGCTGGCGCAGCTGGTCGAGGCTGTCGAAGGGCAGCTTGCGGCCGAGCCGGTCGGAGAGCGCCCGGAGGATGGTCCAATCCTCGCACGCATCGCCCGGCGCGAAGGTGGCGAGCCGTGCCTGCTGCACCCGCCCCTCCGTGTTGACGTAGGTCGCGTTCTTCTCGGGATAAGCCGCGCCCGGCAGGATGACGTCGGCGCGGTGGGCGCCGGCATCGCCGTGATGGCCCTGATAGATCACGAAGGCCTTGCCTAGGCGGTTCATGTCGATCTCGTCGGCGCCCAGGAGATAGACCACGTCGATGGCGCCGCTCGCGGCGCCTTCCATGATCTCCTTCACGTCGCGCCCGCCCGAGCCCGGCACGAAGCCGATATCGAGCGCCCCCACCCGCGCTGCCGCGGTGTGGAGCATGTTGAAGCCGTTCCAGTCCTCGCGGACCATGCTGGCGTTCTCGGCCAGCTGGCGCGCGAGCGCCAGGATCGCGGGGCCGTCGGCGCGCGTCAGCGCCCCCTGCCCCAGGATCAGCATCGGCTTCTTGGCGGCCTTGAGGCGTTCCGCGAAGGGATGGCGTCCCTCGACGATGGCGGCCAGCGTGTCGGGGCCGGCGCCGAGCGTCTCGACCGGATAGGTCAGGTTGGTGGCGGGCCCGATCGAGGCGATCTTGAAATTGCCCATGACATGGCGCTTGCGCAGCCGGGCATTGATGAGCGGCGCTTCCCAGCGCGGGTTGGTGCCGATCAGCAGGCAGAGGTCCGACTGCTCGATCCCGGCGATGCCGGAATTGAAGAGATAGCCGGCGCGGGTCGAGGGATCGATGGCGGCGCCGTCCTGCCGGCAATCGATGTTGGCCGAGCCCAGCGCCCCCATCAGGCCTTTCAGCGCATACATGGATTCAAGGTCGGACAGATCCCCGGCGATCGCGGCAATGCGCGCGCCGGGTACGCCGTCCAGGCGCTTGGCGATGGCGTCGAAGGCTTCGGTCCAGCTCACGGGCACCAGCTTGCCGCCCTGGCGCAGATAGGGCCGGTCGAGCCGCTGGCGCTTCAGCCCGTCGCAGGCGAAGCGGGTCTTGTCCGCGATCCATTCCTCGTTGACCGCCTCGTTGAGGCGCGGCAGCACGCGCATGACCTCGCGGCCGCGGCTGTCGATCCGGATGGCGCTGCCGACGGCGTCGAGCACATCGATGGATTCGGTCTTCACCAACTCCCAGGGCCGGGCGCTGAAGGCATAGGGCTTGGAGAGCAGCGCGCCTACCGGGCAGATGTCGATCAGATTGCCGGAGAGCTCGGAATTGATCGCTTCGCCGACATAGGTAATGACTTCCATATGTTCGCCGCGGCCGGCCGCGCCCATCATCTGGACGCCGGCGATCTCGGTCGAGAAGCGGATGCAGCGCGTGCATTGGATGCAGCGGGTCATCGCAGTCTTGATCAGCGGCCCGAAATCCTTGTCGGTCACGCCGCGCTTGGGCTCGCGGTAGCGGCTGCGGTCATAGCCGAAGGCCATGGCCTGGTCCTGCAGGTCGCACTCGCCGCCCTGGTCGCAGATCGGGCAATCGAGCGGATGGTTGATCAGCAGGAACTCCATCACCCCGTTGCGCGCCTTCTGCACCAGCGGCGTGTCGGTCTTGATCACCATGCCTTCGGCCACCGGCATCGCGCAGGAGGCGATCGGCTTGGGCGACTTCTCCATCTCGACCAGGCACATGCGGCAATTGCCGGCGACCGACAGGCGCTCGTGATAGCAGAAGCGCGGGATCTCGGCCCCGGCAATCTCGCAGGCCTGAAGCACGGTCAGGCCCGCCGGGACCTCGATCAGTTGGCCGTCGATGGTCAGTTTCGGCATGGCTATTTCTGTCCCTTGGCGGACGCGCGGTAGGCTTCGAGCATGGCTTCGACCGGAACGCCATCGATCTGCATCCCGGCCAGCTTGCAGTTGCGGATATGGGCCGAGGACAAGTCCGCGTCCTCGATGTGCGCCCGCTGCATGTTGACGTCGGCGAAGCGGCTGCCCGTCAGATTCACGTCATTGAAGGTCGTGCCGGCGAGGCTGGCGTCCCGGTAGCTCGAGCCCGACAGGTCCGCATCGACGACTTGCATGATTTCGCGCTGGTGCTCGATCTTCATTGCGGGGGTTACTCCGCCGCCTTGGCGGTGCGGCCGCGATAATCCTTGATCCGCTGTTCCATGACCGGGCGGAAATGGCGGATCAGCCCCTGGATCGGCCAGGCTGCGGCATCGCCCAGCGCGCAGATGGTGTGGCCCTCGATCTGCTTGGTCACGTCCTCGAGCATGCCGATCTCGTCGAGCGTCGCATCGCCTTTCACCATCCGGCCCATGATGCGCCACATCCAGCCGGTGCCTTCGCGGCAGGGCGTGCATTGGCCGCAGCTCTCATGCATGTAGAAATGCGAGAGCCGCTCGATCGCGGCGATCAGGTCGGTCGACTTGTCCATGACGATCACGGCCGCCGTGCCGAGGCCCGACTTGACCTCGCGCAGGCTGTCGAAATCCATCAGCACCGTGTCGCAGATCGAGCGCGGCAGCAGCGGCACCGACGCCCCGCCGGGAATGACGGCCAGCAGGTTGTCCCAGCCGCCGCGCACGCCGCCGGCATGCTTCTCGATGAGCTCCTTGAGCGGGATGCCCATCTCCTCTTCGACGTTGCACTGCTTGTTCACATGGCCGGAGATGCAGAAGATCTTGGTGCCGGTGTTCTTCGGCCGGCCGATCTTGAGCCACCAGTCGGCGCCGCGGCGCAGGATGGTCGGCGCCACCGCGATGGTTTCGACATTGTTGACCGTGGTCGGGCAGCCATAGAGCCCGACCGCCGCCGGGAAGGGCGGCTTCAGGCGCGGCTGGCCCTTCTTGCCCTCGAGGCTCTCGAGCTGCGCGGTCTCCTCGCCGCAGATATAGGCGCCGGCGCCGCGATGCAGATAGATGTCGTGGTCATAGCCGGTGCCGCAGGCGTTCTTGCCGATGAGGCCCGCCGCATAGGCCTCATCGATCGCGGCCTGCAGGTGGAGCCCCTCGAGATAGAACTCGCCGCGGATATAGATGTAGGTCGCGACCGTGCCCATGGCGAAGCCGGCCACGAGGCAGCCTTCCAGCAGCATATGCGGGTCGTAGCGCAGGATCTCGCGATCCTTGCAGGTGCCGGGCTCGGACTCGTCGGCATTGACGACGAGATAGGCCGGACGCCCGTCCGACTGCTTCGGCATGAAGGACCATTTGAGGCCGGTGGGGAACCCGGCCCCGCCCCGGCCGCGCAGGTCGGACTTCTTGACCTCGTCGATGATGCCGTCGCGGCCGCGCTCGATCAGCGCCTTGGTGTTGTCCCAGAGGCCGCGGCGACGGGCGCCCGCGAGGCGCCAGTCGTCGGTGCCGTAGAGATTGCGGAAGATGCGGTCTTCATCGCGCAGCATCGCCCTACTCCCCCGCCTTCGGCGCCGCGTTCAACAAGGTCGTCGGCCCGCCCTCGGGCGCCGATCCCTGCCGCCCGGTCTGCGAGCCAACCTTGGGCGTCTCGCCCCGGGCCAGCTTGTCGAGCAGCGCTTCCATCGACTTGGCGTCGAGGTCCTCGTAGAAATCGTCGTTGATCTGGATCATGGGCGCGTTCACGCAGGCGCCGAGGCATTCGACCTCGACCAGCGAGAACTTGCCGTCGGGCGTCACTTCCTTGAGGCCGATGCCGAGCTTCTTCTCGCACACCTCGCGCAGGGCATCCGAGCCGCGCAGCCAGCAGGGCGTGGTGCGGCAGAGCTGGATGTGGTGCTTCCCGACCGGCTTGAGGTTGTACATCGTGTAGAAGGTGGCGACCTCATAGACGCGGATCGGCGCCATATCGAGGGTGGCCGCCACATGCTCCATCGCCGCGCGCGGCAGCCAGCCGCCGCTCTGCCGCTGGGCCAGCCACAGCAGGCCCATGACCGCGCTCTGCTGCCGCCCCTTGGGGTAGCGCGCGATCAACTTCTCGGCCTCGGCCTTGTTCTCGGGCGTGAAGACGAAGCTCTGCGGCTCCGCAGGCCCCGGTGATTGAGACGCACTCATCGATCGATCTCGCCGAACACGATATCCATGGAACCCAGGATCGCCACCGAATCCGCGAGCATGTAGCCGCGGCTGCAATAGTCGATCGCCGCCAGATGGGTGAAGCCGGGGGCGCGGATCTTGCAGCGATAGGGCTTGTTGCTCCCGTCTGAAACCAGATACACGCCGAACTCGCCCTTGGGCGCCTCGACGGCGGTGTAGGTCTCGCCGGGCGGCACGTGGAAGCCTTCGGTATAGAGCTTGAAATGATGGATCAGCGCTTCCATCGAGCGCTTCATGTCGGCGCGCTTGGGCGGCGTGATCTTGCGGTCGTCGCTGGTGGCGGGACCGCCCGGCATCTCCTCGCAGCACTGCTTCACGATTCGCAGCGACTGGCGCATCTCTTCCATGCGCACCAGATAGCGGTCATAGCAGTCGCCGGTCTTGCCGATCGGCACGTCGAACTTCATCCGGTCATAGACCATGTAGGGCTGCGACTTGCGCAGGTCCCAGGGCACGCCCGAACCGCGCAGCATCGGACCGGTGAAGCCCCAGTCGAGCGCCTCGGCCGCGCTGACGATGCCGATATCGACCAGCCGCTGCTTGAAGATGCGGTTCTCGGTCAGCAGGCTCTCGATGTCGGCGAGGATCTTCGGGAAGCCCTCGGCCCATTTCATGATGTCGTCGAGCAGGCCTGCCGGCAGATCCTGATGCACCCCGCCCGGCCGGTAATAGGCCGCATGGAGGCGCGCGCCGGAAACGCGCTCATAGAACTCCATGAGCAGCTCGCGCTGCTCGAAGCACCAGAGGAAGGGCGTGACCGCGCCCACGTCCATGGCATAGGCCGGGACGTTCAGCAGATGGTTCAGGATGCGCGTGATCTCGTCGAACAGGACGCGGATATACTGCCCGCGCAGCGGCACTTCGAGATTGAGGAGCTTCTCGACCGCGAGCACGAAGGCGTGCTCCTGGCACATCGGCGAGACGTAATCGAGGCGGTCGAAATAGGGAATCGCCTGCACATAGGTCTTGTACTCGATCAGCTTCTCGGTGCCGCGATGCAGCAGGCCAATATGCGGATCGAGCCGCTCGATCACCTCGCCGTCCATCTCCATGACCAGGCGCAACACGCCGTGGGCCGCGGGATGCTGCGGCCCGAAATTCATGGTCAGCGGCTTGATCTGGTTTTCGCTCATGACGGCTTGTTCGCCTTCTCGTCGCCCGGCAGTCGGGTCAGGATGCCCTCCCAGGGACTCTCGAAGTCGAAAACCCGGAAATCCTGCACCAGCTTGACCTTGTCATAGACGACCCGCTTCTGCTCTTCGTCGTAGCGGACCTCGACATAGCCGGTGAGCGGGAAGTCCTTGCGGAACGGATGGCCCTCGAAACCGTAGTCGGTGAGGATGCGGCGCAGATCGGGGTGGTCGGAGAAGAAAATCCCGTAGAGATCCCAGGCCTCGCGCTCGAACCAGTTGGCCGAGTTGAACAGGCTCACGACCGAGGGCACGGGCTCGTCGGCCGTGGTGCTCAGCTTCACGCGGATGCGGTTGTTGTGCTTGAGGCTCAGCAGATTATAGACGACCTCGAAGCGCTCCTCGCGCTCCGGATAATCGACGCCGCAGATGTCGATGAGCTGCTTGAACAGGCAGTGGCTGTCGTCGCGCAGAAAGGTCAGCAGCTTCACGATCGAGGGCCGCGCCACCCAGACGATTAGCTCGCGGTTCTTGATCTCCCAGCGCGTGACCTCGGCCGGCAGCGCGGCGGCGACATACTCGCCAAGGTCTTTCAGCGTGCCGGTCGCGATCTGAGGGGATTGCGTCATCGCCGGTTTGATCTCGGGTGTTGAAGGAACTCGTGGAGGGAAACGCGCGTCAGCGCGCGATGGTGGTGGTGCGCCTGATCTTCTTCTGCAGCTGCAGAATGCCGTAGACCAGCGCCTCGGCGGTGGGCGGGCAACCCGGCACATAGATGTCCACGGGCACGATGCGATCGCAGCCGCGCACCACGGCGTAGGAGTAGTGGTAGTAGCCGCCGCCATTGGCGCAGGAGCCCATCGAGATGACCCAGCGCGGCTCCGGCATCTGGTCGTAGACCTTGCGCAGGGCCGGGGCCATCTTGTTGGTGAGCGTGCCGGCGACGATCATCACGTCGGACTGGCGCGGGCTGCCGCGCGGCACGATGCCGAAGCGGTCGAGGTCGTAGCGCGCCATGTAGGCATGCATCATCTCGACGGCGCAGCAGGCGAGCCCGAAGGTCATCGGCCAGAGCGAGCCGGTGCGCGCCCAGTTCACGAGCTTGTCCATCTGGGCGACGACGAAGCCCTTGTCGGAGAGCTCCTGGCCCAGCTCCGCCACGACCTGGTCGCGGGAGGCTCCGGTCGGTTGCATCAGTCCCATTCCAGGGCTCCCTTCTTCCACTCATAGGCAAAGCCGACCGTCAGCACGCCGAGGAACACCACCATCGACCAGAAGCCGAACACCCCGATATCGCCCAGGGAGACGGCCCAGGGGAACAGGAAGGCGACCTCGAGGTCGAAGATGATGAAGAGCAGCGAGACCAGGTAGAAGCGGACGTCGAAGCGACGGCGGGCGTCGTCGAAGGCGTCGAAGCCGCATTCGTAAGGCGAGAGCTTCTCGCTGTCGGGGTTCTGGCGGGCGACGATCAGGGAGGCGCCCACGGCGGCCCCGGCGACCGCGATGGCGATGGCCAGGAAGATCAGGATCGGCAGGTAATTCGCTAGCAGCGAGGACATGGGCCCGTGTTCGCTCCGACATCACAGGACGGGAGTCGAGCCGCTTCGGCGCTCGCGCGATATCGGCGCGGCGGCGTCAGCTGCTCTCCCCCAAAGGCGCCGCCAATATAAGGCGGCGGTCCTGGAGCGGAAAGGACAAATCGTCGATGGCGACAGGCTTTAGGCCGGCCCCGCGCGCTCCTCTCGCCCGTGTCAAACGGTCACAATGGAGGGCCTATCCGCGCGCCGGCGCGGACGCGATCCGCGGACCGATTCGCGACGATCGCGAGGGTCCGAGGGCGAGAGGTCTGAGGGAAGGAATGGCGGGAGCGACGGGACTTGAACCCGCGGCCTCCGGCGTGACAGGCCGGCGCTCTAACCAACTGAGCTACGCCCCCGCAAAAGGGCACCCGTTTCAGGGCCGCTTCATGTACAGCGGCGACCCTCCCCCGTCAAGGAAAACGGCCACCGCTCGGCCGAGCCTAACCCGGGCCCGATTTATGTGGTCTTAAGGCCTCTTGGCAGGCATCGCCGGAGGCCGACGACGGGCCAGGCTTGGTGGGCGATGACGGGCTCGAACCGCCGACCCTCTCGGTGTAAACGAGATGCTCTACCAACTGAGCTAATCGCCCCTGCCCTGCCTCTTCAGCGCCGGGATATGCAGGGCCGGAAAACGGCCGCGAGGCACTCTATCGGAATTGTCCTGGAAACGCGACCGGCCGCCGCGCCAGGGCGCAGGCGGCCGGTGCGAAACCGGAATGGGACGCAAGCGTCAGTTGACGGCGTCCTTGAGCGCCTTGCCGGCCTTGAACTTCGGCTGCTTCGATGCCGGGATGTTGATCTTCTCGCCCGTGCGCGGGTTGCGTCCTTCGGACGCGGCGCGCTTCGTGACGACGAACGTGCCGAAGCCGACGAGACGAACTTCGGTTCCCTTCTTCAGCGACTTGGTGATGGCGTCGAAGACGGCATCGACCGCGCGCGCCGCATCACCTTTGGACAAGCCGGTCTCGGTCGAGACATCGGCAATGAGGTCGTTCTTGTTCACCGTGAGTACCCCCTATTTCGAATTGGGATGAGTGGGCGCCGAGAGGCGCGGATGAGGAAATTCGGCGGATTGGTGCGCGACGACCGTCGAGTCTAGGCCGTGCTTTACAAACCCGTCAATTGGAGAACCGTGGATATCCCCAGGAATTGGGCCCGTCAAAAGCAGCGGGCGCGCGTTCCTATCATGGCTCGCGCGCCCGTGCCAACTCTCGTTTTCGAAGCGTCAGTGCGTGACGATGCCGCCTCGGCTGTCGTCGGCATCGTCGGTCGGCAGTTTGCGCACGTCCTCTGGCTCGGTCCACTCGATCGGGATCGGCTCCCGGGTCAACGCGTTGCGCAGAACTTCATCCGCATTCGAAACCGGGATGATCTTAAGTTCGCGCTTAACGTTGTCCGGTATGTCGGCCAAGTCCTTCTCGTTTTCCGACGGGATCAGCACGATCTTCGTGCCGGCCCGCAGCGCCGCCAGCAGTTTCTCTTTGAGACCGCCGATCGGCAGCACGCGGCCGCGAAGCGTGATCTCGCCCGTCATGGCGACATCGCGCCGCACCGGGATACCTGTCAGAACGGACACAATGGACGTGAACATCGCGACGCCGGCCGACGGGCCGTCCTTGGGCGTGGCCCCTTCGGGCACATGCACATGGATATCCCGCTTCTCGAACAGCGTCGGCTTGATGCCGAACGCGGTCGCCCGCGACTTCACGTAGCTCTCGGCCGCCTGGACGGACTCCTTCATGACGTCGCCGAGCTTGCCGGTCGTGATCACCCGGCCCTTACCCGGCAGCGTCACTGCCTCGATCTGCAGGATCTCGCCGCCGACCTCGGTCCAGGCCAGGCCGGTGGTGATGCCCACCAGATCCTCGGTCTCGACCTCGCCGTAACGGAAGCGGCGAACGCCCGCATACTTCGCCAGGTTGCGGCGGGTGACCGTCACCTTCTTGAGATTCTTCATCAGAATCTCTTTGACCGCCTTGCGCGCCAGGTTGGCGAGCTCGCGCTCCAGGTTACGGACGCCGGCTTCCCGCGTGTAGTAGCGGATCAGGTCCTTCATCGCGTCGTCGGAGATGGCCCACTCGTTCTTCTTCAGGCCATGTTCCTTGATCTGCTTGGGCAGCAGATGGCGCTTGGCGATCTCGACCTTCTCGTCCTCGGTGTAGCCGGGGATGCGGATGACCTCCATACGATCGAGCAGCGGCTGCGGCATGCGCAGCGTGTTCGCCGTCGTCACGAACATGACGTCGGAGAGGTCGTAATCCACCTCGAGATAGTGGTCGTTGAAGGTCGAGTTCTGCTCGGGATCGAGGACCTCGAGCAGGGCCGCGGAGGGATCGCCGCGCCAGTCGGCGCCCAGCTTGTCCACCTCGTCGAGGAGGAACAGCGGGTTGGACGACTTCGCCTTCTTCATGCCCTGGATCACCTTGCCGGGCATCGACCCGATATAGGTGCGCCGGTGGCCGCGGACCTCGGCCTCGTCGCGCACGCCGCCGAGCGACATGCGAACGAAGTTACGGCCGGTCGCGCGCGCGATCGACTTGCCGAGCGAGGTCTTGCCCACGCCCGGAGGCCCGACCAGGCAGAGGATCGGCCCCTTGATCTTGTTCATGCGCTGCTGCACGGCGAGATACTCGAGGATGCGCTCTTTCACTTTCTCGAGACCGTAATGGTCGGTGTTGAGCACCTTCTCGGCGAGCCGGATGTCGCGCTTCACCTTCGTGGGCTTCTTCCACGGAATCGACAGCATCCAGTCGAGGTAGTTGCGCACTACCGTCGCCTCGGCCGACATCGGGCTCATGGAGCGGAGCTTCTTGATCTCCCCCATGGCCTTCTCGCGCGCTTCCTTCGAGAGCTTGGTCTTGGCGATCTTCTCTTCGATCTCGGCCAGCTCGTCGCGGCCGTCCTCGCCCTCGCCCAGCTCCTTCTGAATCGCCTTGAGCTGCTCGTTCAGATAGTACTCGCGCTGCGTCTTCTCCATCTGCCGCTTCACGCGGCTGCGGATGCGCTTCTCGACCTGGAGCACGCCGATCTCGCTCTCCATGAAGCCATAGACGCGCTCGAGGCGCTGCCCGACGGAGGTGGCCTCCAGCAGGTCCTGCTTCTCGGGGATCTTGAGCGAGAGATGCGACGCGACGGTATCGGCGAGCTTGCCGGGTTCCTCGATCTGATTGATCGAGACCAGCACCTCGGGGGGCACCTTCTTGTTCAGCTTGATGTACTGCTCGAACTGCGAAACCACGGTCCGGGCCAGGGCCTCGATTTCCTTGGTATCGCCGGCTTCTTCCTCGAGCGGTTCGGCAAAGGCCTCGAAGAACGCCTCGTTCTCCGTGTACTTCAGAATCCGCGCGCGCTTGCCGCCTTCGACCAGCACCTTCACGGTGCCGTCGGGGAGCTTCAGCAACTGCAGCACGGTGCCGAGCGTGCCAACGGTGTAGATGTCGGCGGTGGTGGGGTCGTCCTGGGCCGCGTTCTTCTGGGTGACGAGCAGGATCTGCTTGTCATCCTTCATCACGTCCTCGAGCGCGCGCACGGACTTCTCGCGCCCGACAAACAGCGGAACGATCATATGCGGGAACACCACAATGTCCCGCAGGGGTAGGACTGGGTAGAGTGTGCCGTTCTGGGTTTCGATCATGATTCCTCTTCGGGGGTCACCCGTCGGCCGGGGGTGCTGAGAAGGCACCCACCAAGCCCAAACTATATCCCGATTCTCACATCACAAATGGTGAAAAACCGGCGATCTTCAAGGATGTGCTGGAAAGGCGACGTTGTTTCCGGGGCTTGCGAGCGAAGCCGCCATGGTTACCCGGAAATCCGTCCAAGGGAGTGGCGGCCCGCTCCAGGCGGGCCTGCCCATCAGGCGGTGCTGCCAACGTCTTCGCGTCGGTCGGTGTAGATGTAGAGCGGCTTGGCGTTGCCTTCGACCACTTCGCGGCCGATCACCACGCTCTCCACCCCTTCCCGGCTCGGCATCTCGAACATGGGATCGAGCAGGATGCTCTCGAGGATCGAGCGCAGGCCGCGGGCGCCGGTCTTGCGCGCGATGGCGCGCGTGGCGACGCCCTTGAGCGCGTCATCGGTGAATTCGAGGCGGATATCCTCCATCTCGAACAGGCGCTGATACTGCTTCACCAGCGCGTTCTTCGGCTTGGTGAGGATGTCCATGAGCGCCTTCTCGTCCAGATCGTCGAGCGTCGCCACGACCGGCAGACGGCCGACGAATTCCGGGATCAGGCCGAACTTCAGCAGATCCTCGGGCTCGACATCCCGCAGGATCTCGCCGGTCTGGCGCTCGTCGGGGCTGCGGACATCGGCACCGAAGCCGATCGACGCACCCTTGTTGGAACGCTGCGAGATGAGCTTCTCGAGGCCGGCGAAGGCGCCGCCGCAGATGAAGAGGATGTTGGTGGTGTCGACCTGCAGGAACTCCTGTTGCGGATGCTTGCGCCCGCCCTGCGGCGGCACCGAGGCAATGGTGCCCTCCATGATCTTCAGCAGGGCCTGCTGCACGCCCTCGCCCGACACGTCGCGGGTGATCGACGGGTTGTCCGACTTGCGGCTGATCTTGTCGACCTCGTCGATATAGACGATGCCGCGCTGCGCGCGCTCGACATTGTAGTCGGCGGCCTGCAGCAGCTTGAGGATGATGTTCTCGACGTCCTCGCCGACATAGCCGGCCTCGGTCAGCGTGGTCGCATCGGCCATGGTGAAGGGCACATCGATGATGCGCGCCAGCGTCTGGGCCAACAGCGTCTTGCCGCAACCGGTCGGACCGACCAGCAGGATGTTCGACTTCGCCAGTTCGACGTCGTTCGACTTCCCGGTGTTCGAGAGGCGCTTGTAGTGGTTGTGGACCGCCACCGACAGCACGCGCTTGGCGTGGTCCTGGCCGATCACATAGTCGTCCAGGACCTTGCAGATGTCCTGCGGCGTCGGCACGCCGTTGCGCGACTTTACCAGCGTCGTCTTGTGCTCTTCACGGATGATGTCCATGCAGAGCTCGACGCATTCGTCGCAGATGAAAACCGTGGGTCCGGCGATGAGCTTCCGGACCTCATGCTGGCTCTTGCCGCAGAAGGAGCAGTAAAGCGTGCTCTTACTATCGCTGCCGCTGGATTTGTTCATGAACGAACCGCTCGATCCCGATCCCGATACGCCAACTCAACGTGAAATGTTAGCCGCAGCCTCTGCCGTGACACAACGCCCAATTTCTCAATCAACGCCAGGGGTTGCTGCCCCGTTCCCCGGCGCCGACGGGCCGACTCGTCGAGCCTGAGCCGCCACGGTCTTGGAATAGCACCGGTACGGTCAATAACTCGTTAATCCCTTCAGGCACTTGCGCCGGTGGTCTCATCGGCGTCGGCACCCGGACGCTTGTCCACGACCTCATCGATCAGGCCGAATTCCTTGGCCTTCTCCGGAGTCATGAAATTGTCCCGCTCCATCGACTCTTCAATCTTGTCCAGCGGTTGGCCGGTATGCTTGGCGTAGATGGCATTGAGCCGGGCCTTCACCGCCAGGACTTCCCGGGCGTGGATCTCGATGTCGGTCGCCTGGCCCTGATAGCCGCCCGAGGGCTGATGGATCATCACCCGCGCATTGGGCAGGCAGTAGCGCTTGCCCTTGGCGCCGGCGGTCAGCAGCAGCGAGCCCATCGAGGCCGCCATGCCGATGCAGACGGTGGAAACGTCGGAGCGGATGTACTGCATCGTATCGTACATCGCGAGACCGGAGGTCACGACCCCGCCCGGCGAGTTGATGTAGAGCGAGATGTCCTTCTTCGGATTCTCGGCCTCGAGGAACAGCAGCTGGGCGCAGACCAGGCTCGACACCTGATCGTTCACCGGCCCCACGAGGAAGATGATGCGTTCCTTGAGCAGGCGCGAATAGATGTCGAAGGCGCGCTCGCCCCGGTTGGTCTGCTCCACCACCATGGGCACGAGCAGATTGGTATAAGTCTCGACGGGATCGCGGTCGTAGATCATCGGGTTCGTCCTTTATGCCCCGAATCGGGGCGCCTTCCGACAGCTTGCCTCAACTCTTCGCCGGTTGGTCATCGAAAGTGACCTCGCTGAGAGGCACCTTTCGCTCTGAGACCTTGGCCTGCTCGAGGATGTAGTCCACCACCTTCTCTTCGTAGAGCGGGGCGCGGATCTGGGCCAAGGCCTCCGGCGTGCGCTGGTAATATTCGATCACCTTGCGCTCGCTGCCGGCATACCGACTGGCCTCCGCCATGATGGCGCGGCCAATCTCGTCATTGCTCACTTCTATATTGTGCTGCCGTCCCACTTCGGAAAGGAGCAGCCCGAGCTTCACCCGGCGTTCCGCGATCTCGCGGTATTCCTTCTTGAGCTGCTCTTCGTCCTTGTTGGCGTCCTCGGGGTCGAGGCGGCCCGCCTGGCGGTCGGCCACGATCTGCTGCCAGATCGCATCGAACTCGGTATCGACCAGGCCCGGCGGAAGGGTGAAGTCGTGACCCTCGGCCAGCTTGTCAAGAAGCTGGCGCTTCAGGCGACCGCGCGACAGCGACCCGGAATCGCGCTCGAGGCGGCCCTTCACCTGCTCCTTGAGCGCGTCGAGCGATTCCAGCCCGACCGACTTGGCCAGCTCGTCATCGACCGCGACCGTCTGGGGCTCGCGCAACTCCTTGATCGTGATGTCGAACTTGGCAGCCTTGCCGGCCACTTCCTGGCTCGGATAGGCCTCCGGGAAGGTCACGTCGATGGTGAAGCTGTCGCCCGGCTGGTGACCGATGATCTGGTCCTCGAAACCGGGAATGGTGCTGTTGGAGCCGAGTTCGAGATAATGCCCCTCGGCCTTGCCGCCCTGGAACGGCACGCCGTCGATCTTGCCCTCGAAGTCGATCACGGCGACATCGCCCGACCGGGCAGCGCGCGGCGCGGCGACGGGCTGGCTGCGCTTCTGGTTCGCGGCAAAACGATCCAGCGCTTCGGCGACATCCTTGTCGGTGATGTCGGCGCTGAGGCGCTCGAGCTGGAGGGTCGAGAAGTCCATCGGCTTGATCTCGGGCATCAGCTCGATCGCGAGGTTGTACTCGACGTCCTCGCCTTCGGCGCCCTTGGTGATCTCGATGCGGGGCTGACCCGCGGCCTTGAGGCCGCGCTCGTTCAGGACCTGGAAGCTCGCATCCTGAACCGTGCTCTGGATCACCTTGCCGCGGACGGACTGACCGAAGCGCTGCTTGAGGACCGGCATCGGCACCTTGCCGGGACGAAAGCCCGGCAGGTTGGCCTGGCGGCCATACTCCGCGAGCTCGGTCTCGATCTTCTTCTCGAAGTCTCTCGCCGGAATGACGATCTTGAACTCGCGCTTGAGACCTTCGTTGGCCGTTTCAGTAACCTGCATCGAACCCTGTCCGTGTCATCGGTGTCGCCCGCGCCGGCTGGGCGGTGGCAAGGCCACCCTCGATCGGCGCGAGCATCTGGCCTGAAGGATCAGACCCGTTTGCTCTGACGTGGTGCGGGCGGAGGGACTTGAACCCCCACGACTTGCGTCACCAGAACCTAAATCTGGCGCGTCTACCAGTTTCGCCACGCCCGCTGATGGGAGGCGCGGCGGCTCCGGCCCAGTTTGCCACCGCAGGGCGCGGTGTATAGCACAGATATCCCAGGCACAATAGGAAATCACCGGCCCCTGGAAGCCTTACGAAAGCTGGGGAATCAGCGCGAAAAACGGATCCAGGCGCCGTCCGGATCCCAGCCCCATTCGCTGGCCCGCCAACCGCGCCGCTCATAGAAGCTACAGCCCTTTCGGTTGCGCTCGTCGCATTTCAGCGAGGCCCGTCCGCCGGTCGCATAGAGCGCCCGGTCCAGGAGCGCGCTGCCGAGCCCAAGGCCATGAAAAGCCGGATCGACGAACAGGCTGTGAACGAACTGGCTGGGCATGAACACCGAGACCAGCCCCGCCACCTGCCATCGCACCGGCCCGGGGCCCGAGGCCCACGCCGCGACCTCGGCTACCCATAGCTCTTCGCCCCGGATCGAGCGATCGAAGCCCGCCTCCGTCACGGTGCCCGGCGGCTCCCAAGGAAACGCCACCTGCTGGGCGACGACGAAGATCCGCGCGCAAGCGTCGCGGTCGCGCGTCTCATAGGCACGCAGCCGGGGCCAAGGCAGCGGGTTGCGGCGGTTTATCAGAATTGCCGCCTAACTTTCTAGTTTTTTGAGAAGATTGGGCAGTTCTTCAGGTAGATCCTCAGCAATCAGCCCGCGTCCGACGGCCGATCCTGCCGCGCCGTGCAGCCAGACCGCCGCCGCGGCCGCCTCGAAGGCCGGCATGCCTTGGGCCAACAAGGTCCCGGCAATCCCTGCCAGCACATCCCCAGTTCCGGCGCTGGCGAGGTCGGGTGGAGCGTTGTCGTTGACGACCGCGCGTCCGTCGGGCGCCGCCACGACGCTGTCGGCCCCCTTGAACAGGACCACGGCGCCCAGACGGGCCGCGGCGGTCCGGACCCGGGCGAGCTTGCCGAGGCCGGCGCCCAAATCGGGGAACAGCCGGTTGAACTCGCCCTCATGCGGGGTGATCAGGAACGGTCCACGAACCGCGGCGGCCAGGACCTCGACCTTGCCGGCGAAGCTCGTCAGCGCATCGGCATCGGCCAGGCAGGACCGCCCGGTGGCGAGCGCAGCCAAAGCCAGATCGCGGGTTCCCTCCCCGACCCCGCTGCCCGGCCCGACCACGCAGGCCGACATGCGCCGACCCTGCATCAGGGCGGCCAGGTCGGACGGCTTTGGCAGGGCCAGGGTAATGAGACCCGGCTGGTCGGCGGCATAGATCGGCAGCGCCTCGGCGGGGGCTGCCAAGCTCACCATGCCGGCCCCGGCCCGGCGCGCCGCCCTCGCCACCAGCCGTCCGGCGCCGGTCATGGCGCCGCCGGCGATCACCAGCAGATGGCCGCGGGTATATTTATGGTCCTCCAGCCGGGGGCGGCGCAGCTGATCGCGCCACAGCGCCGGATCGTTGCGCCAGCATCGGGGCTGGATCCGCTCCAGCACCGCGGCGGGAATGCCGATATCGGCCAGATGGACGGACCCGGCGAGCGCCCGGCCGGGCAGCAGCAGGTGACCCGGCTTCAGCCGGAAGAAGGTGACGGTCGCCCGGCAGCGCGGGGCCGCCCCCAGAACCTGGCCGCTGTCGCCATCGACGCCGCTCGGCACATCGACGCCGACGCAATCGAGCCCGAGGCGGTTGATCTCGTCGATGATGGCGCGCGCGACGCCGTCGGGCGGGCGCGCGAGCCCGGCCCCGAACAGCGCATCGATCACGAGCGGCCGCTCGGCCAGCAGGGAGAGATCGACCGGCGCGACGATCCCCGGCCATCGGGTCGCAGCGACGGCCGCGTCCGTGCCGGACTTGGGCGCCCCCAGCGCCGCCACGACGACGGACCATCCCGCATTCCTGAGATGAGTGGCGGCGACATAGCCGTCGCCGCCATTGTTTCCGGGACCGCAGAGAACCAGGACCGGACGCCGTCCCCAGTTGGCGATCACGACACGCGCCACGGCCTGGCCGGCCGCCTCCATCAATGCATAACCGGATATGCCGGCGGCGATCGCCAGGCGATCGGCCTCGCGCATCTCGTCATTGCTCAGAAGCGGGCTGGCGTTTCGATCCGTTGGCGACGGGGTGCCGGCCATGGGATCGGCTTTCAGCTCGAGCGCGGGGTGGGCTTGTAGCGTTCGACCTGGGCGCGAACGGCTTCGCGCAGGATGGCCAGATCGGCGCTCCCCAGCACCAGCTCATAGCCATCGGCGAAGAGGCGGTCGGCGGCACGCGATGCCGTCGGGATCGTGCCCAGCCAGCATTTCGCCTTGCGCACGGCACCTTCCACCCGGCCGATCGCGGCCTTCGCCTCGGGATGATCCGGCTGTCCCATATGGCCGAGGCTGGCCGAGAGATCGTGCGGGCCGATGAAGCAGAGATCGATGCCGGGCGTGGCCGCGATCGCTTCGGCCTCGGCGACGCCGCGCGCGGTCTCGATCTGCGCGATCACCAGAAGCGCATCGTTGGCCTCGCGGATGTAGTCGGCGGCGTTGAAGCCATAGGCCGAGGCCCGGATGACCGGCACCGCGACACCGCGATGGCCTTCGGGCGGATAGCGGCAGGCCGCGACGAAGGCCCTCGCCTCGGCCGCGCTGTTGATCGCCGGCGCCATGATGCCGTCGACGCCGAGATCGAGCGCCAGCTTGATCGCGACCGGATCCATCGCCGGCACGCGCACCAGCGTGGAGGCGCCGCCGGAGCGGATCGCGGTCGCCATGGCATGCATGGTCTCGATGCCGATCGGGCTGTGCTCGGCGTCGATCATCAGGCAGTCATAGCCCGCCGCCGCCATCATCTCGGCGACGCTGGGGCTGCCGGAATTGAGGAAGCAGCCGAAGGCCTGGCCGCCGGCCCTGAGATGGGCCTTCAGCCCGCCCAACCGCGACGCGGGCCCCCGCGCAAGGGTCAATTGACCACCACCATGCAGCTGTCGCCGGGCGACCGCGACATCAGCTCGCCGCACAGATTCTGCGCCGTGCCGCGATCGGGCAGCGGCCCGCCGAAGACGCGGTACCAGACGCCGGATTCGTCGCCGAGATCGACCTTCTTGATCAGCACCTGCAGCCGGCCGAACAGGTCGGGGAAGGTTGCTTGGAAGCCCTGCCACTTGGCCTTGGCTTCCTCTTCCGTGCGCGTCGAGCTCAGCCAGACCCGCACCGCTGGCCCGCTGCTCGCAGCCGGCTGCGTCGCGGTCTGGGTCGAGGTGGCCGCCGGCAACGTTGCCTGCTGCGTCGTCGTGGGTGTCGGCAGGGTGAGCGTTGCCGTGGCTGCGGGCGCGGCGGCGGTTGTCGCCGCGGGCGCCGTCGGAACCGATCCAGGCGTTGGAACGAAAGGCTTCGGCGTGGGGTTGAAAGGATCTTCCGCCGCTGCCGAGGTGCCGCTGCCGGTGGCGCTCGGCTGGAACGGCTGGGGCTGCGGAGCGACGGTCGTGGCACCGGTGCCCGTCGCCGCCGGCGCCGTGGCGGCGGCGGTCACCGCCGTCGTCAAAGGCGAAGGCTGCACTGTGGTCGTTGTCGAAGGCGCGGCCGTTGCGGTCGTTGTCGTCGCGGGTGCCGTCTGCGTCGCCGGGGTCGTCGTCTGAACCGCCATGCTCGCCGGCGATGTCCCCTGCTCCGCGGCCTTGGCGGCGGCGTCGGCCTCCGCCTGGCGCTCCTTGTCGACGGAGGACCCCTGCGCCCAGGCCGGGGCATAGCGTGTCTGTTCCGCCAGGATGTCCTTGTCGATCGTGGCCAGGCGTTTCTGGGCGGCGGGATTTCCGCCCTGCACCGATTCCGTGTACCAGCGCTTCGCTTCCTGGAGATTCTTCGGCACGCCGCGGCCGGAGCGATACATTTCCGCCAGCGCGTACTGCGCATCGGCCGAGCCCTGGGTCGCGGCCTGGGCGAACCACCAGGCGGCGTCGCTGAAGCTCTGGGCCAGGCCACCCTCGCCCTTGTAATACATGAGGCCGAGATTGAACTCGGCCATGGGGTGACCACCCTCGGCGGCAAAGCGCCAATAGCGTGCCGCCTGCTCCATGCTCTGCGGCACGCCGCGCCCTTGCGCATACATCAGCGCGAGATTGTTCTCCGCCGCCGGCAGGCCCTGGTCGGCGGCCTTCTGATACCATTTGACCGCTTCGGCATAGTCGCGCTTCTCGACGCCCGAGCCGATCTCGTAGAGCAGGCCCATGCCATGCTGCGCGCGCGCATCGCCGCCCTCCGCCATGGGGCGCCATTCCTTGGCGGCGGTCTCGAAATCGCCCTTGTCGAAGGCCGCGAGACCAGCCTCATAACTCTCCGCCCGGGCCGGGGTCCCGGCCAGGATCGAGAGCAGCAGCGTTGCGATGATCAGGGCGCCACGCAAGGCGTAAGCCCGTGTCGAGAATGCGCGAATCATGGCGCGCATGATGCCGTGGCGGGGAGCCCTATGCAATGCGACCCACGGCCGGCGCAAGAGATGCCTGCTCAATTCACCGGCCCGCCCGGCTCATTGTCGTTGTCGCTGTCGGCCGGCGGATCCTGGTTGGTCGGGCCCGCCTGGTGATGCACCATTTTCCAGCGGCCGCGCTGGCGTACGAAACAGTTGGTCGCCACCAGGAAGCCGGCGCCGATCATCTCGAAACAGATCACGATCGCGGTCTCGCCATGCTGGAACACGCGCGGGTTCCGGCATTTTATGTCGGGCGCGTTACGCCCGGTCAGGATCGCGCGCCAGCTGGCGACGACAGTCTCGCGATCGGTCAGCGGCGCCCAGCCGGGGTGGATGCAGACCACCGGCGCGTCCTTCGCCCAGAGGTCTTCCATGGCGGCGGGGTCGCGATCGGCGAAGGCCCGGTAGAAGGCCTCGTTGGCGAAGAGGATGGCGTCGCGATCCATGGTGCCCCCGCGGGGCCTGTCCCCGCCCGATCCGGACCCGCTCCCCCGCACCGTCGCCGGGGCATTTCCGGCAGAAAACCTGTCGAACCCGTCGGCATAAAACTGAAGGAGAACTGGGGCGAGCGATGGGACTTGAACCCACGACATCCAGATCCACAATCTGGCGCTCTAACCACCTGAGCTACGCCCGCCGCCGCGGCGGTTAAGTAAAGGGTGGCGGGGGTGCCGTCAAGCACGGCCGGCCGTCCCGGTCCCGCCCCGTCCCTGCCACACCCGCCCCGATCCTCGCAGGTAAGCGAAAAAACGTCGCGGCCAGAAAAGCCTGCTTCTCGGCGAACCGCGATTTAGGCTAGCCATTTGCGGGCTTGCGCGGGGCTCTCCCACACCTCCTTCGCCGGGGGCGCTGGAAAGCATGCCCCGACGGGCCGGCCGTCACGAGAAACTGCCAATCCATCAGGGAGATCAGGGGACAATGCTGCAACTCGCCTCCGGCATGAGCCGCCTCGGCACCGAATCCGCCTTCGAAGTGCTGGCGCGCGCCAATGCGCTCGCGGCCGCGGGCAAGAGCATCATCAACCTCGGCATCGGCCAGCCCGACTTCAAGACGCCGGCCCATATCGTCGACGCGGCCATCAAGGCGCTGAAGGACGGCCATCACGGCTACACCCCGGCCAACGGCATCCCGCAGCTGCGCGAGGCGGTCTCGGCCGACCTGCATCGCCGCCATGGCGTGACGATCGATCCCGCCCAGGTCGTGGTGGTCCCCGGCGGCAAGGTGACGATGTTCTTCGCCATCCTCATGTTCGGCGAGCCCGGTGCCGAGATCATTTATCCGAACCCCGGCTTCCCGATTTACGAATCCGCGATCAACTTCACCGGTGCCAAGGCGGTGCCCTTGCCGCTCCTGGAGAAGAACGGCTTCGGCTTCTCCGCGGACGATCTGCTCTCGCGGATTACGGACAAGACCCGTCTGATCATCATCAACAGCCCGGCCAATCCGACCGGCGGCGTCACCGCCGATGCCGAGGTCGAGAAGCTGGTGAAGGGTCTCGAGAAGTTCCCCAACGTCGCGATCATGTCGGACGAGATCTATAGCGAGATCCTCTATGAGGGCCGCAAGCATCTGAGCCTGCTCCGCTTCGAGCAGCTGCGCGACCGCCTGATCATGCTCGATGGCTGGTCCAAGACCTACGCGATGACCGGCTGGCGCATGGGCTACGCGGTGTGGCCGGGCAAGCTGGCCGAGCTCGCCACGCGCCTTGCCATCAACTGCCATTCCTGCGTCAACGCTTCGGCGCAGTATGCCGGCCTCGCGGCCCTCACCGGTCCCAAGGACGACGTCGCCAAGATGTGCAAGGCGTTCGACGAGCGCCGCCGGTTCGTGGTGGGCGCGCTCAACAAGCTGCCGGGCGTCTCCTGCGTCGACGCCCTGGGCGCCTTCTATGTGTTTCCGAACATCAGCAAGATCGGCCTTACCGCCAAGCAGGTCGAAGGCGGCCTCCTGAACGATGCCGGCGTCGCCACCATCGCCGGCACCAGCTTCGGCAGCTATGGCGAAGGTTACCTGCGCGTCTCCTACGCCAACAGCCTCGAGAACATCGCCGAGGCGATGCGCCGCTTCGGCGACTGGCTGGCCCAGCGCAAGGCGGCCTGAAAAGGACGGCGTAAAGGTCGTAGAAGTTGGAGTCTGTCTCCTCCCCCTTCTTCAGGGGGAGGATCAAGGAGGGGGATGGCGCCACTGCTTGCAGCGAGTATTCCCTCCTTCCTAGCCTTCCCCCGCAAGCGGGGGAAGGGATTCCCCCGCTAGTTCTAAACCAGCTCTCGTCCCGCCAAGCCTTCCAGCACCCTGAGCGGCGAACGCTCGGGGTGTTTCATTTGGGCGGGATCGAGATGAAAGGTCTGCTCCAGCGCATGGCGCCCGGCGGTTGCCGCATGCGCCACCTGGTCGGTGAAAACGATCCAGCTCGAGCCCACGGGGAAGGCGACCGTCTCGATCCCACGGTCCTGCTGATAGCTCTCGTCCCGCTTCATCGCGTCATGGAGCTTGAGCATGTAATGGTCATAGGCGCGCCGACGGCCCTTGGTCAGGCCCAGCACCGCATGGGCCATGGCGCTTCCGGGAACGGCCTGCGGCAGGCGCGGATAGAACTGCCGCGCGGTGGCGGCGAAGGGCGCGCCGACGCGCCACTGCCTGGGTTGCCCCTGGGGATCGATATTGCTGAAGACCCTGAGGATGCGCCGGCCGGCGGTGGGCCGCGACGGAAAGGCGTCGATATGCAGCTTCGTGTCGTCGTGACGCGGCGAGCTCGCACGTCCCGCGATCTCGACCGGACGGAAGCTGGTTCGCGCCATCTCGAGCCGGCCGCGATAGATCGGGATCGCGGCTTCGATGAGCGCCTGGCTCGCCTGTGCATAGCGCGCCATCAGCCGCATCAGGCCGGCGGCATCCTCGCCTTGCGCCTTGGTGCCGCCGAGCGTCCCGCGCGCCGGATCGTAGCTGATGTTCTTGGCGGCGGCCGACCAGCCATCCGCCAGGAAGCGCCGTTCCTCCGGCTCGATCGCGAAAGCGAGCGTCGGGAAATAGAGGATCTGGCCGGCCTCGAGCGCTTCGGTCGCACGGGCCTGATCGGCGGGAGCGAGCGGCGGCGGCCAGACCGATCCGGCGAAACTTTCCAACCTTGTCATGGCCTTCGCTCCCGCTGCGCAATGCCGCCGCAAATCCCTGCCTGTTCTCGCGCCAGGTTGCCTAAAAAACAGGCATCGAACTTGAGAGCGGCGAAAATATCTTAGGCAAACCAATGCCCCGCCGGCTGGCACGCGCTGTGCTTTCTGGCGCGCGAGAGCCGCTATCCGGCAGCTCGGCACAAGCCCAGGACGTGTCACTCATGAAGAAGATCGAAGCCATCATCAAGCCCTTCAAGCTCGACGACGTGAAGGACGCCCTGCACGAAGTTGGGATCAAGGGAATTACCGTTACCGAGGCCAAAGGCTTCGGCCGCCAGAAGGGCCATACCGAGCTCTATCGCGGCGCGGAGTATGTGGTCGATTTCCTCCCCAAGGTGAAGATCGAGGTGATTCTCGAGGACGCGCTCGTCGAGCGTGCCGTCGAGGCCATCACGCAGGCGGCGCGCACCGGGCGCATCGGCGACGGCAAGATCTTCGTCTCGACGATCGACGAGGTCATCCGCATCCGGACCGGCGAACGCGGTGCGGACGCCATCTGATCGACCTGCCGACATGCCCATCACGCCGTAACCGACAACGATTACACCAGACCCACAAACAACACGAACCCAACAGACCCAGGGAAGACGCACACATGTCCGATCCGAAGAAGCTCCTCGCGATGATCAAGGAGCATGACGTCAAATATGTCGATTTCCGCTTCACCGATCCGCGCGGCAAATGGCACCACATCGCCCAGGCGGTCATCACCGTCGACGAGGACATGCTGACCGAAGGCGTGATGTTCGACGGCTCTTCGATCGCCGGCTGGAAGGCCATCAACGAGTCCGACATGATCCTGATGCCGGACTGCGACACGGCGATCCTCGATCCCTTCGCCGCCCAGACTTCGCTGGTCGTGTTCTGCGACATCGTGGAGCCGCTCACTGGCCAGAATTACGGCCGCGATCCGCGCTCGATCGCCAAGGCGGCCGAAACCTACCTGAAGAGCACCGGCATCGGCGACACCGCCTTCATGGGGCCCGAGGCCGAGTTCTTCGTGTTCGACGACATGCGCTACGAAGTCTCGATGAACCGCACCTTCGTCGAGTTCTCCTCTGACGAGGGCCCCTATGTCAGCGGCCGCAAGATGGAAGAAGGCAATCACGGCCATCGTCCGCTCGTCAAAGGCGGCTACTTTCCGGTGGCGCCGCTGGACAGCGGCGGCGATCTTCGCGCCGAGATGCTCTCGACCATCGCCGAGATGGGCGTGACGGTCGAGAAGCATCATCACGAGGTGGCGCCGAGCCAGCATGAGCTGGGCATCAAGTTCGACACCCTGACCAAAATCGCCGACGGGATGCAGATCTACAAATACTGCGTCCACAACGTCGCGCATTCCTACGGCAAGACGGCGACCTTCATGCCGAAGCCGGTCAAGGGCGACAACGGCTCGGGCATGCACGTCCATCAGTCGATCTGGAAGAACGGGCAGCCGCTCTTCGCCGGCAATGGCTATGCGGATCTGTCGGAGACGGCGCTCTATTACATCGGCGGCATCATCAAGCACGCCAAGGCGCTGAACGCCTTCACCAACCCGCTCACCAACAGCTACAAGCGCCTAGTGCCCGGTTACGAGGCGCCGGTGCTGCTGGCCTATTCCTCGCGCAACCGTTCCGCCTCCTGCCGCATTCCGTTCGTGGCGAACCCGAAGGGCAAGCGCGTCGAGGTCCGGTTCCCGGATCCGGGCGCCAACCCCTATCTCGCCTATGCGGCCATGCTGATGGCGGGTCTCGACGGCATCATGAACAAGATCCATCCGGGCGACCCGATGGACAAGAACCTCTACGACCTGCCGCCCGAGGAACTGAAGAACGTTCCCACCGTCTGCGGTTCGCTGCGCGAAGCGCTCGAGAGCCTGGAGAAGGACAATGCGTTCCTCAAGAAGGGCGATGTCTTCACCGACGACTTCATCAGCGCCTATCTCGAGCTGCGGTGGGAGGAAGTCCACGACTACGAGATGACCCCGCATCCGCTCGAGTTCAAGCTGTACTACAGCGTCTGACGGCCTTCCCTGGTGCGATGCTGCCAGGCATCGCGTGTTGAGGCCGTTGCCCTGGGCCGCCTTCGCTCGCAAGAGTGGAGGCGGCCTCTTTCTTTGCGGGCCGGAAGAGAGTCGAAGAGAACGGACTAGGCCGCGGCGACGGTCGTCTTGGCGGCGGAGCTGTTGGCGGCGGCACGATCGGGAATCCGGATCCGCACCACGGTGCCGGCCCCCTTCTCGCTCGAGATCGCCAGGTCGCCGCCCAGCAGCTGCGCCAGGCGCCGGGACAACGGCAGGCCGATGCCGGTGCCCTCATATTTGCGGCTGAGCGAGCTGTCCACCTGGCCGAAGGGCGAAAGCGCGATCGGGATCTCGTCGGCGGTCATGCCGATCCCGCTGTCGCGCACCGCGATCTCGATCCCGTCGAGCTGGCGCAGCGCGCTCATGGTCACGCGGCCGTCGGGCGGCGTGAACTTGATCGCGTTGGAGAGCAGGTTGAGGAGAATCTGCTGGATCTTGCGTTCGTCGCTGGTGACCCGCACCGGCACGGGCGCGGCCTCGATCTCGAGCGCCACGCGGGCCCGGATCGCCTGCTCCTGCATGATGCGCCGGACCCGGTCGAGGATCTCGCCCACATTGAAGTCGCTGCGCTCGACCTGCATCTTGCCCGCCTCGGCCTTGGTCAGGTCTAGGATGTCGTTGATGACGCGGCCCAGATGGGTCGCCGCGGTCCAGATGTCGTCGAGATAGCTCTGATAGACCGGGGGCTGCACCGGCCCCATCACGCCGTTCTTGATCACCTCGGCGAAGCCGATGATGGCGTTGAGGGGCGTGCGCAGCTCGTGGCTCATATTCGCCAGGAACTCGGACTTGGCCTGACTCGCGGCCTCGGCCCGCGCGGCGGCGGCGGAGAGCTTGAGCTCGCGGCCATGGGCGCGCGCCACGGCCTGGTCGCTGCGATAAACGATCACCACCAGCCCCAGATAGATCAGGAGCTGAACCGCAGCGAGGATGCCGGCGGCGAACATCTCGTCATTGTCGATCGCCGTCACGATGTCGGTGACGTCGTCATAGACTTCGATGACGGCCTCGACCTCGGTCGGGCTGCCGGGCGCGAAGAGCGGGAGATAAGTGGAAACCACGTTGCGGTCGGTCACGACGCCGTCGAAGGACAGCATCTGATCCTTGCGCTCGATTTCGTTGGCGATGCCGCCGGCCTTGGCTTCCTCGAAGCCTTCGTTGCGCTTGCGGATGCCGATCTCGGCCCGGTCGGTCGAATAGACCGTCAGCCCTTCCTTGTCGTAGAGCTTGACCTTGGCGATGGAGGAGCCCTGCATCAGCGCCTTGATGCGCTGGCCCAACGCATCCACTTCAGCGGTGTTGCGCAGCGCCTCGGGATCGGAGAGGCCGGCCTTGGCCACATAGCTGCGGAAATCGCTCCAGGCGGCGTTGGCGAAGACCTTCGTCAAGGCGACGTTCTGGCGCTCGGCCATCGCCTCGAGCCTTTCGAGCGACGCACTGCGATGGATCAGCCCGAGCACGGCCCCGGCGATCAGCAGGATGCAGCCGCTGATGATCGCGAACCGGAATGTTTGACGTTTGACCAAGGCGGCGACGCTCCCGATCTTCGGCTCGGCTCCGGAAAGAGCCCGATCCGCGCCGATGAACCGAGAACAGCTTGCAACCGAGGCCTTGACGATCCCTTAACCAACTATGGCGGAAACGGTCCTATTCCTTCGGCACCGGCCGCGGCCGGCCGGTCTCGTCGATCGCCACATAGGTGAAGCGCCCCTGGGTCACCTTCTCCGCCTTGCCGGTATGCCGGCGCTGGACCCAGCTTTCGATGTCCACGGCCATGGAAGAGCGCCCGACCTTCACAACCGTCGCATAGCAGCTCAGGAGATCGCCGATCATCACCGGCCGGTGAAACGCCATCGCGTCCACGGCCACGGTCGCGACCCTGCCCTGGGCGCGACGGATCGCCGCGACGGCGCCGGCGATGTCCATCTGGGCCATCAGCCACCCGCCGAAGATGTCGCCGTTGGCGTTGGCGTCGGCCGGCATGGCGAGCGTCCGGATGGCGGGATCGAGGTCCGGAAGGCCTTCATGCAGGCGGGCGATGGCGGAAGAATCGGGATTGCGAGTCTCGGTCATGACGGCGGCCAGTCTGGCCTTTCGGGGTCCCGGCTGTCGAGGGAGAGTCTTGCCAATTTCCCCAGCATCTTGTGGGAGATACCGGTACCGGCCCCAGCATGTTGCTTGTGCCGCCGGTGGTCCTTCCTATAATCCGCCGCCATGAACGATCTCTTTTCGAACGGGCCGCGCGGCAAGGCGGCCGAATACACCGCCAAGGACATCGAGGTCCTCGAGGGCCTCGACCCCGTGCGCCGGCGCCCCGGCATGTATATCGGCGGCACCGACGAGCGGGCGCTGCATCACCTCGTGGCCGAGGTGCTGGACAACTCGATGGACGAGGCGGTGGCGGGCTACGCCAACCGCATCGAGGTCGAACTCGCCGCCGGCGACACGGTCACCATCACCGACAACGGCCGCGGCATCCCGGTCGATCCGCATCCCAAGTTCAAGAGCAAGTCGGCGCTCGAGGTGATCCTCACCACCCTCCATTCGGGCGGCAAGTTCGGCGGCAAGGTCTACACCACCTCCGGCGGCCTGCACGGCGTCGGCCTCTCGGTCGTCAACGCGCTCTCCGACAAGCTCAGCGTCGAGGTCGCGCGCGACAAGCAGGTCTATCTGCAGAGCTATGAGCGCGGCGTGCCTGTCACGAAGCTGAAGAAGACCGGCGACACGGCGAACCGGCGCGGCACGGCCGTCACCTTCCATCCCGACCCGAAGATCTTCGGCAACAGCGTCCATTTCCGTCCCGAACGGCTCTACCGGATGGCGCGCTCCAAGGCCTATCTCTTCCGCGGCGTCGAGATCCGCTGGCGCTGCGATCCGAGCCTGCTCAAGGGCGACGACAAGACGCCGGCCGAGGAGACGTTCCATTTCCCCGGCGGCCTGGGCGACTTCCTCGCCTCGACGCTCGAAGGCCGCCAGACGGTGACGGCGACGCCCTTCACCGGCCGCGCCGAATTTCCGGACGAGCAGGGCCGGGTCGAATGGGCGCTGGCCTGGCCGGTCGACCAGGATCCCTATTTCAGCGCGTACTGCAACACCGTGCCGACGCCCGAAGGCGGCACCCACGAGGCCGGGATGCGTTCCGGCCTGACGCGGTCGCTCAAGGCCTATGGCGAGCTGGTCGGCAACCGCAAGGCCGCGCAGATCACCGCCGAGGATCTCTGCGGCAATGCCGTGTCGCTGCTCTCGATCTTCATCCGCGAGCCGCAGTTCCAGGGGCAGACCAAGGAGAAGCTGGCGTCCGTGGAGGCGCAGAAGCTGGTCGACGCCTCGCTCAAGGATCATTTCGATCACTGGCTGTCGGACGATCCGAACCGTGCGCGCGATCTCCTGGACTATATGGTCGAGCGCGCCGAGGAACGCTTGCGCAAGCGCCAGGACAAGGAGCTCAGCCGCAAGACCGCGACCCGCAAGCTTCGCCTGCCCGGCAAGCTCACCGATTGCAGCCGCGATTCCGCAGAAGGCACCGAGCTGTTCCTGGTCGAGGGCGATTCCGCCGGCGGCTCGGCCAAGCAGGCCCGCAGCCGCGAGACCCAGGCCGTGCTGCCCTTGCGCGGCAAGATCCTCAACGTCGCCAGCGCCTCGGCCGACAAGCTGTCGCAGAACCAGGAGCTGATCGACCTGATTCAGGCGCTGGGCTGCGGCAGCCGGGACAAGTTCGATGCCGCCAAGCTGCGCTACGAGCGCATCATCATCATGACCGACGCCGACGTGGACGGCGCCCATATCGCATCGCTGCTGATGACCTTCTTCTATCGCGAGATGCCGGGCCTCATCGAAAAGGGGCATCTCTATCTCGCGCAGCCCCCGCTCTACCGGCTGACCCAGGGCGGCACCTCCGTCTATGCCCGCGACGACCGGCACAAGGACGAGCTGATGGAAACGGCCTTCAAGGGCCGCGGCAAGGTCGAGATCAGCCGCTTCAAGGGGCTGGGCGAGATGCCGGCGCAGCAGCTCAAGGAAACCACAATGGACCCGGCCAAACGCACGCTGCTGCGCGTGTCCGTGCCCGACAAGTTCGGCGAGGATCGCGAGGGTGCGCGCAACACCGCCGATCTGGTGGAGCGGCTGATGGGCCGCAAACCCGAGCTGCGTTTCCAGTTCATCCAGGAGAACGCGTCGAAGGTGCAAGAACTGGACGTGTAACGCCTTCGTCTCGGCACGTACCGGCCGGAGAAGCGCCTCGCCGGTTCGACGATACGTCTCTGGATCGAGCGCTTTCTCAGAAATCCGATCCTGTGCCATGATCGGCGCCGGACTGCCCTCCCCTCATTCCCCGCGGCCATGAACCAGCGATTGCTCATTCTCTGTGCCGTCCTCGCGGGTTGGACTCTCGCGGGCGGCCACGCGAATGCCGAGGTCACGCGCGCCACGCTGCGCGATGTCTCGCTCGCGATCCTCGAGCTCTACAATGCGGAGGATGGGATCGGGCTCTATACCCGCGTGAGCGAAGCGCTGGCGGCCAAGGTTTCGACCGAGGCCCTGGCCGAGCGGCTCTCGGATTGCCGCCAGCGTTTCGGCTCCCTGCAGCGGTTGAGTCTGCCGGTGGCCAGCACCGGAACGGCCGCCTTGTTCGCGGCGTATTTCGAGACCGGGGCGCGCGATATGTATCTCGAGATCGATCTCGATGGCGCCATCCGGCTGCTGACCTTTGCCGGCCAGGGCGAGACCTGCGCGCTGATCGGGCCCTAAGCTTAGGGCGGCCCATCCACCGCTTCAAATCCTCTTCAGTTTCCGCCGGTGCGCCGCTAGCGTGAGCGCGAGACGATTGCCGTGTGGGCAAATCTGCAATACGGTCCCTCAAGAGCGCGGTTTGGCTGATGCGCCCGCCATTTATCGGGGGGAATTCGGCATGGCAGTCCAGGATTCAACTGACGTCGCGCTGCGTGGGCTGATCGGCGGCAACGAGCTCGTCGCCAAGCATTCGGCCGTCAACGAACGGGGCGCGCTCCGCCTCGATCCCATCCACGGCATCGAGTTCCGGCCAACCCGGCCCGTGCCGCATGAAGATGGCCACGTGACCGAAGTCGCGCGCGCCAGTTGGGACATCATCGGCGGACCGATCGTCCAGGTTCATATCACCACCACGATGCCGGGCCGCATCCGGGCCTGGGGCCTGCATCAGCGCAGCACAGACCGGCTCTTCGTCGTGTCCGGCCTGGTCAAGATCGCGGTCTTCGACGGCCGCCTCGACTCCCCGACCTGCGGCCGCGTGAACGAGTTCACGGTCAGCGAGAAGAATCCCGGCCTGCTGGTCATCCCGCCCAACCTCTATCACGGTTGGAAGAACATCGGCACCGAGGAGGCGGTCATCATCAATATGCCAACCTCGCAGTACGACTATGAAGGGCCCGACGCGCTGGATCTCTCCTGGGATTCGGAAGCGGCGAGCCGCATCGTTCCCTATCGTTTCTGATCTCCCGCGGCCTCGATCCGGCGATCCCCCATGGCGCCCCGCGTCTCGATCCTGCTGCCGACGCATAACCGCCCCGATGTTCTGGGCTACTCGATTCAGTCGGTCCTCGCGCAGACCGAGGCGGATTTCGAGTTGCTGGTCGTCGGCGACGGCTGTGCCGACGACACGCGCGCCGTCGTCGCGCGCTTCTCGGATCCGCGCCTGCGCTGGTTCGACATGCCGAAGGCGCCGCTGAGCGGCTACGCCAATCGAAACATCGTCCTGCGCCAAACCCAGAGCCGATATGTCGCCTATGCCCAGGACGACGACATCATGTTCCCCGACCATGTTGCCAAGCTCGTCGCCACCCTCGAGGCGAGCGGCGGCGACTGGGTCTATAGCCGACCCGTCTGGTGCAGTCCGGACGGTTTCATCCTGCCGCTCTCGCTGAATCTCCGGAACGCGGACGAGCTCGCCCATTTCATGACCACGGAGAACTACATCCCCTCCTCCTACGTCATGCATAAGCGCGACGCTCTCGAGCGCGTCGGCTATTGGCCCGAAGACGTACCGCAGATGGCCGACTGGAGCTGCTGGCGCCGCATCATCGAGACCAGCGCCTCGGGGCGACCCGCTTATTGCCCCGATGCCACGACCTTGCATTTCCGTGCCCGCTGGCGCGAGCGGGACAATCCTCCGGTCATGCGTCTGGCGGAAATCGCACGGAGCGCCAGCTGGTGGCCGCCGGCATGCAAGCTCGAGATTCCACTTGGGACACCGGAGCAGCGCGTCTTCTTCGAGACGCTGACCGCAGCGCCGGAGGCTTGCGTCGGGCGTATCCGCGCCGCGATCCCGGTGATCAACGAGCGCCTGGCCTGGGGCACGGCGGCCCTGGCCGCGCAGACCTGGCCGCTCGACAAGGCCGCCCTGTGCAAGCATGAGCGCTTCCTGAAGCATTGGGCCGGGAAGCTGCTGCCCCAACGGGTTTTCCAATGGCTGAGAGAGCGCCGGCGGACGGCCCTGTCGTCCTGAAAGGCAGCCGACCGGCCGGGTCCCGGAAAGATGAAATTCGTTTCGCCGCCGCGGCGCCCGCTTGCTCCAGGGCGCATTTCCGCCCATATCCTCAAGGTATCGCACGGCGCCTCGATGCCAATGGCGCCCTCCAACCGGGATTCCATCATGGCCTCCGCCCGCCCCCGAAAAGTCCGCTTGCCATTGCCTGGTCTTCTGGCCGTCGGCCTGGCGCTGGCGGGGCTGGCTGGATGTGCGGAGAACGGCGTGATCTACAACCAGCAGAAATACCTGTCGGGCACCAAGCTCTATGTGACGCATGCCGAGGGATCGCAAATGCCGACCGTCATTCGTGGCAATCCCTCTGCCCTGCCGAAGGCCGACTTCGACCAGATCGTGCGCGACGATCTGAAGGGCTCGAACTTCGGACGGCCCACGACCTTCGTGCCGGGGCCCGACAATCCCCCCTACCCCGACGAACGCGTGGTGCTGGTTTTCAACGGACCCGTCATCGGGCAGGCTCAGCTCTGCCAGTGGGGGCTCGCGGGCGGCGGCGGCCCCACGCCCGAAGGCCGGATCGAGATCCTCGCCGCCTTCTGCAGCGGCGGCCGGCCGGTGTCGGCATTGGAGGGAGGCATCAGCGGCGTGAAGGATCCGAACGATCCGAAGTTCCAGGCGTTCCTCCGCGAGATCGGAATGACCTTGTTCAATCCGAACAATCCCGAAGACAACCCCGATCACGGCGTCGAGCCGCCGGTCCCATGAGCGTGGTGGGCTGGCTGGGCGAAACCTAAGCGGTGGTCGCCTGCTCGGCCATGCCCTCGCCATGGCTGCGATGACGACGGCGCTGCAAGCCCGACCGCAAACCCAGCATATGGCAGATCGCAAGCGTCAGCTCGGCGCGATTGAGCGTGTAGATATGGAAATCGGTCACGCCCTGGGTCTGCAGCTTGAGACATAGATCGACCGCGACGGTCGCGGCGATTAGTTCGCGCGTCGCCGGATCTTCGTCGAGACCTTCGAAGGTGCGGGCGAGCCAGGCCGGGATCGAGGCGCCGCAGCGCTTGGCGAACTCCTGCACTGTCCTGAAGTTGGTGACCGGCAGGATGCCGGGGATGATCGGCGCCGTGATGCCCGCGGCCCGTGCCCGATCCATGAAGCGCAGATAGGTCTCGGGCTCGAAGAAGAACTGGGTGATGGCCCGCCGCGCGCCGGCATCGAGCTTGCGCTTGAGGTTGTCGAGATCGGCTTCGGGCGACGGGCTGTCGGGATGGCTCTCGGGATAGGCCGCGACCGAGATGTCGAAATCGCCGATCCGGGTCAGGCCGGCCACCAGGTCGGCCGCATCGCGATACCCTTCCGGATGCGGCGCATAGCGGCCCTGGGCGGCCGGCGCATCGCCCCGCAGCGCCACGATGCGCCTGATCCCCGCGGCCCAGTAATCGCGCGCGACGGCATCGACCTCGGCCTTGCTCTTGCCGACGCAGGTCAAATGGCCTGCGGCTGGCAACTCGGTGCGTTGCGCCAGGCGGCGCAGGGTCGCGAGCGTGCGGTCCTGCGTGGAACCGCCGGCGCCGTAGGTCACCGACACGAAATCGGGCTGCATCGCCGTCAGCCGCTCGATGGTGTGCCACAGGGCGCCCTCATGCTCGCGCGTCTTGGGCGGGAAGAACTCGAACGAGACCCTGATGCGATCGGAAATGAGGGCGGGGTTGCGAATCATCGGGTCCGTTCCTTCCTGGTTCGGGATTGGAATTTGCCGAAAGCGGGTGGCGCCTTCGGCGCGATGTCGACGGTCTGGCGCGCGACCCAGAGCATGACCGTCAACCGCTCGCCGTTCTTGCCCGGTTTGGGCTGAAGCGAGCGCGTGGCTTCGATCTTGAGGCCGGCATCGCGACACCAGCCGGCGATTTCGTCCTGGGTGAAGCCCAGACGGCGATGCGCATGCTCGTCGCGCAGGAATTCGAGATTGTGCGGCGCGAAATCGACGATCAGCAGCCGGCCCTTGGGGCGCAGCAACCGGGCCGCCTCGAGCAGGGCCGCGGCGGGGTCGTCCAGATAATGCAGCACCAGGTGAAGCGTGACGATGTCAGCGGAACCGCTCTCCAGCGGCAACGCATAGAGATCGCCCTGGCGGATCTGGACATGGCGCAGCTCCGGGCGATCGAGGCTGTGGCGCGCGATCGCGAGCATCTCGCGGCTGAGATCGACGCCGACACCGCTCTTCGCACGCGGCGCCAGCAATTCCAAAACGCGCCCGGTCCCGGTGCCGAGATCGACCAGATCGCTGCCGGCGATATCGCCCAGCAGATCGAGGATCGCGGCGTCGACATCCTTCTCCGGGATATGCAGGGCGCGGATCTCGTTCCATTCGTTCGCACGGCCGCGAAAATAGGCCGCGGCCGTCTCGGCGCGCTGTTCGCGCACCACCGCGAGGCGTTCGAGGTCACGCGCGATGGTCGGATCGTCGGAACGGATGCGTTCGGTGAGAAAGTGCGCGAGCGCGCCGCCCGCCCCCTTCTCGGCCGGGCGGAAGAACACCCAGCTTCCTTCCTGGAACCGATTGAGCAGGCCGGCGGAGACGAGGAGCTTGAGGTGACGGCTGAGGCGCGGCTGGCTCTGCCCCAGCACCTGGGTCAGCTCGGTCACGGTCAATTCGGCCCGCGCCAGCACCGCGAGCAGTCTGAGGCGGGTCGGATCGCCCGCGGCCCGCAAGGGGCCCAGAAGCTGTTCCATGGCGGCTCTCCCAATCGACAGATGTCATGATGATATAAAAATATCCTTATGTCATTATGAATATGCGGAAAGCTTTCCGGGCGGGAGAGTCAGCCAGTCAGCGAGCATGGCGGTCACCATTTCAGGCCGCTCCAGCGGTGCCAGGTGGCCGCACCGATCGAGGAGTTCGAGCCGCGCGCCGGGGATGGCGGCGGCGAGCGCCTCCTGCTCCGCCAAGGGCGCCAGCGCGTCTTCCCGTCCCGCCAGAATCAAGGTCCGGCATCGGATCGATGGCAGCAGCGGCCGGCTGTCGGGACGGCCGACAATGGCCCGGAACTGGCGCAGGAAGGCATCCTTCCCCACCCGCATGGCCATCGCCTCGATCTCGCGCGTGAGGGCGGTGTCGGCCAGGCGATCGCGATGAATCATCAGCGCCATCAGCGGCGGCGTGATCCCGCGAAAGGGGACGCGCTCGCGCATCGCCAGCAGGTCCTGCCGCCGCGAGGTTTCAGCCGGCGCATCGGGACGCGCGCTCGCCCCCAGCAGGGCCAGGCGCTCGATCCGCTCGGGCGCTTGTCGAAGCAGCTCGAAGGCAACATAGGCGCCCATGGAATGGCCGACGACGGCAAAAGGACCGGCGAGTTCCGTCAGAACGCGCGCCGCCATGGCGGCGACATTGTCGTCCTGGGTCAGATCGCCGACGCGCAGTTCTACCCGGTCCCCGATGGCGTCGATCTGGTGACGCCAGAGAGCCTCGTCGCAAAGCGATCCCGGCAACAGCAGAACGGGCACCATGATCGGGGCTTCAGCGAATGAGGGCCGAGAGTTCCTTGAACTCGGGCGTGCCGGCCTTGCCCAGCCATTCGAACAGGGCCATCTCCGTGGTCACGATCTCGATCCCGTGGCGCGCCATGCGATCGAGCGCCATTTGCCGGCGTTCGGGCTGGCGCGAGGCCACGGCATCGCCGACGACAAAGGGCGCCAGCCCCAGCTTCGGCAGGCCCAGCGCCGTCTGCAGCACGCAGACATGGGCCTCGACACCCAGGATGATCACCTGGTCCCGGCCCTGCTCCCGGGCCAGCGCGTGAAGCCGGGCCCTGATGTCCGGGTCCTCCGTGCAGGAAAAGTGGGTCTTGGGCAGGGGCTCGATCTCGTTGCCCAGCAGCGTCCGCAGGCCCGGATCGGTGGGGCCGAGCCCCTTCGGGTACTGCTCCGAGACCAGGATCGGCAGGTCGAGACGTTTCGCCGCACGGATCAGGATGCCGGCGTGATGCAGCAACGGCTCGACGCCGGCCATCGCGGGTAGCAGGCGTTCCTGCATGTCGACGATCAGGAGGCAGGAGCGTTCGCGTTGGATCAACATGGTAAATTCATCCCCGCGGCAATGATTCCTTCGTCAATTCCAGGGCAGGTTACGGCATCGCCGGACGGCGGCAAAGTCGCGGAGATGTGCGCAAACACTTGACTTTCCGCGAGAATTGCCTACTTATCCGGCAGCTTTGCGGCGAACATTCGGGCCCTTCGCCGATTCCAGAGATCCCGTTCAGGCCCCTTGCTCCGGTAGATAATGAGTTTTGACGACCTTGGGCTCAGCCCAGAAGTTTTGCGCGCCATTGCCGAAGTCGGCTATCGCGAACCGACCCCCATCCAGGCCCAGGCCATTCCCATCGTGCAGATGGGACGAGACGTTCTGGGCTGTGCCCAGACCGGCACCGGCAAGACGGCATCCTTCACGCTGCCGATGATCGACATGCTCGCGAGCGGACGTGCCCGCGCGCGGATGCCCCGATCCTTGATCCTCGAGCCGACGCGTGAGCTTGCCACGCAGGTCGCCGAGAATTTCGACATCTACGGCAAATATCACAAGCTCTCGCAGGCGCTGCTGATCGGCGGCGAATCCTTCACCGACCAGCAGAAGAAGCTCGATCGCGGCGTCGACGTGCTGATCGCCACGCCGGGCCGCCTGCTCGATCTGTTCGAGCGCGGCAAGATCCTGATGAGCGACGTGAAGATCCTCGTCATCGACGAGGCCGACCGCATGCTCGATATGGGTTTCATCCCCGATGTCGAGCGCATCGTGTCGCTCCTGCCGAAGATCCGCCAGACCCTGTTCTTCTCGGCAACGATGCCGCCGGAGATCAAGCGCCTGGCCGACGCCTTCCTGATGAACCCGAAGGAAATCTCGGTCGCTCCCCCCGCCTCGCCGGCGGCGCTGGTGACCCAGGGTCTCGTGGTCGTGCAGGAAGAGGACAAGCGCGAGGCGCTGCGCCGCCTCCTGCGCGCCGAGCCGGTCAAGAACGCGCTCATCTTCTGCAATCGCAAGAAGGACGTGGACATCCTCTATCGCTCGCTGGCGAAGCACGGCTTCAATGCCGGCCAGCTCCATGGCGACATGTCCCAGCCCAAGCGCACCGAGACCCTCGAAAAGTTCAAGAACGACGAGATCACGCTGCTGGTCTGCTCCGACGTCGCCGCGCGCGGCCTCGACATCCAGGGCCTGAGCCACGTCTTCAATTTCGACGTGCCGATCCACGCCGAAGACTACATCCATCGCATCGGCCGCACCGGCCGCGCGGGCCGCGAGGGTCGTGCCTATACGATCGCGTCGCCCTATGACGGCCGCTTCGTCGAGGCGATCGAGAAAATGCTCGGCAAGACCGTGCCGCGGATCGTGGTCGAGGGCTTCGACCTCGTCGCCTTCGAGGCCGACGACGGCGGGCGTCGCCGGGGACGGCGTCCCAGCAGCGGACGCAGCGCCGGTCGCAGCGGCAGCGCGGATGGCGAGAAGCGCAGCCGCGGCGGACGCGGTCGCAGCGATCGCAACCGCAGCGCGCCGAAGCCGGCCGAAGAGACTCTGATCGAAGCCGCGGCGCCCGAGATGACGGAGCCGGTCATGCGTGAAGAAAGCCCTGTCGCGGAAGCGGCCGTGGTCCATGAAGAGCGTCCGGCCCGCGAAGAGCGGCCCGCGCGCGAGGCCCGTGCGCCCCGCGAATCCAACCGCGAAGAGCGGTCGGGCCGTCAGGAGCGTTCCGGCCGCGGCAAGCGGCAGCCCCGCCCCGAAGCGGGCGAGAGCCGTTCCAAGCCCCAGCCGATCCGTCATGACGGTTCGCATATGGAAGCGGCCCGTCCGGCCGAGCGTCGTTCCGACGAGGACGATGACGCGCCGGTGCTGGCCTTCGGCGATCATATGCCGGCCTTCCTGCGCCATCCGGTGAAGCGTCCGGCCAGCCGTAGCGAAGAGCGCGACGACGAGCGCGACGTCGCCTAGGCCATCCCGGATTTAGCGTCGAGTTCCAAGGCCCCTTTCGGCATCCGCCGGAAGGGGCCTTTCTCTTTGTCCGGCGGCGCGGCATGTTTCGGGCTCGTCGGTGAGCTCCAGACCCCAAGCAGCAGGATCGCGACATGACCGCCCGCCCCGCCTCCGAGGCGACACCCTCCGGAAAGCCTCGCGCCCGTGCGCTCGGCATTCCCTTCGCCGGCACGCCCGGCGCCTTGAATGCCATCACCGACCTGCCTGGGCTGGCGGTCGGCTACGAAACCCTGATCCACGGCGACGGCGCGCTGCGCACGGGACATGGGCCGGTGCGCACCGGCGTGACCGCGATCCTGCCGCGCGGCCGCGACGGCGTCGGCAATCCTTGCGCCGCCGGGATGGTCTCGCTCAACGGCAATGGCGAGATGACAGGAACCGCCTGGATCGAAGAAACCGGCTCGCTGGATCTCCCGATCCTGATCACCAACACGCATTCGGTGGGCGCCTGCCATACGGGCGCCATCGAATGGGTCGTGCGCCATTACCCGAAGCTCGCCGAAGCCTGGCTCCTGCCGGTCGTGGGCGAGACCTGGGATGGCTATCTCAACGACATCAACGGCGCCCATGTGAAGCCCGCGCATGCGCTCCGCGCCATCGACGCCGCGCGGCCGGGAGCGATCGAAGAAGGATCGGTGGGCGGCGGCACCGGCATGAACTGCTATGCCTTCAAGGGCGGCTGCGGCACGGCCTCGCGGGTCGTGCCCTACGGCCCGCATCGCTACACCGTCGGCGCCTTCGTGCAGGCGAATTTCGGCAGCCGACACGAGCTCACCATCGCGGGCGTGCCGGTCGGCCGCGAACTCGCCGACGACAATCCGATGGAAACGCGCCGCCAGGCGGCACCCGCCGGCGCGGGCTCGGTGATTGCCATCGTCGGCACCGATGCGCCGTTGCTGCCGGCGCAGTGCAAGGCGCTGGCGCGGCGCGTCGGCATGGGTCTCGCGCGCACCGGGACGACCGGCTCGCATTTCTCGGGCGATCTGTTCCTCGCCTTCTCGACCGGCAACGAAGGGGCCCTCAAGAGCCGCTTCTCGGAGGGCGAGCCCGCAAAAGACGAATTCGACCAGCTGCGCTTCGTGCCCTGGGGCCGCATGGATCCGTTCTACGCCGCCGTGGCCCACGCGATCGAAGAAGCCGTGGTCAATGCGCTCGTCGCCAACGCCACCATGATCGGACGCGACGGCCATCGGACACCGGCGTTGCCGCATGACCGGTTGGTCGCGCTGCTGCGCAAACGCGGCGTGATCAGTTGAATCCAGGTTGACCGGGTCCGACCCGGGCCGCATTGTCCGCGGCGGCGGCGGCGACCGAACGCATCGCCCCTCTTATCAGGAACCTCCATGACACAGATCGCCGCGGCTCCCTTGCCTGAGGGATTCATCGAGAAGACCGCCACGGTCGATGCTGTCTCGATCAACTACAAGATCGGCGGTCGCGGCCCCGTGGTTGTGTTGCTCCATGGCTATGCCCAGACCAGTCATATGTGGACCCCGCTCCTGCCCCTGCTGGCGACGACGCATACAGTGATCGCCCCCGATCTGCGCGGTGCCGGCGCTTCGCAGCGCCCGCCCGACGGTTATGACAAGAAGACGATGGCCCGGGACATTCATGGCCTGGTGCGCCAGCTTGGACATGACAGGGTGCAGATGGTCGGTCACGATATCGGACTGATGGTGGCTTATGCCTACGCGGCCCAGTTCCCCGCCGAGGTCAGCAAGGTGGCCCTGATGGACGCCTTCCTTCCCGGTGTCGGTGATTGGAAGGATGTCTGGCTGATGCGCGACCTCTGGCATTTTCACTTCTACGGCGAGACCCCGCTTGCCCTGGTCGCCGGGCGCGAGCGCATCTACTTCGAGCATTTCTGGAACGACTTCGCCGCCGACCGGACCAAGTCCGTGTCGGAAGCCGACCGTCAGCTCTATGCGGCGGCCTATGCTCGCGACGGCGGCATGCGCGCCGGCTTCGAATATTTCCGGAACTTCGAGCAGGACGCGAAGGACTTCGCCGCCCTCTCGGTCATGAAGCTCACCATGCCCTTCCTCATCCTGACCGGGGAGAAGGCCTCGGGCACGTTCCTCATCGACCAGGCGAAAATCGTCGCGAGCAACGTCACGGGCGTGATCGTCAAGGGTTCCGGTCACTGGCTGATCGACGAGGCGCCGGATCAGGTGATTCCGGCTCTCGTCGCGTTCCTCGCCTGAATCGCGCTCAGGCCAGGCACCAGAGCGCGACCAGGGCGGCTGCGAGCCCGAGGCCGCTGCGCACTGCGTGCAGGCCGCCCCAGTGTTCGATCAGTCTGCGGCTCTCCGCTCCCGCCTGCTCGGGGACGATGGCGCCGAGCCGCCGATTGGTCGGCATGATGGCCAGGAGCGTGTAGGGCCAATTGGCCAGGAGCAGCAGCGCCGCCAACAGCCAGCCCCAGAATTCCGTCTCGACGAAAGCCGCGATACCAAGTAACCCGCCGATGACCGCGAGGCTCGCCTGCATGGCGAAGCCGCGGGCATAGCTCGGCTTCCACTGCGCCAGCAGCGCGCGATCGTCGAGGCCCAGCCGCGCCGGCTGCTCGACCAGATTGATGTAGATCGCCGCTCCGGCGAAGACCGATGCCACCAGCAGGGTCAGCAGGTCGAGGATCGGCATCGTCAGTCTCCCGAAGCTTTCTCCGGCGCCTTCGGCACCACCAGCGCATCGAGCGCCACCGCATCGCCAGGACCGGCAAGTACCGGATTGATGTCGATCTCGGCGATCAGTCCCTTGAGATCGGCGACCAGCACCGAGAAGGCGGCAAGGCTTTGCGCCAGAGCGTCGATATCGGCGGGCTTCTGGCCGCGCTTGCCGTCGAGCAAGGGCCGCAGCGCCAGCGCATCGATGAGGCGGTGAGCCTCCGTCTTGTCGAAAGGCGGCAGGGCGAAGCGGCGATCCTTCATCATCTCGATCAGGACGCCGCCGGCTCCCACCATCACCAGCGAACCGAACTGCGCATCGACCACGGCGCCGAACGAGAGCTCGACCCCCTTCCCCGCCATGGCCATGATCAGCACGCGCGGCCCCAGGCGCCCCGCAACATCGCGATAAGCGGCGGCCAGCGCCGTCTCGTCGGCCAGCGCCAGCTTGACGCCGCCGACATCGGATTTATGGAGAACGCCCGGCGTCGCCGTCTTGAGCGCCACGGGAAAGCCGATCGCCCTCGCGGCCGCGACCGCATCGGCCTCGTTCCCGGCAATGCGGTGCGCGAGCACGCCGACACCGTAGTCGGCCATCAGCGCGAGGCTCTCGGATTCATCGAGCGGGCCGCCCTTCTCCAGACGCGCTTTCCATTTGCCGCGCAGGCCTTCCGGCGCAACAGCCGGTTTGGGGGCCGGCCGGTCGGCCGCGTCGCGCCAGGTGAACGCGGCGCGGAACGCCGCCATCGTGGCGTCGATATCGATCAGCACCGGGAAGCCGCCCCGCGTCAGATGCGAGGCGAGCTTGGCTTCGCCGATCACCGCCATGTTGTTGACCATCACGATCGGCTTGGTGGTTCTCGTCGCGGCCCGGGCCAGGACGCGGCCATAGCCTTCATGGAGCGAATAGGCGTCGCGCGTCTCGCCGAAGAGCGCACCGATCGACGTGTCGGGATCGTTGCAGAGCGCGACCAGGCAGTCTTCGAAGATGCCTTCGTAGTCATTGCCCGTGCCCCAGGCATCGAGCGGATTGATCGGGTCGAGGCCGTAATCGAGCCTTGCCGCCAGTTTTTGCGTCGTCTCGGCGTTGATCTTCGCGAAGGGAACGCCGCGCGTCACCGCGCGATCCACCGTCAGCTCCCGCAAACCGCCGGAATCATGCATGGTCGCAAGCCCGCCCGCCGGCAATCGCCTGTCATGGCCCAGCAGCAGCAGCGCGTTGGCGAACTCAGTGAGCGTGTCCACCACGACCACGCCATAGCGATCGAACACGGCCTCATAGGCGGCATAGTCGCCGGCAACGGCACCAGAATGGCTGACGGCGAGCTTGGCGCTCTCGGCCGTGCGTCCGACCTTCAGCACCACGATCGGAATCCGCTTGGCGCGGGCCTTCTCGAGCGCGGCGATGAAACCGTCGGCGTTGCGCACCGTCTCGAGGAAGATGCCGACGACCCGCGTGGTCGGCATGTCGAGGGCGAAGTCGAGATACTCGTCGCAGGTGGCGCCGAGTTCCTGCCCGGGCGATACTGCCAGGTTATAGGCGAAGCGATGGTCGTGATGGACCAGCGCGCTGAAGGCCGAACCTGAATGGGTGATCAGGGTCTTGTTGCCGCCGCCCTCGACCCAGGCCGGCGGCGGGAAGCCGCAGACTCTCAGGCGGTGATCGAAATTATAGAAGCCCATGCCGTTGCCGCCGCAGATCGGCATCCCGGCCTCGCGCGCCATTGCGGCGATGCGCAGGGGCAGGCTCGGCGCCGTGTCGTTCTCCAGATAACAGCTGGCGAAGATCGTGGCGGAACGCGCGCCCGCCGCGATCGCCTGGCCCAGGCTCCGCTCGAGGCGCGCATTGGCGACGCCCAGCACGATCAGGTCGATCGCTTCCGGCAGATCCGCGATCGAGGGGTAACAGGGCTGGCCGTCGATCTCCGTATAGGACGGATTCACGTAATGGAGCCGGCCGGCATAGCCGCCACCCTTGACGGTCTGGATCATCCCCTGCCCGACACTGCCGGCCTTGGGCGAAGCCCCGATGAGGGCGACCGATGAGGGCGTCAGCAAGGGGGCAAGGCGATGCAGTCTTGTCGCGATGTTCATAGGGCGGGATGCGGAGATGGGAGCGATGGAGGTTCAACCGGCGAGGGCCAGGGCCCCGGCGACTTTTATAGCTCAGCTCTGGCGTGAGCCGCCCGAATCTTCGGGACCGCGCTCGGCCGGCCGCGCCGGGTCGCCGGAGGGCAGATCGGTGTTCGCAGGCCGCGGATCGATCTCCGTCAGGATGGCGCGATCCTTCTCCGCCGCCTCGCGCTCGGCCGTCAATCGCGTCTCGAAGCGACGGCGCATGGCATCGACCGTGGGCCCGAAGGCTTCAACGAAGAATGCCGGGTCGAGCATGGCCAGCAGCCGACCCAGCAGCCAGGAGGACGGCTCGGTGCTTTCATTGAGCCAGTTCTGCACGGTGTCGGTCGTGACGCCGATGCCCGCGGCCAGCTCCTTCATCGTCAGGCGGCCCTGCGGCTGCAGCCGGCGGCGCAGCGCGGCCGACAGCCGCTTGCGATGAGCGGCGCGCCCGAAGGCATCGGTGCCTTCCACGGCCTCTTCGACAGGGCGGTCGAGGGGCGCGACCGCCTCGACCGAAACAGCGGCCGCCGGCGTGCCGCCGGCCGCATACTGGCCGAAATGCTTCGGAAAGATGCCTGAGAGATAGAGCCGGCAGATGCTCTTGCCCTGGGCCGGCGTCACCGAATTGGGATCGATCAGGAGATCGAACCAGAGTCCGTCGATCATGGCGTTGAGGCCGTGGGCGACGGCGTCGGGGTCGAGCCCCTTATAGCCGCCCTCGGCGATCAGGCGATCGACGATGCCGCGGGTTTCGCTCCAGTAGCGCTGCTCCAGCTCGGACACGAGGGTCTCGTAGAGCGGCTGGTTCGGGGCCTCGGCCCAGAAGGCGTACCAGACCGTCATCTTCTCGCGGGTGAAGATCCCGGGGCTGAAATCGGCCTCGATCATGGCCTCGAGCTGCGCCGCCGGTGATTCGCCCGCCGCGGCCAACTGGGCGCGCCAGGAGCTCTCATATTCGCCGGCGATGAATTCCAGCGTGGCTGCAAGGAGTTGCTCCTTGGTCCGGAAGTAGAAATTCACGATTCCGGGCGACATGCCGGCGGCGCTGGCCACATGGCTCAGCGTCGTGGCCGCGTAGCCGCGCCGCCCGATCGTGGCGATTGTCGCCTCGATGAGCTGAAGTTGGCGCGTTTCCTTTACCGGATTCAGCCGAGCCATTTCGCCTCTTAGAGTCGCCAGTTATCGTTAAGAATTAGGAAAAATTAGATAACCATCTGTAATATAGGCGATTTTAAAATCACGAAATTATATGATCATTCAGTCGCCTAGACAGCCAGGGGGCGGTTTTGATAGCTTCACTATATACGCATTTAATGGCTGCACATAATCGGATCGGAGCTCATCATGACCAAGGCCGCCCCAACAGCGACCAACAAGCGCGACCCCTACCGCCTCGACAAGTCCAACGCCCACTTCCGGAAAGCCGTCCAGAAACTGCCTTTGGGCGTCAGCTCGAACTTCCGGTACTGGGGCGATCATAACACCGTCTATGTGAAGCATGGCCGCGGCGCGCGGATCACCGATCTCGACGACAATGTCTATATCGATTACCGGCTGGGCTACGGGCCGGCGATCCTGGGCCACTGCCATCCCGAGGTGGATGCGGCGGCCCGCGATGGCCAGCAGGTGGGCACGGTCTTCGCGCTCGGCACCGAGCGGGAGCTGACCGTCGCCGAGCTGATCAGCGAGATGGTCCCGGCGGCCGAGCTCGTGCGGTTCTCCAATTCCGGCACCGAAGCGGTCATGGGCGCGCTGCGCCTGGCGCGCGGCGTGACCGGCAAGGACCACTACGTCACCTTCGAGGGCTCCTATCACGGACTGTTCGATTCCACGATGTGGACGCTCGACACCGACACCATCCAGGAAGGCCGCGAGCCCGACATCGTCAGCTATGGCAAGGGCATCCCGGGCGCCGTCCGGAACCTGTTCTGGCAGGTGCCCTATAACGACGCCGGGCGGCTCGAGGACGTGCTGAAAAAGCACGGCCACACCATCGCCGCCGTGCTGATCGAGCCGATCCTCGGCAATTGCTGCGGCATTCCCTCCAAGCCCGAATTCATCAAGGCCGTGCGCGAGCTCTGCACCAAATACGGCGTGCTGATGATCGTGGACGAAGTGAAGACCGGCTTCCGCGTGCGTCGCGGCGGCGCCCAGGAACTCTATGGCATCAAGGCCGACATCTGCACGATGGCCAAGGCCGTGGGCAATGGCTATCCGATTGCCTGCATCGGCGGGCGCGAGGACATCATGCGCAATTACGGCCGCGGCGTCGCCCATGGCGGCACCTACACGGCCCAGGCCATGTCGCTCGCGGCGGCCGAGAAGACCCTCACGATCCTGCGCGACACCGATGCGCTGGAAGACATCGAGGCCTACGGCCTGGCGATGCAGGCGGGCATGCACAAGGTGCTGACGGCGCGGGGCATCCCCCACAGCTTCACCGGCCATCCGAGCATGAGCGGCCTATTCTTCCGCGAGACGCCGCCTTCCAACTATCGCGACTGGAAGACCAGCGACTACACCTTCTACGACACGCTGGCGCAGCATCTGATCCCGCACGGCGTCATGTGCGAGCCGGATTCGCGCGAGCCCTGGTTCATCTCCTCGGCCCACGACAAGGCCTGCCTCGACGAGACGCTCTCGACCTTCGAATATTGCGTGGACCTGACCATCGAGGAACTGGCCCGCACCGCGAAGCAGAAAGCGGCCCCGGTCATGACCGGCATCACCGCCTAGACGCGACCCCGGCCCCTTCCCTGCGACAGCGGTCGCGGGGAAAACCGGCCGCAAGACCTCGGAACATCCAACGGGCGGCCTCGGGGCCGCCCGTTTTCTTTTTGGCCGCAGGAATATTCCAGACGCCGACCTCGTCATCCCGGCCTCGCAACACCACTTTAAGCAGATGGGCGCATTTCGAACGCGCCGGCGAAGCTGGGTGCTGGAGAGATCCATGGCGCAGGAACAGACGACCCCCGACGGCCCCGATCTGACCCAGGGTATCTCGCTCGCCGATCTTGCCGACGGAAGGCTGGTCGGGCGGGTCGGCGATCAGGAGGTGCTGGTCGTCCAGCGTGGGATGGAGGTCTTCGCCGTCGGCTCCCGCTGCACGCATTACCAGGGTCCGCTCGCCGAAGGGCTGGTCGTCGACGACACCGTCCGCTGCCCCTGGCACCACGCCTGCTTCGATCTGCGAACCGGCGAGGCCCTGCGCGCACCGGCCTTGAGCCCCCTCGCCTGCTGGTCGGTCGAGCAGCGCGGCGGGAAATTCTACGTGCGCGAGAGGCGCGAAGCGCCAGCGCCCCGCAAGGCACCGGCCGGAGCGCCCGACCGGGTCGTCATCGTCGGCGGTGGTGCGGCAGGATTTGCGGCCGCGGAAATGCTCCGGCGGCGGGATTTCGCCGGCAGCATCGTCATGCTGAGCGACGACAGCGCGCCGCCCGTCGATCGGCCCAATCTCTCCAAGGATTATCTCGGCGGCAACGCACCAGAAGATTGGGTGCCGTTGCGCCCCGGCGAGTTCTACGCCGAGAACAGGATCGATCTCCGGCTGAAGACCAATGTCACCGCGATCGATACGGGGCGGCGCGAGGTCGTGACCGGGAGCGGCCAGAGAATTCCCTATGACCGGCTTCTGCTCGCAACGGGCGCCGAGCCCGTCCGCCTGTCGGTCCCCGGCGCCGACTTGCCGCATGTCCATCGGCTGCGTACGCTCGATGACTCCCGCGCCATCATCAAAGCCGCGGAGACGGCACGGCGCGCGGTTATCATCGGAGCCAGCTTCATCGGGCTCGAGGTCGCGGCGTCATTGCGAGCGCGCCAGATCGATGTGCGTGTCGTCGCCCCCGAGGCGCGTCCGATGGAGAAGATCATGGGCGCGCAGCTGGGCGACTTCATCCGTCGGCTCCATGAGGAGCATGGTGTCGTCTTTCATCTCGAGGACTCGGTTACGTCGATCGATGCCGGCAGCGTGACCCTGAAGAGCGGCGGCAAGCTCGATGCCGATCTCGTCGTGGTCGGCATCGGAGTGAAGCCGCGGCTGGCTCTCGCCGAGCAGGCCGGGCTGGCGATCGATCGCGGCGTCTCCGTGAACCCCTATCTTGAGACCAGCGTTGCCGGCATTTTCGCGGCCGGCGACATTGCCCGCTGGCCGGATCCGCACAGCGGCGAGAAGATCCGCGTCGAGCATTGGGTCGTGGCCGAGCGGCAGGGTCAGACAGCTGCGCTCAACATCCTCGGAGCGCAGGAGAAATTCGCTGCCGTGCCGTTCTTCTGGAGCCAGCACTACGACGTCCCGATCAACTATGTCGGCCATGCCGAGAAATGGGACGAGGTCGAGATAGAAGGCGATATCGCGGCCAAAGACTGCCTGCTTCGCTTTAGACGCGCGGGGCGCGTGCTCGCCGTCGCCTCGATCTACCGCGATATCCAAAGCCTCCAGGCGGAGGCCGCTATGGAGCAGGACGCCTCCGGCAGCACCGGCCGATGAACGTCGCAGGCAAAGCGCGGGCGCTTCCGGAGGTCCGGTCATGACCAGGAAATTCAAGATCGGCGACCATGTCACCTGGAACTCGGAAGCGGGGCATGTGCGGGGGCGGATTCTCAGAGTGCACACCAGAGATGTGGACTACAAGGGCTACACCCATCATGCAACCGCGGACGACCCTCAGTATGAAATCAAGAGCGACACGACCGATCATGTCGCCTTGCACAAGGCGACGGCGCTCAAGCTCGTGCGCCGGTGACCGGGCGCGATGACGCCCAACGATCCGTGAGCATTGCCAAAGCGCCCGTGACGCATCCGTTCTTCACCATCGGGCACTCGACCCGTTCGCTCGACGAGTTCATGGGTTTGTTGAGCGAAGCGGAGGTGACTCTCGTCGTCGATGTCAGGACCGTGCCGCGATCGCGCACGAACCCGCAATATAACACGGAGTCGTTCTCGAAGGCTCTGAACGAGTTGCAGGTCGGCTACGAACATATCGCGGCCCTGGGCGGCTTGCGCAAGCGATCGCCGGATGTTCCCGAAGCGCTCAATGCCTTCTGGCAAAACGAGAGCTTCCACAATTATGCCGACTACGCCACGACGGAGGGATTTCGCTCGGGCCTGGAGAGATTGCGCGAGCTCGGACATGAGCGGCCTTGCGCCATCATGTGCGCGGAAGCCGTCTGGTGGCGGTGCCATCGGCGGATCATCGCCGATCACCTGATCGCCGCCAGCGAAACCGTGTTCCATATCCTGGGGCGGGGCCATATCGAGCCCGCGCACTTGACCAAGGAAGCGGTGCCGGGTCCCGGGGGAACGCTGGTCTATCCGGCCGCCGCCACTCTCTTCTAGAGGATCTTCAGAACGTTTTCCGGCGGGCGCCCGAGGGCCGCCCGTTCGCCTTTGGCGTCCTTGACGACGACGATCGGCCGCTCGATCAGGATCGGATTGGCGACCATGGCGGCGATCAGCGCCGCCTCGTCGAGCTTGGGGTCGGCCAGCCTCTTTTCCTTGTAGGCCGGTTCGCCCTTGCGCATCAGATCGCGCGGAGCCATGCCCAGAAGCTTCAGGAGCAGCTTCAGGCGCTTGGCATCGGGCGGCGTGGAGAGATATTCGACGATCGCCGGTTCGATCCCGCGGCCGCGCAGCAGCGCCAGCGTGTCGCGCGATTTTCCGCAGCGCGGATTGTGATAGATCGTGACACTCATGATGCCGGCGAGCCCCCTTGCGGGATCAGTCGGCGGGCAGCAGTACCCCGGACTCGACGGGCCAACTCACCCACACATCGCGCGCCTTGCCGTCCGCGGCTTCGGCATTGCGGGCGACATTTTGGGCCGCGACCGCGACACGGCGCTGCAGGCCCGGCACCTCGACATAGAAGTGGCTGCGGTCGCCGAGATAGGCCTGCGCATTGAGGCGGCCCGCGATCGAGTTGGTGCCGCCATTCGGCCTGGTCGCCTCGATCCGCAGCTTCTCCGGCCGGATCGCCAGGGTGACGAGGCCGGCCTTGTTGATGCGGGCCTGGCCGACCGGCACCCGCAGCTTGCCGAGCGGGCCGGCATCGATGATGGCATTGGCGCCCTCGGTGCCGGCAACCGTGCCGTCGATGAAATTCATATTGCCGATGAAATCGGCGACCTCGCGGCAGTTCGGATGCTCGTAGAGCTGGGCCGATCCGTCGATCTGCATCACCTTGCCGCGCGCCATGACCGCGATCCGGTCCGACATGGTCAAGGCTTCCTCCTGGTCGTGCGTCACGAACACGAAGGTGATGCCGACCGAGCGCTGCAGCTGGCGCAGCTCGAGCTGCATCTCCTCGCGCAGCTTCTTGTCGAGGGCGCCCAGCGGCTCGTCGAGCAGCAGCACCTTGGGCTGGCAGACAAGCGCGCGGGCGAGCGCGATGCGCTGGCGCTGGCCGCCGGAGAGCTGGTCGGCGCGCCGGTTGCCGTAGCCCGGCAGCTTGATCATCCCCAACGCTTCCTCGACCTTCTGGTCGATCTGCGGCTTGGTCAGGTTCTTCTTGCGCAGGCCGTAGGCGATGTTCTGGCGCACATTGAGATGCGGGAAGATCGCGTAGTTCTGGAACACCATGTTGGTCGGGCGCAGATGCGGCGGCACCACCGCCATCGGCTGGCCGTCGATGAAGATCTCGCCCGCCGTCGGCACCTCGAACCCCGCCAGCATGCGCAGGAGCGTGGTCTTGCCGCAGCCGGACGGACCCAGCAACGAGAAGAACTCGCCGCGCCGGATGTCGAAGGAGATGTCGTCCACGGCCTTGACCGCACCGAAATGCTTCGAGACCCGCTTGATCGAGATGAAGGAATCGTCTGCGCTCATGATGTCAGATACCCAAACCCTGGTCGGGGTTGACGCCGCGCCGCCGCATATACTCCGCGAAGGTGACGATCACGAAGGACACGACGAGGATGCAGCTGCCCAGGGCCAGGGTTCCGGGCAGCTTCTGGGGGAAACGAAGCTGGCTGTAGATATAGACCGGCAGCGTGGTGTCGTTGCCGGAGAGGAAGGCCGCCATCAGATATTCGTCGAACGATGTCGTGAAGCAGAGCAGGAAGCTCGCCACGATGCCGGGCATGGCCAGCGGGAAGGTCACCCGCCAGAAGGTCTGCCAGGCGTTCTCGCCCAGATCCAGGGACGCTTCCTCGAGGTTCTTGTCGAAGCCCTGCAGGCGCGAGATCAGCACCGCCATCGAGAAGGGCACGCAGAGCAGCACATGGCCGGCGATGATGCTCCAGGTCGAGGGCTGCAGCCCCAGGAACTTCGCCAGGATGATCAGGAGGCCGATGGCGAAGACGATGGTCGGGATGACCAGGGGCAGCATGATGGTGAAGGTGATCGCCGCGCGCCCCGGCAGGTAATAGCGGGTCACCGCTTTCGCGGCGAGGACGCCGAGGATCGTGCTCACCACCGAGACGAAGGCCGCGATGCGCAGGCTGACGCCCAGCGCCTTGGTCAGGCCAGGATTGCTGACCATCTCCGCATACCATTTGACCGTCATTTCCTTCAACGGGAAGGCCACATAGAGCCCGTTGTTGAAGGAGAAGAGGACGATCAGGAGCACCGGCGCATAGATGAAGATGAGATAGGCGACGCCGTAAATGAAGAGCGCGTCGTATTTGGCTTTGCCGACCATATTGCGGGGCCTCGACCTTAGGACTGTTTCCAGCGGCGACGCCCCATGGCGCCGAGGAAGACGCAGACGATCAGGGTGATCGAAAGCATCATGACGATGGAGACAGCGGCGCCCAGCGGCGCATTGTTGGCTTTGCCGAACAGCGATTGAATCAGGTTGCCGATCATGATGCCCGACGTACCGCCGACGAGCGACGGCGTCACATAGTCGCCAACCGTCGGAATGAAGACGAGCAGGGTGGCGGCGATCATCCCCGGCAGCGACAGCGGGAACGTCACCCGCCAGAACCGCTCGCGCGGGGTGTCCCCCAGGTCGGTCGCCGCCTCGAGCAGCGACTTGTCGATCTTCTCCAGCGAGACGTAGATCGGCAGGATGGCGAACGCCGCCCAGGCATGGGTCAGCGTGACGACCACGGCGGTCGGGTTATACAGCAGGAACTGCAGCGGATCCTTGATGATCCCGAGGCTGATCAGACCGGAATTGATCACGCCGTTGAAGCCCAGGATGATCTTCCACGCGAACACGCGCAGCAGATAGCTGGTCCAGAACGGCACCGTGATGAGGATGAGCCAGATCAGCTTGCCGCGCCCGACCCGGAAGGCCAGAAAATAGGCCATCGGATAGGCGGTGATCACGACGAAGAAGGTCGTCGTCAGCGACATCACGATCGAGCGGAACAACAACACCAGATAGATCGGGTTGTTCTCGAGATCGAAGATCGCGAAATAATTCTTCAGCGTCGGGGTATAATCGATGTCGAAATAGACTTGCGTGCAGAAGCTCAACACGACCAGCCCGAGGAGCGGGATGATCATGAGTGCAAGCATCACGAGAAGGGTGGGCGAGAGCAGCAGATAGCCGCGCATGCTCTCGTTTCTGTGAAGCACGGTTTTGAAGGCGGTCCAGAGACCGCCCTGCGTTGCCGGGGCTTGACCCCGATCGGTAACGCTAACCATGACGCGACAGCCGGCGTCGTCCGGCTTCAGCCATTACACGTCCCCTCTCCCGGAAGATTTCTTGAGCCAGTCTTTTTTGCGGCGCAATGGTGGCACCGGCCCCGGTCGGGCCACAAGCCCTTTTTTGTAAGATGACAATGAGGGTTAGCCGCCTTGCCCGGATTCTGGCGCGGATGCTAGAGTCCGGCCATCGAAGACGAGATGCAGCGCGACGGTAAGTTGCGATCCGCATTGGCCTCGCTGCAGGGCGGTTCCCCTGCGTCCTCGGCCGCTACCGCTACGGAACCTCATAACCAAAACGGTCGAGAATGACCATTCCTCAGGGAGGAGACTTCATGGATATCAAGGAATTCAAGAGCCGCCTTGCCAACCAGGACATGACCCGCCGGCAGATGGTGCAGGCGCTGACAGCCGCCGGCGTGGCTCTGGTCACCATGCCGGTGACCCGCAAGCTGGCGCAAGCGGACGACAACCAGGCGACCTACTTCACCTGGTCCGGCTACGACACCCCCGACTTCTTCCCCGGCTATGTGAAGAAGTACGGCGCCAGCCCGAACCTACCGGTGTTCTCGGACGAGCAGGAAGCCTTCCAGAAGCTGATGGCCGGCTTCAAGACCGACGTCGCCCATCCCTGCTCCGGTCGCATCGAGAAGTGGCGCAATGCCAAGCTCATTCAACCCTTCGACACCTCGAAGCTGTCCAACTGGCCGGATGTATTCGACACGCTGAAGCACATCAACACCGCCGACCAGGACGGCAAGCAGTGGTTCTCCCCGGTCGACTGGGGCAACACCGCGGTCATCTATCGGACGGACCTGGTGCAGCCCAAGGAAGATTCCTGGGAGCTGCTCTGGGACGAGCGCTACAAGGGCCGGATCTCGATGGGTGACGACATCACCGACACCGCGATCATCACGGCCCTGCTGATCGGCGCGAAGAACCCCTACGCCATGACCGACGACGAGCTCAAGAAGGTCAAGGACAAGCTCGCCGCGCAGAAGCCGCTGGTCCGCTTCTATTGGAGCGACGCCACCGTGCTCGAACAGGGCATCGCCTCGGGCGAGATCGTGGCGGCCTCCGCCTGGAACGGCACGCTGGCCAAGATGATCGACCAGGGCGTCCCGGTGAAATGGATGTCGCCCAAGGAAGGGATGCTGACCTGGGTCTGCGGCGCCGTGCTGACCAGCAACGCGACCGAAGTCGACAAGGCGCATGACCTGATCAACGCCCTGATCTCGAAGGAAGCGGGCCTCTGGCTGATCGCCTATGGCTACGGCCATTCCAACAAGAAGGCGTTCGCCGAAGCCGGCGAAGCGGCGCTGACCAAGATTGGTCTGCCCGCCGATCCCAGCGAGCATCTGAAGCGCGGCACCTTCAGCCAGGACAACAAGCGGCTGGAAGACCTGCAGCAGATCTTCGAGCAGGTGAAGGCCGGCGTGTAAGCCGATCCGCTGAGACCGGCCGGCGCTTTCGGGCGCCGGCCTTCAGGCTCGCCCGGCGGGGCGCTGCGCTCGAAGACAAGGCCGAGCGCTCCGTCGGGCGAACTGTTTTCTGAGTCCGCCTTCCCGCTTACGGGCCCAAGGACGAAACCCGACTAGACGCCAAGCATCGGAACCCACCCATGACCCGCAATCTGCAGTTCGACACCGCCGCGCTCACCGAGCAGGACCATGCCCATATCATCCATCCCTGGATCGACCTGGGGCAGGCCAAGACGCAGGATCTCCTGATCGTCGCCGAGAGCGAGGGCGCCTACATCTACGATTCCGACGGGCATCGGATGCTCGACGGCATGGGCGGGATGTGGTGCGTGCAGATCGGCTATGGCCGCAACGAGATGGCCGAGGCGATCGCCGAGCAGGTGCGCCGCATGGCCTATTACTCACCCTTCGGCAAGATCTCGACCCCGCCGGCAATCGAGTTCGCCACGCGCATCGCCAAATATGCGCCGGGCGACCTGAAGCATGTGTTCTTCACCACCGGCGGCTCGACCGCGGTCGATTCCGCGCTGCGCTTCGTCCAGTTCTATTTCGGCTTCACCGGCAGGCCCTCGAAGCAGCACATCATCACCCGCGAATATGCCTATCACGGCTCGACCTATCTGACGGCCTCGGTCTCGGGCAAGCCCGCCGACCGCGCCTATCTCAAGTTCGAGACCGAGACGGTGCATCACCTCCCCGTCCCCAATCCCTATCGCCGTCCCGAAGGCATGACCGAGGCCGAGTTCTGCGACAAATGCGTCGCCGATCTCGAGAACAAGATCCTCGAGCTCGGGCCCGACAACGTCGCCTGCTTCATCGCCGAGCCGCTGCTGGCCTCGGGCGGAGTCATCGTGCCGCCGAAGGGCTATCAGCGCCGGACGCTCGAGGTCTGCCGCAAATATGGCGTTCTCTACATTTCGGACGAGGTGGTGACGGGCTTCGGGCGGCTGGGCGAGATCTTCGCCTCCGAGCCGGTCTTCGATCTGGTGCCCGACATCATCACCACCGCCAAGGGCCTGACTTCGGGCTATGTGCCGCTGGGCGCCTTCCTGGTCTCGGACCGGCTCTATGACGCCGTAACCGTGCCCGAAGCCAAGGGCAAATATTTCACCAACGGCTTCACCTACTCCGCCCATCCGGTCTCCTGCGCCGCAGGCCTCAAGAATCTCGACATCATCGAGCGCGAGAATCTCTGCCAGCATGTGCGGGATATCGGGCCCTACTTCATGAAGAAGTTCCGCGAGCTGAGCGACCTGCCACTGGTGGGCGATGTGCGCGGCAGCCATCTCATGCTCTGTCTCGAGTTCGTGAAGGACAAGAAGACCAAGGAGCCGATGCCGGCCGAATGGAACTTCGGCAACCGCATCATCAACGAAACCATGCCGCGCGGGTTGCTGGCGCGGCCGATGGGCCATCTCGTGGTGCTGTCGCCGCCGCTCATCATCACCAAGGCGCAGATCGACGAGGCCGCCGACGCTTTGCGCGGCGCCATCAAGGCCGTGACCGACAGCCTGATGCGCGACGGCCTCTGGCAAGAAAAAGCCGCCTGATCGGGTCCGTGAAACCCCGGGCCGTCATAGGCCCGGGGTTCCATGCCCACCTCGCATCGAACCGATAGCCCGGCGGCATTTCCGTTCCGGCGCTCCCTCCCCGATCCTGCGGGCCTGTGTCGCCACCGGAATCGCGGGATAACCCCATGACGTTGAAACAGGATTTGCTGCTGCCGCTGGCGGCGCTGGCCGTCGCGGCGGTGATCTATGTCGCCGCCTTCGCCAATCTCGCGGGCGGCCTGTGAGCCGCCCCATCTTCCGCCGCTACTGTATCCAGATCTCGGCGCTGGCGCTGCGACCGGCCTTGTCGATCACGGTGATGCGCGCCTCGCCCATGCCATCGGGCAGCCATTCCGCCTGGCGGCGCCAGGGCTGGGCGCTGAGCGGGCGCCCGTTCACCAGCCAGATCAGAGGCAGCTCGCCGCCCGTCACCTCGAGCGGCAGGCTGGCGAGGTGATCGCCCGCCTTCAGCTCGACGACGGCGCCGTCTTGCGGAAATGTCAGGTTCGGTCCCTGGAGGCCCGAGCTCGATCGCCAGGCATAGGCGGCCGGCTGGAACCGGCGCAGGCTGGCCGGAAGCTCGCTGTTGGTGGCGAGGATGGCACCGGCCGGCGCCGGGCCCGACGGCTTCATCAAGGCGTCGTTGCCCGAAGGCGGCGGCAGCAGGTCGAAGGCCTCATAGAGGATCGGCGCCGCCGCGTCGCGGCCCATGCGACCCGGCGAGAAGCTGCCATCCGGCCGCCCAACCCAGACGCCGATGGTCCATTCCCGGTCATAGCCGATCGCCCAGGCGTCGCGGAAACCGTAGGAGGTCCCCGTCTTGTAGGCGATCTGGCGCTGGCGCCGGCCGTCGCTTTCGATCAGCCGGTTGGGCGGCGGGGGCATGTCCTCGAGGATATGGGTGACGTACCAGGCGGCGAGCGGGCTCATGAGCGCCTGCTTGTCGCCCTCCGCCTGATCGAGGCGGAAGCGCAGCGGCGCCGTGGTGCCCTTGTTCGCCAGGCCGGCATAGAGCGTCACCAGATCCTGGAGCGTGACGCCGACGCCGCCCAGCGCGATCGGCAGCCCGGGCTGCTCCGTCTCCGCCGGCAGCCGCAAAGCGACGCCGCTCAGGCCGAAGCGGCGCGCCAGCTCCAGCGGACCGATGCGGTCCAGCAGCGCCACGGCGGGCAGGTTGAGCGACATCTGCAGCGCTTCGCGCGCCGTCATCTCGCCGTGAAAGCGGTTGTCGAAATTGCGCGGCGCGTAACCGCCGAAGCGCATCGGCCGATCGACCATGATGGTCTCGGGATGGATCAGCAGCCCGTCGAAAGCCAGGCCATAGATGAAGGGCTTCAAGGTCGAACCCGGCGAGCGCACCGCCGTGATCATGTCGATCGGGCCATGACGGCTGGAATCGAGGATGTCGGTCGATCCCACATAACCCCTGACCGCATGATCGCTGTTGCGCACGGCGAGCACGGCGATCGTGGCGCCGGCCTCGAGCTCGCCCCGCCGGCGCGCGACCAGGGCTTCGAGGCCGCGCTGCAGACTGCCGTCGATCGTGGTCCTGATCTCCGTCGACGCCGGATCGGCGGCTTTCAGCCGTTCGGCCAGATGGGCTGCCACCATCGGCGCCTCGAGACGTCCCTGCGGCACGGCCTCGCTGCCGAGCTCCGCTAACTCCGTCTCGCCGATGAGGCCGGCGTTTGCAAGCCGTTGCAGCACATGGTCGCGAGCCTCGCGCGCCGCCAGCGGATTGCGATCGGGCCTGACCCGCTCGGGCTGCTGCGGCAGGGCCACCAGCATCGCCGCCTCGCCGTCGGTCAGGTGAGCCGGCTCCTTGCCGAAATAGAACAGAGAAGCGGCGCGCACCCCTTCGAGATTGCCGCCATAGGGAGCGAGCGTCAGATAGATCCCCAGAATCTCCGACTTCGAGAAATGCGCCTCGAGCTGGACCGCCCGCGCCATCTCGATCAGCTTCGAGCCCAGCGTCCGCGGCCGCGGCTCAAGGAGGCGGACCGTCTGCATGGTCAAGGTCGAGGCGCCTGAGACGACCGAGCCGTTTCGGACCCACTGCCCGACCGCGCGCGCAAGCGCCAGCGGATCGACGCCTTCATGCCAATAGAAGCGTCGATCCTCATAGGCGACCAGCATCTGCAGGAACCGCGGATCGACTTGATCCGCCGTGACCGGCAGCCGCCACGCCCCATCGGCCGCCGCAAAGGGCCGCAACAGCTGTCCGTCCGAATCCTCGACCAGCACCGAGACGTTGCGCAGCCGGTCGAGTTGGGGCGGGAAGATCCGGTCGAGCCCGATCGCGAGTGCCAGCATCGCGACGACCGGGCCCGCGACAGCGAGGAACAGCCGACGCCGGCGAACCTCGCCGGTGTCGCGCCGCGTCCCCGCGGTCTGGCTCGTCATGCGCAGGCGCATGATCGCGTCCCTTACCTCGTCACGGCGTTCCTGCCGCCTCGATCTCGGCCTGGCCCATCGCGCCGCGGCCGATGCGGGTCGGCCGGTACATGTCCTCGACCGACGCCGCCGGCACCCGGTAATGGCCCGGCGTCACGGCGCGGATCATATAGGCGAAGCTGTACTCATAACCGGGGTAGCTCTCGAAGGCGGTGATAAAGCGATCGTCGAGATATTCGGTATAGAGCGCATCCGAGAGTTCCGGCATCCAGGCGAACTGATCGGTCTGCCGGGCGTTGGCCAGGCGGACATTCTCCAGCTCGAAACCGGCCGGCAGCAGGTCGATCAGCAGCGCCTGGCTGCCGCGCGACCCGTCATCCCGGATGGTGACGACCGTGACGATCACGTCGTTCTGCGCGACATGGCTCAGATCCGTGGCCTCGCCCGCGAGCGTGAAATATTTCCGCTCGATGGTGAAGCCCTGGTTCTTCACCGCACCCCGCGGCTGGCTTGGCACGCCGAAGACCGTGGTGTTGGCCCAGATCGGGCCCTCGCCGCGGTTGGCGATCTGCAAGCCCGCCGCGATCTGCTCCGGTTTGGGCCGCAGATAGAGCGGCTCGGTGCGGTCTTGCGTCTGGCCGTCACCCACCGCCACGGCGATCCGCGGACTGCTGCCCAGGGCCGCACCGGCGAGAACGATCCAGCCTTGCTCCTGCGTGCTGAGCCAAGGATCGGTTCCGATGGCCGACGCCAGATCGTCGATCAGCGGACTGGGATCCACGCCCGGCACCTTCGCTTCCGTCGACAAGGCCAGCATCGCCGCCGTGTCGCGGAGATCCGATTCATAATAATCGTTGGCGTCCCCGCTCCAGCGGCGGCGCGTGTCGAGCGCGATCTGGGCAGCGTCGGCGGCGCGGCTATTGTCGCCGATGAGAGCGAGCGCCGCGCCGAGCTGCATCACCGCGAGCTTGCTCGGCAGCTTCCTCTTGTTGCGGTCGAACATGTAGCGGACCAGGCCCGGATCGGCCGCGTTGGCACTCGCGAGCACATAGATGGCATAGGAGCGCGACGACAAGGCCGAGGGGCTGTCGTTCTGATGATCGGCCGCGTGATAGCGCAGCCAGTCGAGCCCTTCCTTGTAGGCGAAGTCGGGCACGACATAGCCTTTCGCACGCGCCCGCGTGAGGAAATCCACCGCGTAGGAAGAAAGCCAGGGCTCCGTCAGGCCATAGGAATCCCAGAGCGCGAAGCTGCCGTCCCAGCGCTGCATCTCGAGCACGCGCCCGATCGCGCTCTGGACCCGACGCTTCAGCCCGTCATCGTCCTCGACCAGGCCGAGATCGCGCTCCAGGTCGGCGGCATAGAGCAGCGGCAGCGCCCGGCTGACGGTCTGCTCGATGCAGCCATAGGGGTAGCGATCGAGCCCGCGCAGCACGCCCGCCAGATCGAAATCGGGACGGCCGCCGAGGCTGGTCAGCACCTCGCCGGTGCCGGGCAGATAGGACGACACCAGATCCGGCCCCAGCTCGAAACTATCGCCGGGCGCCAGTTGGTGCGCAACGCGCTGCACCTCCGGCAATTGCGCCGGACGGACGCCCAGCACGATCTGCCGGTCGAGTTTGAAGCCTTCCGGCCCTTCGATCGCCACCGTGATATGGCCGGTGCCGACCGTATGGCCGAGAAGCGGGATCGTCAGAACGGCCGCGGCTCCTTGCGCCAGATCGTGATCGCTCGTGGCGCCTTCGCCCAGCTGGAAGACATCGTCGCTGGTGATGGCAACATGATAGGTCCCGGCCGGCGCCTCCATGTTCTGCAGGCTCACGGTCAAGGTCGACCGGTCGCCCGGCGCCAGGAACCGCGGGGTGGCAATCAGCGCCACCAGCGGATCACGCACGACGAGCGGCGTCTCGGAAGCGCCAACCTTATCGTTGCTCCAGGCGACCGCCATCAGACGAAGGCGGCCGTTGTAATCCGGTACGTCGAGCGAGACGGTGGCCTTGCCGTCGGCATCGAGCTTGACCGGCCCCGAGAACAGGGCCACCAGCGTCGTGCCCGGAGGGGCGGCGCGCCGGCTCATCGCGGCATCGCCGCCGCTGCGGATGACGCCGCGATTGGCATTGGCGGCATTGATCAGGCGGCCATAGAGATCGCGGATCTCGACCCCGAGACGCCGCTTGCCGAAGAAATAATCCACGGGATCCGGCGTCTTGAAGTCGGTGAGCTCCAGCACGCCCTCATCGACCGCGGCCAAGGTGACATAGGCATCGCCCGAGCCGCCGAGGCCCGCGACCGCGATCGGTACATCGATCTTCTGGCGCGGGTTGATCACCTCGGGCACCGTCATGGCGACGCCGAGCCGGTGGATCTCCGGATCGATCGCGAGCCAGGCCACGCCGATGGCGCGACCGGGACCGCGGGTCTGCTCCGAGGAGCCGGGCCGGAACGCGGTTGCCAGCACATAGGCGCCCGCGCCCCAATTGGCATCGACGTCGAACTTGACCGACACGCCATCGGGCGTGGCATCGACGACGCGGGTCGCGATGATGCGGTCGGTCGCGATCGCGAGCAGCACCTGGCCGGCAAAGGGCGGCCGCACAAAGAGCTCCGCCTCGTCGCCCGGCGCGTAGGTCGGCTTGTCGGCCGTGACCTGCAGCGTGTCCGGCGTGTCGCCGGACCCGGCGCGGGCCCACCAGCCGGCGGTGAAGCGATAGCTCGCGGCGGCCCCGCTCTCGGGATCATAAATCTCGAGGCGATACTGGCCATAATCGACCGGGAGCTGGATCTTGCCCGGCGCGTCGGCGGCGATCGCGATCTCGCCGGTCGTGCCCGGAATGTCGCGCACCACGGCCTGGTAGTCCCAGTAGCCGTTGCGCAGGAACCATTGATAGTCCCAGTCCTCCTGCACGAGGCGATAGGTGACCTTGTCGAGCGCCTTGCGGCTGCCGTCGTCGCCCACCGCGATCGCCTCGAAGGAGGCATTGGCCCCGCGATCGACGGTGTCGTCGGAGAAGAGCGGCTTGATGCCCAGCGCCAGCGGCCGGTTGCGGATCGGCAGCTCCAGCACCTCGGAAATCGAGCGGCCGCCGACATCGGCGACCTCGACGCGCACCGTCGCCGACAACGGCTGGGCCGTATCGGGAATGTTGTCGAGATAGAGCGGGATCTGCGCCTCGCCATTCTCGTCGGTCACGCCGCCGGCGAGCTCGGTGCGGACCGGATCGATAGCCTCGTCGGCCAGGTCGAAATGGAATCCCGGATAGGCCGGGAACGGATCCGTGGCCTTGCCCACCACGGCCTCGCCCTTGACCGGCAGCCCCGCGCCCATGGCGCCATAGAGATACTTCACCGCGAGATCCAGATTAGGCGTGGTCTCCGCACCGGGGATATAGGCGGGCTGGTCCGAGGTGAGCGTGGCCTCGATGCGGGCCGGAACGACTTCCTCCACCAGATAGGTGGCACTCGCGATCGGTTTGCCGGCCGGATCGAGATAGGCCTCGACCGTCCAGACGCCGGTGCGCGCCGTGCCCGAGACCGGGATGTCGCGCTGATAGCTGCCGGCGCCGCCATCCTTCAGCGAGAAGGTCTCCGCCTCGCTGCCGTCGGGACGCAGGAGCTTCAAGGTCAGCGGCAGGCCGGTCATCGCCTTGCCAGCCTCGTCGCGCAGCAGGCCGGTCAGATGCACGGTCTCGCTCGGGCGATAGACGCCGCGGTCGAAATAGAGGAACAGGTCGCTCGGGCCCGGCGGCAGGCGCCCGCCAACGCCGCGATCGCTCAAATCGAACGCCGCCTGGGTCAGGTCGAGGAAGGCGAAATCGCCGTCCTTGCGCGAGGCCACGACGGCAACGGCTTCGCGGCCGCCTTCGCCGCGCAGCAGGCCGGAATCGAAATGGGCCAGTCCGTCGCGGTCGGTTTCGGTCGAGGCCAGGATGTCGTTGTTGCGCGCAATCAGATTGACCTCGACCTTGCGCAGCGCCTCGCCGTCCTGCAGCGAACGGACGAACAGGTTGAGCCCGTCCGCCCCGCTCATCGAGGTCATGCCCATGTCGGTGACGATGAGCCACTGGGTCGCCTGCTGGGCCCAGTCGTCGGCGTTGGTCTGCTCCGGCGGTGCCGCCATGAGCAGATAAACGCCCGGCTTAGTCGAAGGCAGGATCTGGTCGATCGGAACCGCTGTCACCACCCGCTGGTTGGGCTTGGATTCGATCTCCACCACGCCCGTCCAGACCGTCTCACCCAGATTGTTGGCGATGTCGTTGCGGTCATAACCGTCGAGGACGCGCAGAAACCGCCCGTCCGTGATCTGGCGGATCAGGTTGCGGTCGTTGATGCGCAGGAGCTCGAGCTTGGCGCTCTCGTAATTGACGCTGACCAGCGGCACGCCCTGCCCGCCGGTCCGCGGCAGCACATAGGTGTTGCTGTCGAAACCCAGCGAGGGATCGCGCACGCCGCCAGGAACGGAAACGGTCTGGCCCTGCATCAGGCTTTTGCGCTCGGCCGACGGGAAGCCGGTCTTGAGCGCGACGTCATAGTCGGTGCCGTAGGCGCCGCCGGTGATGCAAAGCTGGTTGCCGGAGGCGATGAAGCTCGGCTCGAAGGCCGGTGTCACCGTCACATAGTCCTTGTAATGCACCTGCTTGGGGTCGAGCAGGTTGGCGGTAAAGCGCAGGCAGATGTTCGGGCTGTCGCCGGTGCGCTCGACATCGACGGTGTCGAGCTTGAGGCCGATCAGGTCGGTGAGCTCGGCAACGCGGTCCTTGAGGTTGGAATCGTCCGGGGTTTGGTCGAGCGCGAGCTGATAGGCCGCCAGCGCCTCTTCGGGCTGATCGAGCGAGCGCAGCGCGCTCGCCGCGATATCGAGGGCCGCGGCCCGGTCCTCGGGCGTCTCGGCCGCCTGATAGGCCAGCCAGCCGGCCCCCACCGCCTGGTCGAAGGATTGCTGGTCGCGGTTCAGCTTCGCCAGCGAATGCCAGATCTCATAGTCGGCGCCGCCGAAGGCCACCGCCTGCTCGTAATTGGAGATGGCGACGCCGGTCTGCCCCGCCTGCTCGGCCGTTTCGCCCGCGATCCGCAGCGCATCGGCCTTGTCGGGGTCCGAGCCGCTCTTGTAGCGCTGCTGGATGTCCGACTGATAGCGGTCGGCCGCCTGGGTGGCGATCGGCATGTCTTGAGCCCATGCGGACAGCGCCGGCAGCGCGAGCGCGAGGCCGAGTGCAAGGCAACGAACGAAATTCATGATCCCCTCGTGATGAACGGCGTCATTCGCGACCGCGAAGCGCCCTCTGCTGCGCAGGCCACCATGAAATTGTGACCGCTGCATGGCCGTGTGGGTAGTGCTCGTGATTTTTATCGCCCGATTCCGATAGGAACGCGGTCATGGGATGTCGGCGTGGTGGCGACGGCGCGGCGCCTTCGGTTGCGCCGAACCGCAACGGCGTCACAGGATCCGCTCCGCCGCCGAACCTCAACTTCCTGCGGAAGCGGAGGGAGCGAATTAATAGCATTATATTTCAATATGTTAAATGATTTTTCTGAGAACCGCTGCGGTTGTTCTGCGCAACCCCGTTGCGGGCGAGCGCCGCCTGGATCCGCTCCAGCAATTGCAGAACGCGAACGCCGCGGGGTCCATCCGCGATCGAGGCGACGCGGCCGTGGATCACGTCGGCGAAATGACCGACGAGGCGTTGCAGGGCCTCGCCGGGTTCCGTCGCCGGCGTTTCCCATCCTCCGGTCCGGTAGCCCGGGAGAATCGCACGATCTCCGCGTCCGGCCGGCAGGTCGATGCCGCGATCATAGAGCTTGAGCGCGCCGTCGGTCGCAAACTCGTCCCAGACCAGCATCCGGTCGCTGCCGCCGATGACGGTGCGGCGTACCTTCTCCGGCGACATCCAGCTCCAGTGGAAATGCGCCATCCAGCCCGAGGCGAAACGCAGCGAGGCATGGACGATGTCGGGAACGCCCGGATTGACGTGGCTATGCCCGCTGGCCTCGACATGGACCGGGATCTCGTCCTTCAGATCCGCCAGCAGCGAAAGATCATGCGGGCCCAGATCCCACAGCACGTTCACATCCGGCTGGAACAGGCCCAGATTGAGGCGCTGGGCGTCGTAATAGGTCACGCGCCCCAGCCGGTCGCCCTGCCGCAAGGCGCGGATCGCGCGGCCGGCGCCGGTGAAGAGCAGCGTGTGGTCGACCATGAGGACGCGATTCTGCCGGGCGGCGATCGCGACCAGCGCCTTGCCTTCCTCCGAACGGGTGCAGAGCGGCTTTTCCACCAGCACATGGAGGCCGCGTTCGAGCGCGCGCCGGGCCAGGTCGAAATGAGTGGAGACCGGGCTCGCGATCGCGACCGCATCCAGCCCCCGGTGATGGTCGATCAAGGCCGCGCCGTCCTGGTAAAGCGCGATGCCGGCCGCGGCCTGGAGCGCGGCGGCGCGTCTTTCGGCGCGATGGTCCGATGCTGCGACAACATGGAAGGCCGGGTGGGCCGCCAGATTGCGCAGCAGGTTCGGCCCCCAATGGCCATAGCCGACCAGCCCCACCGAGATCATGCCTTGTCCTTCCGAACCGATCGGCAATGAAATCCCGAGCGGCGGCGCTTTCTTGCGCGCGCCGCCCCCGCCCGTCAAGCTGGCCCCTGTGAGACAGAGGGCTGGGGCTGGAGGCGGCCGGCCTTGTTCCCACCCGGCCGATTTGCTAAGAGCCAGCGCCCGCGCCCGGTCGCCGCCCGTCATCCGGACCGACCCTAAGCGTTCAGCGCGCCCCATCGCTTTTCCGTCAGAGATGCATCCCACCCCCAGCATCAGCCGCGATCTGCCATTCCATCCCGGTCCGTTCGGCACCTTCACCGAAGGCCTGGACTATGCGGCCCGTGGCGACACCGGTTTCAACTTCTATTCGGCACGCGGCGAGTTGACCGCGGTCCTGCCCTATCGCGAGCTGCGCGAACGCGCGATCGCCGCCGCCCGCGGCCTGATCCGGTCGGGCCTGGCACGCGGCGCTCGCATGGTGCTGATCGCCGACACGGTGCCCGACTTCATGGTGCTGTTCGCCGCCTGCCAATATGCCGGGCTCCTGCCGGTGCCGGTCGCCCTGCCGACAGGCCTGGGCGGGCGCGACAGCTATATCGCGACCTTGCGCCGGCAGATTCAAAGCTGCGGCGCGGCGGCGGCCATGGCGCCGGCGGAGCTGCTCGACTATCTGAAGGAAGCCGCAGCCGGCACCAGCGCCACGGTCGTCGGCAGCGCCGCCGAGTTCCTGGCCTTGCCGGACGACGGCGCCGAGCTCCGCCCGTTCGCAGCCGACGAATCCTGCTACCTCCAGTTTTCGTCCGGCAGCACGCGCTTTCCCAAGGGCATCGACGTGCCGCAACGCGCGCTGATGGCGAACGCCCATGCGATCGCGATCGACGGGCTCGGCCTCGTTCCGGGCGATCGGGCTGTCTCCTGGCTGCCGCTCTATCACGATATGGGGCTGGTCGGCTTCATGCTGTCCCCGCTGCTGTCGCAGGTGACTGTGGACTATCTGGCGACGCGCGACTTCGCCCGCCGCCCGCTGATGTGGCCGACCCTGATCTCGCAGAACCGCGCCACGCTCTCCTACAGCCCCACCTTCGGCTACGATCTCTGCAGCCGGCGCGTCAGCGAAGGCCGGCTCGCGACGCCCGATCTCGATCTCTCCTGCTGGCGCATTGCCGGCATCGGCGGCGACATGATCCAGCCGCATGTGCTGGAACGCTTCGGCGCCGCCTTCGCCAGCTGCCGCTTCGATCCCAAGGCCTTCCTGCCGAGCTACGGCATGGCCGAGGCCGTGCTGGCAATCAGCTTCTCGCCGCGCAATCAGGGCATGCTGACCGACGCGGTCGATCGCGGCCGCCTGGCCGAGGAAGGCCGTGCCGTTCCGGCCGATCCGCGCTCCGATGACAGCCGGCGCTTCGTGCTCTGCGGCCGGCCTCTGACGGGCCATGTCGCCGAGATTCGCGGCGAGGACGGCGAAGTCCTGCCCGACCGCATGATCGGCCGTCTCTTCGTCAAGGGCCCCAGCCTGATGGCCGGCTATTACGGCCAGCCCGAGGAAACGGCACGCGTGCTCTCCGCCGATGGCTGGCTCGATACCGGCGATCTCGGCTACAGCCTCGACGGCGCGCTGGTCATCACCGGCCGCGCCAAGGATCTCATCATCATCGCCGGCCGGAACATCTGGCCGCAGGATCTGGAATGGAGCGTCGAGGAGAGCCTCGATCTCAAGCGCAACGATGCCTGCGCCTTCTCGATCGAGGGACCCGAGGGCCAGGAGCAGGTGGTGATGCTGGTGGTCTCGCGTCAGACCGACGCCGCCGAGCGCGAAACCCTGCGGCAGGGCGCGCAGAGCCTGCTGCAGCGGGCCCATGGTATCGAGGCCCGGATCGCGCTGGTCGGACCGCGCGACATCCCCCACACCTCGTCGGGCAAGATCGCGCGGGCACGCGCCAAGGCCGCCTATCTCGCCGGCCATTTCCAGGAGGGCGGTGCCGACGCCGCTCCGTCCCGCTGACCCAGCTGCCGATGGGCCGGCTTGCCGCCGTCACCGGGGCCAGCGGCTTTGTCGGCGGCGCCGTGGTTTCCGAGCTGGACCGGAGGGGCTGGCGCTTGCGCCTGCTGATCCGCCGCCAGCCGCCGCGCCTGATCCTGCCGAACCAGACACCGGAAGTCGTCATCGGCGATCTCGCGGACAATATTGCGCTGAACCAGCTGGTGACCGGGGCCGATGCGGTGCTGCATATCGCGGGCGTGGTGAAAGCGCATGACCGCGAGGGCTTCATGCGCGGCAATGCCGAACCGACCGGCCGCCTCGCCGGGATCGCCGCGCGGCAACCCACACCGCCCCATTTCGTCCTGATGTCGTCGCTCGCCGCCCGCGAGCCGGCACTGTCGCCCTATTGCGCCAGCAAGCGCGCCGCGGAGGACTTGCTCAAGGCCGTGGCCGGGCCCATGCCCTGGACCATTCTCCGGCCAACCGCGGTCTATGGACCCGGCGATCGGGAGTTCCTCCCCTTCTTCAAGACAGTGAAGCGGGGTATCGCGCCGCGACCGCCCGGGGCGATCCGACGCCTATCTTTGATCCATGTGGAGGATCTCGGTCGATTTGCCGCAGCGTCCGCCGGCTCGGCGGTGGCACGAGGCCAGACCTGGGAGCTGGACGACGGTGCGACCGAAGGGCACAGCTGGAACGACCTCACAGCCGCTGCCGCCCGCGCCCTGGGAACGCATGCAAGAGCCCTGACCATCCCGAAGGCCTTCCTGACCGTCATGGCCAGAGGCAACGCGCTGAAGGCCGCTTGGACCGGAAAGCCCCAGATGCTGGTGCCCCATAAGCTGCCTGAGGTGTTGCATGCGGACTGGCTGTGCCATCACGGGCCGCCGGCGGACGCAGGAACGGAGTGGCAACCGCAATGGGCCATTGGTCCGGGCTTCGCGGAGACCGTGCGCTGGTACCGGCAGGAAGGCTGGCTGTAACAATGCGCAACAATTTGTTATTTCACAGAATCATGCCCGTCAGCGAGAGATATTAACCGAATTGGGGCACGGTCCCGGCGCGATTGGGGCTTTCCAACGTTAATCCGCCATAGAGCGAACACAGCATAAGAGGCGCAGAGCCATGGGCTTGATGGAACGCGAAGACGTGGCGGTGTTCGAACAGGTGGTTAACCTGTTGGAGCCGTTCCGTAAGGCGGACAATGTCATTAACCGGGAGACCGACATCTCCCAGGACTTGAAGCTCGATTCCCTCGCTGTCATGGACCTCATGATGGAGCTGGAGGAGAAGTTCGACGTGACGATCCCGCTCAATCTGGTGGCGGAGATCCGGACCGTCGGCGACCTCGCCGAGGCCATCCGTCGTCGTTAAACCGCCGACGGAGATCCCCCCGAAATGGGTCTATTCGATCGTTTCGCCAGCATTGAGCAAGCGCACACCGACGTCAAAGCCCGGGTCGACGATCCGTTCGGCGTCCGCATGGACCGGATGCTTTCGGCGACCGAAGCCGTCATCGGCAATCGCCCCACCATCCTGGTCGGCACCAACAATTATCTCGGCCTGACCTTCGATCCGGCTTGCGTCGAGGCCGCCCACAAGGCGCTGGACGCTTACGGCACCGGCACGACCGGCTCGCGGATCGCCAACGGCTCCTACGCGCCCCATCGCGACCTCGAGACCGAGTTGGCCGATTTCTACGGCCGCCGGCATTGCATGGTGTTCACCACCGGCTACCAGGCCAATCTGGGCATCATCTCGACCCTGGCCGGCCCGCAAGACTTCCTGCTGATCGATGCCGACAGCCACGCCTCGATCTACGACGCCTGCCGCCTGGGCACGGCCACGGTCGTGCGCTTCAAGCACAACGACGCCGAGGATCTCGACAAGCGGCTGCGGCGCCTGGCCGACGAACCCGGCAACAAGGTGGTCGTCACCGAAGGCATCTACAGCATGCTGGGCGACCAGGCCCCGCTCAAGGAGATGGCCGAGGTCAAGCGCAAGCATGGCGCCTGGATGGTGCTCGACGAGGCCCACTCGATGGGCGTGCTGGGCGCGACGGGCCGCGGGCTCGCTGAGGAACAGGGCGTCGAGGCCGACATGGATTTCATCGTCGGCACCTTCAGCAAGAGCCTCGGCGCGGTCGGCGGCTTCTGCGTGTCGGATCATCCGCAGTTCGATCTGCTGCGCATCGTCTGCCGCCCCTACATGTTCACCGCCTCGCTGCCGCCTTCCGTGGTCGCGTCGGCGACCGAGGCGCTGCGGCAGATCCGCAAGCGGCCGGAGCTGCGCACGCAGCTCTGGGAAAATGTCGCCACGCTTTATAACGGCTTCGCGCGGCATGGCTTCTCGCTCGGGCCCCAGATGGGGCCGGTGGTGGCGATCAAGCTGCCGAGCCCCGACCTCGCGGTCGGTTTCTGGCGCGCGCTGCTCGATCGGGGCATCTATGTGAATCTGGCGCTGCCGCCGGCGACGCCGCAAGGTACCGCGCTCCTGCGCTGCAGCGTCTGCGCCGCGCACACGCGGGCCCAGCTCGACAAGGTGGTCGCGGTCACGGCCGCGATCGGCCGCGAATTCGGCGTCATCGGCGCGGCCGATCTGCGCGCCGCCGGCTGACCGCATCGCCGCCAGCCCGCCCGGCTTGACCTGACTCCCGTTCCGGGACAGAAGGGGCGCATGTTCACCCTGGCGCATCTGTCCGATCCGCATCTTTCCGAGTGGCCGATGCCGGCGCCGGGCGCGCTGCTCTCCAAGCGCGTCCTCGGGTTTCTGTCCTGGCAGTTGCGCCGGCGCTTCATTCACCGCCGGGCGGTGCTCGATCGCGTCGTCGCCGATCTGGCGCAGAGCCGCGCCGATCATGTCGCCGTCACCGGCGACATCACCAACATCTCCCTGCCGCGGGAATTCGAGAATGCCGCCGCCTGGCTGCAGCGGATCGGCCCGCCGGACCGCGTCAGCGTCATTCCCGGCAATCATGACCGTTATGTCGAACTGCCCTGGTCGAAGCATCTGGCGCTCTGGGACGCCTACATGACGGGCGACGTTCAAACCGGGGAGGCGGAGCGGTTTCCTTATTTGCGCCGGCGCGGCCCCCTCGCCCTGATCGGCCTCTCCTCCGCGGAGCCCATGCCCTATAACAGCGCGGCCGGCCATCTCGGCCCCGAGCAGCTGGCCCGGCTGGCGGCGATGCTGCCGGCGCTCGAGGCCGAGGGGCTGTTTCGCGTGGTGCTGATCCATCATCCCCCGCAGGCCCGGGCGACCCACGACCGGAAGGCGCTGATCGACGCGGCGGCGTTTCGCGGCCTGCTGGCGCAGAAGGGCGCCGAGCTGGTTCTGCATGGCCATACCCATCGCGCCCACCTGGATCACCTCGCCGGCCCGCAGGGACGCATCCCGGTGCTGGGCGTGCCCTCCGCCTCGGCGATGCCTCACGGCGGCAAGCCCGCCGGCGGCTATCACCTCTATCGCGTGACGCGCGCGGGTTCGGGATGGGACATCGAGATCGAGACCCGGGCGTTGCCGCAGAAGGGCGCCGGCCTGGAGATCACGGGCCGTTTCCGCCTGGCCGGCCAGCTTTCCTGACGCCACCCTGCCCCTCGCCGGCCGCCATCTCCCGGCTTTAACCGATCGCCAGAGCCGCCTATGCTGTGCCGCCGCCGGGGCGGAGGCATTCGCCGGCCGCCCCTATGGCGTTGGGGAATCGAGAGATTTCTGCCGTTCATCGACCTGGGAGAGCGAGAACGAAACGATCGGACGGCGCGGCCCAGAGCGAGACTCGGCGGTGGGCTGACGGAGCGATGACTGGCGGATCGCCCCCTATTGCCTTCTGAGCCGCTTCACCGACTGCACGACTCATTGAAGAGCGCCTGGCCCCTTGCCGGCCTTGAGACCGGCATTTCACATGGCGCCCCACCTGCAAGATCATCGATGAAATTGCTCGACCGTTACATCCTGGCAAAGACCCTGTGGCCCCTGATCGCCACGGTCTCCATCGCGCTGGTCGCCTTGCTGATGGAACAGACGGTCCGGTTGCTGGATCTGGTGGTGAACAAGGGCGGTCCGCTGTCGCTGATCCTGCGCATGCTGGCCAATCTGATTCCGCATTATCTGGGGATCGCCTTGCCGGCGGCCTTCTTCATCGGCGTGCTTCTGGCGGTTTCCCGCCTCAGCAGCGAGAGCGAGCTCGACGCGATGCATGCGAGCGGCGTGCCGCTCCATCGCATGATCGCGCCTTTGATGATGTTCGCGGTCCTGCTCGTCATCTTCGGCACCATCATCGTCGGATTTCTCCAGCCCTATACGCGCTACGGCTATCGCGCCCTCATCTATCTCGTCACCGAGACCGCCTGGTACTCGGCCCTGGAGAAGGGCGCCTTCTTCAGCGGCTTCGGCAATTCGACCATCCTGGTCGACGATATCTCCGAGGGCGGGCGACGGCTGACCGGCATCTTCGTCTATCAGGACAAGAGCACGGGCGGTTCGGTCACGACCACCGCCCAGACCGGCTATGTGGTCCGCTCCCAGACCGACGACCAGCTGGTGCTGAAGCTGGAACAGGGCGCCCGCATCGATACCGACGGGCCCAACAAGAAGATCAACGCCCTGACCTTCGCCCGGTTCGAGCTGCCGCTCGACATCGCGCTGGCGCCGGAACCCTATCGAATAAGAGGCGCCTCCGAGCGCGAGCAGACGCTGCCGGAACTTTGGCACAATGTCTGGACCCTGCCCAAGACCGACCCGATGTATTACGCGGTCCATGCCGAGCTGCATGAACGGCTGGTGCGGATCGCCACCTATCTCTTCCTGCCGCTGTTGGCCTTCCCGCTCGGCTCCTCGACCCGACGAACGCGACGAGGAACCGGCATCGCGGTCGGCATCGTGCTGATCGTGATCTTCTATTACCTGCTGCAGTTCGGGCACGACGTCTCCGCCAACGGCCGACTATCGCCCTGGATCAGCCTCTGGCTCCCCTTCTTCGTCTATGCCGGGTTCAGCAGCTGGGCGTTCTGGGAAGCGAACGTGTCGCCGGGCCATAACTTCGTCGAAACCGTTCTCGCCCGGATCGAGAGCCTGTTCGACAACGTTCGGCAGATCGGTCGCCGCAGAAAGGCGCCGGCCTGATGCGCACGCTCGTCGGCTATGTGTCGCGCATGTTGCTGATGCAGTTCGCGCTGATGCTGTTCGGGTTCACGGCCCTGCTGCAGCTGCTCGATCTGCTGAACAACACCAGCAAGCTGTTCGCGCGCCATGGCCTCAGCCTGGGCAGCATCCTGCATTATGTCTGGCTGCGGCTGCCCGATCTGGCGGCCTTCCTGTTCCCCTTCTCCGTGCTGATCGCGGCCCTCCTGGTGCTGTCGCGCCTGGCGCAGTCGGCCGAGGTCATGGCGATGAAGGCGGCCGGCCTTTCCTATTGGCGCATCCTCGCCTGCTTCCTCCCCGCCGCATTCCTGATCGCCGGCCTGCATTTCCTGGTCGCCGACCAGATCGCGCCGGTCGCAGCGCGCGCGATGGAGGATTGGAACGCGGAGGCGGTCGACTTCAGCGCCGACAACGACAAGGACACGCCCAGCGCCGTCTGGGCGCGCGACGGCTACACGCTGGTGCGGGTTGTGGTGGTGCTGGATCGCGGCCGGAGCCTGAGCGGCATCACCATCTTCGAGCGCGATTCCGCCAGCCAGTTCCAGGAGCGCATCGTCGCCGGCCGCGCCGAGTTCCGCGATGGCGGCTGGGACCTCTTTCAGGTCGAGCGCACCGTGATCGGCGGCAGCGGGGCGACCGAGATCGTCCGGCAGGACCAGTGGCGGTGGCAGACCAATCTCAGCCCGCAGCATTTCTCCGACCTGGCGGCGACGCCCGCGAGCCTGAGCCTGCGCGAGCTGCACAACTTCGCCGCCAACGAGAATGTCGGCAGCCGGCCGGTCTATTATTACGAGACCTGGTTCAACAAGCGCCTCGCCTTGCCGATCATGACGCTGATCATGCTGCTGCTGGCGGCCCCCGTGGCGCAGTCGCTGCGCCGGCAGAGTGGCGCCGGGTTGGGCTTCATGGTCGGGGTCGGGATGGGTTTCCTCTATTTCATCGCCGACGGCATCCTCCAATCGCTGGGCGAGTCGGGGATGCTGCCGCCGCTGCTGGCCGCCTGGAGTTCCGTGATCCTATTTGCCGCGATCGGCATCACGGCCCTGATCAAAATCGAGGGATATTGAGCGTTCCGGCCCTCTCTCCCGCCCTCCCCACGCGGCCTAAGGTCGCAATCGGCGGGCCTTCAGGGACGATGCCGTCCCCAGGGGTTGCCGCGGCGGGGCACCCCCTCTAGATTATTGGCGGACAAGGATTTAGGCGGCTATGAGCCTTTGGAATCGCACCCATAATCTCGACCGGATGACGCTGCCGGAACTGGTGAGGGCCTTCTTCACCTATCCGCCGGTGCTCACCTATATCGCGCTGTCGATCGTCTCCATCGGGCTGGTCTGGCGCTGGATGGAATCGCCCCTGCCGCTGATCCCGGCGGTGGCGGTGTCGATCCTGGTCTATCCGCTGGTCTGGTACCTGCTGCACCGCTTCGTGCTGCATGGGCGCTACCTCTACAAGAGCCGCTTCACGGCGGCGGGCTGGAAGCGCATCCATTTCGACCACCACCAGGATCCGCACAATCTGCGCGTCCTGTTCGGCGCGCTCTACACCACGCTGCCCACCATCGGCGCGATCACGCTTCCGGTCGGCTACCTGATCGCGGGGCCCGCCGGCGCCGCCGCTGCTTTCGCCACCGGCCTGGTCACCACGATCTTCTACGAGTTCTGCCACTGCGTGCAGCATCTGAACTTCGCGCCGAAATCGAAGTTCCTGCAGCGCATCAAGCGGCTGCATCTCCAGCACCACTTCCATAACGAGCAGGGCAATTACGGCATCACGAACTATGCCTGGGACAAGCTGTTCGGCACCTATTACGGCGCCGCGCGCGAGCGGCAGAAGAGCGCGACGGTCTTCAATCTCGGCTATACCGAGGACGAAGCCCTGCGCTATCCCTGGGTCGCCGCGCTTTCCCACGGCACGCGCGGCGACGGCAATCCCCGCCGCTTTCGCGTGGCATCCAGCGAGAACTGAAACGGTCCTCCATGTCTGCAGCCGCTGACCGCGGGAGCGGCCGTTCCGACGCCATCGAGATCACGCCGGTCGCCAACCGGCGCGATCTCGACGCCTTCATCGGCCTGCCGAGCCGGCTCTACAGCCAGGGTCACCCCGGCTTCGTGCAGCCCCTGCGGTTCGAGCGGCGCGAGGCGCTGACGCCCGGCAAGAACCCCTATTTCGAGCATGCCGAGGCGCAGCTCTTCCTCGCCCGGCGCGGCGGCGAGGTAGTCGGCCGCGTCAGCGCCCAGATCGATCGCCTGTATCTGGAGCGCTACAAGGACGCCACCGGCCATTTCGGCTTCCTCGACGCGGTAGACGATCCCGCCCTGTTCCGCGCACTGCTGGCCACGGCCGAGGGCTGGCTCAAGGCCAAGGGCATGAAGCGCGCCATGGGCCCCCTCAACTTCTCGACCAACGAGGAGGTCGGGCTCCTGATCGACGGCTTCGACGCGCCGCCGATGATGATGATGCCCTACAGCCCGCCCTTCGCCGGCGCGCTCGTGGAGGCGGCGGGCTATGCCAAGGTCAAGGACCTGATCGCCTACGACTACGATGTCGACAAGAACAACCCGATCACGCATGAGGCGATCCTGCGGCGCGCCGGCATGGATCCCGCCGCGGTCACGGTGCGCAATGTCGACATGAAGAACTTCGACCGCGACCTGCGCATCATCCTCGACATCTTCAACGACGCCTGGGCCGACAATTGGGGCTATGTGCCGCTGACCGAGGCCGAGATCGCGCATGCGGCCAAGACCATGAAGGCGGTGGTGGAGCCCAAGGTGGTCATCATTGCTTCGGTCAATGGCGAGCCGGTCAGCATGATCGTCTCGCTTCCCAACATCTATGAGGCGATCGCTGGATTGGACGGACGCCTCTTCCCGTTCGGCTGGGCCAAGCTGCTCTGGCGGCTCAAGGTGTCCAAACTCAGGACCGGCCGCGTCCTGCTGTTCGGCCTGAGCAAGCCCTATCACCGGACCATGGTGGGGTCGGGCATCATCTTGCGGGTGCTCGAGGAGCTGCGGCAGGGGACCAAGGAACTCCGCGCCAACCGGGCGGAGCTCTCCTGGATCCTCGAGGACAACATCCCGATGCGGAAGATCATCGAGAAGGTCGGCGGGCGGGTCTACAAGACCTATCGGGTGTACGACAAACCTATCGCCTGACCCGGGCCGGGGGCCCGAATCGGGGCCGGAAGCAGGCGTTTGCAGGCCGGTGCCCCGCGGCAAAAATCCGCGTCGGCCAAATGCTTTAGCCCCCTGTCACGGCCCGGAAAGAAACTTTGCAGGCCAGGGGGGCTTTTGCTATAACCCCGGCCGCCTCTGATCCCCGGTAGCTCAGTGGTAGAGCAAGCGGCTGTTAACCGCTTGGTCGCTGGTTCGAATCCGGCCCGGGGAGCCATTTAAAACAAGGGGTTGAGGCAGTGTTCTCAACCCCTTGTTCGTTCCGGAATCAGGGCTCGGCAAGGTCAGGGATCCTCGCCGAGGAAACCCAGGACGCCGTCGGGGCGTTTCAGAAGCCCGCAGGCAAGCGTGGAGGCCGATGCGCCCGTCCCGGCATCGGTCCGGGCAACTCTCGCAAATCGGTAAGGTCCGCGCTCATTCCTGGCCATCCGCAGAACCTCGCCTACATCTACAGCCGTGAGCGCCGGCGATCGGTCCGCTCCGGACAGCGGGCCGACAGGCCCTTGAGCGAAACTGACGGGCGGGCATGACCGATCATCTCGCGATAATGGACAGCGCCGCGCCGAGCTTCTCGCTCGAGCGCGCCGCGCGTTCCTATCACGAGGAACGCATTCCCCTGTCGCCGCCCCTGCCCGACCGCGATCTCCGGTGGCGGTGGGGCGTGGCGATCATCGCGGCGATTCTGTTGCACATCGCCGTGGTCACCACGATCGACGATGGATTCATCCTGAGCAAACCAGACAAACCCGACCCGATCCCGGTCGACATTGTCATGGAGCAGCCCAAGCCGCCGCCAGCGCCTCCAGTAGAAAAGCCCGTCGAGAAACCGCCGGAGCCAAAGGTGCCGCCGGCACCCCCACAACAGGTTCCGCCAGCCGCGTCGGGAGGCGATCAAGCTGATAAGCCGCCGGGTGGCGCGCCCGCTCATGCTGCGGAGGCAGCGCCGCCGCCACCGGCGACTGCCCCCACGCCTCCCCTGCCGGAGCCACCGGCTGCGACCGCGGCCCCGGTGTTGCCAGACGCGCCGTCGCCGCAGGCTGTTCCGGTGCCGCCCCAATCCGCGCCGCGCGAGACACAACAGGCCGCGATCCCGGCACCCGTGCCCCCCAAAAAGCCGCCGGTGCCGGATCAACGGAAGACCGTCATCACACCGCCCACGCAATCGGAAGCTGCTACGTCACCTGACAGTTTGAATTTGCTGCTCGATGAAGGCAGCGGCGATCAGTACCTCAATGCCATGCTGGCGACGATTCTCAGCCACAGCTACTACCCGCCGACAGCCGAGATGTTCAATCTGAGCGGCGTCGCGATATTTCGGCTTGTCATCGATCGTCAGGGTAGATTGGTGGACATGAAGCTCATCCAGAGCACCAATTACCAAGTTCTCGATAACGCCGCCGCAACGGCGATCCAGCGCAGCGCGCCTTTTGCGCCCCCTCCGCTCAGCGTCATTGGTGGAAACAACAACATCGTCGTCAGAGCGATTCTGCCGATGCCGGATCGGTCGCGGCAGTAGACATTTAAATCAATCGCGGAGCGCGTGATGCTCAGGACCGGTATCTGAAGCACATCGCGACCCCGATGGGTCCGGTAAGCGGCCCGGCTGGATCAATTGGCATTCGGCAATCCGGCCGAAACGACCCGGCAATCTTTACCCTCTGCCCCTGCCGCGGAGCGCTAACGTCTTGATCTGCCGTCGCACGGGCTTGGCTTATGGTTTGCAAGACTGTGGGCAGCCAAGGCCGGAGAGGGGACGAATCTGCCCAGCCGGCCGTTCTTGCGCCCACCAGGAAGGAGGCCACCCATGAGCCTTGCCATTTTGACCCGCGCCGACCGCCGGGCCCGCGCCGAAGCCGCTGACGGCCCGCGCGAGCCGGTCTTCGCCCGCACCGCCGCGCCCAAGCCCGCCGAGACGAAATCGAGCCTGCCCGGCCCCGCCATCGACACGGCGCCGACCGTGCGCCAGTTCCTGTCGCAGCTCGGCGCCCAGGAGCGCAAGCTCGCGCGCAAGGAAGCCCTCAATGCCGTGATCGACGTCGCTCCCGGCGAGGTCGAGAAGCTGGCGCGCCTGGTGGCGCGCCTGCGCGGCCGCTATCTCGCCAAGCTGATCGACCTCGGCAACAACACCGAGACGCTGCCGGGCGAGCTCGAGATCGCCGAGATCCGGCGCGTGCGCGAACGCTTCGAGGAGCTGGAGCTGGGCCTGACTTCGGTGAAGGCGGCGCTGGCGGAGGGCGACCTCACGCTCCGCGGTCTGCGGCCCGAGTAAGGGTCGCACCCGAAATAGAAAGGGCCCCGGCTGAAACGGGGCCCAGTCTTCGGCTCAGAACTCTTGAGAGCGGATCAGACCGCTTCGGCCAGCCCTGCCAGCGGCAAGGGCGCCGCGAACATGACGCGCCGCGTATAGGGTGCGAGGCCGACCCATTCGTCACTCCAGAGATGAGCGACCGAAATCATCGCGCGGCCTTCGAGGGCGGGCGCGACCTCGGCAACGGCTTCACGGAACCAGCCGATCAGACGCCGTGCCTCTTCCATGTCGCCCGCCGCGCCGAAGCGGCGCGGCCCGAAGCTCGCCGCCAGAACGGCGCCGTCCGTATCCACACCGGCCAAGGCCGAATGACGGGCGACCATCGCCGCGATGACCTCCGCCAGACGCTGCCCCTGCTTCCCGTCGCGGGGCATGGTCAGGCAGGCGACAGTCACGCGCAGACGCACCGCGCCGATGCGGCGCAGCGTCCAATCGAGCTCCGCGCTGAAGCTCGCGCGGGCCTCGCTCAGAGGCTCGTCGGTGAAGGTATCGCGCGTCGTGATCGACTTGCGAGACCGGGTCGCCGCGGCGACTTGTGTGGGGATCAAACTCATCATGCGAGGGACAAGGTAGCCGAATCGCATGCGGGCCCGATGAGGCATTGTTGTGGTAAGTGGTTAATCTCCCTTTATGCTAAGTTTATCGCGCAACTGGCAGAGATACCGAGAGAATTAGGCCCCCTTTGGGGGCATTCAAAGCCTTAACATCGCCGCCCATCGCCTCGACATTACGGCGAACGATCCATAATCCGAGGCCCGAATGCCAGCGATGATCGTCGGCCCCCGCGCCCTCGGTCGGACGCTGCGAATATTGGCGTTCGAAGATGCGCTCGAGGTCGCCTTCGGGCACGCCCGGCCCCTGATCGGAGACTTTCAGGATCACCCGCGCGCCGTTGCGCTTGAGGCCCAGATCGATCCGGCCGCCCTCGGGCGAAAAGCCCACCGCATTGTCGAGAATATTCTCGACAATCGTCTCGATCAGCTCTTCGCCGCCGAGCGCCGTGAGACCGGCCTCGATATCGGCATAGAGCGCAATCCGGCGGCCCTCGATCAGCGGCCGATAGCCGGCCGCGATGCGCCCGACGAGCGCCGAGAGATGGACGCGCTCGCGCGGCGGATCGACCAGCTCGGCCATGGTCTCGTCCATGCGCCGCGACGCCGCCACCAGCGAATCCAGCCGGTCGACGGAGGATTCCAGGATCTGCAGCGCGCGGTTGGCGCGGTCGTCGCCGGTGGTGGCCAGCCGGCGCAGCGGCTCGATGGCCTGGCGCATGATCGCGATCGGGGTCTTGAAGGCATGGGCATTGTCCTGCGCGGCCTGGCGCAGATGGCGGGCCGACGCCCGCAGCCGGCCGATCATGCGATCGAACTCGCGCGCCACGCCGCCGAGCTCCGCGACCTCGTTGCGCTCGGCGAAGGTGGCGCCGTCCTTGCCATCGACGCGGATCTCCTGCGCCAGGTCGCGGAACCGGATCACGCTGCGCCGGATGCTCACCAGCACGCCGAAGGTGAGCGCCGCCAGCAGCAGATAGATGGCGCCGGCGATCTGGACCTCGGGCCGCGTCCAATAGGCCCGGCCGAGCTGCGTGCCGATGATGCTGTCGAGCGGATGCGACATGACGATCGCCCAACAACCGGTCGGCGACAGCACCGGCGTGATCGAGGTCAGCAGCTCCTCGCTTCCGTCCGGCGCATGATAGCGATCCGCGAGCGCCACGCGGTCGTTACAGGTGGCGGCGACCTTCTCGAGGATCCCCTGTTTCAACAAAGTCTGGCGCTCGTCGTCGAGCTGATTGGTATCCACCGCGGGAGCCGCGGCCACGAAATAGAAGCTCGAGGCGCCGGCATCGCCGCTCTTCCTGAACAGCACCTTGAGCCGCGTCTCGGGACCGCCGAAACGATCCAGCTCGCCGGCGATCTTGGGCAGCGCCGAGACGTCCTCTTCCTGCAGAAGCGGCGTGAGCGCCGTGGCCACCAGCCGCCCCTGCTCCCGCACGCCCTCCAGCAGCAACAATTGGCGCTCGCTATAGACGTCGCGCAGGGTGATGTAGAGCACCAGCGGCACGGCGATGAAGGCCCCGGCCAACAGGACGACGCGACGGACCAGCGAATGAGCCCGTAAGGGAGGTAGAGCGGTCGTCGCCACCGGGATCTCCCTATTCGGGATCGACCCAGCGATAGCCGAATCCGGGGTAGTTCGCGATCCCGTTGAACTCGGGATGGACGGTTCGGAACTTCTGCCGGATCCGCTTGATGAAAGAACGGACATTGACTCGATAGCCTTCCTCGCCCTGCCCGGCGACGAAGTCGGCGCCCCGGGCAAGATCGTAGATCTGTCGATAGGAGACATCCGCGTCGATCGCTGCTGCGAGCGCGCAGACGATGTTGAACTCGGTCACGGTAAGGTCGACGGGTTTGTTGTCGTAGAAGGCACGTGCGATGTCGGTCTTGAGCTCGAGCTTGCCGCGTTTCAGCGTGGGGCCCGCGCCAGGTGCCGCGGCACCGGTGGCGTTTGGCTTGGCGCCATCCGTGATCAGGCGCAGCCGCTGCAGGATGATCGCGAGGCTGCGCGATTTTTCGATGAAATCGACCGCGCCGAAGCGCAAGGCCGCCTCTTCGTAGATGTCGTCGCTGAGGGCGGTCAGGAAGATCACCGGCACGCGAACGCCGCGCTCGCGCAGCGAGCGGAGCACCGCGAGCCCGTCCATGCCCGGCATGCGCCAATCGAGCAGGATGGCGTCGACGCCGTTGCCGGCACCCAGCCAGTCGAGGAACGGCCGCCCACCATTGAACTCCATCACCTCGAACCCGCTCTCCCCGAGATTCAATCCCAGGGATTCGCGGAACATCGCGTCGTCGTCCACGACCGCAACGCGGCCTCGAAGTTTCAGATCGCTACCTTCAGGCACCGTGTTTCTCCAATAAAGCCTCAAAACAAGCCCGGCGCGCCATGTCGGTATCGTCGATACCGGAGAAGGCCACCGTGAGCGCCTCGAAATGCTGGTCGCTCAGATCGGGATAGAAGAAGACCTGCAGCCGGCAGCCACCTTCCGAGAAGGTCCAGATCCTTGCCGGCGGCCGCTCCTCGGCGATGAAGGGATCGCCCAGCAGCCCGATGGTCTGCGCCTCGTTCAGGCCCACCAGGCGCTTGGGATCGTCCCGGTCGACCAGCGGTGCGGTGCCGGCCGTTGCTGTCTGGTCGGCGGCCTCGGGCGCGACAGTGGTGCTGCCGTCGGGCATCGCATTCGGGGTTCCGTCCGGAGGCTCCGTTGCCGTCGTGTCGCTCGCGGTTGTCGTCGTTCCGGTGGTCGAGGCCAGATCGACCTCGGAGCCCGGCTTCTGCAGCGGAATGGGGAAGGCCGGCGCCGGCATCGGCACCGGCTCCGGCGGCGAGGGCTCCGCCACGACCACCGGCGGCGGGTGAATCAGGCTGGTCTGGCGCGCGGGCGGATCCTCGTACTGCCTGGCGCAAGCGCCGAGCAGCAGGGCTCCCGTGAGTGCGGCCGCCAAGGAAATGCGTTGAAACATGGCCCTCCTCTGTCCGCTGTCGCAACCGCGGGTCGATCCCTCGCGGCGCAGCGGCAGTCTATCCTTCATCGGCCAGCCCGTGGGCCTCGGGAAAGCCAAATTAATCCAATATCGATAAGCGTTTAGCTCTTTTTCTTCGGCTTCAGCGCCTGCCAATCCCGATCGGTGAGTGCGCTGAGGAAGTTGAACTGCCCTGCGCCCATCAGCCATTCGCCGCCATCGATGGTCACGACCTCGCCATTTATATAGCCCGATCCATCACAGACAAGAAAGCTCGCGAGGTCCGCGAGTTCCCTGTGATTTCCGACCCGGCCCAAAGGATTTTTGGTGCCGAAGCCCTCGGCCAGGTCCGCCCGGGGAACCAGACGCTCCCAGGCGCCCGGCGTCGGGAACGGCCCGGGGGCGATCGCATTGAGCCGGATGCCCCGCCCACCCCACTCCACCGCCAGGCTGCGGGTCATCGCCATGACCCCGGCCTTGGCCATGGCCGAGGGCACGACATAGGCCGATCCGGTCCAGGCATAGGTGGTGATGATGCTGAGCACCGTGGCCTTGTGGCCTCCGGCGAGCCAGCGCCGGCCGCAGCCGAGCGTCGCATAGGCGCTGCCATGGAGCACGATCCCCAGCACCGCATCAACGGCCCGCGGCGACAGCTCCTCGCTGCGCGCGATGAAATTGCCGGCGGCGTTGTTCACCAGCACGTCGGGCGCACGCACCGCCCAGATCGCGTCCAGCATCTGCTCGACCGCCGCGGAATCGCGGATGTCGCAGCCATGGGTCTCGACCTTGCCGCCGGTCTCGGCTTCTAGCTTGGCCTTGGCCTCGGCCAGGACCTCCGTGCGCCGGCCGCAGATCACCAGCTCCGCGCCCAGCTCCAGATAGCGCTGCCCCATCGAATAGCCGAGCCCGGTGCCGCCACCGGTGATGAGGATGCGCTTGCCCTTGAGGAGATCGCTCTGAAACATCGGGAGACTAAGTCCTTGGTTGTCGGTTGGCAGCGGTCGTTCGCGGCTCAGGCTTCGTAGGGCCGCAGCAGCTCGCGCGAGAGGATATGCCGCTGGATCTCGTTGGTGCCGTCCCAGATCCGCTCGATGCGGGTGTCGCGCCACAGCATCTCGAGCGGCACCTCGTCCATGAGGCCCATGCCGCCCAGGATCTGGATCGCGTGATCGGTCACGCGCTGCGCCATCTCCGAGCAGAACACCTTGGCCATGGCGGCATCGCCATTGGTCATGGTGCCGTTCATGTATTTCCAGGCGATATGGAGGGTCAGCATATCGCCGGCCGCGAGCTCGGTCGCCATGTCGGCGAGCTTGAAGGAGACGCCCTGGAACTTGCCGATGGTCTGGCCGAACTGCTTGCGCGTGGCGGCCCACTGGGTGGCGATCTGCAGTGCGCGCTCGGCCTTGCCGCAGCAATTGGAAGCCACCAGCAGGCGCGTATTGGCGAGCCAGGAGCCGGCGAGGTCGAAACCCTTGCCCTCCTCGCCCATGATCTGGCGCTTATGCACCCGCACATCGCTGAAGCTCAGCTGGTAATTGTGATAGGTGCGATGGCTGACCGGACGGGGCCCGCGCGTGATCTCGAAGCCCGGCGTGCCGACATCGACCAGGAAGCAGGTGATGCGCTTGCGCGGGCCCTTCGGCGTCTCGTCCATTCCCGTCACGACGAAGAGGATGATGAAGTCCGGCTTCCGCACCGCGCTGATGAAATGCTTGCTGCCATTAATGATCCAGTCGTCGCCGTCGCGCACGGCGCGGGTCTGGATTCCCATGGCATCGGAGCCGGCATTGGGCTCGGTCAGGCCGAAGCCTTCCTTGATCTCGCCCCGGATCGACGGCAGCAGATAGCGTTCGCGCTGCTCGCCCTCGCAGGCATTGAGGATCTGCGAGGGGCGCCCGATCCAGCCGCAGAGGCCCCAGGTCGATTTGCCGATCTCGCGATCCATCATCGCGATCGACAGGAAATCGAGCCCGCCGCCGCCGATCTCGGCCGGCATGTTGGCGGCATAGAGGCCATATTCCTTCGAGCGCTGCTTGATCTGCTCGCCCAGCTCGGGCGGCACCTCGCCCAGCCTTTCGGTCTCGCGCTCATGGGGGAAGATCTCCCTCTCCATGAAAGTGCGGACGGTCTCGACCAGCATCCGCTGCTCGTCGGTCGGCGTGAAATCGAGCGGCATCGGTGTCAGCGCCCCACGAAGTTAGGGTCGCGGCGTTCGACGGCCGCGGCCAGGCCTTCCTTGTGGTCCTCGGTCTGGGCGCAGAGACGGCCCGCGGCCAGCTCCTCTTCAAGCTGCTGCTCCAGCGTCCGTTCCCCGGCGCTGTCCATCAGCCGCTTGGTGTGGCGCTGCGCGACCGTCGGTCCGTTCGCGAGCTTCTTCGCGAACTCATAGGTCGCCGTCTGCAGCGTATCGCTGCCATGCATTTCCGTGATCAGGCCGCGGCGCAGCGCTTCCGGCGCCAGCCAGGTCTCGCCGGTGAAGGCGAAGCGCTTGGCGGCCTCGATGCCAATCAGGCGCGGCATCAGCCAGGTCCCGCCGAGATCGGGCGAGTAGCCCACCTTGGTATAGGAACAGATGAATTTGGCGCTGTCGGCGGCGAAGCGGAAATCGCAGGCGAGCGCCAGATCGAGGCCGCCGCCCACGGCAGCCCCGTTCAGCAGCGCGATCGTCGGCGCCGGAAAGGCCGCCATCTCCTGGATCAGCGCATGCGACTGGGGCACCCAATCGTAATCGGTCGCGCCGCGCGCCACCTCCTCGGACCACTCCATGACGTCGGCGCCGGCGCAGAAGGCGCGTCCGCGCCCGGTCAATACGAGGCAGCGCACATTGTCCTCGACCGCCTCCGCCAAGGCGGCGCGCAGGGCCTTCAGCAAGGAGAGGCTCAGCGCATTGCGCGCGTCGGGCCGATCGAGCGCCAGGGTGCGCACCGCACCGTCATTCACGATCTCGAGCAAGGCAGGATCCTTTCCGCTCAGCGGGGCCGCGGGGGGCCAGGGCGGCGCAGCCTAACCGTGGGCTCCGGGCGCAGCAAGGCAAGCAGGCTCTGCCTTGTCTTTGCCCTTTCACACCGCCAGGTTCCCCATTTCTGGAGATATTGATTATGTGATCATTCAATAAATTACATAATCTACAGTATTTTCATTGCATTATGGAATATATAAATGCATACTTCATTTCATGGGACGCGCCGAAATCAAGGAAATCCGCCGCACGCAGCTGATCGAGGCGACGATCGACATGATCGCGCGCCACGGTTTTGCCGCCCTCACACTCGCCGACATCGCCAAGGCGGCGCATCTCTCCAGCGGCATCGTGAACTTCTATTTCCGCAGCAAGGAAGAGCTGCTGGTCGCGACGCTGCGCCATCTGGCGGCCACCTACGAGCGCTTCATCGAGCAGGCCATCGCGCAGGCCGGCGACGAACCGGCCGAGCAATTCGCCGCCATCATCGAGGCGGACTTCAACCCCCGCATCGCCAGCCGCAAGCATCTCACCGTCTGGTACGCCTTCTGGGGCGAGGCGCGCTGGCGGCCGGAATATCTGGAGATCTGCGCCGACATCTCGGCCCGCTTCTTCGCCCAGACCCGCGGGCTCTGCGCCGCCATCGCCGAGCGGGGCGGCTATCGCGGGCTCGATCTGGATGCCATCGCGCGGGGTTTCAATGCCATGAGCGACGGACTCTGGCTCGACCTCCTGACCAATCCCAAGACGGTCAGCCGCGACGATCTCAAGCGGGTCTCCTTCGTCTATCTGGCCAGCGTCTTTCCCCGCGAGTTCGCGCTTCATGCCCGCCCGCCCCAACCGGCGCAGGCCGCGACCGCCTGAAGCCGCCCGACAGGCGCCCCCTGTCGTCCCCTTTCGCAGAACACATCAGAGGATCTTCCGTCATGACCCTCATTGTTTCCACGCAGGATCGCCCCGTCCCAGCGCCGGTCGTTCGGCAGGACAAGCGCTTCGGGCCGCCCGAGACCCTTCCCGCCTGGACCTATAACAACGCGGAGTTCTTCGCGCTCGAGCGAGAGCATCTGCTGCTGAATCAATGGCAGCTGGTCTGCCATCAGAGCGAGATCCGCGACGCCGGCAGCTATGCCACGTTCGACTTCCTGGGCGAGCGCGCGCTTGTGGTGCGCGGCGAGGATGGCGAGATCCGCGCCTTCCACAATGTCTGCCGGCACCGCGCCGCGGCGGTCGCGCGTGGCGATTTCGGCCGCTGCGAGGGCGCTGCGCTGCGCTGCTTCTATCATGGCTGGACCTACGGGCTCGATGGCCGGCTCAAGGCCGTGCCGGGCGAGAAGCAGTTTCCGGGTCTCGACAAGGCGACCCACGGGCTTCACCCCTTGCCGTTCGAGATCTGGCAGGGCTTCGTGTTCGTGAAGTTCCGTGAGGGCGGGCCCAGCATCGCCGAGCGCATGGCGCCCTATGCCGCCGAGCTCGACCAATACCGCATCCCCGAGATGGAGCCGCGCGACAAGCTCTATTTCATCGAGGTCCCGGTCGACTGGAAGAACATGATGGATAACTTTCTCGAGGGTTATCATGTCCCGGTCGGCCACCCCGGACTCTATCGCCTGTTCGGCAACAGCTACGATCTCGACGTGAAGCCCGGCGATGTCTCGCGCGCCGTGGCCCAGCTCCGCGACCGGCCCTCCCCCAACTGGAGCGAGCGGCATTATCAGCGCCTGCTGCCGGACCTCGATTACCTGACGCCGGAACGCCAACGCGCCTGGACCTTCTATGGCTTGCTGCCGAATATCGGGTTCGACATCTATCCGGACCAGATCGACTATTTCCATGCCGTCCCGTTGGGGCCGGGACGCTGCGCCCTGCGCGGACGGTCCTACAAGCTGGCGGGGCTGCCGACCGATCTCGAGCGCCGGCTCAAGGCTTGTCGCTATCTCAGCTGGCGCGTCAACTGGCCGGTGTTCAACGAGGACAATTTCCTGATCGAATCCGTCCAGCGCGGTCTCGAGAGCAGCAGCTATGAGGTGGGAGTCCTATCGGAGAAAGAGATCTGCGTGCGTCAGCTGCATGACCAGGTTCGGCGCCACTTTCCCGTCGCGAAGCTGCGCCGCGCGCCCGCGCCGGGCACGATCGCCGCGACCAACAGCGCGATGCTAGCCGCATCGCCCGCACCCTAGCCCTTCTGATCTGGAGACTTCGATGTCCTATCCGCTGCCGCCCAGCGCCCGCGCCTGGCAGGAAAAGACCCGCCGCTTCGTGACCGACGAGCTCATTCCCTATGAGGTCCAGGCGGAGATGAATGGCGGCGAGCTGCCGCCCGAGATCCGCAAGCGCCACAAGCAGAAGGCGCGCGAGATCGGCCTGCACGCGCTGGCGATCCCGCGCGCGCTCGGCGGCCAGGAACTCACCATGCTGGAGCAGACGGTGATCCAGGAGGAGATCGGCAAGGTCACCAATGCGCTCGGCTGGTGCTACAGCTCGACGCCGCCCTGGATGGTCGCCGCCTGCTCCCCCTTCCAGATGGAAAAATGGGTAAAGCCCAACATCCGCGGCGAGCGGCATGAATGCTACGCTATCACCGAGGCCGATGCCGGCTCCGACGTCGACGGCATCAAGGCCACGGCGCGGCGCGAGGGCGATCACTATGTCCTCAGTGGCGAGAAATGGCATGTGACCTCGGCCAACCATGCCGATCACTTCATCTTCCAGGCCAAGCTGGCCGAGGGATCGCACAAGGGCGCGCACTGCCTGTTCTTCATCGACATGGATGCGCCCGGCATCGAGCTGGTCCGCACCCCCGCCTATACCCACAACTACGCCGCCCACCACCCGATCTATCGGTTCAACGATGTGCGGGTGCCCGTGACCCATCGCATCGGCGAGGAAGGCGACGGGATGGGCTTCACCTATGACTGGTTCCGCTATGAGCGCATCGGCATTGCAGCGCGATGCTGCGGGGCCGCGGCGCGCCTCATCGAAGAGGCCACCGCCTTCGCCAAGGAGCGTTACGCCAACGGCCAGCCGATCGCCAATTACCAGGCAATCCAGTTCATGCTGGCGGACAGCGTCACCGAGCTCTGGGCGGCCCGCCTCATCACCTATCGCACGGCCGAGGAGATCGACGCCGGCGTGGACGTCAAGGTGAGCCATGCCCAATGCGCCGTCGCCAAGCTCTATGCCTCCGAGATGGCGAACCGGGTCGCCGACCGCGCGGTCCAGATCTTCGGCGGGCGCGGCTATATGCGCGAGAACGTGGCCGAACGCTTCTTCCGCGAGCTCCGCGTCGACCGGATCTGGGAGGGAACCTCCGAGATCCAGCGTCTCATCATCGCCAACGGCCTCTACAAGCGCGGCCAGACGGCATTGATCGAATAGCACATCAGATAAAAATCTCGCCCCCTCCCCTTGCGGGAGGGGGCGAGAATATTTCTCGCCAGTTCGTGCAACCGCTTTCCGTTGCCAAGCCCTGGCCCGCCGGGCGAGCATGGCGGCGGGAACGGTGCCGGCAGGTTGCGGCGACGGATACAGGGGAATTCCCATGCTCAAAGGCGTCCGACCGGTGACGCAGGTGCTGCTGGCGGTCGCTTTCATGGAAGCGGGCCTCGGCGTCCTGTCGCCTCTCATCAGCCTCGATCTGGCGCAGAAGAACGTCTCGACCAGCCTCATCGGCCTCGTCACCTCCGGCTATTTCACCGGATTTCTGCTGGGCACGTTGAGCTGCCACTGGGTCATCGATCGCGTCGGACATATCCGCGCCTTCGCGGTCTTTGCCGCCGTCGCCGGCAACGCCACGCTGGGCCATATCATCTTCAACGAGCCCTACGCCTGGATCGCGCTTCGCGGATTGCTGGGCTACGCCTTCGCGGGCCAGTTCGTGGTGATCGAGAGTTGGCTCAACGACAAGGCGACCGACGACAATCGCGGCCGGATCTTTTCCTACTATATGGCGGTCTCCTGGGCCGCGAGCGGCGTCAGCCCCCTCGCCCTCAATTTCCACGACCGGATCGGCTCGGTCATCCTGTTCTGCATCATCGCCATGCTGTTCGCGACGGCGCTGATCCCGATGGCGCTTACCCGCGTCGGCAATCCCGAGATCGGCGACCGCGTGCATTTCGGCATCCGCAAGCTCTTCACCATCTCGCCCACCGGCGTCGTGGTCTGCTTCGGTTCGGGGTTGCTCAACTCGGCCTATTACGGCCTTTTGCCCGCCTATGCCGAGCGCGTGGGCCTGAGCACGGGCGAGCTCGCCATCCTCTTCAGCGCCTCGACCATCGCCGGTCTCATCATCCAGTTTCCGATCGGATTCCTGTCGGACCATTTTGGCCGGCGGCCGCTGATGCTGATCTCGCTGATCTCGGCCGCGGCCCTGGCGGCGCTGGTCGCCTCGCTCGACACGCCCGCCTTCCTCACGCTCCTGGTCGTGCTGTTCCTGCTGGATGGCGCCACCGCGCCGCTCTATGCCCTGGGCGTCGGCCAGACCAACGACTACACCGCCAAGCAGGATTTCGTCGCCGCCAGCGCGGGCCTGCTCTTCGCCTGGGGCCTCGGCTCGGCGATCGGTCCGACGGTCGCCGGTTTCGTCATGGGCTGGCTCGGGCCCTTCGGCCTGTTCTGGTTCATGGTCGGCGGACTTTCCCTGATTGCCACTTTCGTCACGCTGCGTATCCTGGTGCGGCGTGCACTTTCAGCCCGCGAACAGAGCAATTACGTGGCCGTCCCGATGACCGCCGGCACCTATGGTGCCCCGGAACTCGACCCGCGCGCCGCTCCGCACCATCATCCGCAAAAAATTCCAGACATGTGACATGGCCCAACATATCAACAGCTACTACGCCCAGACCGCGACGCCCGGCATCGACTACCCCGCCCTCGCCGGCAAGATCGAGACCGACATCTGCATCGTCGGCGGCGGCCTGGCGGGGCTCTCGGCGGGCCTGAGCCTCGCCGAGCGCGGCCGCTCGGTCGTCGTCGTCGAGGCCAACAAGGTCGGCTGGGGCGCCTCGGGCCGCAATGGCGGCTTCGTCAGCCCCGGCTTCTCCGGCGGCGCCGAGCGCGTTCTCAAGACCAGCGGCCCGAGAGACGCGCGGGCTCTCTGGGACCTGACCCGCGACGCCGTGAAGCTCATCCGGAGCCGCATCGATCGCTACGCCATTCCGGCCCAACCGGTCGATTCCGGCATGGTCGGCGGCTGGTGGCGCGACGATCCAGCCGAGGCGAGAGCCGAGATGAAATTCATGACCGAGAATTTCGGCGTCGAGCTGGAATGGTGGCCGAAGGAGAAACTTCGCCAGTTCCTGATCACAGATCGCTATCACGGCGGTCTCTACCGCAATGAGGGCTTCCATTTCCATCCGCTCAATTATGCGCGCGGCGTCGCCAAGACCCTCGCCGGGAAGGGCGGCAAACTGTTCGAGCAGTCGCGCGTCACCGGCCTCGAGCTCAAGGGCGCCGTGAAGCGCGTCAAGACCGAGGGCGGCGAGGTCGTGGCCAAGACGGTGCTGATCTGCTGCGGCGGCTATATCCGCGATCTCGAGCCGCGCCTCTCGCGCGCGCTGAAGCCGGTCGCGACCTATGTGATGGTGACGGAGCCGCTGGGCGAGCGGCTCAAGACCGCGATCAATTGCAACTATGCGGTCTATGATTCGCGCTTCGATTTCGACTACTACCGGCCCCTGCCCGACACGCGAATTCTCTGGGGCGGCGGCGTCACCATGTTCGGCGAGGACCCGCCGCGCCTCGCGCGCTGGCTGCGCAAGCGCATGCTCGCGGTCTACCCGCAGCTGGCCGACGTCAAGGTCGAGCTCGCCTGGGGCGGGCTCATGGGTTATCCGGCCCACAAGATGCCGCAGCTCGGCGAGATCGAGACCAATGTCTGGTACTGCATGGGCTATGGCGGCCATGGCATGGGCACCACCGCCATGACCGGCGAGCTGGTGGCGAGCGCCATCGTCGAGGGCGACAAGCGCTGGGAGCTGCTGCGGCCCTACGGCCTGCAATGGACCGGCGGTTTCCCCGGCACGGTCTATGGCCAGCTTGTCTATTGGCAGGCGCAGTTCAAGGACTGGATCCGCGGCTGATCTGACGGCGTCGGAACGGCGAACGAGACCGGCTCGGCCTGCACCAAGCCGTGTAACGATCGCCGGCGCGCGGATTAATTTCCAGGTTTCGTGGCCTCGTCCGCCACCACCTCGGGCGCGATCTTGACCTTCATGCCGTCGGAGACGCCGACCGGCGGGTTCAGGATGAGCTGGTCGCCGGGTTTAAGACCGGCGCGGACCTCCACCTGGGCGCCGTCATCCGCCTCGAGATCGAGATGGCGCAGGCGTGCCACGCCATTCTCGTACACCGCCGCACTGAGCCCGTTCTTGTTGAAAATCACCGCCTGAGATGGCACCAGCACGACCGGCTCCGGGCGCGGCTCCTTCAGATGCACGACGCCATAGAGGCCCGCGGTCAGCTTGCCATCGGCATTGTCCACATCCACCTCGGTCAGGATGGTACGGGTTTGCTGGTCGAGCTGGCTGGCGTCACGGGCCACCGTGCCGTGGAAGACCTGGCCGGGAAGCTCCGGCACCGTGACCTCGGCCGGGTCCCCGACCTTCAGGCCGAAGAACGCTTCCTGCGGCACGTAGATCTGAACCCGAAGCACGTCGCTGCGAACGATCGAGAAAAGCGCTGTCGCGTTGTTGGCGCCATCGGCTGAGACCAGGCTCCCGACATCAACGAGCCGGCTGGTGATCACGCCGGTGAAGGGCGCGACCACGTTCTCGAAGCCGACGAGCTGCTCCAACCGGGCCACCACCGCCTGCTGCGCCTCGATGTTGGCGCGCGCAACGCCGACGGCCGCCGTGTTGGCCGCAAGCGTCAAGCGGTCGTTGTCGCCCTGCTGGCGCGTGTCCCATCCATCCTTCACCAGCTCCGACGTGCGGTTGTTGGTGACATGAGCCAGATCCTGGTTGGCTTGCGCCTGGACCAGCGACGCCTGCATTTGCGCCAGTTGGCCACGAGCCTGGGCGAGCTGCTGATCCAGATCGGGGGCGGAGATGACAGCAAGCACGTCGCCGGCACGCACCTGACTGCCGATATCGACGTTTCTTTTGCTGATATAGCCAGTGGCACGGGCAAACAGCGTCGCGCTGTCGAAGGCCTGAAGAGTACCGGGCAAGTCGACCTGACGCGCCGAATCCACCGGCTTTACCGCCACGACATGCACTGCCGGCACAGCGGCCTGCTGGGCTTCGAGCGTGGCGATGGTTGCGGCACGCCGCGCCGCATGTCCCGAAGCGCCGATCGCGACCAGAATACCCAGCACCGCGAGCGCCCCCAGCCCGAGCAGCAGGGCCATGCGCCGCCGCCGTCGGTCGAGTCCCGGATCGGACGGCGTCTCCTGCCCGCGTGGTCCGACCTCCTGCTCCGGAGAAGGAATGTGATTCATGGGGCACTCCTCAATGCGATTGCCTCAGGGCTTGGGGTACATCCAGGCGCCGGCGCTCATACTTCCCAAAGACCGAATAGAGATAAGGGACGAAGAGCAGCGTGGTCATGGTTCCCACGATCACGCCGCCGATCACGGCCCTGGCCAGAACCGCGTTTTGCTCCTCACCCGGACCGCCGATCGCCATCGGCACCATGCCGACGATCATCGCCGCGGCCGTCATCAGCACCGGCCGCAATCGAGTGGTCCCGGCGGACAGTGCCGCCTGCATCGCGCTCATGCCGGCTTCGCGTTGTTCCCGGGCGAAGGTGACGAGCAGGATCGAGTTGGCAGAAGCGACGCCGACCGCCATGATGGCGCCCATCATCGACGGCACGCTGAAGGTCGTGCCCGTGACGAACAGCATCAGGATGATGCCGCTGCCCGCCCCCGGAAGGGCCAGGATCACCGCGAGCGGATCGATGAAGCTCTGATAGTTCACCACCATCAGCGCATAGACGAACACGGCCGCGACCAACAGGCCGATGGTCAGGTCCGCGAAGGCGCCATTCATGCTCTCGATCTGACCGCGGACCACGATGCTGTCGGCCGGGCCGAGCTTGCCCCGCATCTCCTGAGCGACCTTCTGGATGGCGCTGGCGGTGCTGCCGAGGTCCCGCTCCTGCAGGCTGGCATAGACGTCATAAACCGGCTGGATATTCGACTGGTTGTAAACGGACTCCACCGACTCCCGCTGGGCGCTGGCCACATTGCCGAACACATCCGGCACCACGGCGGCGCCGGCCAGGTTGCCGGCAATCGGCGTGTTGTCGAGATCGTTCTTGCTGGCAACCTTATATTCCGGCGTCTGCACGGCGAAGAAATAGGGGATGCCGGTGGCCGGGTCGGTCCAGAAGTTCGGCGAGACCTGCTCGGAGGAGCTGAGGGTGATGTTCAGGTTGCTGGCGATCTGATTGACGTTCAGCCCGAGCTCCTGCGCGCGCGTCCGATCGATCGTGTAGAACAGTTCCGGCGCATCCAGCTCCTGCTGCAGATGCGCATCCACCACGCCCGGGATGGCGGCCAGGCGCTGCTGCAGCGTCTTTGCAATTTCCTCGTTGGCAGCCCGATCGCGACCCTGCACCTGCACATCGATCTGCGAGGGAACGCCGAAATTGAGAACCTGGGTCGCCAGGTCGGCGGGCTGGAAGTAGAACTGCACGTCGGGAAAGGCGATCGGCAGCTCCTGCCGGAGCTTCTTGACATAGTCCGCGGTCGGCGCGTGGCCGTCCTTCAACTGCAGCAGGATCTGGCCGTCGTTGACGCCGATCGTGGTGCCGTCGGTGAAGGCCAGGTTATAGACGCGCTGCGGCAGGCCGATATTGTCCAGCACGAACGACAGATCCTTCTCGGGAATCTGCTGGCGGATATTGTCCTCGATCTCCTGGAACATCTGCTCGGTCCGCTCGATGCGCGTGCGCGCCGGGGCCCGGACATGGAGCTGGATCAACCCGGCATCGACCTGGGGGAAGAAGTCCTCGCCGATGTCCTGCGACAGAAGCGCAGCGGCGCCCACGATCGCGCAGGCGACGAGAGGCGTCAGCACACGCCGGCGCATGATGCCGGTGAGCAACCAGTCGTAATAGTCCCGGAACCGGTCGAAACCGGCATTGAAGCGGGTATGAAAGCGGCCCAGCCAGCCTGGCGCCGCACCGTGATTCTCGTGCTCTTTGCGGATCAGAAGGCGGATGACGATGGGCGTGAGCGTGCGCGAGATGCCATAGGAGGCCAGCATCGCGAAGACCACCGCCATCGCCATGGGCGTGAACAGGTAGCGGGCCGCCCCTTGCAGGAAAAAGACCGAAACGAACACGCAGCAGATGGCGAGCGTCGAAATCAGCGTTGGCACCGCGATGCCGGCGGCCCCTTCCAACACGGCATTGTCGAACGGTTCGCCCTTTTCCAGCAGCCGGTGGGTGTTCTCGATGGTGACCGTCGAATCGTCCACCAGGATACCGATGGCGAGCGCCAAGCCGCCCAGGGTCATGATGTTGATGGTCTCGCCCAGCGCGGACATCACCGCCAGCGAGGTCAGGATCGAGAGGGGGATGGAGACCATCACCACCAGGGTCGACCGCCAGGAGCCGAGGAAGAGCAGGATCATGGCCGCCGTGAGACCGGCGGCGATGGAGCCCTCGCGCAGGACGCTGGAGATGGCTTGCGTCACGAACACCGACTGGTCGAACAGCAGGTCGATTTGCATGCCGGGAGGTGCTGCTTTCCGAATGGCAGGCATCGCTGCCTTCACCCGGTTCACCACGTCCAATGTCGAGGCGTCGCCATTCTTGATGATCGTGAGCAGCACCGACCGTTTCCCGCCGGAATGCACGATATTCTGCTGCACAGCCCAGCCGTCGCGCACATGCGCCACATCCGAGAGATAGACCGTCGTGGGACCGACCTGCTTGATCGGAATATGGTTGAGCGCCTCGACGGTCTGGGGCATCGCGTTGATCCGCACGATCATCTGCTGATCGCCGAGCTTGGCGTCGCCAGAGGGGAGCGTCAGGCTCTGGGCATTCACCGCATTCAGCACGTCGTTCGGCGTGAGGCCGCGGGCGCGCAACGCGTCCGGATCGAGATCCACCATGATCTGCCGGTATTTGCCGCCATAGGGCGTGGGCAGGGTGATGCCGGGGATCGGCGCCAAGGCCTGGCGGATCTGGTAGATGCCGTAATCGTAGAGCTGCTGTTCGTTCAAGGTGTCGGAGCTGAGGCTGAGCTGCAGCACCGGCACGGAGGAAGCGCTGTATTGGACGATGATGGGCGGCTGGATGCCCGGGGGCATCAGCGAACGGATGGCATTGGTGGCCGAGACGATCTGGCTGATGGCGAGATCGACATTGACGTTGGGCTGAAAAAAGATCTTCGTAACGGAAATTCCCGAAAGCGTTTGGCTCTCCATGTTACGGATGTCGCTGACATTCGTGCTGATCGAGTATTCGCTGTAGGTGGTGACGCGCTGCTCCATTTCCTCCGGGGTCAAGCCCGTGAACTGCCAGATCACGGTGACCACGGGGATATTGATGGCGGGAAAGATGTCTTTCGGCGTCACCAGGATCGCGCTGACGCCGAGGAACAGCATCAGCCCCGCCAGCACATAGAAGGTGTGGGGAAATTTCAGCGCGAAGCGGACAATTCCCATCGGCGGGGTTCCCAAAACGGTCCAATGGCGAAACCGACAACCGCGCCTTCGCCACTGAAATAGGCAAACCCCCAGACGGCATCGCGACGCGATTCCCGCCTCACGGCACCGGTAGCCTTGGCGGAGGCGCCACAAGCGCTTCTCGCCCGCAAATCACCACATGGTGCGTTGCAACATCCCGGTAAATTAAGATGAGGAAAGGCGATAACAAGCGGCGCCGCGAGCGATGCGCGCGGAACCGTCCAAATGCAGCACGGATGCAACAGGCGCCGGCCGCTGCGGCCGTTCGTCGCCCCGACGCCGAAGGCGCCGGGCTAGAGCTGCTTGGCGCTGAAGGTATCGCAGTCCTTGATCAGGCCGGATTGAAGGCCCTGTTTGAACCAGCGCGTGCGCTGTGCGGAGGTGCCGTGCGTGAAGGTCTCGGGAACGACATAGCCCTGCCCTTCCCGCTGCAGGCGATCGTCGCCCACGGCCGCGGCGGCGGCCAGCCCCTCATCGGCATCGCCGGCTTCGAGAATCTGGCGCTCCTGGTTCGCGTGATTGGCCCAGACGCCGGCGAAGCAATCGGCCTGCAGCTCGACCATGACGGAAAGACCATTGGCGTCGGCCTTGTTGAGCTTGCCGCGCAGCGTATCCACCTTGTCCATGATGCCCAAAAGGGTCTGCACGTGATGACCGACCTCATGGGCGATGACATAGGCCTGGGCGAAATCGCCGGGCGCCTTGAAGCGGTCGCTGAGCTCCTGGAAGAAGTCGAGATCGAGATAAACCTTCTGGTCGCCCGGACAGTAGAACGGCCCGGTCGCGGTCTCCGCGAAGCCGCAGGCGGACTGCACCCCGCCATTGAACAGCACGAGCTTCGGATCGCGATAGGTCAGGTTCATCTGCTTGAACTGCTCGGTCCAGGTGTCCTCGGTGTCGGCGAGCACGACCGAGACGAAGTCGCGCAGGTCGGCATCCGCGGTGCTGGGCGTGCCGGTCGAGGAGGTCGACGAGGCGTCCTGCGTGTAGCCGCCGGGCTCGGTGATCTGCTGCAGGATCTGCGAGGGATCGACGCCGAAGAACAAGGCCACCACGACCACGACCACGAGGCCGAAGCCCCCGAGGCCGGCGCGCCGTAAGCCGCCGCCACCACCGCCACCCGGGAAACCGAAGCCGCCACTGCCGCCGCCGGGCATGCCCTGGCCGCGCTGATCCTCGATATTGTCGCTGCGCCGACCGTCGCGCCACCGCATGGCAATTGCTCCCTGATGCCGCGCCCCCTGCCGGAAAGCGGCGAAGGACGGGCGTGTCGAACCGAGATTGCCCCTGCCACCCGCCCTTGGCAAGCGCCGGTCCCGCCGGGCCCCGTGTTCAAATAGGAATAAGCGCTTTCCCGCGAGTCAGTTCCGTTTTAACCCGATCAAACGGCCAAATTCGGGATCTCGCGCTTGAAGGCCACCTCGCCCATGGCCGGCTCGTCGAGCTCACGGCCAAAGCGGTGCCCTTGATAGACCGCGGCCGCGATCGTGCCCGGCGCCAGCGCGTCCCCGATCACCGTCACCGACTTGATGCCTGCCTCGAGCAGTGCGCCGGGGTTCGCCATCAGTTTCTGGTGAAGCGCATCGTTCGGTAGCCGCGCGGTCACGGTCACGAGGCTGGCGCAGGCGCGTTGCGTCACGCGGCCGGTGAAGACGCAGGCGAGATCCACATGATCGCCCTTGAACGCGACGACATCCTGCTTCACCAGCAGTTCGATCCCGAGCTCCAGGAGGCGGCGCTGGATATGCGTGGACTCGAGCGTCTTCTGGGTCCAGCTCGAGACCAGGTCGGCTGGCGTCACGATGGCGACGTCATGCCCCTGACGCCGCAGCTTCTCCGCGATGACGCCGCCCATATAGTAATGGTCGTCGTCATAGACGATGACCGGTCCCTGGACCGCCTTGCCCGCCATGATGTCGTCGGGCGTGAAGACGTTGATGCCCTGGAATCCCGGCACCGCGAAACCATGCATGCGGCCCACCCCGTCGCGCCGCCACTCGGCACCCGTGGCGAGGACGACCCGGCTTGCCCCCATCTCGAGGATATGCGCCGGATCGAGCCTGCTGCCGCGATAGATCTCGACATTGGCGAGTTTGCCCAGCTGATAAGTCCGGTAATCGCGCACCCGTCCCCATTCCGACAGGCTGGGCAGCTTCGCTTCGCGGGCGACGCGTCCCCCCAGCTCGTCGGAGGCTTCCGCCAGATGCACCCGATAGCCGCGCTGGCCCAGCGTGCGGGCGCATTCGAGGCCGGCGGGCCCCGCCCCGACCACCAGCACCTCGTCCTCGGATTTGCGCGCCGGCACGATCTCCGGATGCCAGCCCTTGCGCCATTCCTCGCCCATGGTCGGGTTCTGGGTGCAGCGGAAATGGCTCATGGTGAAGTCGCCCGAGACGCAGATGTTGCAGCCGATGCATTCCCGGATGTCGTCGGGCCGCCCCTCCTCGATCTTCTTCGGCAGGAAGGGATCGGCGATCGAGGGACGCGCGGCGCCGATCATGTCGAGCACGCCGCGGCGGATCTGCGAGACCATCGTGTCGGGCGAGGTGAAACGTCCGACGCCCACCACCGGCTTGCTCGTCATCTTCTTGACGAAGGCGATGAAGGGCTCCTGGTTGCCCTCGGGCTTGAAGCGCGAGGTGGTGGAATCGTTGTACCAGGAACTGACATTGACATCCCAGAGGTCCGGCAACTCGGCCAGCATGCCGACGATGTCCTGGGACTCCTCGAGCGTCAGCCCTTCCGGCCCGATCAGCTCGTCGGTCGCATAGCGCACGACCACGGCGCAACGGTGGCCGACGGCGTCCTTGGTCTCCTCGATCAGTTCGCGGAACAGCCGCACGCGGTTCTGCAGGCTGCCGCCATATTCGTCGGTCCGGTTGTTGCGCCGGCGCTGCAGGAAATGCATCGGCATCGCAATATCGTGGCCGGCATAGACATAGATCACGTCGAACCCGGCGCGCTCGGCGCGGACCGCCGCTTCGCGATGCCAGCGCCGGTAATTGCGGATGTCCTCGCGGTCCATGGCCCGCGCCTGCATCGGGTCGTAACCGTTGATCGGCTGATGCGAGGGCCCGATCGGCATCTCACGGCTGTAATGATTGGCGCATGAGGGGCCGTGATGGGTCAGCTCGCATCCCGCGAGCGCGCCATGTTCATGGACGGCCTCGCACATCATCGCGAGGGCTGGAATGTCGTGATCGTCCCAGAGCCGCGCTTCCTTGTAGGGCGATATATCGCTGGTCGGATGGATCTCGCATTCCTCGGTGCAAATCACCGCCCAGCCGCCCTCCGCCTTCATGCCGCGCATGCCGGCGACCGCGCGCGGGTTGGGATGGCCCATGCCGTTGCAATGCGGCACCTGGTAGAATCGGTTCTTGGCCGTGACCGGACCGATCTTGATCGGCTCGAACAGAATGTCGTAACGCGGATCGCGCGCCATGGAGCTCTCCCCCTCTAACCAGGCGGGAGCAGTCTTACCCGTGGCACCGGAAACCGACAAGGCTGCAGAAAGCGGAATCCCTACTCCGCCACTCGGCGCACGACCGGGCCGACCTTCACCAGGTCGGCCAACGGAATATGGCAAGCGATCCGGTGTCCCGAGGCGGTCGTCTGCTCGGGCGGCGGGCTGTCGTCGCAGATCGCACCCACTTTTCGCGGGCAGCGCGTAGCGAAGGGGCAGCCGGCGGGCAGATCGGTGGCCGAGGGAATACTGCCTTCGAGAATCACGCGGGTCTGCTTGATATCCGGATCGGGCACCGGCACCGCCGAGAGCAGGGCCTCGGTATAGGGGTGATAGGGCGGCGAGAACACGTCCTCGACGCTCCCGAATTCGACGATCTTTCCGAGATACATGACCGCAACCTGATCGGCCAGGTAACGCACCACCGACAGATCGTGCGAGATGAAGACCAGGGTGGCGTCGCGCGTTTTCTGGATCTCGATCAGGAGGTTGATGATGGCGGCCTGGACCGAGACGTCGAGCGCCGACACGGGCTCGTCGGCCACCATCAGGTCCGGGTCGCCGGCGAGGGCCCGGGCGATGGCGACACGCTGCTTTTGACCCCCTGAGAGCTGCCTGGGCTTGCGCTGAACGAAGTCGGCCGGCAGCTTGACGACCTCCATCAGCCGCCGCGCCTCGCCGCGCATCTGGCTGCCAGCCAGGCGCTTCAGCCGGCGCAGGGAGCGCTCGATCGCATAGCCGATCGAATGGCTGGGGTTGAGCGTGCTGTCGGGATTCTGGAATACCATCTGCAGCGAGCGCTTGACGTCGATCGATCGGCTCTCGACCGGTTTGTCCGCCAGCTCCACGCCGGCCACGCGCACCCGGCCCCCCGTCGCACGCTCCAGGCCTGTGAGGACCTTCGCCAGGGTGGATTTACCGCAGCCGGATTCGCCGACGATGGCCAGCGTTGTACCCTTGGGCGCGGACATCGATACATCGTTCAGCGCCTTGACGTCATAGCCGCCGCTCTTGTCGAACAGGCCGCCCGACTGCCGATAGGTCTTCTTCAGGCCCGTGATCTGCAGCATCTCGGCCGGCGCCTTGACGGCGGCGGACGTGTGGGCCTGGGCCACCGGCCGGCGATAGGGCGGAAGCTCCGCCTCGCGCACGCATTGCACGCGGTGGCCGGGCTCGCCCGCCACTTCGAGGGTTGGAATGCGGGCGGTGGTGCAGCGGCCCGCCTCGGCATAGGAGCAGCGGGGCGCGAAGACGCAACCCTTGGGCCGGTCGAGCGCCGGCGGCACCTGGCCCGGGATCGGCAGCAGGGGCGCCGAGCGCTTGTCCGATCCCAGCACCGGGATGCAATCCAGCAGTCCGCGCGTATAGGGATGGCGCGGGTTGCGGAAGACCGCGCCGATGGCGCCCTCCTCGGCGAGCTCGCCCGCATACATGACGCCGATGCGATCGCAGATCCGCACCACCGTGCCGAGATTGTGGCTGATGAAGACGATAGCCGAGTTATGCCTGGCCCGCAGCCGCGCGACGAGATCGAGCACCGCCGCCTCGACCGTCACGTCCAAACCTGTGGTCGGCTCGTCCATGACCAGCAGCGAGGGCTCCGACATCAGTGCCATGGCGATCACAACGCGCTGTTGCTGGCCGCCGGAAAGCTGATGCGGATAGCGCTCGAACACCGACTGCGGATCGGGGAGATTGACCTCCCCCAGCATCGCCAGCGCCCGGGTTCGCGCCTCCGCCTCGCCGGCATTCTGATGGATCATCGGGACCTCCATCAGCTGGCGCCCGACCGGCATGACCGGGTTCAGGCTGCTCATCGGGTCCTGATAGACCATCGCCATCTTGCTGCCGCGGATCGAACGCAGCTCCGCATCGCTCATGCGGCCCATATCGCGGCCTTCGAAGAGAATCTTTCCGCGCGTGAGCCGGCCGGCGCCGCCCAGATAGCGCATGATGGCGAAGGCGACGGTGGATTTCCCGCAGCCGGATTCGCCGACCAGCCCCAGCGCCTCGCCCTGCGCCAGGCGGAAGCTGATGTCCGGCACGACATTGATTTCGCCCGCGCGCGTGAAATAGGAGATCGACGCGTTCTGCAGCTCCAGGACCGGCGGGCGGGGTTGGGTCATGGCACCATGCTCTTCCCCTCCCCCGCCTTGGGGGGAGGGTTGGGGAGGGGGCTGCTCGGTCCATCAGCCCTCTCCCTGGCCGTCTCCCGCAAGCGGGAGAGGGGACAACGGTGATCGAGCTCCGATCTCCTTACGTTCATCGCCTCTCCCCTCAATCCCGCAAGCCGATTTCGCGGATGCCGTCGGAGAGCATGTTGAACCCCACCACCAGCGACGAGATCGCCAGGCAGGGGATGATCGCCATATGCGGATAGGTCGACATCCAGACATAAGTCTCGCGGACCATGCCGCCCCAGTCCGGATCGGGCGGCGGCAGGCCGAGGCCGAGGAATCCCAGCACGCCGATGGCGATGGTGGTGTAGCCCATGCGCAGGCAGGCATCGACGATCAGCGGCCCGCGCGCATTGGGCAGGATTTCGACCAGCATGATGTACCAGGCGCCCTCCCCGCGCATCTTGGCGGCCGCCACGTAATCGCGTTCCCGCAGCTCGAGCGTGAGGCCGCGGACGATACGCGTGATCTGCGGCGCCGCCGTGAAGGTGACCGCGATGATGATATTGAGAGCCGAGGGGCCGAAATTCGCGATGATGATCATGTAGAGGATGATCACCGGGAAGGAGAGGATGATGTCGGAGAAGCGGCTGACCAGCCCGTCGACCCAGCCGCGATAATAGCCTGCCAGCAGCCCCATGACACAGCCGACGAGATAGGCGCTGGCGACGGCGACCGGCGCCACGGTCAGGACCGTCCGGGAGCCCCAGATCACGCGCGAGAGGATGTCGCGCGCCTGGTTGTCGGTGCCGAGCCAATGGGCCGCCGAGGGCAGCCATTTGCCCTGGGCGGCGAAGTCGTTGGCGTTGGGCGGATAGGGCGCCAGCCAGGGCGCGAACAGCGCCATGAGGACCCAGAAGCCCACCAGGCCTGCACCGATCATGCCGACCGGCGATTCCCGGAGCAGCGCGATGCGCCGCACCCAGACCGGCAACCCGGAGCCGGCCTTTCGCGTTCGCGTCTCGTTGGTTCGTGCGACCATGGTCAGCTGAACCGGATGCGCGGGTTGAGGAGCATATAGCCGAAATCGCCGACGATCTGCGTCACGACCGCGACCAGCACGGAGAACAGGGCCCCTGCCTCGATGACGGCGATGTCTTGCGACAGCGCCGCCTCGAGCATCATCCGGCCGAAGCCCGGATAGGCGAAGACCGCCTCGACCACCACGACGCCGGTCACGAGATAGTTGATCTGCAGCAGGATGACCGTGAAGGGCGCGATCATGGCGTTGCGCAGGGCATGCTTCATGATCACGTCGCGGAACTTCATGCCCTTGAGCACGGCGGTGCGGATATAGGGCCGGGTCATCACCTCGATCATCGAGGCGCGCACCATGCGCACGACATAACCCAGATCGTAGAACACCATCACCGCCACCGGCAGCACGAGCTGCGAGGCGATCGACCAGCCGCCGCCTTTGTCGAGCGTCGAGGTGCCGGGAAGGATTCCGATCCAGATCGCGAAAATCGAGGTCAGGAACACGCCCGAGGCGAACTCCGGGACCGAGGTGGTGACGATGCTGAAGAGCGAGATCGAGCGGTCGAGGCGCGAACTCTCGCGCATGCCCGCCGTAACGCCCAGCAGGATCGAGGCAGGCACGATCACGGCGAAGGCGATGCCGGCGAGCACCAGCGTATGGGCCAGCCGGTTCCAGATGATGTTGTTGACCTCGGTCTTATAGACCGTCGAATAGCCCAGATCGCCGGTGAGGATCTGGCCGACCCACTCGAAATAGCGGATGAAGACGGGGCGGTTCAGGCCCATCTGCTCGGTCAGCAGCTCGACCTGGTGCTGGGTGGCGAACGGCCCCAGCACCTTGCGCGCCACGTCGCCCGGCGTGAATTCGCTGATCATGTAGATGGCGAAGGACACCACCAGCATGGTCAGGACCAGATAACCCAGCCGTTTTGCAAAAAAGGCGACCACCCTCGGCGTACCTCTCCCGTTGCCGAAGCGTCACGCTGGAAGATTGGGGAGATCGCGGGGTGGCATGACCACCACCCCGCTCCCTATCGGCCGCCTCAGGCCGTCAACGACCACTCTTCGGCGAAGAGATAGTAGGTCGGATGGATCTGGAAGCCCTTCACCCGCTTGTCGAAGCCGGTGAAGACCGCACGCCAGAGCGGCTGAACGATCGGGCCGTCCTCCTGCATGATCTTCTCCAGATCCGCCATCACCTTGCGGCGCTCCTCGACATCGAGGATGCCCTCGGCCTTGGTCAGCGTCGCGTCGAAGTCCGGATTGGAATAGAAGGATTCGTTCCAGGGAACGCCCGAACGATAGGCCAGTCCCAGCACCATCACGCCCAGGGGACGATGCGTCCAGGTGGTGAAGGCGAAGGGCGCCGTCTCCTTGTTCCAGATCTCCCAATACTGCGACGACGGCAGCACATTGATCTTCACATTGACGCCGATCTGCTTCCACATCTCGGCCATCGCCTGAACCGCCTGGGGTTCCCAGTCCGGGTCCTTCTTGCAGAAGATCTCGGTTTCGAAGCCGTTCGGCATGCCGGCGTCGGCCAGCAGCTTCTTCGCGCCGTCGATGTCCTGCTTCATGAACTCGAGCTTGGCGTATTCCGGATGGATCGGGCACACATGATGATGCTCGCCGGCGGAGCCCAGGCCGAGATGGGCCACCTGCAGCACCTTCTCGGTGTCGATGGCGAGCCGCATCGCCTTGCGCACCTTCGCATCCTTCCAGGTATCGTGGATCGGCTGCATGCGCGCCACGGCGGTCTGGCCGGTCGAGACCGTATAGAGATTGATATGGTCCATCTTCTGCAGCGCCGCATATTGCGAGGTCGACGCTTCGTAGAGGCCATGGATCTGCTTGGAGGCGAGCGCGCTCACCGACGCCGCCGGATCGTCGCCCAGATCGATGAACTCGATGGTCTCGACGGCGGCCTTGTTGCCCCAATAGCCGTCGCGGCGCTTCATCACCGCCTTCTTGCCGACCTCGAGCTCCGTGCAGTTGTAGGCGCCGGTGCCGATCGAGTTCACACCCCACTTGCCGTTCTCGCTCGGATGCAGGATCAGGGCCGGGTAGTGGAACAGATGCTCCGGAACCGCCAGCTGCGCTTCCTTGCAGTTCAGGCGGATGGTGTAGTCGTCCACCTTCTCGATCGCGTTGTCTTCCCAGAGCTTGGTGCCCATCTTGGCATTGCCGGCGTCGTCCTTCTGGCCGGTATCGTACTCGACCAGCATATAGCCCTTCATCAGGCCCACGACCGAAGACCCCACGCTCTCGTCGAGCCAGCGCTTCAAATTCCAGATGACATCGTCGGCCTTGAGCTCATCGCCGTTCGACCATTTGATCCCCTTCTTCAGGATCAGGGTCCAGGTCTTGAGATCGGCGGAGGCTTCCCATTTCTCCAGGAGCCAGGGCCGGGTGACGTTGTCGTAGCCGGTGCGGGTCAGATAGTCGTTGCTCTGACGCACGACGTTGGAGTCGTAGACCCAGGAGAAGGTCGCCGGATTGTCGAGGGCCGGGACGCGCATACCCACCCGGACGACGTTCTCGGCGGGCGCCGCCGCGGTCTGGGTGGTCGTGGTCGTCGCTGCCGTCGTGCTCTCGCTCGATGCCTGCTCCTCCTTCTTCTCGTCGCAGCCGGCGAGCCCATAGGCGGCCGTCGCCGACAAACCCAGAAGGGTCGAGGTGCGCAGGAATTCGCGCCGGTCGACCTTGCCCTTGCGGAGTTGCGTCAGCAATGTCGGCAGATAGGGATGAATCTTCTTAAGGTCGTCGGACATGGTCGTCTCCCTCCCCGAGAATGGCGTGCACCACCATAACGCCGACGTTCAATCCCCGCTTTGCAAGGACGCGCCGGAACTCATTATTTGCCAGTAAGCAAACCACCCTTCCCGGGTCATGTCCAAAGGAATTCACGCATAAGTCCAGGTTAAACAGCCATTCAGAGACCCTGACTGATTCCGAGCCTTCTCCGCCGCAAATCCACCGACCGGCCAGCGTCCCGTTATGAGAAAAATACCGTTCCTGGCCGCCGCGACCCGGCTTTGCTAGCGTCGGTCATCCCCCTTTCACATCGCCCTTCATGATCGGCTCTTCTCCATGAACCAAGACGACGTCGAGATTCTCGAGCGCCAGCCCGCTTATCGTGGCTATGGCCGGATCGACCGCTATCGCCTGCGCCACCGCCTTCATAACGGGGGGATGAGCGGTCCGATCGACCGCGAGGTCTATGATCGCGGCCATGTGACCGGCGTGCTGCCCTACGATCCCGTCCGGGATTGCGTGGTGATGATCGAGCAGTTCCGTGTCGGCGCCTGTCTCGCCGGCATGCGCTCCTGGCAGGTCGAAGCCGTCGCCGGGATCATCGACGAGGGGGAAACGCCCGAGCAGGTCGCCCGCCGCGAGGCCCGGGAGGAGGCCGACCTCGATATCCACGACCTCGTGCCCATCTGCCGCTACGTGGTCAGCCCCGGCGCCATCACGGAGTCGGTGGCGCTTTTTGCCGGCCGGGTCGACAGCAGCGATGCCGGCGGGGTCCATGGCCTCCCCGAGGAAGGCGAGGACATCAAGGTTCTGGTGGTTCCAGTGTCCGAACTCGCCGGCATGATCGACGACGGGCGGATCGGCAACTCCCTTTCCATCATTGCCGTGCAGTGGCTGCTCTTGTACCGCGACAAGCTGCGCGCAAGCTGGAAGGCCACGGCCTGACCTCATTCCGGCGCCCGTGAGTGGTTGCCGCACTCGCCCCCAGATGGCGGATCATACCCCTACGGGGTAGTTGCTGGCCCCCACCCTTGCGCCAATAATCGCGGGCTCGACATGCCGGAAATCAGGCCGGCGATCGGCGCATCGCGCGCCCGGGACCCGGATCGGTCCCCGGAAAATAATCCTGGCAAGGGAGACTGCATCATGGAGCGCCTCAAGCTTTTCGACCGGATTGCCCAGGGCAAGGCGTCGCGGCGCGATATCACCAAGGCCCTCGGCCTCGCAGGCCTGGCGGCGGTCACCTCGCCCCTGCTGCCGCGCCCCGCGCGCGCCGGCGACGAGCTCACCTATTTCACCTGGAACGGCTACAACATTCCCGAATTCCACCCGGGCTATATCGAGAAACATGGCAGCTCGCCCAACATGGTCGTGTTCGGCGAAGACGAAGAGGCGCTGACCAAGGCGCGCGCCGGCTTCCGCGCTGATCTCGCTCACCCTTGCAAGGTCACGCTCGGCCGCTGGCGCGATGCCGGCCTGATCGAGCCCTTCGACATGTCGCGCATCCCGGCCTGGGCCGATATCTGGGACGAGCTCAAAAATGCCGACGGCGTCACCACGGATGCCGGAAGCAAGTACGGGGCCGGCACCTGGTACATCCCCTGGGAATGGGGCAACGCCTCGGTCGTCTACCGCACCGACGTCGCCACCGAATACAACAACAACCACAGCTGGGAGATCCTGTTCGACGAGAAATACAAGGGGCGTCTCGCCCAGTATGACTCGGTCGACGGTGCGGTGCTGGTCGCCGGCCTGGTCGCCCACGCCAAAGATCCGTTCAACATGACCGACGACGAGTTCAAGCAGTCGAAGGCGCTGCTGGAGAAGCAGCGCGACCTGCTGCGCTTCTGGTGGACCGACCAGACCACCGTCGAGCAGGGCATCACCTCGGGAGAGCTGGTCGCCGCCTATTGCTGGAACGACGCCGTGGTGCGGCTCAAGAAGGCCGGCGTGCCGGTCGAATATATGAAACCGAAGGAAGGCATCTTCACCTGGTTCTGCGGCCTGGTGAAATGCAAGAACGGACCGGGCGACGTGAACGCGGCCTACGATCTCGTCAATGCGATGCTGGAACCGCGCGTCGGGAAATATCTGATCGAGAATTTCGGCTATGGCCACTCGAACAAGAAGAGCTTCGAGCTGGTCGACCAGGCGACCCTCGAAGGACTCGGCATCCGCCAGCCCGAGGATCTGTTCAAGACCGGCATCTTCTTCGCCGAGATGGATAACGATGTTCGCCAGAAATACATCGCCATGTTCGAACAGGTGAAGGCCGGCGGGTGAGGAAGGCGACTCTCCGACCTGAATGACCATCCCTTCCCCCCAGGCGGGCTTTGCCCGCGATTCTTGAAGAATGCTGCCGGCGAAGCCGGCGGGCGGGGGAAGGCTAGGAAGGGGGGTGCCAAGGACTCGATGCATCCCGAAGTGGCACCCCTCCCCCTACCGCAAGGGAAGGGGGTGAGATTTTTCTTTGAAATCCGGCACTCTACAAATCCACCCCCAGCCCCACGCGGCTTGATCCCGCCCCATGGGGTTCGCTAGTCTCGCCGGAGCGCGCTGGCGGACCGGTGCGAATCCTCAAACAACCCTTTGAAATTCATGGATATTCGACGCGATTTCATCGATGCGGTCGGAAACACGCCGCTGATCCGTCTGCGCAAGGCCTCCGCGCTCACCGGCTGCGAAATCCTGGGCAAGGCCGAGTTCCTCAATCCGGGCGGATCGGTCAAGGATCGCGCCGCACTGGCGATCGTGCTGGACGCGGTCGGGCGCGGCCAGCTGCGCCCCGGCGGCGTCATCGTCGAAGGCACGGCCGGCAATACCGGCATCGGGCTGGCGCTGGTCGGCAATGCACTGGGCTATCGCACCGTGATCGTGATCCCCGACACGCAGTCGCAGGAAAAGAAGGACATGCTGCGGCTGGCCGGCGCCGACCTGCGCGAGGTCCCGGCCGTGCCCTACAAGAACCCGGAGAACTACGTCCATGTCTCGGGCCGGCTGGCGAAGGAGATGGCGGCGAGCGAGCCGAACGGCGCCATCTGGGCCAACCAGTTCGACAACACCGCCAACCGCCTGGGCCATTACCGCACCACGGGACCAGAGATCTGGCGCCAGACGGACGGCAAGGTGGACGGTTTCATCTGCGCGGTCGGGACCGGCGGCACGCTCGCGGGGGTCGCCATGGCGCTCAAGGAGCGCAATCCCAGGATCAAGATCGGCCTCGCCGACCCGCTGGGCGCAGCTCTCTATCACTACTACAAGCATGGCGAGCTCAAGGCCGAGGGCAGCTCGATCACCGAAGGCATCGGCCAGGGTCGCGTCACCGAAAATCTGAAGGACATCACGATCGATGCGCCCTATCAGATCCCGGACGAGGAAGCGCTGCCGGTCGTGTTCGATCTGCTGAAGGAAGAAGGCCTCTGCCTCGGCGGGTCCAGCGGCATCAATGTCGCCGGCGCCATCCGCCTCGCCCGGGAGATGGGACCCGGCCATACCATCGTGACGGTGCTGTGCGATTCCGGCACGCGCTATCTGAGCAAGCTGTTCAACCCCGATTTCCTGCGCTCCAAGAACCTGCCGACGCCCGATTGGCTCATCTGAGGCGATCGAGGGACGGAACGCCCACTCCCTGTCATCGACGGACTTGATCCGGCGATCCAGGGCCGCCAAGACTGGATGCCCGGGTCAAGCCCGGGCATGACAGAGGACAGCGTCAACCATGACCCAGCTCGTCTTCCGCGACGATGCCTATATCCGGAGCTGCAAGGCGAAGGTTCTGGCCGCCGATGCCAATGGCGTGCTGCTGGACCGCACCGTGTTCTACCCGATGGGCGGCGGCCAGCCGGGCGACACCGGCCGCCTGCGGCTTGCCGGCGGCAGCGAGATCGCGGTCGTCGATGCCGTCAAGGGTGCCGCGTCCGACGAGGTCCTGCACAAGCTGGCGCCGGGCAGCGCGCTGCCCGAGGTCGGCAGCGAGGTCGAGGCCGTCATCGATTGGGACCGCCGCCACCGTCTCATGCGCATGCATACCTGCCTGCATTTGCTCTGCGCCGTCGTGATCGGCGACGTGACCGGGGGCTCGATCGGCGACGGCAAGGGACGGCTCGATTTCAATCTGCCCGAAGCGCCGGACCGCGCCGCGATCGAGACGGCGCTCAACAAGCTGATCGCCGAGGACCATCCGGTCCGGCCGCGCTGGATCACCGACGAGGAGCTCGCCGCCAAGCCGGAGCTGGTCCGCACCATGTCGGTCAAGCCGCCCAGCGGCCATGGCAAGGTGCGTCTGCTCGAGATCGAAGGCGTGGACCTCCAGCCCTGCGGCGGAACGCATATCGCGCGCACCGGCGAGATCGGACCCATCCTGGTCGGCAAGATCGAGAACAAGGGCAAGCAGAACCGCCGCATCAACCTGGCCTTCGCGGACAGGACCGCATGAGCGCCCCCCTTGTTTTGTCATCGCCGGACTTGATCCGGCGATCCAGTCTTTGCGTCGAGCGAGGCATTGGTGTTCAGCGCGTCCCCGGCCCCCTGGATCGCCGGATCAAGTCCGGCGATGACAGAAGGGCAGCGGGAGAGAGGACAATGAGATATCGCCCATGACCGTTACCGCTTACGCCAATCCGGACAGTCTCGTCAGCACCGCCTGGCTCGCCGAGCGTCTCGCCTCGCCCGACATCCGCGTGGTCGACGCGACCTATTACCTTCCCGTGCAGGGCAAGAACGCGCGTGCCGAGTATGAGGCGCGCCATATCCCCGGCGCCGTCTTCTTCGATATCGACGAGATCGCCGACACCTCGGTCCCGCTGCCTCATATGCTGCCCTCGCCCGAGAAGTTCTCCTCGCGCATGCGCAAGCTGGGATTGGGCGACGGCAACAAGATCGTGATCTATGACGCCCATGGTATGATGAGCGCCGCCCGCGTCTGGTGGACCTTCCGCGCCTTCGGTCATCGCGATGTCGCGATCCTGGACGGCGGCCTGCCGAAATGGATCGCCGAGGGCCGACCCGTCGACGACGCCCTGCCCCACCCGCGCGAACGGCATCTGACCGCGCGCTTCAACAATTTTCTGGTCCGCGACAAGGAGCAGGTTCGCGCCAATATCGCCAGCAAGCGCGAGCAGCTGGTCGATGCGCGCAGCGCCACGCGCTTCCAGGGCGCGGAGCCCGAACCCTGGCCCGGCCGGCGCTCCGGCCACATCCCCGGCAGCTTCAACGTTCCCTATACCGACCTGCTCGATCCCGCGAACAAGACGTTCCTGCCGGCCGATCGCATCCGCACACGCTTCCAGCAGGCGGGCGTCGATCTCGGCAAGCCCGTCATCTGCAGCTGCGGCTCCGGCATCACGGCCTGCGTGCTGGCCTTCGCGCTGCATCTGGTCGGCGACGAGAATGTCGCGGTCTATGACGGCTCCTGGAGCGAGTGGGGCCTGCCGGGCGATACGCCGGTGGAGCCTTAAAGGAAAGAGCGATCCCCTCTCCCGCTTCCCTTCTGTCATCGCCGGACTTGATCCGGCGATCCAGGGGAGCAGGGACGCGCTGAACGCCGACGCCTCGCTCGGGGCAAAGACTGGATCGCCGGATCAAGTCCGGCGATGACAAAATAAGGAGAGGCGCGTCAACACCATGCATATCCGCGTCTATCGCGACGAGGACTTCGGCGCCGTCGTCGCCCTCTGGAAGGATTGCGGGCTCGACCACGCGCCCAACGATCCGGCCCTCGACATCCCGATCCTGCGCGCCAGCAAGCATGGCGAGTTGTTCCTGGCCTTCGAGGGCGAGCTGCTGCTGGGCTCGATCATGATCGGCCATGACGGGCATCGCGCCTGGATCTATCGTCTGGCGGTGCGCCCGGACCGGCGCCATCGGAAGATCGGACGCGCCCTGGTGAATCACGCCGAGGGCTGGGCCGCGATGCGGGGATTGCGCAAGATCCAGCTCATGATCCGCGAGACCAACCCCGACGTGCAGGCATTCTATGAGAGGCTCGGCTATGAGGTGAGCCCGCGCACGGTGATGGCGCGCTGGCTCGGCCCCGAGGATCGCGAAAAAGCGGAGAAGATCGAGGTCGTCGTCAACCTGCTCGAGATGACCCAGCGCCCCGCACGCCAGCCGATGCCGACGCCCGAAGGCAAGATCGCGATCCTGCGCGCCGAGAAGATGCCGGTGCGCTTCTTCCGCTATCTCTATGCCGGCGTCGGCGATCCCTGGTTCTGGTATTACCGCCGCTACCTCAGCGATGCGGAGATCGCGGGAATCATCCATGATCCGCGCATCGAGATCTATGTGCTCTATATCGACGGCTGTCCCGCCGGCTATGTCGAGATCGACCGCCGGCATGAGGGCGAGGTCACCATCAACCATCTGGGCCTGATGGCGGAGCATATCGGCAAGGGACTGGGCCCCTATCTGCTGATCTTCGCCATCGACACGGCCTGGCAGAGCAACCCGACCCGGGTCCTGATCGAGACCTGCACGCTCGATCATCCGAGCGCCCTGCCGCTCTACCAGAAGGCCGGCTTCCATCCGATCGGGCAGCGCACCGAATTCATCGACGACCCGCGCCTGAGCGGCCATGTGCCCTCCCATCTGGAGCCGCGCTTGCCATGAGCGAAAGCCAGTTCCTCCGCCTCGCCGAGACCGGCCGGGCGCAACTGGTCTATGAGCTCGATGGTGAGCCGGCGACGGCGCTGGCCGGCGACACGGTGATGACGGCGATCCTGACCCGGCGCGGCCATCTCCGTCAGTCGGAGTTCGGCGACGGCCCGCGGGCCGGCTTCTGCCTGATGGGCGCCTGCCAGGATTGCTGGGTCACCCTGGGCGACGGCCGGCGCGTCCGCGCCTGCTCGACCTTGATCAGCGCAGGCCTGGTGGTCCGCACGACGCCTGCGCCGCTGGTGCCCGCGAGCGAGACCACGGCCCCTTCTCCTATAGCCAACAAATGATTCCCTTGCGGCAAGCTCGCATCGGCACCCCTCCCCCTACCCCCTCCCGCAGGGGGAGGGGGCGCGATCTACAAATATCAATCTCGCGTGCTTCTCGGGTGAAGCTAAGGAGGCGGAGAAAAAAAATTCCCCGCCCCCTCCCCCTGCGGGAGGGGGTAGGGGGAGGGGGCTTGCGGTCTCGTCGCGATCGCATGGAAAAATCATGACCGCGGGTCGCATGGTCATCGTCGGCGCCGGCCCCGCCGGTACGCGTGCCGCCCTGACATTGGCGCGCTACGGGCTCAAGCCGACGATCCTGGATGAGGCCCCGCGCAATGGCGGCCAGATCTATCGCCGCCCGCCGCTGGAAGGCGAGTTTTGCCGCAGCGCCCAGGCGCTTTACGGCTTCGAGGCAGCGAAGGCGCGGCGCCTCCATCGCGATTTCGATCGTAACTCGGACGCCTTCGATCACCGGCCCGAGACGCTGGTCTGGGAAATCGAGCCCGGCCGTCTTCAAGGCTATCGCTATGCCGATCGGCATCGCTTCAGCCTGGATTGGGAATCGCTGATCCTGGCGACTGGCGCCACCGACCGCATCATTCCCGTTCCCGGCTGGACCAAGCCCGGCGTCTACAGTCTGGGCGGCGCCCAGGTCGCGCTCAAATATCAGGGATGCGCGATCGGCCGGCGCGTCGTGTTCCTCGGCAGCGGCCCCCTGCTCTATCTGGTGGCCTATCAATACGCCAAGGCCGGCGGCGAGGTGGCGGCGGTGCTCGACACCGCCCCCTGGGCTGCCAAGCGCCATGCCGCGCCTGGCCTCCTTCGCGCCCCCGGGCTCTTCGCCAAGGGCCTCTGGTACCTGGCCTGGCTCAAGGCGCGGCGTATCCGGATCGTCCATGACGTGCGGCCGATCGAGATCATGGGCCAGGATCGCATTTCCAATATCGGCTTCGATACGCCCGCGGGCAGCGATTCCATCGGCTGCGACGCGCTGGCCCTGGGCTGGGGACTGCGTTCCGAGATCCAGCTGGCGGAGCTGGCGGGCTGCCGGCTCGGCTTCGATCCGCTCAATCGCCAATGGCTCCCGGAGCGCGATGCGGACGGCCGCGCCGCCGGTCCGAAGCATGTCTATCTCGCCGGCGACGGCGCCGGGATCGCGGGCGCCGATGCCGCGGAAACTGCAGGCGAGCTCGCAGCCTTGGCGCTGCTGGCCGACCGCGGTACCGCGATCGATCGCAACCGGCAGGCGCTCCTGCGCCGGCGTCTGGCCGGATTCCGGGCCGCCCGCGCGGCGCTCGAGACCGCCTTTCCCTACCCCCACGCCCTCGCCGCCGCCTTGCCCAACAATGCCGTCCTCTGCCGCTGCGAGAACGTCACAGCCGGCGAGCTGCGCGCCACGGCCCGGATCGACGCCACCGAGCTCAATCGCGCCAAGGCCTATTGCCGCGTCGGCATGGGCCGTTGCCAGGGCCGCGTCTGCGGACCGGCGGCGGCGGAGATCCTGGCGGCCGCACTCGGCAAGCCGGTCGAGGCGGTCGGGCGCTTCCGGGCCCAGCCGCCGGTGAAGCCCCTCCCGCTCGAGCCGCTCGCCGAAGCGGAGCCGGCGCCGTGACCGGCACGCCCCTCCAGGCCGATGCGATCGTCATCGGCGGCGGCATCGTCGGCGGCTCGGCCGCGCTCTATCTGCGCAAGCGCGGGCTCCAGGTCGTTCTGTTCGAGCGCGACCGGGTGGGCATGCGGGCGAGCGGCGTCAATTTCGGCGGGGTGCGCCAGCAAGGCCGCGACCTGCGCGAGATTCCGCTCTCGCATCTGGCGCGGCGCATCTGGGCCGACCTGCCCGAGCATGTCGGCATCGACGGCGAGCGCATGTTCGGCGGCCATCTGCGGCTCGCCCGCAGCGAGGCCGACATGGCGGTGCTGGAGCGCTATCGCGCGGATGCGGGTGCGCTGGGGCTTCCGCTCGAGCTCATGGGCCGCAATGCCCTGGTGGCACGCTTTCCCTGGGTCGGCCCGCAGGTGGTCGGAGGGTCGCTCTGCGCCAGCGACGGCCACGCCAATCCGCGCCTGGTCGGGCCTGCCTTCGCACTGGCGGCCCGCGTGGCCGGCGCCCGGGTCGAGGAGCAGGCCGAGATCCGCACCGTCGAGGCCACGGGCGACGGCTTCCGGGTCACTCTCGCCGATGGGCGCACCGCCCGGGCCGGCATCCTGGTGAACGCCGCCGGGGCCTGGGCGGGACAATTGGCGGCGCAGCTGGGCGAACCGGTCGAGCTGGCGCCGATGATCCCGCAGGTGCTCGTCACCGAGCCGGCCCCCTATGGCATCGTGCCGGTGCTGGGGGTCGTGGGCGGCGCGCTCTATCTGCGCCAGATCCCACGCGGCAACGTCATCTTCGGCTCGGTCGACCGGCCCGCCGGCCCCGACTTCCTGACCAGCCGCCCGACGGCCGCCGCCAACATCGATGCCGCCCGCATCGCGCTCTCGATCGTCCCGGGCCTGAAGCCGCTCGCCATCATCCGCAGCTGGACCGGCGTCGACGGCTATCTGGGCGACGGCTCGCCGGTAATCGGGCCCAGCAGCCGGCATGCCGGGCTGTTCCACGCCTTCGGCTTCTGCGGCCATGGGTTCCAGCTCGGGCCCGCGGCGGGCTGGGTCATCGCCGAGCTGGCGACGGGAGCCGCCCCCAGCGCGCCCCTGACCGGGCTCGGCATCGAACGCCTGCTGGCGAGGACGGCGCAGGCCTAGCCCGCGGCGGGCGTCAATGGCAAGTGGCGATTCCGGTGCGCACCAGTTGCGGCAGGATATCGTCGATCAGATGGGCCGCATGCTCCTTGGCGATGCGTCGCATCCCCTCTTCCGGCGTTTCGGCGGAGCCTTGAACCGCCTTCGGCCGGAGATTGCGGGCGGTGAACTGCTCCCGGATCGCATCCTCGAGCTTCTCGCGCGGCAGGACCTTGCCTTGCCCGGCATTGGCGAAGACATCGAGCGCGATCGCCTCCGCGGGCTCTATCGCGACGCCATTGCCCAGTACCGCGCTGGCAAGATATCGACGCGTCTTGGTCTCCACCGCCTTGGCGAGCAGGGCCCGATTGACCGGCGACGGGATGTTGTAGCGCGAGGGATGGGCCGGCATCGCCGCCGGCAGGAAGGGCTGCGCCGCCGGCATCAGATGGCCGCAGGCCGCCATGACATGGAGGGTGCGGTCGATCTCGCCGGCGAGTTTCGCTTCCGTGCGGATGCGGGCGACCAGGTCCCCGACCGGCAGGGATCCTTCCATGAGGATGCGGCGCACGACCGGATAGGTACCTTTGTCGAAGCTGATCTCGCCGCGCGGCAGCTTCGCGGTGACGTCGGCATCCGTGAGGGCGCGCGCCGGCGCCAGATGCAGCCCCCGCATGGTCTGCAGGATTGCCGTTCCGTTGAGGCGGGCATGGCCGCGCACGAACACGTCGCGGCGGAAACGCTGCGCCATCAGGAAATCCAGCAGCAGCTGGCGCAGCCGGTCGGTCGGCTGCTCGCGCAGCATCTTGGCCGCGGCGTCCCCCACCACCAGGTCCGTGTGATTCTCGATCAGCGTGGCGGCACCGCAATAAGTGAGCTTGGCCTCCGCCATGGCGTCGGCGATGTCGGAGGAATAGAAGCAGTGCCAGGCGCCGTTGAGATATTCATGCACCAGATAGGCGGGCGCCTTGTCGCCCAGCGTATCCAGATGCCGCACGGCAGCTTCGTTCTGGAGATGATAGGCCGACTTCAGCTCGACCAGGGATTTGGCCTGGGCCAGGGACCGCGTCATGCGGTCCGTCACCGGGCCGGACAGCTCCTGCGAAAACTCGTAGAACAGCTTCTGGTTGGGCGCCGACGAGGCCCAGCCCGGCATGGCGTTGTAGCTGAGATAGGCGAGCCCGCCCGGCTTCAGGAAGCGCTTCAGCGCGCCGCGGATCGCGCGCTGCACCTCGGGCGAGACCCAGGACAGGATGCCGTGCAGGCCGATGAAGTCGCAGGGCGGGACATCGCCTTCCGCCAGCTCGTCGAAGCCCTTCTCGAGGAAGGTCGCGTTGGCGATGCCGGCATCGCGGGCGAAGATCCGCGCATGGTCGATATGGGCTGGATTGAAGTCGACGCCGTAAAACTGCGCCTTGGGAAAACAGGCCGCCAGCACATTGGTGCTCTGCCCCAGCCCGCAGCCCAACTCGAGATAGGTGAAGGCCCCGTCGATCGGCCGCGGATGGCAGCCATTGAGCGCGGCCACATAGTTCATCCAGGCCGGCGACAGCTCCCGATAGAATCCGTCGGTATAGAGCTGGTCGGTGATGTAGCCATGGCTCCAATCGTCAGGCTGCATGCGAGGCACCTTCCGGGGCGCTGAGGGACAAGGATCCTAACGAAGGATTGCTAACCGGGGGTAAGGATGCTGCCAGAAGACGCCGGAAGACGGCAGGCCCATTTGGCCCTCGCCGCCCCTCCCGGGTCCCCGAAAAGCAAGGGCGGGAAGACCTTTCGGCCTTCCCGCCCTTTTCCGTCCGGCCCGGCGACGGATGTCGCCGGGCTGTTCGTCGAACCGCCGTCTAGGAATGGGTGACGTTCGCGGTGCCGCTCACCAGCACATACCCGTCCTCGTTCGTCCCGGCCTCGGTGCCGGAGGTGACATGGACGTAGAGGGTATAGCCGGCCGGGATGCCGGTAGCGCCCGGTGCGCTCAGCCAATGATCGTTCGCACCGGTATTGACGAGATTGACGGTGTCGCCGGCATCGGCGTCGACACGCAGAGCCTTGGTCAAGTCGTAGGTCGTGCCCGCGCCGCCCGACTGGCCGCCCGGATCCGCGGTGCCCGTGGTGCCCATATCGACCAGGTCGTTGATGTTCAGCGACAAGGTCTGGTTGCCCGAAGCACCGGAGGCTGCGTTCTGGAGTGAAATGGTCTCGATGCCCTTGAAGTGACCATTCAGACCAGCCGCGGTCAGATCGATCGAACTACCGAAGAGCAGCACGTCACCATGGTTGCCGTCTGTCAGCAGATTGTTGCTGACGTTGGTGCCCCCATCGACGCTGTCGAGCGAGTCTCCGAAGATGACATCGTCTCCGGTGCCGCCATTCAGAGTATCGGCGCCGGCACCGCCGATCAGGGTGTCGTTGCCGCCGCCGCCGGCCAGATTGTCGTTGCCGCTGCCGCCGTCGAGGTAGTTGGCCGCGTTGTTGCCGGTGAAGTTGTCGTTACCGCTGCCGCCGATCAGACCTTCGATGCCGAAGAGCTGGTCGGCCGAGCCGCCCGAGGCCGTCGCGTTCCCGC